>JAGOAO010000008.1:0-11338 GCA_017983845.1 Sediminibacterium sp.
CTGATTTTCATTATGATTTATTTAATAATGGAGCATCAATCAGACAACATTTATTTACTACAAGTAAGAGTGACATGTTCGGATCAGCATTTTTGACAACCAATACATGGTATCAAGTAGGGTTCACCATAAGTAGTGGAAATATGCAAATGTATTTAAATGCTTCACTCGATGGACCTGTGAGATCTAATGCCGCAAGAACGAATAATACTAGCTCAAGTTTATGGATAGGTGATGCTAGGACTGGAGGCGCGTTAGATTTTAATGGATATATTGGTTCAATAAACATATACAACAGAGCGTTAAGTGCGGATGAAGTGTTTCAAAATTTTAATGCAACAAAACATAGGTATGGTTTATAAAAGTATAATTACGGTTGTCTTTTTATTTTGTGGCATCTTTGTTAATGCACAAACTGGTATTGGTACTACGGTACCCATTAATAAGTTGGAAGTGGTCACTACTGCTGCGGATCCTGCAAGTTCTGGCGCTACTGCCAATGGTAATTTAAGATTGGGTCCAAATGCTGGATCGCATGTATTGGATTTTGGATTGAGTTCAACATCAACTTATGCATGGTTACAAGCAAGGTCTAAATCTGCATATGGCACTACTTATAATATAGCTATAAATCCAAACGGAGGCAATGTGGGTATAGGTACTACTAATCCAACAGCAAGATTAAATATAGTTGGAGGGGGTGTTCGCATTCATCACGGATTTGCAAATAATAGTACTTCAAGGCCCGCTTTAAACACATTGAACATTGGCAATTATGAAATTAGAGGAGTAGGCGGTGGAGGCGGTGCAACTCAGGCAGACGGAGGCGATGATGGATTTTTAAGATTGTCAGCAGGCGGCGGTAATAGTACAGGTACACAGTCTTCTATTGACTTATCGGGTTATTCTAACGTAGCAGATATGTTGAATAACATTGTTATGCGCACTGCAGGAGCAGAAAGATTGCGTATTGATAATGCTGGTAATGTAGGAATTGGCACAAGTAGTCCAGCTACTACCTTAACCGTTGGTAATGCAGGAGGTACGATATCGGGGGATATAACAATAAATCCAAGTACGACACAATATGAAGGAGGGCAGATAACCATAAAAAAGTCATTAGTGGGTAGTACAACAGATTGGTTTATTGATCAGTATGGTTCATCTGCAGCCAATGCAAGACTTCGTATATTTTCTTCTAGTGAGTTAAATGGAATTGTAATTAAAGAAAATGGTTTTATTGGGATGGGTAATTCAGATCCGACTGTGCGCCTTCAAGTAAATGGAGATATCATTGCCAATTCTATTGCAGGATCTTCTGACATAAGATACAAGACCAACATTCGTTCTGTTGAAAACGCATTGGATAAAGTAAAATCATTACGCGGCGTTTATTTTAATTGGAATCAAAAAGCATTTCCTTCAAAAGAGTTTTCTGATAAAACAGAACTTGGTTTTATTGCACAAGAAGTTGAGAAAGTACTTCCAGAAGTGGTGATGAAAGACAAGACAGCAGAAGAATACCGTTCAGTGAAATACGACAAAGTGGTAGCCCTTCTGGTTGAAGCGATTAAAGAACAACAAAAACAAATTGATAGTTTAACTATCAAAGTAAATAAGCTGAGTAAAAAAAGAAATAAATAATAATGAAACGCATTTTCATATTTATTCTTTTATTCAAATGCACAACTATTGTTGCGCAAACTTCTACCAATAGTACAGGCACTGGTAACTTTAATAATGCCAATACTTGGACGAGTCCTAAGGATCTTACAGGAACAGCTAATATTTTAAATGGACATACAATTGCTATACCCGAAGGCCGTACATTTTACGCTAATAAAGTAACATTTACAGGTTCAGCTAAATTGGCATTAACCAATAGCACGACTAAATGGGAAACTGCAACAAGTATGAATGCAAGTCCTGCGATGGAGTCCTTAAACCTGCAACAAAACTGGTCTTTATCAAGTGTTTGGGCGGGCGATGCATTTGGTTTATGGCATTACGTGCCGTGGATTGATTCTTATCAAGCATGGTCTGCAGGAAGTGCAAATAATGGAACAGATTATCTGCAATATGATTTATTAAGTCCTAGATGGGTGCAGGGCATTGTTACACAAGGAAGAGCAAATTCTGCGCAATGGGTGACAAGTGCGAAAGTGGAAACGAGTATAGATAATGTTAATTGGGCAACTGTAAGTACTAGTCTTTCTTTAAATACAGATCAAAATACCAAAGTATATCGAAATTTTCCACAAGTGATGTTTGCGCGTTATGTTCGAGTTACTCCTATTGGTGTAAATGCACATGCTTCTATGCGCTTGGGAATTTTATTGCGTGATAATATTTTTAAATCTTGTAAAGAAATTATAGACAATTTCCCCAATGCTAGTTCAGGAGTTTACACGATTGATCCAGATGGAACTGCTGGAGCAACTCCTGCCACTTCTTGTTACTGTGATATGACAACAGATGGTGGTGGTTGGACTTTGGTATTGAATTATTTACATGCAGGAGGTACAAATCCTGCATTGGCAGAAAAGTCAAACGCACTGCCTCTCCTAGGTTCCACAAGTTTAGGAGTCGATGAATCAGCAAGCGCGACTACTTGGGGGCACACAATACCTTCCTATTTAACAAAATTCACTTTTTCAGAATTAAGATTTTACGGGAAAACTTCTGCTCATGCACGTGTAATCCATTTTAAAACTTCAAATGCAAATACGATTAGTTATTTCAAAACGGGAACAGGAAGCATGAATGGTGTTTCAACAAGTTACACTTCCTTGTCCGGACATTCGGCTTTTCTTCCAGCGAGTACTGCAAATTATATTATTGATCAAGGAAATTCAGCGATGACTAATTTCCCCATGTATTTAAACGGCACTTATCATTGGGGAATTAAAGGGAGCACTTATAGATGGGAAGTAGATGATTTCCCGAACAACTCTGCTAATAGTACCTACAATCAAATCTGGATAAGATAATTAATATGAAAAAAATATTTATAACATCATTATTAGCTATGTTTTGTGCAAATGCATTTGCACAAACAGGTATCGGTACCACTACACCAGATGCTTCTGCAAAGCTAGATATATTTGCTACCAATAAAGGATTGTTGCCGCCACGTGTGACCTTAACTGGTATTTCTGATGATTCTACTATTCCAAGCCCTGCAACTGGTTTGTTAGTGTATAATACAGGAACTAATATAGGATTAGCAGCAGGTTATTATTTTTGGAATGGGAATGCTTGGGCTACTATTGCAACTGCTGGTGGTAGCGGAAGTTTTGCAGCTTCTTTTTTAAGAGGATCAAGGACTGCAACTCAATCATCCATAGCTGTTGGCGGAATTGTAAGTTTTTCTGCCGTGGATAATAATTCAGGTCAAGATATTTCATTAAATACAACTAATGGAAAAATTACCTTAGCGCCCGGAAATACCTATAGGCTTATTGCAGCTGTTCCCAATTTCATAGGTAGTAGGCCAGCATTCATGTGGTATAATGAAACTTCTTCCTCCTATATTGGTAGTGCAACAAATGCATATTCCCCAACCGATGGAGCATCAGGTGTTGGTGTATTTGGTGGTATAGCGGAGGTAATCATTACCCCCAATGTCTCTACGGTCTTATCTTTTAGGTTGCTAAGTTCTTTAAGCAGTGGTTCAGTAACCGTTGGAGGACTTACTGATTTTTCTACTACTGGTTCTTATCCTTGGTTTGAAGCAGAAGTAATTTCTGGCAACGCGCCAGTAACTGGACAATCGGTTGATTATATTCAAGCATCTTTATCTGCCAATCAAACATATACCGCTGTTGGAAATATAAATTTCAATACTTCATCTGGCACAGGAATAACAATCACTAGTGGTGGATTTAATTTAAAGGCGAATAAAACTTATAAATTAGAAGCTGCAATTGGAGGGACTTCAGGTGGGTATGCCTATTATGGATGGGTTGATAATTCAAACAATTTATTACCAGGAGGAAGTACAGGTGCGGTTATGAAAGCTGGTCAAGTATTTTCTGATGCACCACAAGATAAGGCAGTCGTTTATTACACCCCAACTGTTGATACGAGAGTTTTTTTAAGGGTTTATAGTCTTAGTGGAACATTAGCTGCTTACGCGCCATCAATATCGGTTAATTATTCAAGCACTTGGGCAAATATTCAACAAATTGGATCCTCTGCTATTGTGAATCCATGGATACTTTCTGGAACAAATACATATAACTTAAGTGGCAATGTAGGTATTGGGAACACAGCTCCAACAACCACACTGGATGTAACAGGCACAGGAAAATTTAGTGCATCATTAATTAATGCTGGTAATAGAACCTATTTTGGTAAGGATGGTAGTAATATGCATTGGTTCGCAACAAATGAAGCAATAGGAGAGCCTAATAATTTGGCATATGGTTTCGAATCAAATGGAACTAGTATACAAACACATAGATGGTCTACTGGTGGAGCAGAAAAATTGCGTTTAACCAATACAGGTAAATTAGGATTAGGAACAATAGCTCCATCAACAGCATTACACATTGAAAATGGCAATAGTATGGGTAGTGGTGATCCAGGAGACAACACCGTACCAAGTCTATATGTATTTAATAATAACAATACGTCATCCACTGCAAATGCAATTGTTGCAGTAAGAACAGCTGGAACAAGCGGAGGAAAGCCATATATAAGTTTTGATGCAAAAACATTTGCCGGTTTTAGTATGGGTTTTAACAATCCAACCGATCAATTTATTATCAACACAGACTGGAACTTCAATACATCAACTGCTTCAAAAAATGCAATCATAATTAATGAAACAGGGCAAGCTAGAGTCATTATTCCATCTTCTGCGGGTAATTATGCTAGTGATTTTCCAGGTGGATGGGGAGGAGGACTTGCGGCCTATGATATATCTTGTTCTGGCCTTTATTATGGAAGTTTAGTACAACGTTCCGATCTAAGATTAAAAAATACAATCAATGAATTTGGTGCAGATGTGATTGAAAAGTACTTAAGGCTTCGTCCTATTACTTATTACTGGAATCAGGAGATGCCAAGAGATACAAAAATGCAATATGGTTTAATTGCGCAGGAGGTAGAAAAGTTATTTCCTGAAATGGTTTTAACTGCTAGCGATAGCATGCAAACTAAATCGGTTAACTATCAAGCATTGCATGCCATTTCTTTAAAAGTAATTCAATCGCAACAACAAGAGATTGAGGTATTAAAAAAGAAGCAAACTGAATTTGAAGCTAGATTATTAAAGTTAGAAGCTAAATTGAATTAGTAGTTTATGAAAATCAAATCAATTCTATTTTTCTTGATGTGGATGTTTGCTGCAATGTTTTCAATTGCACAAACAGGTATAGGTACCACCACGCCTGATGCTTCTGCAAAGTTAGAAGTGAGTGCAACCAATAAAGGTTTTTTGCCACCGCGTGTTACTTTAACAAGCGGAACCGATAACACAACAATTGCAAATCCTGCCACTGGTTTGTTGGTTTATAATACAGGAAATAATGCTGGACTTGTGGCAGGATATTATTATTGGAATGGAACGAGTTGGGCAACGATTGCAACTGCAAGTGGGTCTGGAGTGAGTGCATCCATCCTAAGAGGGTCAAGGTCCTCCGGTCAAACTACCGGCATTGCTGCTGGTGGAACAGTAGTTTTTACGCAAGTAGATAATGTAGCTGGTCAAGAAATGTCTTTAAATACTTCGACCGGTCAAATTACATTGGCCGCTGGCAGAACGTATCGTTTATTAGCACAGGTGCCTAATTTTCAAACATCGAATTCAGATTCAAGACCACAGTTAGCATGGTATAATGAAACTACAGGTGCTTTTTTCGGTAGTGCATCTGCTTCTTATTCTGCAGGTAGTACTGCAGGTTGGGGTGCTACCGGAGGTTTGTCCGAAGCAATCATTACCACTAACGTCCCTACAGTGGTCTCCTATAGAATAGTTGCCCCGTTTAATGTGAGTCAATTAGGTGGAAGTGGTGATTTTAGTTTAACGGGTTCCTATCCTTGGTTTGAAGCACAAGTAATTTCAGGGAATACCGCAGTGAACGGACAAAGTGTGGATTATGTTTCGGTAATGCTAACAACGGATCAATCCAATTCTACAGCTGGACAAAATGTAAAATTTCAAACGATTCAATCGGGTAATATCCCTTATGATGCAAACACAGGAAACTTTTCATTAACTGCAGGTAAAACGTACAGACTTACAGCGCTTGCAAGTTTAAATGGGACAAGTCCAGCAGCATCGGCTTTGGATATTATATGGAGAACAGCCGACGGTGTAAATATTGGACCTCTTGGGTCTCTAATTAGTTCTAGTAGCAATATTAATTTTTCTGGTCAAGGGGTGATCGATTTTATTTATACCCCTACAAGAAACATAACCGTTTCTTTGTATATTAGTTTTGTGGGTAATGCTACAACCGTGTTGAGGGCTTATGCTACGAATGCAATCATAACACAAATAGGATCTTCGGCCATTGTAAATCCATGGACACTTTCTGGCAATGATACATATAATACATTAGGCAAAGTGGGGATTGGAAATAATTCCCCAACACAAGCATTAGATGTGACAGGGAATGCAAATGTATCTGGAAAAATTACATTAGGGGATCCTAGCGGCAATGTAGTAGTAAAAGCAGCGGGATTTGTTAATGCAGGTATTCCTGTTACATTGGGAGATGTACAAGTAATTATGTCAACAGGAGGAAGCAGAAGTTTGCAAATTAAAACAACTGGTACTAATTTTAACGCAATTGTTTCTGCATATACAACTTATAATGGTGCTACGGGAACAAACGCTTTCACTCATTTTTCTGACTATACCCAAGTAGTAAGTAGTAGTTATGGATATATAGGGACATCTTGGAGTTTTGGTCAAGATGGGGATGTAGCTAATTATTTTGTAAGAGATTCAACAAATCTTCGATTTTGGAGAATCACACTAATGGTAGGTCCTGGCTACAACAACAATTTTATTTCTATCGAAAGACTCCTTTAATTTGAACCTAAAAAAATCTCTCTTTTTTCCGTACCTTAGGTTCATTGAAAAAGACCATTGCTATATTTTGTTTCACCGCCTTACTACTTTCTACAAGTAGTTTATCCCTGTATTATTGGGTACAGGAGCAATGGCATGAGCAGGAAAGATTCGCAAGTATTGCAGCCGGTGAAACCATTGAAGAAGAACATCAAATCACACTACAATTAAAGGACAAGACTATTTTGCCAGATGGATATCAATGGGAAGAGAAGGGACGCGAGTTTAGCCATGCAGGTATGTTTTATGATATTGTTTCCTTAACCAAAACAGAAGCTGGATGGGAATTGGTTGCTGCTTCGGATAAAGAGGAAGCGGAGATTGTGGCTAAACAAACTAAAGCGCAACATATAGACAAGGAATTGGCTACCAATAAAAAGTCAACTAAACAGAAGTTCAATTTCAACATTTCAATATTTGATCAAATTTGTGCATCCCAATGTCAGCAGGCATTTTTGCAGTTGAATCAAATAGCCTATTCAAATTTTCAAGTTCGATTGACCGAAACATCTTTAGGTCAGATTTCACCTCCGCCAGAAGCTGTCTAATCCAACTAGACAGGTCGTCTTTTTCAAGCGACCATCCATTTTCATTTAAAAAAATAATAGATGCGTCTTTTAATAGCCGCTGTATTGTTTTTAGGTATGTCAGTGCAGGCTTTGGCGCAAACAGATACTAGTTCTAAAAAACTACAAGATGTAATTATATACGCCAATAAGTTTCCAACCTTATCTAAAAATATCATACAGCGTGTCGTATCCTTAACGGATAAAGTTTTAATTCAACAACAAGCGAATACTGCAGATATCCTAACTGCCTCGGGACAGGTGTTTGTACAAAAAAGTCAAGCAGGTGGCGGAAGTCCTGTGGTGAGAGGATTTGAAGCGAGTAGAGTATTGTTAATGGTGGATGGAGTGCGAATGAATAGTGCCATTTTTAGGGCAGGTCATTTGCAAAATATCATTACTGTTGACAATCTAATTTTGGATCGTGTTGAAATCAATTACGGACCTAGTTCTACTTTATATGGTAGTGATGCATTGGGTGGGGTAGTGAATTTATTTACTAGGCAACCTCAATTGTACATCTCAAATTTGGCTGCAAATAAAGCTGTATGGAAAACCAATGGCAATTTGGTGTATCGATACGGCAATGGTCAAAATGAACATCGTCAACATATAGACATCAATATCGCAAATAATAAATGGGCTTATCTTACTTCCTTTACCAATAGTAGTTTTGGAGACATGCGTCAGGGAAATAAAAGATGGTCTGCTTATCCAGATTTTGGTAAAAGACTTTTTTATGTAGCGCGTGAAAACAATACAGATGTGGTGAAGGACAATACTGCTTCTGTAAACATTCAAAAGTTAAGCGGGTACAATCAGGCCGATTTATTGCAAAAGGTATTGTATAAGCCCAATGAGCAAACCGCTCATTTATTAAACATTCAGATCTCTAAATCATCTGATATCAATCGTTATGATCGTTTGACTGAAACGAATAATGGCCTGCCAGTGTATGCGGAATGGTATTATGGTCCGCAGTTGCGTAATATGATTGGATATAAGTTCTCAAAAGAAAAGCTGAAAGGCTATTTTCAAACAGTAGCTATGAATTTGAATTACCAACATTTAGAAGAAAGTAGGATCAGCAGAAAATACAATTCTAATAATAAGGATTATCGATTCGAGAAAGTGGATCTATTCGGATTGAATCTGGATCTATTGCATGAGGACGCTTCTGGTGATTTGCATATTGGTGTAGAATCTTATTATAATGAAGTAGGTTCAACTGCATATCGCAATAATTTATTATCCAATCTAAGATCTACTATTGTCACAAGGTATAGTGATGGTCCAACAAATATGGCTAATTACGCTGTGTATGCGCAGCATACTCAATTCCTAAAAGGGAATTGGGTGTTGAATACTGGAATGCGTTTAAACAATGTACAATTGAATGCACATTTTAAAGATACTTCATTGATGCATTTGCCATTTACAGAAGCGAAACAAAACAATACTTCCCTTACCGGTAACCTAGGTCTAGCATACAATGGCGCGGATGGCTTAAGAGTTAGTTTTGGTGCAAGTAGTGGATTTAGAGCACCCAATGTGGATGATTTAACTAAAGTATTTGATACAAAGACAGGATATGTAGTAGTGCCTAATAAGGACTTAAAACCTGAGTACACTTATAATGCAGAATTGAATGTGTCTAAGACAACTGCTAATTATTCCATTGGCGCTTCTGTTTTTTATACCTGGTTTAAAAATGCATTAGTGGTAGATAGGTTCAAATGGAATAATGCATCTTCCATTTTGTATCAAGGCGTAATGAGTGAGGTTTTTGCGACTCAAAATAAAGCCAAGGCATTTGTATATGGATTTAATGTAAATGGCTCTGCCAATATCACTCCTAATACAATCTTAACAGCCACTTATTCTTATACCAAAGGAAGGTATCAAAATGTTGATGGCTTTAAGGATAAGCCTTTGGATCATATTCCTCCAACTTATGGAAGAGTAGGATTGAAGCAGGAATTAAATCAATTTTCTGCTGAAATATTCACCGTATTTAATGGATGGAAACATATTACAGACTATAATTTAAATGGAGAGGACAATGAGTTGTATGCTACTAAGGACGGCATGCCGGGTTGGCTAATCTGGAACATGAACACTAGTTATCAGCCTAGTAAAAAAATGAACTTAAGTGTTCAGATTGAAAATATCGCAGATTTAAACTACCGATATTTTGCAAGTGGCATCTCGGCTTTAGGTAGAAACTATGTGTTACAATGCAAATTGAGTTTCTAATAGTTATCGCTTGGGTCAAGCCTATTTGGTATAAAAAAGAGTTAGATCATTATGATCTAACTCTTTTTTATTGAATGATTATTTATTTTCTCAAAGCTGCAATATTACTTGAGAAGATCTTCACTGCTATCGCCAATAAGATCACACCAAAAAATTTACGAACTGCTAAAAGGCCACCTGGTCCTAGCATACGTTCAATGAAATTCAATGATTTTAATACGACATAAATGATCACCAAATTAATGATGATGCCTGCGGCGATATAAGCTTCGTCAAAATTGGCTTTCAAAGACATGATGGTGGTTAGCGTTCCACTTCCTGCAATAATTGGGAATGCGATAGGGACTACTGCACCTGCATGTTCGTTTTTATCTCCCTTAAATATTTCATGCCCTAGCACCATTTCTAGTCCTAACAGAAAAATCACAATCGATCCGCCCACGGCGAATGATTTTACATCTAACCCTAGAATTTGTAAAAAAGGCTTTCCTAAAAATAGAAAAAGGATCATTAAAGCGCCCGAAATCAAAGTCACTTTAAAAGACTTAATGACACCTACCTTCTCTTTCATTGAAATCAATAGAGGAATTGAACCCACAATATCAATTACGGCGAATAAGGTAAACACAATGGTCAAGAGTTCGTCAAGTTTAAATTCCATAAAAAAAGCTTTGTATGAAGATACAAAGCTTTTTTAGATTTACTAACCCAGGATCTGGATGGTTTTGAAGGAATAGTGTAAGGATTTAAAATTGAATCAATTAATTCAATCGAATTCCAAATTGCACAGTCCTTCCAATGGCATTGTAGCCATAGATTTCATTAAAATGGTCGTTCAATAAATTTTGACCATTTGCAAACAATACAACACGTTTACTCCATTTGTATTGTATATGGGCATTCAATAAAGTGTAGTAGCTTAATGCAACATCTGGTGTGGCATATCCACCTACATCCATACGCTTGCTAATATACCTAGCAGTTAAGCTTGCATCCCATTTTTTATTAATCACATAATGCCATTGAATATTCAAGCTATGCTTAGGGCGCTTTAATAAATAGTTATAAGTGACCGTGTCAGTTGTAGTGATTCTATTTTGGTTGGTTTCTTGCCCATTCATTAAAGTATAGTTCAGTGAAAATTGATGTTGCTCATTGATTGGATGTTGAATCTCTATTTCTAATCCATTTACTTTTTGTTGGATGAAGTTGAAGAAATTATAATCTATGTAATTATAGTCAATACCATTTTTGATATTTCTATTAAAATAAACTGCTCTAGCAAAAATGGCACTTTTTCTGAAGGAGATACCCAATTCGGTATTAAAAGAAGTCTCTGCTTTTAATTGATCATTGTAGCTTATTTGATATAAGGAAGGTGCTTTAAATCCTGTAGAAACACTCGCAATCAATCTTATTTGATCTGTTAGTG
>JAGOAO010000008.1:11438-79112 GCA_017983845.1 Sediminibacterium sp.
GAGATACCCAATTCGGTATTAAAAGAAGTCTCTGCTTTTAATTGATCATTGTAGCTTATTTGATATAAGGAAGGTGCTTTAAATCCTGTAGAAACACTCGCAATCAATCTTATTTGATCTGTTAGTGCATAACTTGGATTAATGGTAAAAGTTTGGTTGCTTCCAAAACGATTGTGGTGATTGTATCTAGCGCCTAATTCCAATAGCCATTTTTTTGCATTGTCATTGATTAATACAGAGGTATAGAGTGCATTTTGGTATTGAAAAGTATCTTTAAACGCATCATTGTATGGTCCCCATTGACTGATGGACTCATAAGTTTGATTGTAGGATCCATATCTAAAATCTGTTCCAATAATCCATTGTATATTTTGCTTAATTGGGGTAGACAAATAAGCATCAGCAAAATGGGTTTTACCTGCATATTGGTTGTTTTCATACACCAAATAGGTTTGATCTGCACTATCATTTAAATAGGTTCTATCCTGTGTGGTATACTGGTATTGCACTTGAAAGCTCGTCTTAGCTTTCTTATATTGTAAGATCAACCCATTGATATTGGTGGCATTTTTGAATTCATTGTCTTTGTCATCTTTAAATCCACCATAGTCTATAGCGGAGGTATAAGCTGTTTTTCTGCTAGACAATTGTAGGTTCCAAAGGGTATCAAACTTGTATTTTGCTTTGATAAAAAAACTGTTATTTTGATAGCCGTCTTTATCAAAATTTCCACTGTTGCTTTGGTCTTTTGCAGAAGAAAATCCGTCAGAATTTTGGTTTTCAAAACCAATGGTGTAATTGAGTTGGTTGATATTGCTATTGAACTGCAAGTTGCCCTGCTTGGTGCCATAACTGCCGTAGCTTAAAGCACCTGTCACAAATGGGACACCTTTACTTTTTGTGATGATATTGATCACGCCACCAATGGCATCCGATCCATACAGGGTACTTTGAGCGCCTTTTAAGATTTCAATACGCTCTACCTGGTTTAGAGGAACTAAGTTTAAGTCAAATTCATTGCTGATCATAGAAGGGTCACCGACTGGAGCACCGTCAATTAATACCAGTGTTCTGCCTGATGCTGCTCCGCGCATATAGATGCTTGGAACAGTACCTAAGTTACTTAAAGTACCTGGTAAGCTTAAGCCTGCTTGCTCATTCAACACTTGTGCAATTGTTCTACCTACATTTTGTTGAATTTGTGCAGCAGTGATAATAGTCATGACTTTACTAGTGCCATTTTGTTTCTGCTCAATTTTATTGGCAGTAACAATCACATCTTCCAGTTGAGTGGCGTTGTTGTTTTTTTGAATACTGTCTTTTTGTTGCCCAAAGACGAGGGTGGTGGTGGCGATAAGGCACACCGAGAGCGTGATGATTTTTTTGCTCATTGTTTTGTTTTTTGAGTGAACAATGAGCTTCCTGGAATAAGAGAACCATAAGAGATTTTGGCGAGCCAAAATTTAATATAATCCTTGCTTTTTACCCGAAAGCTGTTGATTTTATCAATCAGGCAGGTCTTCTGGCTCGTTCTTTTCAAAGACATCCTTCCCAAATTGCTTCAGTGGATTTGTCTTAATGCTTGCGCATTGAACTTACAGCTACGGGAATAGCTCCAGGTTTAAACTGGATTCCCTTTTAATCATTTGCATGAACCTAATCTAGCGCAAACATATCTTCTTTTAAAATAGTGGGTTTATTTAATTATCAACTCATTGTTGAAAACTCCCAATAAGTTTGCTACATTTATATTTAACTATAGTTTCAACGAATTACAATATGAGTACAAAGACAAAACAGCATATTAATTTTTTTAGCTTAACCATGATTGTGGTGAGTTTGGTAATAGGTATGGGTATTTTTAAAACACCCGCTACGATTGCAGCAAAATCAGGGACCCCACTTATTTTTTTTAGTGCTTGGATAATTGGAGGCATCATTGCTTTGTTTGGTGCTTTAACTTATGCAGAAATTGGTCAAAGGCTGCCAGTGATGGGGGGTTACTATAAAGTCTTTGCACATTGCTATCATCCCGGTGTTGGCTTTACCATTAATGTATTGATTCTAATTAGTAATGCTGCTTCATTAGCAGTAGTAGCTTTAATTGGCGCAGACTATGTGAGTGATTTATTATTTGGTCATCCCTCTAGTACATTTTTTAATGTATGCATTGCTTCTTTGTCTGTGGGACTATTCTATATTGTTAATTTATTAGGTTTAAAAACAAGTAGTCGGACACAGAATGTGTTGATGATCGTAAAAATTAGTTTGATTGTATTGCTAATATCTTCTTTGTTCAAAGGCGTAACAGTAGCTCCGCATGGATTTAATGAAGGGAAAGTGTATGCCTATGATGGTCATAATAGTGCATTGTTATTATTGGTAAGTCTTGTTGCTGTATTTTTTACTTATGGAGGATATCAACAAACCATTAATTTCGGTTCAGAAGTACAATCTGCCAAAACGATGCAAAGAGGCATTGTATTTGGTATTGGCATCGTATTGTTTTTATATTTTGCGATCAACTATACCTATGTTCAAGTAATTGGTTTTGACAATATGAAAAATGCCAATGCAATTGGGTCGCTTTTATTTGAAGCTTGGTTTGGTAAATTTGGGGCTAAGGTTTTTGATTTTGCGATGGTGTTAAGTGTACTTGCTTATGTGAATGTATTATTAATGAGTAACCCAAGGGTGATGTTTGCAATGAGCGAAGACAAAGTGTTGCCAAAAATATTTCAGTACAAGCATGCTAAAACGGAAGCATTAATTCCTGGATTAACCGTATTTGCGGTCACTACCATTTTAATCACTTTTTTCGGAAAGGGGGTAGACGACGTGTTGAGTTTTAGTATCTTTTTAGACTGCTTAGGGATGAGTACTTCTGCAGCCACCTTATTCATTTTGAGACGAAAAGGACAGGGAGACGCTGCGGTAACCGGTGGTTTAAAACGATGGACACCCATTTTAGCTGCTATTTTCGTGCTTTCCTATGCATTTGTGGCGGTCGCAGTGGTAATTGATAAGCCTTATTCGGCACTGACCGCAGTCATTTTAGTAGCCATTGTATTGGTATTGTACCGCATATTCTACTATAAAAAGACAGCTTAGGCGGGAATTCAGCCTTTTATACCCACCCATAGCTGTTCAGCCATTTTGAAGTCCGTTTGTCTAAAAATTAGACAACTCTTAAGGTTTGCCTTACTTTTGTATTGTATAATAGGAATTCATCATTTTCAATACAAACAATGAGATACATTTTTTCGTTTATTTTTCTTGTGTTTACCCTGTCTTTGACTGCACAGGAGCCAGCTAAATGGGATTTAAAAACCTGTGTGGAATATGCTATTAAGCACAATATTTCGGTTCAGCAAGCAGACATACAAGCAAGATTGGCAAAGCTTCAAGCGGACCAAGCTAAGTCGAATCAATTGCCCACAATGAGTGGTTCATCTGGTTTAGGGATGCGTTTGGGACGTTCTATTGACCCAGTAACCAATGCCTTTACAACGACGCAGTTTTTATACAATAATTTTGGTTTAAACGGGGGTATTCAATTGTACAATAACAATCGATTAAACAATACTGCAGCTGCTAGTAATTTTACTTGGTTGGCAAGTATTGCAGATCTTCAAACAGCATCTAATGACATTTCTTTAAATGTGGCTACTTTTTATTTACAAGTATTGTCTACCATTGAACAATCTGAAATTGCGAAGATTCAAATTGCACAAACCAATGAACAATTGGCTGCAACTAAGAAGCGTGTTGAGGTTGGATTGTTGCCAGAAATTAATTTATTAGAACTAGAAACACAGTTAGCCAACGATAGTAGTAATTATATCACTGCGATCTCTAACGTAGCTCAAAGTAAATTAAGTTTAAAAGCATTATTGAACTTAGATGCTGCAGATGCATTTGAAGTAGATGTTCAACCAGTGGATAAAATCAAATTACAAGGCTTTGCCGATTTGCAGCCGGATTATGTATTTACAGTTGCTGAACAAAATTTACCCAATATTAAAGCGGCAAACCTACGCTTGAAAGCAGCAGAGAAAAATCGTCTTGTTGCTAAAGCTGGATTTTATCCAACACTTAGTTTTGGATATTCATTGAGTACCAACTTCTCTAATTCTTTTAAATATATCAGTGGTGTAGAGCCTGCTGGATTTAGCAATATATCCCCGACTAGTCCTTTTGTCACTGTTGGCGCTGCAAAATATTATGTTCAAAGTCCATTGTATACAACTACAACAAGTAATAGAGACTTTAGCAATATATGGAATGGATGGAGTAAGCAATTGGACAATAACTTTGGACAGAATTTTGGTTTTCAATTATCTATTCCAATTTTCAATGCCAATCAGTCTAAAACTGCCTATCAACAATCTAAGTTGAACTACCAGTCGGTAAGCTTGCAACAAGAAAATGCACAAAGAAAACTAAAGCAAGACATTTATGCTGCCTATACGAATGCAGTGGTGGCTTTTAATAAATTAAATGCCACTCAAAAGGCAGTCACTTCTGCAGAAAAAGCATATCATTTTGCTACCAAGCGTTATGAATTAGGCTTATTAGGTACTATTGAATTATTGAACAATCAAAATAACTTTTTAAAGGCAAAAGTAAATTTCAAATCTGCTCAATATGAGTATGTATTTAGAATTAAGTTACTAGAGTTTTACAAAGGAGAAGCACTTTCTCTTTAAACCATTAAAAGCAACGTAAAAATAAATAAAATGAATAAGAAAATCATTTGGAGTATTGTAGGTTTTGTCGCACTTGTTGTGGTATTAGTTGGACTAAAAAAGGCGGGTGTCATTGGTAAGGAAGAAGGTACAGAAGTGACCGTTGAAAAAGTACAATTAAGAACCATCACCGAATCAGTGAATGCAAGTGGTAAAGTCTATCCTGAAATTGAAGTAAAAGTGAGTCCAGATATCTCTGGTGAAATTGTTAGCTTGTTTGTGGAAGAAGGCGCAAAAGTAACAAAGGGTCAAGTGTTGGCTAAGATCTATGCAGATATCTATTCTTCTCAAAGAGATCAAGTTACTGCCTCTGTAAATCAAGTAAAAGCGCAATACGAAAATGTTAAAGCGAATTTAAGTGGTTTGAAGAACGGGTATGAAAATGCAAAAGCAGCTTACGAGCGTTACAAAAAATTATTTGCAGACAAGATTGTTTCTAGAGCCGAGTATGAGCAAGTAGAGCAAACTTATCGTTCTGCTGAATCAAGTTATAATGCAGCAAAAGAGTCTATCAAAAGTGGAGAGGCGCAAGTTCAAGGCGTAAGAGCCCAATTGGCTAGAGCAGAAAAAGACTTAGCTAGAACAACAATCGTGTCTCCAATGGACGGTATTATTAGTTTAATGAACGTGAAAAAAGGGGAGCGTGTAGTTGGTACTGCGCAAATGGCAGGTACTGAAATGATGCGTGTGGCAGATATGAAGAGTATTGAAGTGAGAGTGGATGTGGGTGAAAACGATATTACGAAAGTAAAATTAGGAGATACAGCATTGGTAGAAGTAGATGCGTATAATAACAGGAAGTTCAAAGGGATTGTATACAAAATAGCGAATCCAATCACCGCGTCTGCTTCAGGAATTAGTAGTGCGGCTGAAGTAGCGAACTATAAAGTGCATATCCGTTTATTAACGGAGAGTTATGCAGATTTAATTCAAGAAAATGCAATCTTCCCATTCAGACCAGGTATGACTGCGAGTGCAGATATTCAAACTAAATCTAAGGTGAATGTAATTTCTGTGCCATTGAATGCAGTAACAACAAGAGACAGTGATGGTCAAGGAAAAGAAACTAAGGTTTCAAGCACAGCGTCTAAGGATAATGAGCCAGCAAAAGCAGATGAAGTGTTAAATGAAGTAGTCTTTGTTTTACAAAAAGACAACAAAGTGAAAATGGTGAAAGTGAAAACAGATATCCAAGATTTAAACTTCATTGAAGTATCAGGCGTAAAAGTGGGAGATCAAGTCATTACTGGTCCTTATAGCATTGTAAGTAAGACTTTAAAAGATGGCTCTTTAGTGAAAGTGGTTACTAAGGAAAAGTTATTTGAAGAGAAAAAATAGGGTAATCCTGTAAAATTTACCTTAAAAAGGGGCGCATATAAAAAATGCGCCCCTTTTTTTATGAATTTCATATGTTTGTGCCATGGAAAAAAAGCAAATTGGATTAATTGGTAGCGGAAGTTGGGCTACGGCGATTGCTAAGATTGTGACGGATAATGGCAACCAAATTACTTGGTGGGTGAGGCAACAAGCCAATATCGATTATTTTGTGAAACGTAAACACAATCAACATTATTTAAGGAATGCTTATTTTAATGTGCAACAAATTGCTTTTTCTACAGATATTAAATGGGTGGTGGCACAATCAGATATCTTAATCATCGCTGTGCCGTCTATACATATTGAATCTACCTTAGCATCATTGAGTGCAGAAGATCTAAAGGGGAAGCAGGTCATTTCTGCGGTGAAAGGGGTATTGCCGAATCATAATATTTTACTGAACCAATACCTTGCACAACAATTCAATTTCCCTATTGAACAATATTTCACCTTACTTGGACCGAGTCACGCAGAAGAAGTTGCATCTGAGCAGTTGTCTTATTTGACATTCTCAGGGGTGGATGAGGCTGAAACTACATTGATAGCAAGTCATTTTAAATCAGAATACATCAATACCATCGTCAATAAAGATGTACTAGGCGTGCAGTATGCGGGTGTCGCTAAAAATATCTATGCTTTGGGTGCGGGTATAGCACATGGATTAGAATATGGTGACAATTTTTTAAGTGTTTTTATTGCCAATTGTGCCAATGAAATGCAGTTGCTTTTAAAAGAAATTATGGACAAGAATGGAACAAGTTGTAGTTCCATCAACCACAATGCTTCTGTTTATTTAGGGGACTTATTGGTGACTTGTTATTCACTGCATAGTCGCAATAGAACTTTCGGCAATATGATTGGGAAGGGCTATTCAGTTAGAGCAGCAGAGCTAGAATTAAATATGGTGGCAGAAGGGTATAATGCGAGCAAGTGTATACATACGATGAATCAAACATTGAAAGTGAACCTGCCGATTATGGATGCGGTGTACCAGATACTTTGGGAAGGTGCAGACCCTGCAGCCACATTTAAATCTATTGAGCGGTTCCTAGTATAAAAAAATCGGAAGCAATTCCATCTGCCAAAAACTTGGCCTCTTGGTTTAGCGAAACCCTAGTTTCATTTTCTTGAAAATAGTTTTTTGTTCGCAAAGCATCCATTGTGGTCTTGCTATGTTCATAGTATACAATTCCGAATGTATTTTTAATATAGTCTAGGTCAAAGCCTTCCATACGCCTTAAACTTGTCATCATGTATTCGTTATAACGATTCGCTTCTGACAAATATTCAATTTCAAAATTCAGCTGATTGTTGTTCAAGCTTTGAATATATAATGCGTTGTTGGAGATATTCCATTGTCTGGATACCCCATTGAAAGAATGAGCAGAAGGGCCAAGTCCAAGGTAGCTTACCCCAGACCAGTAATTGCTATTGTGTTGACTCCTTGATCCTGGTACAGCAAAATTTGAAATCTCATAATGCTCCATGCCCATTGCTTTTAATCTGGTGGTTAAAAGTTCAAAATGGCTGGCTTGTTTTTCGGGATCAACATCTTCTAATTGGGCTTTTTCGATTAATTTCTTCAAAGCTGTTTTGTCTTCCACCGTCAAAGCATAACAAGAGACATGTTTGATTTTGTATTTTTCGATCCAATCTAAGTCTGCGATCAAATTTTCGTCACTTAAAGTGGGTGTGCCATAAATTAAATCAATACTAATATTATTAAAGCCTGCTGCTTGTGCCAATTCAATAGCAGCATGGGATTGTTCCACAGTATGCGCTCGATTCATCCATGCCAATGCGGGGGATTGAAAACTTTGTATGCCAATACTTAATCGGTTGATACCTGTTTGTTTCCATTCGGCCAATTTGGTAGCGCTAATGTCATCGGGATTGGCTTCCAGCGTGCATTCTATCTGTGGGGAGATGTCAAAATGGGTTTTAAGTGCGTTCATGATCCTGCTCAATTGTTCGACATTGAGTAGGGATGGGGTGCCTCCTCCAAAATAGATGGTTTGAATGGATTGGTTCAAATATGTTTTCTGCAGTTCAATCTCTTTGATGATTGCATCTACAAAAGCTTGAATATGCACTGTCTGTGTAGAAAAATGAAAATTGCAATAATGACAAGCTTTTTTGCAAAAGGGAATATGTAAATAGATGCCTGCCATAAGTAGAATTCCAACAAAGCTAGGCATTGTTCTTTAATGCTGCGTTAGTTTACTTATTTTTGCAGCAGATGTTAGCCCAACTAAAGAAATTCACTTTTGCCCTAATTGGACTTTTTGTATTGTCCAGCTTTACACTTGTGAAGCAGACTAGTCAAAAAGATACGGGCGTGTTTTCGATGGATACGATCATGAATGTGCAGGATACGGTATTGATAAAAGATACTTTGTGGCTAAAATACATTCCAATCGTTCCCAAGTCTTTTATTCAAGCAGATGCTTGGTATTTACAATCCATACCAAGAGACCCTAGGGACAGTAGTTTTAATATCATTCAATTGTATCGCAATTTTTATAGTCAAAAAAAGAACGCGTATCAACTATACAATCAAAAAGCTACACTAGCCAATGCGGGAGATGTATTGTATAAAATAGAACAAAAATTTTCTTTGCCTGACAAAGACTTGTTATTCTATTCAATTATTGCATTGCTTTTTTTATATGGGTTTATCATTAATATTTTTCCGCAGTATATCCCCAAATTGTTTAGTCAATTTAGTCAGTCCTCTTTAAGAATGTTGCAAAATAGAGAACAGCTTTTGCAAAATAGCATTGCCTCTTTGATCATGAATATAAGTTTTGTAATGAGCTTCTCTTTGTTTGCCACATTGATCATATTCAATAGTCATTTGTTGCCTATTAATTTCTGGGAGGCTTATTCATATATGTGCTTGTTCTTCTTGGGATTATACCTAGGCAAGTTTATTTGTTTAACCATTGCAGGTTATGTGTTTAACACAAAAGACCTGGTTCAAACCTATATTTTCGTGGTCTTTATGATTAACAAAGTGCTAGGTATATTATTGATACCATTCATTTTAATACTGGCATTTGCCAAGCCTTATTTGCATCCTTTTGCGACTGGAGGGGCGGGATTATTGATGATTTTATTGGTGCTTTATAGGTACTTGTTTTCATTAACATCTGTTAGGAATAAATTACATATCTCTTCCTTTCATTTTTTTCTTTACCTTTGTGCTTTCGAAATACTGCCACTGTTGATTTTATATAAGTTCATAGTGCAATATTTTGGAGGTACTTACTAAAGTAGAAAGTGTAAAATGGCAAAAGAAATGAGTGGAGATAAAAAAGCAACTGCAACTAAGTCCATTAAAAAAATCCTGATTTCACAAGCGAGACCTGAAAGTGAAAAGTCGCCTTATTTTGATTTAGAAAGAAAGTACAATGTGGCTTTATTTTTTAAACCTTTCATTGAATTAGAGCCAATCGGCGCAAAAGAGTTTAGAAAAACAAAGATCGATATCCCTACTTATACTGCTGTGATCTTCACAAGTAAAAATGCGATTGATCATTTCTTTAGAACCTGTGATGAATTAAAAATTAACATTAGCCAAGACACTAAATATTTTTGTATCACTGAATCTGTTGCATTGTATTTGCAAAAATTCATCATGTACAGAAAGCGTAAAGTTTTCTTTGGTGCAGACGGAACGAACAAGAAATTATTTGATGTATTGAATAAGCATAAAGCGAATGAACAATTTCTTTATGTATGTAGTGAGAATCAACAGGATAACGAAATTGTAAATTGGTTAAAAGACCATAGCTGCAATTTTGACCTAGCGTATATGTACCGATCTGTAAGTAGTGACATCAAGCCGCTTTTAAAAGAAAACAAATTCGATATCATCTGCTTATTTACCCCTAGTGGTTTAAAAAGCTTGTATGACAATGCACCTGATTTTGTGCAAAATGGCACCAGCCTAGCCGCTTTTGGTTCTAATACTTGTAAAGCCATTGAAGATGCAGGGTTGACTTTGCATATCAAAGTCCCTAGCCCACAAGTATCTAGCATGTTTGCCGGTTTGGATCAGTTTTTAGCCCAAGCGACCCTATCGACTAAAAAGAAATAAGCTAAATTGCACTCTTATGAGTGCCGATAAAAAATTCACCAACGCCTTAATCAAAGAGACAAGTCCCTATTTGCTTCAGCATGCACATAATCCTGTGCAGTGGAGGCCCTGGTCCGAAGATTTGTTTGCTGTCGCAACTGCGGAGGATAAGCCCATTTTATTGAGTATTGGATATGCTGCATGTCATTGGTGTCATGTAATGGAGCGAGAAAGTTTCGAAGACGAAACAGTAGCAGCATACATGAACACGCATTTTATCAATGTCAAAGTGGACAGAGAAGAGCGTCCAGATGTGGATCATATTTATATGGACGCCCTTCAGGCAATGACAGGCTCAGGTGGATGGCCATTAAATATTTTCCTGCTACCCAATGGTCAGCCTTTTTATGGGGGTACTTATTTCCCTCCAATTGCAATGCATAACAGAGCATCTTGGTTAGATGTATTAAAAGGTGTACAAGCTGCTTTTGAAAACAATCGGGACAAATTAGTAGAGCAAGCAACACATTTAACACAGCATTTATTAGAATCAAATATCAAAGAACTGCAAAGTGAAGATCAAAATCAGCACAACAACACTGCAGTCGCAACCAATGAAGAATTTCAGTTGATTGCACAAAGGATTTTGCATAATGCAGATACACAATGGGGTGGTTTTGGTGCAGCACCAAAATTTCCACAAACATTTTCAATACAAGTATTGTTCCGAAATTATTTTCAAAACAAAGACGAAGCGTCGATCGTTCATGCAATAAGATCGGTTGATAAAATGATACAAGGAGGCATCTACGATCATCTAGGTGGTGGATTTTCAAGGTATAGTGTGGATGCAATGTGGCAGGCGCCGCATTTTGAAAAAATGTTGTACGACAATGCGCTCCTATTGGGAGTGCTTGCAGAAGCCTATCAAATCACTAAGAAGACAGTTTACCTGAATGTGATTCACGCCACATTTACTTTTTTACAAAGAGAATTGTTTAATGGCGAAGGTGGCTACTATGCTGCCTTAGACGCAGACTCAGAAGGCGTAGAGGGTAAATTTTATACCTGGTCTTATGCCGAATTAAAGCGCATTATTGATCCTGCAATCTTCGATACATTTTCTGCTTATTATCAAATCACTGAAGCAGGTAATTGGGAACATACGAATATTCTTTGGACCCAATCGAGTATCGAAAAAGAATGGGAACCCGCATTCCAAAAAGAAAAAGAAAAATTATTTGAAGCGCGCGAACAAAGAATTAGACCAGCCTTAGATCATAAAGTCATTTTAGGATGGAACGCCATGTTGGTGGTTGGGTTATGTAAAATATATGCAGCAACAAGTAATGCAGAATACAAAGCTGCAGCAATCAAAAGTATGCTTTGGTTAGAAAAGAATTTGTATCATTCAACGGAGCAATATTGGTACCACAGCATTGCGGGTGGTACACCAAAAGCAAAAGCATTTTTAGATGATTACGCTAATTTAATTCAAGCCTATATCCAATTGCAAGAAATCACAGGCGACTTAGATTATTTGTTCAAAGCAAAAAGATGGATGAACTACGTCATGGAACATTTTCTAGACGAAGAAGGCCTTTATTTTTATTATACAGCAGTCTATCAACAAGATGTGATTATTAGAAAAAAAGAAAGTTATGATGGGGCACAGCCAAGTGGAAATGCCCTTATTTGTGCTAGTTTGAATTATTTGGGCCAAGTGTTTGATGAGGCAAATTGGACTTTACATGCAGAAAGAATGGTTGCTTCAATTCGGAAGTCATTGGTGCAATATCCGGGTTCATTTGGGTATTGGGCTCAAAGTTTTTATCAAATGGCAGTAGGGGTGGTAGAGCTAGTTGGAATGGGGCCAACAGTCCATAAAACTTTACCCAATATGATTGCGCCCTTTTTACCTCAATCTATACGTATAAATAGCCAGGAAGAAAACGACCTTATTCCCCTTCTAAAAGGCAAAAAAATTACTGATAATCAATACTTTATGTGTAAAAATAATACCTGTTCTGCTCCTGTCAGTTCCATAACGCTATTTTTAGCAAATATCTAACAACTAAAGTGTTAAATTGCATCACCAAAAACAGGTGAAAATCAACTCATTCTAAACCTATATGATACCATTTTTTAAAAATACTAAGATCAATTTCCCCATTGCAACTTTGGGCATTTTGATTTTATCGCTTACGATCATCGCTTTTGCACCTCCTAAAAAAAGCAAAAGAAGCAATAGTAAAAAATTAGATCCACTTACTGTATCCATTCCAAGTGGTTCATTTTATATGGGAGCAAGTGACGAGCAGATGGACCTTTCAATGGTCAACAGAAAGAAATTGGTTTCTGTTCAGAATTTTTGGATGGATAGAACGGAAGTAACCAACGAGCAATATAGAAGATTTGTTAAATATGTAGCAGATTCTCTAAAGTATTTAGCCATCTATGGTGGGGGCATCAATCAAAATGAAGATACCATTCGAGTTGATTGGGCTAAAGCTGCTAGAATCAATCAGAACAGCCGTGCAGTGCTTGAAAAATTAAATGAACTTTTATTGAGTCCTGACAATCGTATTCAGGGACGTATTGAATTAGATCCTAATAAATTAATTTATAAATATTCTTTTGTTGATTTAAAAGCTGCAGCAAAAGCGTCTAAAGGATTAGAGCAATCATTAGGCGATTATTTAATTACGGTGAATCAACCTGTGTATCCTGACAGTTTAGTTTGGATGCGTGATTTCTCTTATTCTTATAATGAACCATTGACTAGATTGTATTTTAGTCACGCTGCATACAATGATTATCCTGTGGTTGGTGTGACATGGAAACAAGCTGTAGCATTTACACATTGGAGAACCAATAACAGCGATTATTTTGCTGGCAGACCAGGAAGACAGGATCAAAAAATTGATGGCATTTATAGATTGCCAACAGAAGCAGAATGGGAATATGCGGCAAGAGGAAATTCGAGATCTAATGCAATGTATCCTTGGGGATCGCCTTATACAAGAACAAAAGAAGGTAGATTGTTAGCAAATTTCAAGCCGGGTAGAGGGGATTATTTTGGAGGCGATGCAAAGAATGACAATATCTATACCACTAAAATTAAATCTTATACTGAGAATGATTTTGGATTGTATGATATGGCAGGTAATGTGGCAGAGTGGACAAGTTCGGTATTCTATGAAGGCAGTTATAATTTTATCGGAGACTTTAGTCCTGATGTACAATACAATGCAAAAGATACAGACCCTGTGTTAATGAAAAGAAAAGTCGTAAGAGGGGGTTCTTGGAAAGACATTGCATACAACTGTCAAGTAAGTTCGCGCAATTATGAATACCAAGATACTGCTAAGTCCTACATTGGATTTAGATGTGTGCTTTCAATGGCGCCAAGAGTCAATTAATCGAGCTGATTTTAATAAACAAACATTTAAATTTTATAAATCTTCCTAATGGCAAAGACAATTTCAGAAAAAACAAATAAGATCGTAAACGTAGTTATCTCTTTAGGTGCCGCTGTGGTAATTATTGGAGCAATGGCTAAAATCATTCACTTATCATGGGCTGACTGGGCTTTGATTGTGGGTTTATTAACTGAAGCTGGAATATTTGTGATTTATGCATTCTTGCCTCCTCCTCCAGTGGATCATGGCGGTGGTGCTGTGGGTGGTGGTGAAGTAAATGCAACAGAATTAGTGAATGCATTGAACAACGTTCAAAAAACAGTACAAGACGTGTCTACTAATTTAGGCATGATTAATAGTTCAACTGAAGGTTTGAAGAATTTAAACAATCAGTTTTTGTCAATGAGTAAAACGATCGAAGAAATGAATCATTTCTATGGTAGTTTAAAAGAAATGTCTACTGCGATGAATTCTACTGTGAATGAAGCTGCAAGAACTAAGGAGCAAATGACACAGTTGGCAGATAACTTGACTCAATTGAATCAAGTGTATAGCAAGATGATCCATGCAATGCAAGGAAAATAACAACATTGGCTCAGTAGATTCAACCCTTTTAATTCACTTAATAAAATATAGCGTAAATGTCGTTACCTAAAGAACCAAGGCAGAAAATGATTAACATCATGTACTTGGTGTTGACTGCGCTCTTGGCATTGAATGTGTCTAGCGAAATTTTAAATGCATTCAAAACAATTGATCAAAGTTTGACGAATGCGAATGTAATTATTCAAAAAAAGAACCAGGATATTTATAAATCATTAGAGGCAAAATTAAAAGACCCTAAGACAGCAGAGAAAGCAGGGATCTGGGCGCCTAAAGCGGTTAAGGTGAAAGCCTTGTCGGATGAAATGTATACTTATATTGAAAGTTTGAAACAAAGTTTAAAAGAAGAAGCTGGTTTGCAAATTAAAGATGGCAAAGAAACTTTCAAAGAAGATGATTTAGATGCAACTACAAGATTGTTTTTAAATAAAAAATCAGGAACTTCTAGAGGTCAGGAATTGTTTAATAAACTAAAACAATTTAAACAAGATTTAGCTGCAGTTGATCCTGCAATTGAAAAAGAAGTTATCCCGACTGTCTCTTTAGATTTAACAATTCCTGTGTCTAATAATTTAGCAGCCAAAGATGATTGGGCATATGCCTATTTCAATATGACACCTGCAGTTGCAGCCATCACTATCTTGACAAAGTTTCAAAACGATATCCGCAATACAGAAGCACAGGTAGTTGAATATTGTCACAAAGAAATTGGAGAAGTTGAATTGGTATATGATCAATTCAATGCTTTTGCAGCTTCTAACTCACAGTATTTAATGTCTGGTGAGGAATTGGTGATTACAGCGGGTGTGGGTGCATTTAGTAGCGCAGCAAAGCCAACTATTTCAATTGACGGTGTAGTGGTACCCGTTGCTGCGGATGGTTCTGCAGTGTATAAATCTGTAGCAGGTGCTACGCCTGGTGTACAATCTAAGCGTGTACGTATTTCTTTCTTAAAGCCGAATGGAGAAACTGCGGTAGTAGAGAAAGAGGTACAGTTCACAGTAGGTACACCTTCAGGCTTAGTCGTTTCAACAGATAAAACAAGGGTATTCTATAAAGGGTTAGATAATCCATTGAGCATTACAGGCGGTGGAGGTGGTGAAAAAATCAATGTGACTGTAGAAGGCGCTGGAGCGAATATTAGAAAAGCTGGATCGGGACAATATATGGTGACTTGTACACAAACTGGAACTGCTGTTGTAACAGTAAATGATGGCAAGCAAACACAAAAATTGAATATCCCAGTGAAGCGTATTCCAGATCCAATCGCCATTGTGGGTGGAAGTGCTGGAGGGAACATGGCTGCTGCTAAATTCAGAGCGCAGGGTGGTGTGATTGCAGACTTAAGAGACTTTGTATTTGAAGGGGTGAAATTCAATGTGCTTTCATACATCGTTATTGCAACTGGTAAAGGTTTTGATGAGCCTGATTTTGCAGAAGTGAATGGTCCAGCATTTTCTGGAGGGGCTACCGCTTTGATTAGAAAATGTCAACCTGGAACAACGGTGACCATTGGTGAAATTAAAGTATCAGAGCCGGGTGGTGGTTCAAGAAAATTAGATCAAACAATCACGTTTATTTTACAATAGTCAATTGGGCGCTGTAGAATCTATCGGCTGATTTGAAATTAATAAAAGGTATTTATGAAAAAGACAATGAAAACAAGCTGCATCGTTCTTGCCTCTTTGGTAATGACTTTATCTGCAAATGCGCAGTTTTCTTATGGAGCAAAAAAGAAAACAACACCTGCTAAAACAACGCAAGATACAGTCATCACAAAGCCTGTGGCTAAGCCTGTCACAAACAATACAGTAGTAGCGGCGCCGACTGTTTCAGATGTTAAGCCAACAAAAAACATTGATACCACTGTTGTAGGTGGATTCAATGCAAATAATAAAAGAAGCTTAAGAAATGGGTACGCGTTCTTTTCTGAAACCAATTCTAGAAAAGGAGTGAAAGAAAGATTGCCTTTACCTTATGAAAATTTAAGAGAGGAAGATGCTTTGTTTAGTGAGTTTGTTTGGGAAGAAATTGATGCTAGAGAAAAGATCAACAGAACTTTTATGTATCAGTCTTATGACGAAAATGGAGACCAACGTTTTTTCGCCGTACTATTACGTGCAATCGAAAAAGATGGTGTAGTGCCATTCTCTACAGCAGATGATCGTTTTACCACGCCATTAAGCTTAGATGAAGTGAATGCTTCTTTAAAAGGAAGTTTGGACACGCAATTGGTTCAAAATGTATTAGACCCAAATGTGTATGATACAAGCATCATTTACAATACCAACTTAGCACCGAATCCGGATTCTATTTATACTTTTAGATTAAAAGAACAATGGATTTTCGATAGTAAGACAAGTAGGATGTACAGTAGAATCATTGGTATTGCGCCTATTGCTGCCATTCAAATTGGCAACAAAGTAGTAAAGCGTCCTTTGTTTTGGGTCTATTACCCTGAATTAAGAACGAGCTTGGCAAAAGCAGAAGTATACAACCCAAGAAATATTTCAAGTCGTATTACTTGGGAAGAATTATTCGAAAGTCGCTACTTCAATGGGTATGTGGTAAAGTCTACTTTGGATAACTATAACGACAAGATGTTGAATGCCTTATTTAAAGATCCTATCAAGCGCCTTCAAGAAGGAGATAAGATCAAGCAAAAAATATTTGATTTCGAGCAAGATCGCTGGGTCTATTAATCTTTCTTAAAAGCAGCTAACAATATTTTAGTTTTTGCAGCGCCAATCAGTTCAGTTAAAATGCTGGGATTGGCGCTTTTTATTTTACTGACCGATTTAAAATAGCTCAGTAAAGTGTCTTTTGTTTTAGGCCCAATCCCTTCAATATGATCTAAGCTATTCACTAGCGCACCCTTAGACCTCTGTGCTCTATGGAAAGTAATACCAAAGCGGTGCACTTCATCCCTAATATTGCGTACTAAATTGTGCGCAGGACTATTCCAGTTAAGTAAAATAGAACTTGTATCACCCGGGAAGAACAATTCCTCTATGTTTTTAGCCAATCCCACAGTGGTGACCTTATCTTGAATGCCTAATTCCTTTAAAGCGTCCAATGCAGCGTTTAATTGCCCCTTGCCACCATCAATAATGATGAGTTGAGGAAGTGGCTGCTTTTTTTGCAGGACCGAACTATAGCGCCTTAAAACCGTTTCGTGCATACTTGCGAAATCATTGATGCCTACCACGGTTTTGATATTGAATTTCCGATAATCAGATTTACTCGGCACCCCATTTTTAAAACATACCATGGCCGATACAGGATAAGCCCCTTGAAAGTTTGAGTTATCAAAACATTCAATATGGTTGGGCACAGCAGGTAGGGAAAGTAATTTTTTGAGTTCGATCAATACTTCATTCACTGGCGCGGGTTCACTTACTTTTACAAGTGCTTCTCTATGCTTCCAGTCCTTTAAGGCATAATCTACATTCTTTTGAGAGAGCGCTAACAATTGCAATTTCTCTCCCAATTTTGGAACAGTATACTTGATTCCTTTTTCTTTCTCCAGGGGCTCAACGGGTACAATGATTTCTTTTGCTTCGGATTCAAGCTGGGTTCTAAAATAATGGATTGCAAATGCCAACACGGTTTCCTTGGTTTCTTCTAATGGAATACTTAATGGTAACATATGTGTTTGCACAATGCGCCCTTCTTGCAACATCAAGTAATTGACATAAGCTTGATCGGCTTCCATGGCGATGCTAAATACATCCATCGCTTCTTGTTGCTTGGTTAAAATCTCCGATTTGGTTTGGTATCGCTCTAATTCTTCAATCTTCTTTTTTGTTTCATTGGCTTTTTCAAATGCGAGTGCAGCTGCTTCGGCCTGCATGGTCTCTTTTAAGTTTTGTACCAATGGTTTTACATTTCCTTTCAGTAAATGTTTTACTTGATCTATTGAGGTACCATAATCTTGTTCCGTTTGAAAACCCTGGCAAGGCCCTTTACAATTGCCTAAATGGTATTCCAAGCAAACTTTAAATCTGCCTTGTTGAATATTTTTTTGAGTAAGGGGTAGGGTGCAGGTTCTTAGAGGAATGGTTTCTTTAATATGGTTGATCAATTCTCTTACTGCAAATACATGTGTAAAGGGTCCAATATAAGTGGCCCCATCTTTAAATTTACGTCTCGTTAAAAAGACCCTAGGGAAGGCTTCATTTTTAATGACGATATAAGGATAAGTTTTATCATCCTTTAAGTTGATATTGTATTTAGGTTGATAGTTCTTAATCAACTCGTTCTCTAAAATGAAGGCATCGTGTTCGGAGTTCACTATGGTGAACTTGATCTCGCTTATACGTTGTACTAATTCAATGGTTTTTAAGCTATGTTGATTGGAAAGAAAATATGAGCTCACACGGTTTCTTAAATGCTTGGCCTTGCCAACATACAATAGTTTGCCTTTATCATCAAAATATTGATAAATGCCAGGCTCCTGAGGGATGCTAGATTGTATTTCCTTAAACTGCTCTTTCTCCATAATCGTAGTTGCAAAAATACCGGTTTATTTTAACTATTTTTATAGTATGGAACTATCAGTTAATATCCCGGCCTTATTATTCCCGGCAATCAGTCTGATTATGCTGGCTTATACCAATCGTTTTTTGGCTTTGTCTAACCGTGTGCGCGTTTTACATGATAAGTATCAACAGCAGGAGCAACGTTTGGTTATTTTTGGTCAAATTAAGAACTTAAAATATCGCATTAAGTTAATACAACATATGCAAACCTATGGGGTAGCAGCATTGTTGCTTTCCTTGCTTTCTATGTTCTTTATTTTTATACAATACCAGGGGATTGCGAAATTCATTTTTGCAACAAGTTTAATTAGCTTTTCGGTCTCCATCTTTTTCTCTTTAATTGAAATCAGATTGAGTACCAGAGCCATCGAATTGGAATTAAGTGATATGGAAGGATTAGAAGACCCTTCTGTAATTGAATACCTGAAAAAGAAATTTGAAAGAGAGGAAAATAAGTAAACTGATAAAATATATTTCAATAAAAAAGGATCGTCAAATGACGATCCTTTTTTATTGAGTAAATTCCTATTTGACTTATTGTCCTTTTCTTTCTCCAATCTGTTGTCTCCACATAGCATAGTACAAGCCCTTCTCCTCTAGTAAGCTTTGGTGATTGCCGGATTCAATGACCGTGCCTTTTTCCAATACATAAATTCTTGTGGCATGAATGATGGTGCTGAGTCTATGCGCAATCATGATGGTAATTTGCTCTCTTTCCTTAGATAAGTCACGAATGGTATCGGTGATAGATTCCTCTGTTAAACTATCCAATGAAGAGGTTGCTTCGTCAAATATCAATAAGTGTGGATGTCTTAGTAAAGCTCTAGCAATAGAGAGTCTTTGTTTTTCTCCGCCACTTAATTTTAATCCACCTTCTCCAATCACTGTGGCTAATCCATTTCCGCCCTTGTCTAATATATTGGCACAGCTAGCTTTAGTTAATGCCAGTAACATCTCTTCTTCGCTTGCATCTGGTGCAACGAATGCTAAGTTTTCTTTTATGGTACCCGCGAAAAGTTGGGTGTCCTGAGTGACAAAACTAATTTGGTTTCTTAAGGCACTCATGTCTATTTGCGCTGTGTTTACGCCATTCATTAAGATCTCTCCTTCTTGTGGTTCGTATAAGCCAACTAGTAATTTTACCAATGTGCTTTTACCTGCACCTGAAGGACCCACAAAGGCAATGGTTTCGCCTTTTTTAGCTTCAAAACTGATTTGATCAATGGCTTTGAAATTAGCTGTTTGGTGTTGAAAGCCCACTTGTTTAAATGCCAACTGTTCAATATCACCAATAGCAATTGGATTTGCAGGAGGTGTATCAATGGGCTTTTTCATCAAGGCGTCAAAGTTATTCAAAGACGCTTCGGTTTCTCTATAGCTCATAATGATACTGCCAATCTCTTGTAATGGCCCAAAAATAAAGAAGCTATAAAACTGCAATGAAATCAATTGACCTACCGTCAAAATCTCTTTAAAGATCAACCACATTAAAGTGAAAGTGATCACCTGTCTCAATGCGTTCACCATCGTGCCTTGAATAAAACTTAAAGAACGAATGTTTTTTACTTTCTTAAGTTCAAGTGCAAGAATTTTATACGTATTGTTGTTGAGTCTATTAATTTCTTGAGTAGTCAATCCAAGGCTTTTTACCAATTCAATATTTCTCAAACTCTCTGTGGTAGTGCCCGCAAGACTCGTAGTTTCACTCACAATATTTTTTTGAATGACTTTAATCTTCTTGCTCAATAAATTAGTCACATAGGCAATCATACTTGCGCCACCAATATAAATTGGGATAATGGACCAATGCAATCTGGTTGCGTACACGGATACAAAAATCACACTCACTACAATACCAAAGACTACATTAATGACATAGCTAATGAATTTTTCACAATCTGCTCTTGCCTTTGTCAAAATAGACAAGGTCTCTCCACTTCTTTGGTCTTCAAATGCTTGATACGGCAATTGCATAGAATGCTTTAAGCCATCTGTAAATAAGGCCGCGCCAAATTTTTGGATAATCACATTCACGGTATAGTCTTGAAACGCCTTAGCAATTCTACTGACCATTGCTGTTCCTACCAAAAGCAGTAACATATTACCCACGCCTTTTAAAAACATGGCTTGGCTGCGCTCGTTTCCTGCAGGATCTAAAAATGGATTCTTAGCAAAGCCATCAATTAGTTTTCCAAAGATCATCGGATCAAATAAAGAAAAAGTTTGGTTGACAGCTGCAAGGATAAACGCTAAAAAAACTAAGCCTTTAAAAGGCTTAATGTATTGGATAAGTATTTTCATATTAGTTGGATGCTTTGTCTTCGTTGTATAATAGGTTGTAACGCGCAATGCAATCTAGGACTTCTTCAGTGCCTAGTTTCTTTTCTGCGCTGGTCACAAAACCTTCTGGTAAAAAAGGAAGTAATTCCTTAAGCTTCTCAAAAAAAGCTTCCACATTACGTTTTACCACACCAGGTTTTTCTTTGTCTGATTTAGTGAAGATAAGCGTATAAGGAATTTGCCATTGGAACAATTGTTCAATGAATTCAATATCAATTTTTTGAGGGCTATGTCTTGAATCAATCAACACAAAAACTCGATTTAGATTGGGTCTCTTACGTAAATAGTTTTCAATCATTTGCTCCCAACGTCTTCTGCTACTTTGGGAAACTTTTGCATAACCATATCCTGGTAAATCGACGATATACCATTTTTCTTGACGGCCTTTCACCACTTCGTTGCTAATGATTTCAAAATGGTTAATGAGTTGCGTCTTTCCAGGTGCAGAAGATGTTTTAGCCAATCCCTTTTGTCCGCAGATGGCATTGATAATGGAGGACTTGCCTACATTACTTCTGCCAATAAATGCATATTCTGGTGCTTGTAAGCTTAAGCATTGGTCGTAATTAGGACTAGATATTAAGTAAGTTGCTTTGTGTATTTTCATTGTGTTGTTTATGGACGAATTGTTTTAATAGTTAGATTAAAACAGTGCCTGTCATTTCTTTAGGAATAGGCAATTCCATCATGGTGAGAATTGTGGGTGCAAGATCGCCTAATTTTCCAGCTTGTATGCTTCCTTTCCAGTCTTTGTCAATAATAAAGAAAGGAACAAGATTCAATGAATGGGCAGTATTTGGGCTACCATCTTCGTTCATCATAAAATCAGCATTGCCATGATCGGCAGTTAAAAAGATGGTATAGCCATTGTTTAATCCTGCAGTCACTACTTTTTCGACACATGCATCCACGGTTTCAACCGCTTTCACTACCGCGCTAAATACACCTGTATGACCCACCATGTCGGCATTGGCATAGTTCAAGCAAATAAAGTCAGGGTTGCCTGCATTGATTTCTGGCAAGATCTTGTCTGTTAATTCTAAGGCACTCATTTCTGGCTGTAGATCATAGGTAGCTACTTTTGGGGAAGCTGCCATGATTCTTGTTTCGCCATCAAATGGTTGTTCTCTACCGCCGCTAAAAAAGAAAGTAACATGTGGGTATTTTTCCGTTTCTGCAATGCGAATTTGTTTTTTATTATTTTTCGCCAACACTTCTCCCAAAGTATTTTCTAAATTATCATTTTCAAATACGACATGTACGTTTTTAAATGTTTCATCATACTTAGTCATCGTCGTATAATGCAATTGAAGGGCATGCATATCTTGTTCAGGAAAATCTTTCTGCGTCAAGACTTCTGTGATTTCTCTACAACGGTCTGTTCTGAAATTAAAACAGATCACTGCATCACCCTCTTGAATTTTTGCAATGGGCTGTCCGTTTTCGGTGATGACTGTAGGTAAGATAAATTCGTCTGTGGTGTCTTTTGCATAATTCTCTTGAATTGCTTCAAGTGCACTATTGGCAGCACTTCCAACACCTTTCACCAAAGCGTTATAAGCCAATTGAACTCTTTCCCAACGCTTGTCTCTGTCCATCGCATAATACCTACCACTAACAGTAGCAATCCTGCCCACTGAGTTTTTTAAATGTGTTTCAAGGGATTCTATATAACACTGTCCACTTTTTGGATCGGTATCACGACCATCAGTGAATGCGTGAATGAATACATTGTTCAATCCCTTTGATTGACACAAGTCACATAATGCTTTTAAATGTTGTGTATGTGCATGTACGCCACCATCACTAACGAGGCCAATCAAATGCAATGGCTTGTTATTGTCTTTGGCATATTGAATGGATGCTAGTAAAGTGGGGTTACTTGCAAATTCACCAGTTTTAATGGCCACATTGATTCTTTGCAATTCTTGATAAACAATCCTTCCTGCTCCTAAATTTAGGTGTCCAACTTCACTATTGCCCATTTGTCCTTCAGGCAAACCTACATCCTCACCACAGGTCACTAAAGTACTATTCGGGTATTGTTGATATAGGCTACTAACAAATGGAACTTTCGCATGTTGAATTGCGTCCGCTTTTGAAATTTTGCCCAATCCCCATCCGTCCATGATCACTAATATTACTTTTTTTGACATATTCTTTAACTTTTTATAGCGTTGGGTATAATTTGTTTATTTTTATACCTCAAAGTTTCAAAATACTAGGCACATTACAAACTTTATCCTACTTTAATCAACAAAAATGAAGTTAATCTCTAAAATAGTAGTTGTATTTGCCCTTTTGCACGCTAGCATTGGCGTTCAGGCGCAAAATGAAACCGAATTATTGGTGCAACATTTGCAAACTGGCAATTTTAGTGCTTTGCAAAGCTATTGGGACAATCAAGTGGAGTCTAGCATTTTAGACCAAGTGTCAACAAAGCCATTGACTGCACAGCAAGCCAACGAAACCTTGCAAACTTTTTTTAATCAAAAAAGTATTGTTGGTTTTGAAAAAAGTGCTGAAAGAAAATTAGGAAATACATTGTACCTCACTGGCAAATTATTGTCCAGTCAACAAAAATTTAATTTGACCTTATTGCTCCAGTCCACCAAAAAAGGATTTGTGATTGTGAGTATGAGGGTGAACTAGTCTCGTTTAAGTTAGTAAGATGAGTAAAAAGCCAAAAAACACAGTCAATAGTTTTTCAAGTATACCTTTGGTATATAGCACCAATCCGGACTATATGGTGCCGAATGAAGCGGAAGAAAAAATTACTTTAGCGCCAGCAGAACAATTACTTAGGGTGATTCTAGAAACCAAACATAGAGCTGGAAAAACAGTCACCATTGTCTATGGATTTGAAGGTGCCGATACAGACTTAGAAGCTTTGGGCAAGGCGCTAAAAAATTTCTGCGGAACGGGTGGGTCAGTAAAAGACGGAGAAATGATCATTCAAGGAGATCACCGACAAAAAGTATTCCAATACCTTAAACAAAAGGGGTACAATAAAGCTAAGCTTTAGAAATTCACTTCTAAATTCAATCTTTCTTTTAACTGTTGTACCAGTGGGAATTGTTTTGCAATATGGTCAAACTTTTGTTTGCTATTGAGTTTCATGTGCAATGGCACATCTTCTTTTTCTCCTGCATCCACAAGGATACTAAATTGAATGGCACGATTCTGAAAACGCTCCCAAATGGTTTCCATCAAGCTCATTCTTTCTTGCTCTACAAATTTCTGTGCAGTCAATGCAGGTACGGTAATTGTAAAATGGGTAGGGTCTTCAATCTGAAGCGTCGCAATCCTAAAAGTGCCTGCTACCGAGTGTTTCAGGTCTTGCTCCATTTTATTTGCATATTCATTCCAGCAATTTTGCAAACTATCCATATCCAAAGAAATGGCTTCTTTCACTTCTTCAATGCTATACTCGCTACCATATTTTTGTTGCAATACTGCAAGCAAACTTTTTTTACCACCTAAATTAGGTTGTGCATTCAGCGCCGGATTGGCGATAGGTTTAGAAGCAGGTGCGGCAGTAGTTGGTGTTGCATCAGGAATTGTTTGAGCTACATTTTTATTTGGCGTAACTATTGGAGTGTCGACTTTTGAGTCAGCCGAATGATTTCCTTCAGATTTTGACGGCGTTTTAGTGGAAGCAAACGCTGCGGCTGTGGCAGTTGTTTCAATCACTAATTTAGCCTCTGCATTCACCACAATATTGCTTAATGGTATAATCTTTCTGGTACGAATAGGGTAGTGGCTATCAACTAGTTTTTTTTTTACTAGCTGGCCGTCCTCCATACTTAATTCAATTGCTTGTTGCAAAAAATTGAGTTTGATCAGTGCTAGTTCTACGTGCAATCTTTTATTGCGCGCCATCTTGAATTGAATCTCAGCTTCGTTTAAGATATTCAAAGCGCTTACTAAATAAGGGGTGCCAATTTTTTCTGCAGTAGCAAGATATTGGTCTCTCCATCCTTCGATAGATTCAAGCAAATGTGCGCTGGCTTTGTCTTTACAGACAAGGATATTTCTAATAAATGCTGCCATACCATATAAAACAGTATCCCCTTCAAAACCTTTTTGATTGATCTCGTCATACAACAACATCGCACTGGTTAAGTCTTGCTCGGTTAAATGGGTCAGCATTTTGAAGAAATAGCCTTCATCCAAAATATTTAAATGCTCTAAGGTATTGTCGTAAGTCAATGCACCATTAGAGAAACTTACAATTTTATCTAAAATACTCAAAGCGTCTCTCATACAGCCTTCACTCTTTTGAGCAATCAGTTGTAAAGCGTTTCTTTCGGCCTTGATATGTTCTTTTTCTACAATTTCTTCTAAGTGTTTTACGGTGTCCTCTGGTACGATTCTTTTGAAGTCAAAAATTTGACATCTACTTAAGATAGTAGGTAGGATTTTATGCTTTTCAGTAGTTGCTAAAATAAAAATTGCATAGGGCGGTGGCTCTTCTAATGTCTTCAAAAATGCATTGAAGGCACTAGCGCTTAACATGTGGACCTCATCCACAATGTACACTTTGTATTTACCAGCCTGTGGCGCAAAACGAACTTGTTCCACTAAGGTTCTGATATCGTCCACAGAGTTGTTGCTTGCAGCATCTAATTCATGGATATTTAAACTTGCTCCTTTTTCAAAAGACACACAGCTTTCACATTGGTTACAAGCTTCACCTTCTTTTGTGATATTGGTACAATTGATTGTTTTTGCAAGGATACGCGCGCAAGTGGTCTTGCCCACACCTCTAGGCCCACAAAACAAAAATGCATGTGCTAGGTGTTGGTTTAAGATCGCATTCTTTAGGGTAGTGGTAATATGAGATTGCCCCACCACTGTATTAAAGTTTTGAGGACGATACTTTCTTGCTGATACGATAAAATTCTCCATACTTGAGCTGCAATATACTGCATCAAAAGGTAATTTGCCAAGCTAAGCTGCAAATCTTATCCCCCATTTCTGATATCCTTAACTAGCTTGACTTGGGGCCTTGTATTCCATTAAAGGATGACGCTCAAAAGGGTGTTTTTGGGGGTCAAAAATATGCCTCCAAGTGACCATGCGTCTGCTTGGATTGGCGCCAAGACTTTTGTAGATATTGACCATTTTGGGGTTCCAGTCGGCAGCCCATCCCATTTCATATTCCTCGTAAATTCCAATTTGATTGAGCAACAAAGCACTAGAGTAAATTAAAAAACTATCGATACCTAAAGACTGAAATTTAGGTACTACACCAAATGCCAGTCCTGTTAATCTAGTATTTTTTTTCATCCATTTCATCCACATTAAATGGATCTTTTGTTTCCAGCCAAGTTGTCCATCAAAATATTTGAAATATTGATTCACGTCGGGGATGTTGATGAACATGGCAATTGGATCTTCCTTATAGTAAGCAAACCAAATCACACGCTCATCCATCACTGGTTTAAGTGTCTTGAATAATTGCATGATTTGGTCATGTGTGATGGCTTTTGCTTCGCCATGTTGGGCCCATGCAGCATTGTAAATATGGACAAAATCATGCGCGAATTTGTCCAATTGTTTTTTGTTTAAATGCTTGGCACTATAATCTGTTTTTGCTTGAAATTTTTCATAGCGTTCTCTAAATCTGTCAGGTAAACCTGTAGAGAGTAATATTTGATAATAGTATTGGTTGTAAAAATTTTCAAATCCATAATTGGCAAACAATGCTTCGTAATAATCGGGGTTAAAAGACATGCCATACATGGGTTCTCTATCATAGCCTTCCACCATTAAGCCCCACCATTTATCTCTGTCGCCAAAATTTACAGGGCCGTCCATTGCTTCCATGCCTTCTGATCTGAGCCAATTTTTTGCCGTATCAAATAATAAATTGGCAACCGCTTGGTCATTGATGGCATCAAAATAACCCACGCAGCCTGTAGCAAAATCAGTTCCCTTGTTTTTGTATTTTGAATAATGAAATGCTGCAATACGGCCAATGGTATTTCCTGCATCATCTTGAATGACCCATCTTTTTGCTGCGCCGTCTTTATATAATTTATTTTTTGTTGGATCAAAAGTAGCCAACACTTCATTGTCTAATGGTCTGATATAATTTGGATTGTCCTTATTGACAAGGGCATTCACAGCTACAAAGGCCTTATTTAATTCGGGTGTGTTTACTTCTAGCAGATTCATACCTGCAAATTAGAAATTTTTTAAGACACTTAAGGCAAAAATACCCGCAGTCTCCGTTCTGAGACGGGTAGGGCCAAGGTCGACGGGTTCGAATTGCTTATTGATTGCTGCTTGAATTTCGCTAGGAGAGAAATCGCCTTCTGGTCCAATTAAAAGGAGCAGGTCGTTATTGGGTGCAATTAGTTTGATCGATTTTTTTTCTGCAAGCTCGCAATGTGCAATCAGTTTTTGTGTTGCTTTTGTTTGTTCAAGAAACTGCAGGTAGGGTGTTGGCGTCGCTAATTTGGGTAACCATGTTTGTTGACTTTGAATCATTGCAGACTGAATAATCTGTTCCATTCTTTCTGTCTTAAAACGTTCGTGAATGGTTCGCTCACAAATCAATGGTGTGATGGTGGTAATGCCCATTTCAGTTGCTTTTTCAAAAAGCCATTCCAATCGCACTGCATTTTTCAATAAGGAAATACCTAAATGTAATTGTTGGTTAGGTGCTGAATGCTGGACCGCCTCTGTGATTTGGACAATCGCATTTTTTTTATGTGCCACTTGAATCGTCGCATGAAATAAACCACCTTGTCCATTGGTGATGTCAATTAAATCGCCCTCATTCATTCTTAAAACTTGAATGCAATGTTTGCTAGATGCTTCGCTCAGTGTAAACTGGGTTGTACCTGCTGCGATAAGTGGTTCGTAAAAATAAGGAACAGACATAAGCTCAGTTTAGAATGGTTGTTCGTCGTTTAGTCCATCATCAAATTCTCCGCCATTCATTTTGCTTCCTTGAATAAAGAACCTTCCTCCATCTTGTGCATCGCCTGCACCACCTATGTTTTGAGAAATAGGTTTATAATTGCTGCCTAGTCCAGGAATACCGCTATCTCCATCCCATTCTTCAAATTTTTGCACATCCAATCGGGCTCTTAATTTCACTAAATCCAAAGAACCGTTTCTGTGTTTTGCAATCCTGATATGTGTTTCGCCCATGGTGCTTTCGCCCATCTCGTTACTCATTACTTCGTAGTATTCTGGTCTGTAAATAAACATCACCATATCCGCATCCTGCTCAATCGCACCCGATTCACGTAAGTCACTCAACTGAGGCATTTTGCTTTCCTTTCTGGTCTCCACCGCACGACTCAACTGAGACAATGCAATGATTGGGATATTCAATTCCTTCGCCAATGCTTTTAAACTTCGTGAGATATTACTAATCTCTTGCTCTCTATTTGAATTTCTGTCACCAGAGCCACTCATTAATTGTAAGTAGTCAATGATGATGATTTTAACATCATGTTTGTTTACCAATCTTCTTGCCTTGGCCCTGAATTCAAAAATATTTAAAGCTGCAGTATCGTCAATATAGATGGGTGCAGATTCTAATTTATTAATACCCTTGGTATGCAATTGTTGGTACTCGTAATCTTCTAATTTACCTCTTGAAATTTTCTCCATTTTAATTTCACTCTCCGCACTTAAAATACGTTGCACCAACTGAGATGCACTCATCTCCAAACTAAAGAAACCAACACCTTGTGGTTTAGTTGGATGCAATGCTGCATTACGCGCAAGGTTCAATGCAAATGCGGTTTTACCCACAGAAGGACGTGCTGCCAAAATGATTAAATCCGTAGGCTGCCAGCCGAAAGTAATTCTATCTAAGGAAGCAAATCCACTAGGCACACCAGAGATCTCGTCTTTCTTAGTTCTTAATTCGTCGATACGTGTAATGGATTCTGCCAAAGCATTGCCAATGTCCACAAAGTTTTTCTTAAGATAGTTGTTCGTAATATTGAACATCTTAGTTTCACTCTCATCCAATAAATCAAATACATCGGTACTGTCTTCGTAAGAATTGCTAATGATTTCTCCACTAATTCTAATCAATTCTCTTTGGATGAATTTCTGCAAAACAATCTTAGAGTGGGCGTCAATGTTCGCAGTAGATACAACTACATTGGTTAATTTAGAAATATAATAAGCGCCACCCACTTGGTCCAAATACTCGCGCATTTTTAATTCTTCCACTACCGTCAACATGTCAATCGGCATGTTTTTTTGTTGTAAGCTTTGCATCGATTGAAAAATCATTTGATGCGCTTCTACGTAAAAACACTCTGGCTTCAATATTTCCGTCACCGTATCAAATGCACTTTTCTCTAAAAGAATACCACCAAGGATGGCTTCTTCTAATTCTCTAGCTTGTGGTGGAATCTTCCCATACATCATCGCGCTCACGTCTACAGAGCTTGTTTTCTTTCTCGTTGTGGATCTAGTATTGAGGTTTGGGAGGGCCATAGTATTGTTGCTTTTCTTACTGCGAAAATCCCTTCAAAATTCGGCATCCCGAAATTTAATTATCCAATTGGCTTATCCACAGCCCATTACAATAGGATTTACACACCAAAATTACAGTTATTCACGGGTTATGCAGGGCGATTTTTTGGTTATGCACCATTGAGCTTATTGGTGACATTTAGAGTGCATTCTAAGGGCCTATTCAAGGGGCATTTGATAGAAAATAAGGTCTATTTAAGTAGAAAATAGTATTTTTGAAGCTATACCTTAAAGTAGCATCATGACCATTAGTTATCGCTGGCTGTGTGAATATTTACCAGCACCCATCCCCAAAGAAGAATTATCTACTATATTGACTTTGATAGGTTTAGAAGTAGAGTCCTTAGAATTGTATGAAAATTTTAAAGGAGGACTTCAAGGCTTAGTAGTTGGAGAAGTGCTTGAAACGGCACCACATCCGAATGCAGATAAATTGAAATTGACCAAAGTAGCAGTTGGAGGTGAACGCCCATTGAATATTGTTTGTGGTGCGTCTAATGTGGCGGTAGGTCAAAAAGTAGTGGTGGCACAAGTAGGCACAACAATTTACCCAAAAGGTGGTGCGCCTATTACCATGAAATTAGCAAAAATCAGAGGGGAAGAAAGTGAAGGCATGATTTGTGCAGAAGATGAAATTGGATTGAGTGAAGACCATGCAGGTATTATGGTCTTGGATGCTGCGATTCCTGTGGGCAAGCCAGTGGCTGAATTGTATGATTATTACCAGGATTGGATTTATGAGATAGGGTTGACACCCAATAGAATGGACGCCATGAGTCATTATGGTGTAGCCAAAGATGTGTGTGCTTATTTGACTTATCATACTGCTAAAGCGGAGCCTATTAGTCCATTTAAGCAATTGCCAACAGTGGATGCATCTATTGCAGCATATGAGGTTGTCATAGAAAATCCTGAAGCTTGTGCAAGGTATAGTGGCATTGTCATTGAAGGCGTTAAAGTGGGTCCTTCACCAGTTTGGTTGAAAAATAAATTACAAGCCATTGGCGCAAGATCCATCAATAATATTGTGGACATCACCAATTTCATTTTACATGAAACGGGTCAGCCATTGCATGCATTTGATGCAGCAAAAATTCATGGAAAAAAAGTAGTGGTAAAGAAATGCGCTCAAGACAGCTTGTTTACCACTTTAGATGAAAAAGAAAGAAAATTAACTGCACAGGATTTAATGATCTGTGATGCCGAAAAGCCAATGTGTATTGCAGGTGTTTTTGGCGGCTTGAATAGTGGAGTGAGTGCAGCCACCACTTCTATATTTTTAGAGAGTGCTTGGTTTGAAAATGTGCATATTCGTAAAACATCGGTACACCATGGTTTAAGAACCGATGCTGCAACCCGTTTCGAAAAAGGCGTTGATATTGCGAGCACCGTAAAAGTTTTAGAGAAAGCTGCAGCAATGATTCAAGAAATTGCAGGTGGCAAATGTAGTAAGGTGGTGGACCTCTATCCAACACCTGCAGAGAAAGTAAAAGTGTCAATGACTTTTGCGTACTTAAAAAAATTAAGTGGCAAGTTATATGCAGCAGATAAAGCAGTAGCGATATTGACAAGCCTAGGTTTCGAAGTATTGCATCAGGACGCAGAGGGCATTCAAGTGGCCGTACCTCATAACAAGCCGGACATTAGTATTGCAGCAGATTTGGTAGAAGAGATTATACGTATTGATGGCTTAGATAATATTGAGATTCCAACATCCATTACCATTAGCCCTTCTATTGATTTATTAGATGCCAAAGAGCAGTTTAAAAATAAAATTGCCAACTATTTAGTAGGTAGAGGGTTCACTGAAATCTTAACCAACTCTATTACCAATAGCAAATATTTTACCGAAACGCAATTGGAAACAACGGTTAAAATGTTGAATAGCTTGAGTGCCGATTTAGATGTAATGCGCCCAACGATGTTAGAGACAGGATTGGAAACAATCGCTTACAATAACAATAGAAAAAATGACGCCATTTCTTTCTTTGAAATGGGCAAAATATATTCGAAGACTGCTACTGGTAAATATCAGGAGCAAGAAGTTTTAGCCATCTATCTTTCTGGCAAACAAGTACAAGATAGTTGGAGAGCGAAAGCTACTACTCAAGATTTCTTTGCACTAAAAGGACTTGCATTGGCTTTATGTGAATTGTTAGGATTGAAAAAAATCAATTGGAATCCAATTGGGCATGGTCAGTTCGAAGTGCTTGCAGGGAAAACAGTCCTAGGTACAATTGAACAAGTAGGGACAAAAAAATTAGCACAGTTTGATATCAAGCAAGGGGTGGTATACTTGAATTTCGACCTAGCTACATTATTGAAAGTGTATCAATCCGGTTCGGTGAAATACCAAGAAATTTCTAAGTTCCCATCTGTAGAACGTGATCTAGCGTTGGTCATTGATCAGTCAGTACCTTATGCTGCTATTGAGCAAGCCATCAAGACAGTTCAGTTAGATGCATTAAAAGAAACACGTGTATTTGATATTTTTGAGAGTGATAAATTAGGGATAAACAAAAAATCAGTGGCGATTAATTTCATGTTCAATGCAGGATCTGCTACGTTGACGGATACCGAAATTGATGGCATGATGAAAAAGTTAATCGCTGCATTCGAAAAAAATATTCAAGCAGAAATAAGAAAATAATTAATTTCAAGTCATAAACAAAGTCCCATGTCTGATCTACAGACTTCTTTATTAGGCCTTCATGAAAAACTACAAGCATTGCTTAAGCGACAGCTTGCCTTGGAGAAGGAAAACCATCAACTAAAGGGGACTTTGGAGGAGAAGTTGCATGCGATCGAAAAACTCGAAAACGACCTTAAAAAAGAACAAGCTGCTTTGATTACCGCGCAAATGCGTCCAACTGAACAAATGGATCCCGCAGAAAAAGCGGCATTGAACAAAAAAATTGACCATTATATCAAAGAAATCGATAGCTGTATTCAAAACTTGAATCCTTAACCATGTCAGATAACCTTATCGATACCCCAGAAAACATGATTCCTGTAAACATTTTGATTGCAGATAGGAATTATAGGGTCAAAATTAGTCCAAAGGACGAGGAAGCAGTGCGTAAAACGGCAGCTTTGATCAACCAAAAGATGGTAGAGTTCAAGAGTATGTATGCAGGGAGTGATACACAGGATTATATCTCCATGGTGCTCCTTTGGTTCACCACCGAACAGCAGCAAAATGGCCAAAAGCTCTATGAATTGGAGTCCATCCAGGCGCAAATTGACAGTATGACAACGGCCATTGATAAAGTGCTCGTAAATACCAACTTATAATACAATATTGGCCTTATTCGGCCCAATCTTTACATTAATTGTTTATCTTCGTTGCCGAACCTTAGTGGAGAAGCAGGGTGATTTTATTAAACACAACAAGATTAAACAATGGACCAATCAATATTATGGATGATCATCGGAGTAGCCTCTGGAATTGGAGGATTACTCGTAGGGCGTTTTGCTTTCGCCAAGAACACTAAAAAGCAAATTGAAGATGCAGAGCATCAAGCAGCTAGCATTTTAAAAGAGGCTGAATTAAGAGCCGAAACAATCAAAAAAGAAAAACAATTAGAAGCAAAAGAACGTTTTGTTCAATTGAAGGCAGATCATGATCGTGAGTTGTTAGAAAAAAACAAAAAGATTGGGGAAGCGGAAAATAGAATTAAGCAACAAGAATTAAGCATCAATCAAAAAGGCGTTGTATTAGAAAAGCAACTTAAAGACAACGAAGTCATTAAAGAGAAATTAAATCGTGAAATCGATTTAGTGAATATCAAGCGTGGTGAATTAGAGAAGCACCAAGAAGAACATATTCGTAGACTTGAAAAAATTGCCAACCTAACTGCAGAAGACGCTAAGCAACAATTGATTGAAAGCTTAAAGAACGAAGCGCAATCTCAAGCATTGGCTTTACAACAAGACATCATTGAAGAAGCGAAGCAAAAAGCAAATAAAGAAGCTAGAAAAATCATCATTCAATCTATCCAAAGAACGGCTGCAGAAGTAGCGATCGAAAATACAGTAACTGTATTCAACTTGGAGTCAGACGAAATGAAAGGACAAATCATTGGTAGAGAAGGACGTAATATTCGTGCAATTGAAGCTGCAACAGGTGTAGACTTAATTGTAGATGATACACCAGAAGCGATTTTGCTTTCTTCATTTGATCCATTGAGAAGAGAGATTGCACGTTTGAGCTTACAAAGATTGGTAGCAGATGGTCGTATTCACCCAGCACGTATCGAGGAAGTGGTGGAGAAAACGCGTCGTCAATTAGAAGAGCAAATTGCAGAAATAGGAGAGCGTACCGTGATTGAATTAGGAATTCATGGTTTACATAAAGAATTGATTCGTATCATCGGAAAAATGCGTTTCCGTTCTTCTTATGGACAAAACTTATTAATGCACTCACGTGAGACTGCTAATTTATGTGGTATCATGGCTGCTGAATTAGGTTTAAACCCTAAATTGGCAAAGCGTGCAGGTTTATTACACGATATTGGTAAAGTGCCTGACGAGGAGACTGAATTAAGCCACGCATTATTAGGGGCTAAATTGGCCGAAAAATACGGTGAAAACCCAGCGGTAGTCAATGCCATTGGCGCCCACCACGATGAAATGGAAATGCAATATGTGATTTCTCCAATTATCCAGGCTTGTGATGCTATCAGCGGAGCTAGACCAGGTGCGAGACGTGAGATCATGCAACAATATATCCAACGTATCAAGGATTTGGAGAACTTAGCACTTGGTTATCAAGGTGTTGAGAAGGCTTACGCCATCCAAGCTGGACGTGAATTAAGGGTAATTGTAGAAGCGGAGAAGGTGACAGACCAGTCATCTGATCAATTGAGCTTTGAAATTGCGCAAAAAATACAGACTGAAATGACCTATCCTGGTCAAATCAAAGTCACGGTGATCCGTGAAAAGCGAGCTGTAAACATTGCGAGATAGGTCAAATAGGCCTAAAAAGCACTGATTTTAATATTTGGTTGAAATAATTTGGAGAATAGCATGGGTAACCCTACCTTTGCCCTCCGCAAAAAACATGAATTATGAGCGTAGCAGTAAACTTCGTACACGAGCAATTAACAGCAAAGAAAGAATATCCAGCATTTAAAGCTGGTGATAATATTACCGTAAACTACAAGATTGTAGAGGGTGGTAAAGAGCGTATCCAAAGTTTCCGTGGGGATGTAATCAAAACCCAAGGTTCTGGAGCAACAGCTACTTTTACCGTTCGTAAAATCTCTGATGGTGTAGGTGTGGAGCGTTTGTTTCCTTTCTTATCTCCAAACATTGATGGTATCGTTTTAAACAAATCAGGTAAAGTACGTCGTGCTAAATTGTACTACTTACGTGATAGAAGCGGTAAGAGCGCACGTATTAAAGAAAAAAGATTCTAAGCTTAATCGCTTAAATTATATAAAGGTCCTCCATTCGAGGACCTTTTTTTGTGCTATTTACATTACCTTTATCATTCTAAACGATACATTATGGGCAACTTAGGATTTCAAGAATTATTGATTATTGGTGTAGTTATTTTAGTGATGTTTGGCGGAAGAAAAATACCTGAATTCATGCGTGGATTAGGTAAAGGTATTCGTGAGTTCAACGATGCTAAAAATAACGTGAAAAAAGAAATCGAAGAAGGCATTAAAGAGAAGGACGAGAAAGCTTCTTAATTTCCGATGTTCTGTTACACCGACATTCAAACTTATCATGGTCAATTAAAGACCGGAGCAACTACCTGTGCGCAGGCTGTTCAGTTTTATTTGGAGCAAATAAAAAATCAACAAGATCTAAATGCATATTTAGAAATTTTTGCTGACGAGGCATTGGTAAGAGCGAATGCCTTAGACGCTGAAAGACTTGCAGGTGTTCCAATGGGTCCATTGCATGGTGTTGTTGTTGGGATTAAAGATGTCATCTCTTACAAAGGGCATGCAGTTTCTGCTGCTTCTAAAATACTTGAAAATTATAAAGCAGTTTATTCTGCTACTGCGATCGAACAATTACTTGCAGCAGGTGCGATCATTATTGGTCGTCAAAACTGTGACGAATTTGCGATGGGAAGTAGCAATGAAAATTCTGCATTTGGTGCGGTAAAGAATGCAGCAGATAAAGACCGAGTGCCTGGTGGTTCATCCGGTGGATCTGCAGTGGCAGTGCAAGCTGGTTTATGTATGGTGAGCTTGGGCTCAGATACAGGAGGATCAGTTCGTCAACCTGCAGATTTCTGTGGTGTGGTTGGATTGAAGCCAAGTTATGGCCGAATTTCAAGATATGGTTTAATTGCCTACGCTTCTTCTTTTGATCAGATAGGTATTTTTAGTAAGAATGTAGCGGATGCTGCTTTAGTGTTAGAAGTCATTGCAGGAGCAGATGATTTTGATAGTACTGTTTCTGCATTGTCTGTGCCTACATATAGTCAAGCAATTCAAGAAGCACAGCCCGCCAGGAAAATTGCTTATTTCAAAGAAACTTTAACGCATCCTGGTTTGGATCCGGAAATAAAAACTCAAATCGAAAATCAAATCACCGCATTGCGTGCTGCAGGACATACTGTGGAAGCAGTGGATTTTGATTTATTGAATTTTATAGTACCTACTTATTATGTCATCACGACTGCGGAAGCATCCAGTAATTTATCTCGCTTTGATGGTATAAGATTTGGGCATAGAACAAAGGAAGCAGTTGAGGACCTTGCAGATATGTATAAATTATCTAGAACAGAAGGTTTTGGTGCAGAAGTGCAACGCAGAATTCTGTTAGGTACATTTGTTTTAAGTGCAGGATATTTTGATGCTTATTTTACAAAGGCGCAACAAGTACGTCAAAAGCTAGTCGATTTTACCAAGCAGGTATTTGAGCAGTACGATTTTATCATTTCTCCAACCGTTCCTACTACTGCCTTTAAATTAGGCACCAAGCATCAATCGGCAACTGAGATTTTCTTGGCAGATATCTATACGGTATATGCCAACCTGGTTGGAATACCTGGCATTTCTTTGCCATTGTATACACATTCAAATGGAATGCCATTTGGACTTCAAGTGATGAGTGCTACAATGGAGGAGTCGGCCTTACTTAGTTTCTCAAATTCCTTGATGGAAGCATAGCCCTTTCCTATGAGACCAATCTTATTTATTTATTGTCTGTTTTTTTATGTAACTAGTATTGTTGCACAGGATAGCCTTAGTAACAACAGAATTGGATTTAACAGTTTATTTACGGTGCAGCAAGTTGCAGATAAAGACAAATCATTTGTTATTGAAATGCATCCTAAAGCAATCAGTTTTGTGCAATCCTATATCGAAAAAGAAGGAGCAGGATTGCGTAAGATGAAAACCTGGGCGAAACCTTATTTTAATTTATACGATCAAATTTTAATTGCGAATGGGATCCCTGTGGAATTAAAATACCTAAGCGTGATTGAGAGCCATTTAAGTGCACAGGTAGTGTCTTGGGCAGGGGCGGCTGGTCCTTGGCAAATTATGCCTGCAGAAGCTACAAGATTGGGTTTGAAATTACTACCCAATGACGAGCGCATGGATTACCAAAAAAGCACACAAGCTGCAGCGACCATACTAAGAGAATTGTACCAACAATTTGGCGATTGGTTATTGGTAGTAGCAGCCTATAATGGTGGTGCAGGAAGATTGAGTAAAGTCATTGAAAAAAAGAAAACAAAAGATTTCTGGGCTTTGCAATATGAGCTTCCCTTAGAAACAAGAAACCATGTTAAAAAATTCATTGCTACACATGCGATATTCGAGGGTGTGTTGATGCCAGATGGAAACAAAGCCATTCCTGTGGCGCAAAACACGACCCTAGCTCCAGGAATGGAGCGGATGCTCATTTCAGGAAGGTTTAATGCAAAAACAATGGCAAGCTGGTTGAAGATGCCGCTGCCCTATTTAAAGGAATTGAATCCGAATATGGATGAGCAATTGTCAACTGGGAAGTCTTATACACTCGTGTTGCCTACAAAAGAGGCTAAAATATTTGAGGCCTATAAAAATCAAATTTTACAGGCCTCAATACAATCTTTATATCTTGATATCGATTAATGAATTTTAGAAATCATCATCGAACTCGTCCTTGTCGTCAAACAAGTCGTCGTCATCTAAGTTTAAATCTAAATCTAAATCTTCTTCTTCCTCGCCTTTCTTTGCTTTGCCAGCTTTTTTGGTTGGTTTAGGTAAATCGAATTCAGCAAAATCAGGATCCCAGCTGTCGTCTTCTGCTTTACCCCAATCATCTACGTCATCGGATGCGTTCGCATCCTCTTCTTCAACATCTAAGTCTTCATCCTCCTCATCCTCATCCACTTTTTTCTTAGAAGATTTAGATTTTTCAGCTTTTACTACGCCATTTTTTGGGGTCGCTGTCTTTTTCTCTTTTGTAGATTTTACTGCCATAACACTGTCTGAAATATTTATGTAAATTTCAAATGAAAATTTTATTTAGCAAAAATAATGCGACTTTTTTTATTGCTTTTTTTTGTTTATAAATGTACAATTTGATCTCTGCCCGGACCATTGGATACATACTTCACAGGTACCCCTAGATATTCATTAATAAATTCAATATATGTTTTCATGGTTGCAGGTAATTCTGCATCTTTTTTCATTTGAGTTGTATCGACTTCCCATCCAGCCATTTTCTTCCAGATAGGTGTAACAGGGGTGCCTACTAATTGAAAAGGCACATAGTCAATCTGTTTGCCTTCCATCTCGTAAGCAATACCTAATTCTAGTTCTTTGAAAGAATCTAGAATATCTGCCTTGGTCATGATAATCTGCGTTACGCCATTGATCATACAAGTGTATTTTAAAGCAACTAAGTCAATCCAACCGCATCTGCGAGGACGACCTGTTGTCGCGCCAAATTCACTACCAATTTTTCTTAATTCTTCTCCTTTTGCATCATGCAATTCAGTTGGGAAAGGACCGCTACCTACACGCGTACAATAGGCTTTAGAAATACCAAATACTTCTCCAATTTGTTTAGGAGAAACACCTAGACCTGTACATACCCCAGCAGAGATCGTATTGCTTGAAGTAACAAAAGGGAAAGTACCAAAGTCAATATCCAACATGGAGCCTTGTGCACCTTCTGCTAATACTTTTTTGCCCTTGCTAATTTGATCGTTGATAAAGTACTCGCAATTAATGATATTCATGGTCTTTAAAAACTCAATCGCTTCAAAGAATTCAGTTTCCATTTCAGAAATGTCTTCATTGAAATTATAGCTATCCAAAATCTTTTGGTGCTTCATTCTCAAAGCAATGTACTTGCTGATGAACTTCTTGTCCAATAAATCACCCACTCTTAAAGCGTTTCTGCCTGTCTTGTCCATGTATGCAGGGCCGATTCCTTTTAAAGTAGATCCAATCTTAGATTCACCTTTAGACAACTCAGATGCTTTGTCTAAAGCTCTATGACTTGGGATAATAATATTCGTACGCTCAGAAATAAATAAATTCTTTTTTACATCAATGCCCATGCTAGCTACTGCATCGCATTCTTTTTTCAATGTCACTGGATCCAACACGACACCATTACCAATGATATTGATTTTATCTTGATGGAAGATACCTGATGGAATTTGGTGTAAGACCATTTTAGTGCCATTCACATACAAAGTATGACCTGCATTTGGGCCACCTTGGAAACGAGCAATTACATCGTAGTTGGGTGCAAAATAATCCACGATTTTACCTTTACCTTCATCGCCCCATTGAAGTCCTAAAATTACGTCTACCATAAGTTTGAATTTGAGTAGCAAAAATAAGTCTAGAAAAGCTGATTACCTATTTAAGCTTAAAATAATAGGAATTGTTTTCACACATATTTTTCCCAACCTGTTGATTACTTGATATTAGACCGTTTCTGTATCAAAACGAGTCACTTTCTGGATGCCATTGAGCGACTGAATACGCGCAACTAATTCCTCCAATTCATCTTTGTCATGTACAAAAACCTTGATAGTGCCTTCAAACATGCCATCTTTTGATTCAATGGTCAAGGCTGCAATATTGATCTTAAGATCTCCACTGATAATAGTGGTAATTTTATTGACCACACCTACATCATCTAAACCAATAATACTAAGGCCTGTTAGGAAAGAAATTTCTTTATTCTTAGCCCACTTGGTTTTGACAACACGATGTCCGTAATTGGCTAACAATTGCGTGGCATTGGGGCAGTTGGTTCTGTGTATAATCAACCCTTTGCCAGTACTCACAAAACCAAATACATCGTCCCCTGGAATAGGGTTACAACATTTTGCAAGATTGTATTTGATCTTATCACTGGATTCGCCAAAAATGATCAATTCTGAATCGCCTTTTTTGGGTAAAGGTTTGTAGGTATTGATTTCTGCATTGGGGTCTGGTGCTGCCACCACAGGCTTGGGTGCTTCTATTTTATCCCCAATGACTTGGAATGTTTTAAGCTCTTTTAAGTCAATCGATTTGGTGGCAATTTTATACAATAAGTCCAATTGGCTAGACAATTTGTAAAAGTTCACCAACTGATCTAGGTTGTATGGATTATAGGATGCACCAATGCCTTCTAATTTTCTTTGAGCGGTGTATTTGCCTTCTTCTGAAATGATTTTCTTTTCTTCTCTTAAAGCATCTTTGATGCTATTTTTTGCCTTAGCGGTCACCACATTATTCAACCAATCCTCTGTAGGCTTTTGTTTGTTACTTGTGATGATTTCTATCTGATCTCCACTTCTTAGTTTATGACTTATAGGAACCAGTTTATGATTCACTTTAGCGCCAATACATTTGGAGCCAATAGCAGTATGAATGTAAAATGCAAAGTCAAGCGCAGAGCTATTCACTGGCAGCATTTTCACTTCACCTTTAGGTGTATACACATAAATTTCTTCTGCTAAAAAAGAGGTCTTAAAATCTTGGAGAAAATCTATACTTTCTTCCTCCTGATTGCTTAGTGCTTCTCTTATTTGTATAAACCATTTATCAAATCTGTCTTCACTCTGTGTGCCTTCTTTGTATTTAAAATGCGCCGCTAAACCTTTCTCCGCAATTTCATTCATTCTTTTGCTTCGAATTTGTACTTCTACCCATTTACCTTGAGGCCCCATCACTGTGGTATGCAAGGCTTCGTATCCATTGCTCTTTGGGTTGCTTAACCAATCTCTTAATCTTTCTGGAGAGGGAAGGTATTCGTCCGTGACCATGGAATAGACTTTCCAGCATTCTTCTTTTTCTTTTTCATGCGGTACGTCCAAAATAATACGGATGGCAAAAAGATCATACACTTCCTCAAAACTGACGCCCTTCTTTTTTATTTTATTCCAAATAGAGTGTATGCTTTTTGGTCTTCCAAAAATATCAAATTGTAATCCAGCATTGCTTAGCTTTTCCTTTAATGGTTTTATGAACTCATTAATATATTTTGTTCGCTCTCTTTTTGTCTCTGTTAATTTTCTTGCGATCTCTCGGTACTTATCTTGCTCCAAATATTTCATGGACAGATCTTCTAATTCAGTCTTGATATTGTACAAGCCCATACGATGCGCCAATGGGGCATAGACCCAAATGGTTTCAGAGGCAATTTTTAATTGCTTCTCTTGTTTCATCGAATCCATTGTGCGCATATTGTGCAACCTGTCTGCAAGCTTGATCAGGATCACCCTTGGGTCGTCTGTTAAAGTGAGTAAGATTTTTTTAAAATTCTCTGCTTGCTGACTGCTATTGGTATCCATCACCGAAGCGATTTTTGTCAACCCATCCACAATCTTAGCAATCTCATTTCCAAATTCTCTTTTAATATCTTCTAAAGTGATGTCCGTATCTTCTACTGTATCGTGCAATAGGGCACAAATGGTACTTCGAACACCTAAGCCAATCTCGTCTGCTGCAATCATTGCTACAGCAATTGGATGTAAGATATAAGGCTCGCCACTTTTACGACGCATGGTCTTATGTGCATCGGTCGCCATTTCAAATGCGGTTCTTAATAATTCCCTATCGCCTTTTTTTAGTTTTGTCCTTAAGGTTCTGAGCAGGGCACGGTAATGTCGAACAATTTCTTTTTTCTCTTGTTCGTCGTTCAAGTTGTAAGGGGTTACAACTGCATTAAATAATTCATGATCGGTACTTTCCATGCTTTCACGAAAATACGTAAAAGCGGTGTAACTTTGACCCGCTATGTCAACTACCCAGCCTAAACCTATTTTCAAATCCTCTATTTTAAGAAGGGTGTTTTCTTTTGTAGGACCCTATCGATTCATTTTCTGGATCAATGTGTTGTTAGGCATTTTTTTGGCATTCGCAACCCCTGTAAGACCATATTTAATTCAAGCAACGGTGAATTTGGCAATTAGGAAATCGGTGCAGCTTCCAAATTGGGTGCATTGGGTTTTGCCTTCTGAAGCATTTAGTTCAGTATTGCAGCTCATCTTGGCCATCTCTTTATTTCAAGTTGCGTTTATTATCATTGAAACCTTATTTCGTTTCTTTTTCACTTTTGGCATGTCTTGGTTGGGGCAGCAGGTAATAAGAGACTTGAGAAATAAAGTCTACCAGAAAATCATGTTTTGGGAAATGCGTCAATTCGACAAAACGCCCATTGGTACATTGACTACTAGAACCATCAATGATATTGAAAGCATCAATGATATTTTTTCAGATGGATTGATTCCCATCATCGCAGATTTTTTAACCATAGTGGTGACTTTAACGACGATGTTTTTTATCAATTGGCAGTTGACCTTGATTTGTTTAATTCCTTTTCCAATCATGCTCATTGCGACCTATTTTTTTAAAGAAAGTGTCAAGAAAAGTTTTGTTCAAGTGCGCAATGCAGTCGCTGCTTTGAATGCATTTGTGCAAGAGCATATCTCGGGTATGCAAGTGGTGCAGGCTTTTGCAGCAGAGGAAAAAGAATTGAAAAAATTTGACACCATCAATACAAAGCATAAGAAAGCAAATATCAATGCCATATTTGCTTATTCCGTATTTTTCCCAGTGGTCGAAGTGGTTTTAGCACTCAGTATTGGTTTGATTGTTTGGTGGGTAGCTGGTCAAACATTGGATGCAGGATTACTCGTTGCATTTATATTATTTCTGAACCAGATCTTTAGGCCATTGCGCATGATTGCAGATAAATTCAATGTATTGCAAATGGGGATGGTGGCTGCTGAGCGTGTGTTTAAGATTTTAGACAACGAAGATATCACGGAGGATCAAGGTCAATATGCGCCAACTAAAATTCAAGGTGCGATTGAATTTCAAAATGTACAATTTGCGTATCAGGAACCCAATTGGATTTTAAATGAACTCAACTTTTCTGTTGCGGCAGGTGAAACAGTGGCATTGGTAGGGCCAACAGGAAGTGGAAAGACATCGATCATTAGTATTTTGAATCGCCTATATCCTTATCAATCTGGTCAGATATTGTTAGACGGGGTGGCAATTGAAAATTACGCACTCGACCGGTTAAGGGCTTCTATTGGCGTGGTATTGCAAGATGTATTTTTATTTTCCGGATCTATTTATGACAATATCACACTACGCAATCCAGCTATCCTTCCGGCACAAGTAGAGGAAGCTGCAAAAATGATTGGCATGCATGAGTTCATTATGCAATTACCAGGGGGCTACCAATATCAAGTGATGGAAAGAGGAGCCACTTTAAGTTTGGGCCAAAGACAATTATTGAGTTTTATTCGTGCTTTGTTGTACAATCCAAGCATTTTAATATTGGATGAAGCTACTTCTTCGATTGATACGGAGAGCGAGCAGTTGATTGAAAAAGCCATCGCAACTTTGATCCAAGGAAGAACTTCTATTGTCATTGCACATCGATTGTCCACCATTCGAAAGGCCGATCAGATCCTGGTTTTAGAGCGCGGAAAAATCATTGAAAAAGGATCCCACCAGTCTTTAATGGAGCAAGGCGGATTTTATAAGGCCTTGAACGAAATGCAATTTGACCCCAAAAAGAGCAGCTAATTTTCTAAGTTATTGTAAATCAATAAATTAAGAGAATGTGACAGAATTTCTATTGACCCATATTTCTGCTAAATATTCTAACTTTTCAGCAGGTTTATTCCTATCTTTGCCGCAAATTTTGAGATCCCTATGGCATCTAGACGTATTAAATCTTTACTGGTATTGTGTTTGAGCTTATTTACATTGGCTTATTCTGGCAATGCATTTGCAAACGAAAAAGTAGTGCATGCGGACACCAATGCAACTGCACATGATACATCGCACCAAGCTGCAGATACAAATTCAGTAGCGGCGCATGAGACAAGTCCAGCTGGGCATGAAGCAAAAGAATTTAATGTTACTGAGACCATTTTAGAGCATATCAAAGATGATCATAGCTGGCATTTATGGGGACATACTTCTGTTGCTTTGCCTGTGATTTTATACACACCAAAAGGATTGGAAGTATTTTCTTCGGCAAAATTCATGGACGAGCACCATGAACCAATCATGTACAAAGGGAATTTTGATTATAAAATAATTGAAGGCAAAGTGAAGATTGTAGATGCGGCAGGCGCGATAGACGAAGCAGCTACTAAAACATTATGGGATTTTTCTATCACGAAGAACGTAGCTTCATTGTTGGTGTCTGTGTTCATTATTTTGGTGGTGATATTATCTGCAGCATCAGCTTACAAAAAGACAGGCGTTACTTCTGCACCTAAAGGAGTTCAATCTTTCATGGAGCCGATCGTATTGTTTGTAAGAGATGAATTGGCTATCCCGAATATTGGTAAAAAGAAGTATGCGAAATTCATGCCCTTTTTATTGACCGTATTTTTCTTGATTTTAGTGAACAACTTTTTAGGCTTGATCCCTTTCTTCCCAGGTGGTGCCAATGTGAGTGGTAATATTGCTTTCACAATGACTTTAGCTGTTTGCGTATTCATTGTGGTGAATTTAAGTGCGAATAAAAATTATTGGGAACACATTTTCTGGATGCCTGGTATGCATTGGAGCATGAAATTGTTCTTAGCACCCATTGAATTAATTGGGGTGTTCACTAAGCCTATTTCTTTAATGATTCGTTTGTTTGCGAACATTACTGCAGGCCACATTTTAGTATTGAGTTTGATTTGTATCATATTTATTTTCAAGACAGTGTATGCTTCTGCGATCGCAGTTCCATTTGCAGTATTCATTGGCATGATTGAATTATTGGTTGCATTTTTGCAAGCCTATATCTTCACCATGTTAACGGCAATGTATATTGGTATGGCGAACGAAGAGCACCACCACGATCATAAAGACGAAGCACATCACTAAAAAATATTTAACTTTTTTTCAATAACAATTAAAACGTAAAAAAATGGTAGGAAGTATTGCTGCAATTGGCGCTGGATTAGCTGCTATCGGTGCTGGATTAGGTATCGGTATGATTGGTAAAGGTGCTGTTGAAGGTATTGCTCGTCAGCCAGAAGCTGCGAACGAAATCCGTTCAAGCATGATTGTTGCTGCTGCATTCGTTGAGGCCGTTGCCTTGTTTGCTGTGGTAGTTGCCCTTTTGGGTAACGGATAATCTGCTAAGGATTTCCTTAAAAGAAATAAATAGGCCCTAGCACAGGGCGAAAGGCCTATTTTTAAATTGAATCATTAATTAAGATAAACGAATAGTATGTTCTTATTAGAAGTAAATCCACTTGTGTTGCCAGATATCGGTTTGGTATTTTGGAACACCATTGCGTTTGTAGTGCTTTTGGTTGTTTTGGGCAAGTTTGCTTGGAAGCCAATGTTGAAAGCCATTGCTGAGCGTGAAAACGGCATCGAAGAAGCACTTTTACGTGCCGATAAGATGAAGGCTGAAATTGCGGCGATGCAAAATGAAAATGAAGCATTGTTAGCAAAAGCACGTGAGGAAAGAGCTGGATTGTTAAAAGATGCAAAAGAGACTGCAGATAAAATGGTGTCAGACGCAAAAGATAAAGCGAAGCATGAATATGAGCGCATTATCAGCGATGCACAATTGGCAATTACACAACAAAAAAATGCTGCATTGACTGAAGTGAAGAACCAAGTTGGCACATTGGTAGTGGAAGTAGCTGAAAAAGTTTTAAGAAAAGAATTGTCTAATAAAGCAGATCAAGAAAGCTATATTAAGCAAGTCGCTGAAGGAGTTAAGTTAAATTAAAAAGTAAGAAATGCCCAACGTACGTTTAGCAGGAAGATACGCAAAGAGCTTACTCGACTTAGCCATTGAGCAAAATCAATTGGATGTGGTATATGCTGATATGAAATATTTTCAAGCAGTTTGTGCACAGAGCCATGAGTTTGTGAATGTGTTAAGAAGCCCAATTATTAAAGCAGATCAAAAGAATGCAATTATTCATGCTGTCATTAAAGACGCAGTGAATGTATTGTCTTTGTCTTTTATTGTTTTATTGGTTAAAAAAAGCAGAGAAAGTGCCTTGCCAGAAATTGCAACTGCATTCATTGAACAATACAATGCATTAAAAGGAATTCATCAGGTGAGTTTGACCACTGCGGTAGCCATCAGTGATGAGTTAAAGCAAGCTATTGAACAAAAAATTAAAAACGAAACGCAATTTAAAACAGTTGAATTGACAACACATACCAATGAAGATTTAATTGGTGGATTTGTTTTGTCATTTGACAATAACTTAATTGACGCAAGTATAAAAAGAGACTTATTAGATATCAAGAAGCAATTTTTATCTAACGATTTTATAGCAAAATTATAATAACATAACAATCATACATTAAATAAGTATTTATGGTGGACATTAAACCTGATGAAATATCCGCAATTCTTAGACAGCAATTAAGCAACTTTAATGCTTCAGCTGATTTAGAAGAAGTAGGAACTGTATTACAAGTTGGTGATGGTATCGCCCGCGTATATGGTTTGAATGGTGTTAGTAGTGGTGAGTTGGTTGAATTTGAAAACGGCACCAAAGCTATTGCATTGAACCTAGAGGAAGACAATGTAGGTGTGGTAATGATGGGTGATAGCAAGCAAATCAAAGAAGGAGATAAAGTAAAAAGAACAGGCCAGATCGCTTCTATCAAAGTAGGAGATGGTTTAGTGGGTCGTGTGATTAATATGTTGGGTGAGCCAATTGATGGCAAGGGTCCAATCAAAGGTGAATTGTATGAAATGCCATTGGAGCGTAAGGCACCAGGGGTGATCTTCCGTGAGCCGGTTAAAGAACCATTACAAACAGGTATCAAAGCGATTGACGCGATGATTCCTATTGGACGTGGACAACGTGAATTGGTAATTGGTGACCGTCAAACAGGTAAGACTGCAATTTGCGTGGATACCATTATCAACCAAAAAGAATTCTACGATGCTGGTCAACCAGTATATTGTATCTATGTTGCAATTGGACAAAAAGCATCTACCATCGCTGGAGTAATGAAGACATTAGAAGAGCATGGTGCAATGGCTTATACAACAATTGTAGCTGCTTCTGCAGCGGATCCAGCTCCACAACAATTCTACGCTCCATTTGCGGGTGCAGCTGTTGGTGAGTTCTTCCGTGATTGTGGTAAACCAGCGTTGATTGTATTTGATGACTTATCTAAGCAAGCGGTAGCTTACCGTGAAGTATCTTTATTATTACGTCGTCCGCCAGGTCGTGAGGCTTATCCAGGTGACGTATTCTACTTGCATAGCCGTTTGTTAGAGCGTGCTGCGAAAGTAATTGCAAATGATGAGATCGCTAAGAACATGAACGACTTGCCTGCTTCTATCAAGCATTTGGTGAAAGGTGGTGGTTCATTGACTGCATTGCCAATTATCGAAACTCAAGCAGGTGACGTATCTGCTTATATCCCTACTAACGTAATCTCTATTACTGACGGTCAGATCTTCTTGGAAGGTAACTTGTTCAACGCAGGTATCCGTCCAGCGATCAACGTAGGTATCTCTGTAAGTCGTGTGGGTGGTAATGCGCAGATTAAGTCAATGAAAAAAGTATCTGGTACCCTAAAATTAGACCAAGCTTTATACCGTGAGTTAGAAGCCTTCTCTAAATTTGGTGGTGACTTAGATCCAGCAACTAAAAACGTAATTGACAAAGGTGCAAGAAACGTGGAAATCTTGAAGCAAGCTCAGTACACTCCGTTTACGGTAGAAAAACAAGTAGCAATTATCTACTTGGGTACACAAGGTTTGTTGAAAGAAGTAGCTGTGAAAAACGTGAAAGACTTTGAAGCACATTTCATGTTAGAGATGAGCAATAAGTTGCCAAATGTTTTAGCTGAATTCAAGAAAGGTAATTTACCTGAAGATGGCTTAAAGCAAATGGTTGAATTAGCAAATAGCTTGATTCCTCAATATAAATAAGGCAATACTTACCGATATAAAACCCCGATTCATTCGGGGTTTTTTTGTGAATAGGGGTTTGAATTGCAACAAATAATTCAATTGATTGTTATAGTTATATGTCAGTAATTAAAGTACAAGCAGTAAGTAAAAGCTTCGGCGCCTTAAAGGCAGTGGATCGGCTTTCCTTTGAAGTGGAAGCTGGACAGGTCTATGGATTTTTAGGCCAAAATGGGTCAGGTAAAAGCACCACGATAAGAATGCTGCTTTCATTGATTCATCCAACTGAGGGGCAAATTGAAATCTTTGGAAAATCTTTAACAGACAATCGATCTGCTATTTTAGAACAGGTAGGAGCTGTTATAGAGCGTCCAGACTTATATCCTTATTTGACAGCGAAAGAGCATTTGACTTTGTTTGCAAAATTGCGCAAACAACCAGTGACTGCTGCAAAAATAGAAGCGACATTGGAACAGGTTGGGCTATTAGCAAGGGCCAATGATAAAGTACAGACCTATTCATTGGGAATGAAGCAAAGGCTGGGTATTGGTATCGCTTTGTTGCACGATCCTGCTTTGATTATATTAGACGAACCAACCAATGGTTTAGATCCACAGGGTATAGCGGACATTCGAAAATTGATCAAAACGCTTTCCAAGGAGCAAGGAAAAACAATCTTGGTTTCCTCTCATTTGCTTTCTGAAATCGAACAGATTGCAACCCATATCTTGATCATTCATCAAGGTAAAAAAATGGCAGAAGGGCCCACTTCAACACTGTTGGATCCCAATAAAACGATTGTGCAAATCAAAACTTTGGATGACCAAGCTGCCAAACAAAAATTAATGGATTCGGTTTATCGAACCAATGTATTGGATCGCAGTGAGGGACTCTATTTAACCATTCCTAAATTAGAGATACCTGCATTGAATGCATTTTTAGTTTCATCTAATATTGCACTCCTCTCTTTAGAAGCTAAAAATTCTTTAGAAGATTATTTTTTACAACTTACTTCAACTTATTAATATGTGGCCCATCATTCAAATTGAATTATTCAAAATTTACAAAAGGCCTAGAACTTATATCGCTTTTGGTGCTATAGCTGCATTGATTCTTGTGATTCAAATGGGCTTAAAGATAGATGGGGAAGCCTATGCGGCGTTTTTAATGAAGGATATCAACGATACATTAACCGTAGACGGAAAAGTGTTAAATGGGTATTTGATTTGTTATATTTTATTGCAATTATTGTTGGTGCATGTGCCATTGCTAGTCGCATTGATTGCGGCAGACATGCTTTCGGGAGAAGCAAATTTGGGTACTTTAAGGTTGTTGTTCACTACGCCTTATAGTAGAACACAGTGGGTGTTGGCTAAATTTGTTGCTGCAAGTTTGTATACCATTTTGTTATTGGTATGGCTTGCATTTTTAGCTTTGTTTTTAAGCATGTGGATTTTCGGTACAGATGATTTATTCTTAATGAAGTCTAATTATGTGGTATTGATACAAGAGCAGGATGTGTTTTGGAGGTATTTAGGGGCGTTTGTATTCGCTAGTTTTTCTTTGTTAACGGTAGCTGCGCTGGGTTTCTTAATGTCTAGCTTGGCGAATAATTCTATCGGACCAATCGTGGCAACCATCAGTGCCATTGTTTTCTTTACCATTTTAAGCACTTTGAATATTCCTTTGTTCAATGTGGTGAAGCCTTATTTGTTTACCACCCATATGAACAACTGGAAAGAGTTTTTTGACCTCCAAGTAAATGAAAGCAATGATGCCATCACAGGCAGTATTTTGAATGTAGCTAAGATCAAAAATTCTATCCTTATACTAACTATACATATTGCTTTATTTGTAGGTGCTTCTGTATGGATCATGAAAAAGAAAGATATTTTAAGTTAATCTGTTTGTAGCGTAAAACGCATAATTTTTAGATATGAAAAAAACGATTTTAATCCTATTTTGGATGGTCTTGGTTCAATATTCAGTGGGCGCACAGTCCAATGCTTTGATTGAGAAAGTGAGTGCCAAATTGAATATTGTAAATGACTATGTAGCAACAGGGGTGATGAAAACAGATGTGGCTTTTATTAAAGCCTCACTAGGTAAGGTGAAAGTGTTTTACAAAAAACCGAATCTTTTAAAAGTGAAGAAAGAAGGGGGCATTTCTTTGTTGCCTAAAGGGGGCGTCTCTGTAACGATCAATTCTTTATTGAATAACAAACAATATATCGCGATTGAATCAGGTGTACAAATGTTTAAAGGCAAACAATTGCAAGCCATTAAACTCATTCCTACAGACGATAAATTGGATTGGGTGATTTCGACATTATGGATTGACCCAGTGGACGCATTGGTATATAAAACCTTTACTACCACTAAGGAAAATGGCACTTATGAAATTACCATGGAATATGGTCAATACGCCAATTTCGGCCTGCCTAGTAAAATTATTTTCGGTTTCAATACCAAGGACTACAAATTGCCGAATGGCATTACTTTAGAGTTTGGTGACGAAGATCCAGCAGCAAAGCAAAAATCATTAAAGCAAAAAAAAGGCACTATTGAAATTACCTATGCCAGTTATATAATAAATAAAGGTGTTTCCAATTCGATGTTTTAAATTGCATCTATGCAATATGTAGTTGTCTTATTTATGTTAGTCCTGCAGATGCCTGTCAATGCACAGGTGAGCAATCAAACTAAGTCTTTGGATGCTGCTGTAATGCAGTTCAATCAACTAGGCAAAACAGACGCTTATCAACAAGTGTATACGCAATTTGAGCAACTATACGCTTTAGACAAAACCAATTGGTTGATTCCTTATTATGCATCCATTTTAAATGCAAGAATGTGTTTGTTGAAATTGGGTGATAGAGATGCCTTAGCCAATGCTTCTTTGCTTTGGGCGGCGCGTGCAAAAATGATCGAAATCAATGATGAAATATATTGTGCCGAAAGTATGGCCAACACGGCAAAAATGTCAGTGAATCCAACCATGAGGTGGTTGATGTATGAAGATAAAATTAAAAAGCCTTTACAATTGGCAAAGAAAATAAATCCTAGGAATCCAAGGGTGTATTTATTAGAAGCGAATATTCAACGAAAATTACCTGTCTTATTTGGAGGTGGCTGTAAGGCGGCCATACCCATTGCAAAAAAAGCAGAACAGTACTTACATGGGCAAGTGAATCAAAGCAACAACATGCCAGGATGGGGTAGGCAGTCTTTAGTGGAGTTCAAGACTGCTTGTCCTTTTTAATCAATTCTCGTCTAATCTCTCATCTACCGCATTCGCAAACATCTTATGGCTTACTTTTTTCAAAGGGTTCAAACGCATATCGCGGTAACCTTGTCTTGCATGAATGATACGAATACATTCAAAAATACTTGCCGTAAATGAGCTTGCATCTGCCTTGTCTTTTCCTGCAATATCAAATGCAGTGCCATGGTCTGGGCTGGTTCTTACAATCGGTAATCCTGCAGTAAAGTTCACACCTTCACCAAATGCCAGTGACTTAAATGGAATCAATCCTTGGTCATGGTACATCGCTAATACTGCATCAAATTTTTCATGTTGTCCTCTTGCAAAGAATGCATCTGCAGAATAAGGGCCATAGACCAACATTTGTTGTTTGGCATCCTTAATAGCAGGTCTTATGATTTCAATTTCTTCCTTACCAATTAACCCATCGTCACCAGCATGCGGATTTAACGCCAATACTGCTATACGTGGTTTGTCTACCCCAAAATCTTTTTGTAAACTTCTATGAAGGATTTGTAATTTTTGTTTGATCTTCTCCTTGGTGATATGCTGAGCAATATCTTGAATGGTAAGGTGTTCTGTTACTAAAGCCATTCTTAAATTGTCTGCAACCAATAACATCAAATTCTCCACATTCCCAAAAGCATGTTGTAAATAAGGGGTATGGCCACTAAAATTAAAGTTAGGAGATTGGATATTTTTTTTATGAATTGGGGCAGTCACTAAGCCATCTATCTTATTGTTTTTTAGCGCAGCTACGGCTTGCTCAAGAGAGATCAATGCATATTTGCCACCAATCTCTGTTAATTCTCCAGGTTGAATTTCTGCTTCTTCCTCCCAGCATTGAATCAAGTTCACTTGCTTTGGATTCAATTTATCAAGGTCTGGCGCAGTCGAAAAACTCAATTGAAAATCGGGCAATCCTTTTTTATAAAAATTGATTGCTTTATTGTTGGCGAAAATCACCGGTACCATAAAATCCATTAATCTGCTATCAGACAGTGATTTGATGATTAATTCAAGTCCAATGCCGTTTAAATCTCCGCAAGTAAAGCCTATAATTGGTTTTCTGATGTCTTGGTTCATATCCAGTTGATTAGGGTGTAAAAGTACGCACAAAAACCTAACTTTGCTTCATGCAATACACCCTTAAAAAGTCATTGGGTCAACACTTTCTAAATGATGTCCAAATTTGTTTACAAATCAAAGCTGCCTTAGCGGAGGAGTCGATCGACCAGTTATTGGAAGTGGGTCCTGGTGCAGGTGCTTTAACCCAGCATATCATGGACCTGCCTTTAAAATCCTTTAAAGCGGTAGAATTGGATCGAGAGAAAGTGGCTTACTTATTACATACTTATCCTAATTTGGAAGGGAAGTTAATCAATGAAGATTTTTTAGAAACTGGCATCCCCTTTGAAGGTCAATTTACCTTGGTAGGCAATTTTCCCTATAATATTTCGACACAAATTGTGTTTAGGGTATTGGACTGGAAAGAACAAGTGCCTGTAATGATTGGGATGTTTCAAAAAGAAGTTGCAGAAAGAATTGCTGCAAAACCACATTCAAAAGCCTATGGTATTTTGAGTGTATTGACGCAAGCGTTTTATGATGTAGACTATTTATTTGATGTCCCACCTACTGCATTCACACCTCCACCCAATGTAATGAGTGGCGTCATTCGATTAAAAAGAAAAACAACTTTCCCTGAATTTAGTTCTTTAAAAAGTTTTTATCATATCGTAAAAATGGCTTTTGGTCAAAGACGTAAAATGTTAAGGAATCCTTTGAAGCCTTATTTCACTACGGAGCAATTGCAAGATCCAATTTTTACAAAAAGAGCGGAAAACTTGACCTATCAAGACTTTGCTGCCTTAACTTTTAAAATGCATAATCCTTAATTTATGACTAATAAAGTTATTGTAACGGCAGCGGTGCATCCTTTTTTATTAGAAACGCTGAAGCAAAAAGGGTTCGAGATTGATTACGAACCTACGATTGATTATGCTGGATTAGCAGTAAAAATAAAAGAAGCTGTTGGATTGATTGTGACAACAAGGTTGCGTATTGATGCTGCTTTATTGGAGGGCGCCAATGCATTAAAATGGATTGGACGTTTAGGAAGTGGTATGGAATTAATTGACACCGCATTTGCACAAACAAAAGGCATACTATGCGTGAGTAGTCCCGAGGGCAATTGTACTGCAGTCGGCGAACATAGTCTGGGATTGTTATTGAATTTAATGCACCGTATGCATCGTTCTTTCGGGGAAATAAAAACAGGTCAATGGATTCGGGATGCCAATCGTGGAGATGAATTGACAGGGAAGAAAGTAGGTATTATTGGATTTGGACATACTGGAACTGCTTTTGCAAAAGTATTGACAGGTTTTGGCGTGGAAATTTTAGCCAATGACCTTGATCCCAATGCTTTAGGATTTCAGCAATTCCCCCATGCCCAAAAAGCGAGCTTGCAAACCATTCAAGACCAGGCCGAAGTGATTAGTCTTCATTTGCCTTTAACTGCTTTGACCAGGCATTTTGCTAACGCCAGTTTCTTTGAACAGGTAAAGCAACAACCTTATTTTATAAGCACTTGTAGGGGTGGTGTAACCGATGGGCAGGCTTTATTGCATGCCATGCAGCACCAACTAATTAGAGGGGCGGGCTTAGATGTGCTTGAAAATGAGCGCTTGAATACCTATACGGAGGCCGAAAAAGCCAATTTAGATGCCTTAATGGCCCTTCCTAACTTTATTTTAACCCCTCATATTGCAGGATATAGCCATGAAGCTTATTACAAGATGGCCAAGATCCTATTAGAAAAATTAGGCATCATTTGACCCTAATATTATATCTTTGTATCATGCAACGCTTCAATTATGTGGCGTTGTATTTTTTTATATAAAACAGAAGGTATGAGCGAAACAAACGTATATGTAACCCAAGAGACTTTTGATAAGATGCGCGAGGAATTGCAACGCATGAAATCTGTTGATCGTCCAGCGGCATCAAGAGCGATTGCAGAAGCAAGAGAAAAAGGAGACTTAAAAGAGAATGCTGAATACGATGCTGCGAAAGAAGCGCAAGGCATGTTAGAATCTAAAATTAAACAATTAGAAGTGGCAGTGTCTAATGCAAAGATTGTAGATACGAGTACCATTGATACGAGTAAGGTGACAATATTGACTAAAGTAACGATCACCAACCAAGCAACTAAAAAAACAATCACGTATCAATTAGTGGGAGAGAAAGAAGCGGATTTAAAAGCTGGAAAAATTTCAGCATCTTCTCCAATTGGGAAAGGATTAATTGGTAAAAAAGTAGGGGAGATTGCAGAAGTGCAAGCGCCAAACGGAGTGATGAAATTCAGCATTGACAATATCGCAATTTAAACCGATCATCGATTCCATCCACAAAACAATTGTAGATGACTATTTTTTCAAAAATAATTGATGGCGAGATACCTGCCTACAAGATTGCGGAGAATGATTTGTTCTTCGCGTTCTTGGATATTTTCCCTTTGCAAAAAGGGCATGTATTGGTGGTGCCCAAAATAGAAGTAGATAAAGTATTTGAATTGCCAGATAATTATCTAGCCGAAATGCTGGTATTTGCAAAGCCCATAGCAAAAGCAATTGAGGCAAGTTTCCCGTGTAACCGTATAAGTATGGTCACCGTGGGTTTAGAAGTGCCGCATGCGCACTTGCATTTGATTCCAATCAATGGTGCTGATGATATCAATTTTGCAAATGATAAATTGCGATTGTCAAAAGAAGCATTGCAAGCAGTGCAGGAAGCAATTGTCAGTAAGCTCGCTTAATTTACTTTTTTAAACGACCTGGATTTTTTTGAATAAAATCATCCCATCCTTTTAAGCCTTTACCCGTAATAATTACAGGACGATTGATTTGATTCCAATGGCAAAGTGCAACTGCGAGTGCATCTGTAGCATCATAATGCTTTGGCTTCTCCTTTACATTCAATATGCGTTCTAACATTTTCCAAACCATCTCCTTATCTGCATTTCCGTTTCCTGTGATAGATTGCTTTACTTTTTTAGGCGCATATTCGGTAACGGGTGTGTTGTAATGCATTGCAGCTGCAATCGCTACGCCTTGAGCTCTTCCTAATTTCAGCATACTCTGCACGTTTTTACCAAAGAAAGGCGCTTCAATTGCGAAATGCGCTGGATGGTAGGCTTCCATTAGTTCAGTAATCTTTGCGTGGATCATTTGTAATCGTGCGTAAATATCTTTTTCCTTAGTGAGTTTGAGCACATCCATCATGATGATCTTAGGTTGGCTGCCTCCTTCTATGATTGCGTAGCCTAGGATTTGCGTACCAGGGTCAATCCCTAAAATAATGGGTGTTTTTGACATAGGGATAAAGTTACAGATATCCTTCCAAAATACGATCTTTACAAAATATGAATTCGAGTCAACTGAAGCCTTTACTTTCTATTGGGAATAAATTAATTGGATTCATCTTATTTGTGATTTGTGCATTTGCCATTTACAATAAGGTGTTGCAGAATGAAAACTTAAACCAATATGGTGCGGACTTAAAAATTCAATTGTCAAATATTCACTGGGGGGCATGGGTGTTGATGGGCTGTTTAATGGTATTGAATTATACAATAGAAGCCATCAAGTGGAAATCGGTGATTGCGGAAACCAATCAATTTAATATTTTCCAAGCATTAAGAGCTGTTTTGGTTGGTCAAGCATTTTCCTTTTTCACTCCTGCTAGATCGGGTGATTATGTTGGGAGAACCTTGTTTCTGGCACCTGGAACAAAATTAAAAGGCATCACCCAAATGGCATGGGCATCCTATGCACAATTATTGATGACCATTTGCTTTGGTAGTTTGGCATTATTTTGGAACTTACCTTTTTTGCCCTGGTTAAAATGGGTTGCGCCATGGGGAGCTGCTATCGCAGTAGGCTTGTTTTTTTACAATCAAAATTTTAAGGGTTGGTTGTCTAAATTAAATATTTTACAGATTGGTACAGGTTTAAAGTGGAAACTAATTGCCTTGGCATTTTCGAGGTATTTGGTGTATTTATTGCAATACAATTGGGCAGCAGCAATGTTGTCGATACCAGTAACTGGGTTGGATTTAAGTATTGCCATTATGGCGCTTTTGTTTTTCTTAAGTATGATTCCGGCAATCAGTCTAACAGATTTGGTGATACGGGGACAGCTATTTTTATTATTGATGGCGCCTTTTTACCACAATGATATCCTGTTAATTGCGCTAACAACATTAATCTGGATGGTTAATTTTTTAATACCTTCTATCTTGGGTGCAATTTTATTACTTGGTTTTAGATTAAAACGATAAATTTATAATAGATATACCCCCAACATGTTATTATACCTCTTTCAAATTTGGATAGCCATTTTTTTAGCTGTAGTACCTAAACAGTCCAAAGAAATATGCAGCCAATTGAATACATCATTTGTAGCTGGTGAAAAAATCACCTATACTATTTATTACAATGTAATTGGATTGTATGTGAACGCAGGCAATGCACAGTTCAGTGTAACACCTACTAAATGGGAAGGAGAGACTGCTTATGCTTTTACCGCAACGGGCAATTCAAATCAACGGTATGATTGGATATTTAAAGTGCGTGATAAGTATGAATCCATAGTAGATGCTAAAACCTTATTGCCTTATTATTTTAGTAGGAGTATCAATGAGGGGTCTTTTCACCAAAATCAATCTTTGGCTTTTAATCAAAAGTCCAACGAAGTCACTACCAACAAAGGGGAGCAACATAAATCAGCGGATTGCACTTTTGATGTCATCAGTGCGATCTATGCAGCTAGAAATTTAGATTTTAGAAATTTACAAGTGAATGAAAAAGTGTATTTGAATTTCTTTCTTGACAATGAATTATTCCCTTCCTATTTTAAATATTTAGGCAAAGAAACTATCCGTACTAAATTTGGCAAATTCAAAGCCATTAAAATTGCACCATTACTTGTAAAAGGAACCATGTTTGAGGGTGGAGAGCATATGACTATCTGGGTGACAGACGACGAGAACCATATTCCAATTCGTATTGAAACCCCTATTATTGTGGGCACAATTAAGGTAGATATGAAAAGCTATGAAGGTCTAAGGCATCCCTTGACTTCTTTGATTGAAATAGATTAACCTATAACTGATTTAAGTCAAAACAATCTTTCGCACGAATCCCTTTTTCTGTCGCTTGCAAATTGCAACATTCATTGACTGAATCATGTTCAAAAAATAAAGTATAGTTTTTGGCACATGCTTCGTTTAAGAACAACTCTTTTTCATTGAGTGTAAAAAGAGGTTGCATATCATAACCCATTACAAATGGGATGGGTAAATGTCCTACAGAAGGCAGTAAATCTGCCATATACACAATCTGATGTGTTCCAAATTGAATCTTAGGTAAGAGCATACCTTGGGTATGTCCATTGACTACAAAGCAACTTATATTTTCTGCAAAATGAATTTCTTGTAAACTCGTATCACTCTTGAAAGGTGGAATTTCAATCAATTTTAATTGGCCGCTTTCTTTGAGCGGCATGATATTTTCCTTTAAAAAACTCGCTTTTTCTCTTCTGTTAGGATGGATAGCGTTTTCCCAATGTGGAGCGCTTACCCAATAAGTAGCTTTTGGCAATGCCAATTTCAATTCCCCATTTTCATTATTCACTGCGCCGCCTACATGGTCAAAATGCAAGTGTGTTAAGAGTACGTCAGTGATATCATTTGGTGTGAAACCATGTATTGACAATGCTTCTGCAATAGTCTTGGTGTTGGATGGTTGATAATGACTAAAGAATTTTGCATCTTGTTTATTACCCATTCCGGTATCGATTAATATTGTACGATCCCCTGACACAACCAACATACATCTGAGTGACCAAGTACATAAATTGTTTTCGTCTGCTGGATTGGTTTTTTGCCAGATAGATTTAGGTACTACGCCGAACATAGCACCACCATCTAGTTTAAAGTTTCCTGTATGAAGACTATAAATTTGCATGCTTATTTTTTAAAGAAGTTCTATACAGCAAAATTAAACCAATGATAAAGAACACACACAATCCAAGTACTGCATTTTTTTGAGAGCCTGTAAATTCAATAATAAATCCAAAGCTAAACATCCCAATGACGATAGCCACTTTTTCAGTCACGTCGTAAAAGCTAAAAAAAGAAGCAGTATCATGGGTAGGAGGCATCAATTTGGCATAAGTGCTTCTGCTCACAGACTGTATACCACCCATTACAAAACCCACTAATGTAGCCAAGCAATAAAATTCGTTCACCCCGTTTCTTGGGATATAATAACCAATAATGCAAATGAGTATCCATACTGCAACCGCAGTCATTAAGGTTTTAAAATTACCCCAACTGCTCGCCATTTTACCCATTAACAATGCGCCAGGAATAGCAACCAGTTGGATGATCAAAATAGCAATGATTAAATTGGTGGTAGGGATGTTCAATTCGCTTTTGCCGTATAATGTGGCTGCAAGCATGACCGTTTGCACACCCATATTGTAAAAGAAAAAAGCGCCTAAGAAATTGTCTAAAACAGGTAAGTGGGTTAATTGTTTCCATACTTTATGGAGTTCTTTATATCCTCCAACAAATATATTTTCAGTTTGTCCAGGTTTTAAAACGCTTAAACCTGCAGGTAATCTAGCAATGGACCATTGACCAAATCCAAACCACCAGATACCAGCCAATAAAAATGAGATTTGAGATGCTTTGCCAACAGTGATGCCAAACAAATCTGGCTTCAAAACAAACACAAAACAAATGATTTGTAATAAAACTGAACCAAAATAACCCATGGTAAATCCTTTGGCACTGATCCTATCACGATCCTCGGGTGCTGCTATTTCTGGAAGATAAGAATTGTAAAATACCAAACTTCCCCAAAATCCAATACATGCAATGATGACCGAAATTAATCCTGTCTCAATATGATCTCCGTCAAAAAAATACAAACTACAACAAGCCATACTTCCCATGGTGCAGAAAAATTGCAGGAATTGTTTTTTATTTCCACGAAAATCTGCAATGGACGAAAGCAGTGGCGACATGATGGCTACAACAATGAAAGCAATAGCGAGTGCGTAATTGTATAAGGCCGTATTGACAAATTCAAATGGACCAATTTTTACTTTGTCGATTAAAGTATTTTCATTGCCGTCACTCGTGACAGCTTCATAAAAGGCAGGAAAAATGGTAGAAGTGATGACTAAACTGTAGACACTATTGGCCCAGTCATACATCGCCCAACTATTGATTACTTTCTTAGAAGCAGTTTGCATATTGCAAGGGGTTTGCTCCCAAAATACGAATAAATGCTAATCTATCTTAAAATCGATTAGGCTTTTTGAAGGAAGAGCCAGATAAGCATAAATAAACCCAATGCGATACGGTACCATCCAAACAGCGCGAAGCCTCTTTTTTGCACGAATTGAATAAAGAATTTAACGCTCACTAGGGCAACGATAAATGCAACGAATCCGCCTATGCATAAGTTCAAAATATTGTCCGAGATAAATACTTCTGGATGCTCCTGGTACACGTCGAGGGTGCTTTTTGCAGAGGCAGCAAGCATGGTAGGTACGGCAAGGAAAAATGAAAATTCTGCCGCCGCTTGCTTACTTAATTTCTGACTTAATCCACCAATGATGGTTGCGGCACTTCTGCTCAATCCTGGGAAAACAATCGCTAATACTTGAAAACACCCCACCCAAAATGCTTGTTTGAATTGAATGGGTTCGTTGTCCTTAGGGTCAACTTGTTTTTTAAAATAACGGTCTATAAAAATAAGGGCAATACCGCCTAATACCATTACAGTTGCAATCACCCATAAATTATCCAATACTGCGTCTATGTATTTTTTTAACAAAGCCCCAAAAACCAATGCAGGCAATACGGCTAGCAATAATTTTAAATAGAATCGGTAGTCTTTGAAGTTAAAAAATTGTTTATGATAAATGACCACCACCGAAAGAATCGCAGCCAATTGAATGACAATTTCATAGAGGTCTACAAAGGGGCTATCTGCAATGCCTAAGAAAGGATTGGCAAACTTCATATGTGCTGTACTTGAAATAGGCAAGAACTCTGTGATGCCTTCAATGATTGCGATTAAAATAGTCTGGATGGTATTCATAGGATGGATTAAAAAAAGAGCGATGCAGGCATCGCTCTAAAAAGTTAAAAAGAAAGCTTATGCTTTTTTGAACAAAGCGTACACCTCAACAATAAAACCAGCAATAATACAAAGTGGTGCAAGGGTGATGCGTCTAAAGCTGTACACTTCGTGTTCGTTGAATACATTCGGGTCGGCACTCTTTCCGCCAGCCATTAATAACATGCCCGCGATGATCAATACGGCGCCAATTAACATCCATGTATAATTGGATTTGCCAAATAGGTCTAAAGAACGTTTTGTATTTTTTTGACTCATAATAAATTGATTAATAAAGTTCGTCTAATTTCATTTTTAAATATTTCACCACGCTTCTGTAAGTGCTGAATACAGAGATGCCAACACCAATAACGATTAGGCCTCCGAATAATAAGATACTATTGCCAATGCCTTGTAGGGTCTGTAATTGAGGGAATTGTGCACTTGCCCATTGGATTAAGCCAAACAATAAAAAGATGGCGATCAAAGCACTGATCAGGCCATTTAATAATGCACGAATCACCAATGGTTTTGAAATAAAGTTTCTAGTAGCACCCACCATTTGCATGGTTTTAATGAGGAAGCGATTGCTAAACATGGCCAATCGAATGGTGTTGTCAATGCTAATAATCACAATAGCACATAAAATAATAGACATCACTAAAAAGATCAAACCCACTTTTGTGGCACGCTCATTTAAATTGGTCACTAAACTTTTTGGATATTGTATATCTGCTACATCGTCTTTGAAAGTGGTAGCAATACTTGTACTTATTTTGGATAAGCTATCCGGATTTACATAATCTGCTTTTGCAAAAAAGTCAATGCTCTCTGGCAATGGATTCACGTCTAAAATTTTTGACCAGTCCTCATTGTTTTCTTTGTTCCAAATGGCTTTCGCTTTTTCCTTGTCTACATATTCTACGTTTTTAGCATAGGAGGATGCAGCAATAAAAGCTTGGATTTTGCCCACTGTATTTTTATCAGAAGTTCTTAAATAAACACTGATTCTGATATCCTCTTTGAAGTTGTCTCCAATTGCATGAAGGTTTAAGAAAAACCAGCCCATAATGCCCATAATAAACAACACAATAGCCACGCCGACAATGCTGTAGATATAGTTTGGTTTGCTTCTCTTTAAAGATCCATTTCCGGATACTGCCATAGCATTAAAATTTTACTTGTTCGCTCTGCAAATGTAGGGTTTTGAACGCTAAAGACTTACATTTGCATAGGTCGAATTATGCCTATTTTTGTTAAAAATAAGGGGTAAGAAGGGCCGACAGATTTAAAACCGAATATTTACAGATTTTTAAGAAAATTTAGCAGATGGAGTATCAATTTAGGGAGATCGAAAAAAAATGGCAATCAAACTGGAAAAATCAAAAAGCATATCAGGTTCCCAACCAAAGCGATAAGCCTAAATGTTATGTTTTAGACATGTTTCCTTATCCAAGTGGAGCAGGTTTGCATGTGGGTCATCCTTTAGGTTATATTGCCTCTGACATTTATAGCAGGTATAAAAGATTAAAAGGATTCAATGTATTGCATCCAATGGGTTATGATGCTTTTGGATTACCTGCAGAACAATATGCATTAGAACATGGAGTGCATCCTGCAAAAAGCACCCACGATAATATCGATAATTTTAGAAGTCAGTTAGACAATATCGGATTCTGTTACGACTGGGATAGAGAAGTGAGAACCTGTGATGCCACTTATTATAAATGGACGCAGTGGATTTTCCTGCAATTGTTCAATAGTTATTTTGATCGTCAGTTGAATAAAGCAAATCCTATTACTGCATTGGTGGCTGTATTTGAAAAAGAAGGCAATGTAAATCACGCATGTCCTGCAGATAGTCAATTCAATTTTACTGCAGCCGATTGGAAAAGCTGGGACGAGAAAGCGCAACAAGATGTGTTGATGCAATATCGATTGGCATTTTGTGGATTTGGCGAAGTGAATTGGTGTGCAGCTTTAGGTACGGTGTTAGCCAATGATGAAGTGATTAATGGATTCAGTGAAAGAGGAGGACATCCGGTAGAAAAAAAGAAATTACGTCAATGGTATTTGCGTATTACAGAATATGCAGATCGATTATTGACAGGATTGGATACCATTCAGTTTAGCGATGCCATGAAAGAGATGCAGTCCAATTGGATTGGTAAAAGTTATGGTGCTGAGATTGATTTTAAAGTGGCAGATCATCAAGCTACTTTAACTGTATATACGACAAGGCCTGATACCGTATTTGGTGTGGACTTTTTAGTAGTTGCTCCAGAGCATGAGTTGATTCACGAGATTACACCAGCAGCTCATCAAAAGGAAGTAGCTGATTATATTGCTTATGTAAAAAGCAGAAGTGAACGTGAGCGCATTGCAGAGAAAAAAATTACTGGATGTTTCACAGGGGCTTATGTGGTGAATCCTTTTAATCAACAACGCATTCCAATTTGGATTTCTGAATATGTATTAGCGGGATACGGTACTGGTGCAATCATGGCCGTGCCTTGTGGGGATGATCGTGACTTTAAATTTGCCCAACATTTTAATATTCCTATTACCAATATCATTGGTGACGCATTTGATGGCACTGCAGCCAATCCAACCAAGGAGGCTATTTTAACCAATAGTGATTTCTTAAATGGGGTGGTTCAAAAAGACGCCATTCAAATAGTGAATGAAAAATTGGAAGCAATGGGCATTGGCAAAAAGAAAGTCAATTTCCGTATGCGTGATGCTGCTTTTAGTAGACAACGTTATTGGGGTGAGCCTTTTCCAATTCAATGGAAAAATGGCATTGCGTATCCTTTGTCTGAAACTGAATTACCATTATTGTTACCCACCGTAGAAAATTACGGCCCTGGTCCTGACGGAGAAGGCCCATTAGCGAATATTGAAGACTGGAAAGCCAATCATTTTGAAACCAATACCATGCCAGGTTTTGCTGGAAGTAGTTGGTATTTTTTAAGGTATATGGACCCACACAATGACACTGCATTTTGTGATCGAAAAGTGAGTGATTATTGGGGTCAGGTAGATTTATATATTGGCGGTACCGAGCATGCTGTTGGACATTTGTTGTATAGCAGGATGTGGACGAAGGCTTTATATGATCTTGGGCATATTGGATTTGATGAGCCATTTAAAAAATTATTGAATCAAGGAATGATTCAAGGAAGTTCTCGTTTTGTATATCGCAAAAGAGGTACGCAAGTTTTTGTTTCAGCAGGATTGGCAAAGTCCATGGAAGTGGACCAATTGCATGTAGATGTGAATATCGTGGATGGGGTAGAACTAGATACTGCAGCATTTAAAAAATGGAAACCAGATTATGCCAACGCCACCTTTGAATTAGAAGAAGGTAAATATATCTGTGGGGTGGAAGTGGAGAAAATGTCTAAGTCAAAATTCAATACCGTTAATCCAGACGACTTGGTGAATAAATATGGCGCCGATACTTTTAGAATGTATGAAATGTTCTTGGGTCCTGTAGAGCAAAGTAAGCCATGGGATACTAAGGGTATTGAAGGGGTGCACCGATTCTTAAAAAAGTTATGGAGACTATTCTATGACGAGATGAAGGGCAAGGTTTGGGTAGATGAAAAAGCCACTCCTGCAGAATTGAAAGTATTGCATAGGACGATTAAAAAAACGGAAGAAGACACAGAACGACATAGCTTTAATACAGCAGTGAGTAGCTTTATGATTTGTGTGAATGAATTATTTGATTTGGGCTGTCATAAAAAAGAAGTCTTAGAGCAGGTACTTATTTTATTGGCACCTTATGCACCGCATATTAGTGAAGAACTTTGGGCTTTATTGGGTAACCAAGGTTTAGTCATTGATGCACCATTCCCGGTTTTTGATGCGCAATATGTTACGGAAACATCTAAAGAATACCCGGTGAGTATCAATGGTAAAGTAAGAACCAATATTGCCATTGCATTAGATGCTACAGAAGCACAGGTGCATGAAATTGTGCTTGGCAATGAATTGGTTCAAAAATGGATGGAAGGAAAATCTTTAAAAAAACTCATATTCGTAAAAGGTAAAATGATCAATGTGGTGATTTAGAAAAATAAAAAACTATGAAAAAATTTATTTCGCTTTCGACAGTTTTATGTTTGCTATCCTTTTCTGTGGTAGCACAAATGGGCCAAAATGGCTTGCCTCGTTTTGTACGTTGGGTAGACAATACGCAACTTGTGGTAAATACAAAAAGAGGAGATGACGCTGCTCCGAAAAATTACGTATATAATGTGGTGTCAAAACAGTATAGTGTTGCACCAGCAGACGCAGTGCCAACGGAGAAAACGGTTGTAGTAAAAAAAGGAGATTTGTTTTTGAAAGAAAATGGAGCCGAAGTCCAATTGACATTTGACAATGCAGAAGAAAAAAATCCTACATTATCGCCTGATGGTAATTATGTTGGCTATACTAAAAACAATAATTTATACACTTTGTCTTTAGTCACTAAAAAAGAAGTTGCCATTACCAACGATGGCGCAACGGGTATTTTAAATGGTTATGCTAGTTGGGTGTATTTTGAAGAGATCTTTGGTCGTCCAACACAGTATCGTGCATTCTGGTGGAGTCCAGATAGTAAGTATATTTCATTCATGCGTTTTGATGAACGTAAAGTGCCTATGTTCCCAATTTACAATAGTGAGGGGCAGCATGGTTTTGTAGAAGAAACTAGGTATCCAAAAGCTGGAGATCAAAACCCAACTGTTAAAATTGGTTGGACTTCACCGAATGGTGGAGCAATCACTTGGGCAGATTTCAATGATGCAGATGATCAATATTTTGGATGGCCTATTTGGAATCCAAACAACAATAGTATGTGGTTGAGCTGGATGGATCGTGGTCAAAATAACCTTAAGATCTATGAATTGAATTTGACTACGGGTACAAAAAAGCCTGTATATGCTGAGTATCAAAAAACGTGGATCGATCTAGAAGATAGAAATGGGGGTAGAATCAATTTCATCCCAAATAACAAAGGGTACATCGCACAGTCCGATGCAAGTGGATGGAATCAATTGTACATGTATGATATGGAGGGTAAATTACAATACCCAATCACCAATGGCAAATTCACTGTACTAGGTATTCGACAAATTGATGAAAAAAATAAAACCATTTATTTTACTGCAAGAGGTATAGAGAATAGTGCAAGAATAGACTTGTATTCGATTGGATTTGATGGTAAGAATCAAAAAAGATTAACCATCGGTGAATACAATAATGCACAGGTATACATAGCGCCAGATGCGAAACATTTTGTTTCAGTGTATAGCAATATTCAAACACCAACCACGATTGCAGTAATCAATACGCAAAAGAAAGCAGTGGATGTTTTAGGAACTGCGGCTTCTAGTAATACAGACCCTACTAAATTGGCAAAAACAGAATTGATCCGCATTAAAAGTGCAGATGGTTTATTTGAATTACCTGCTTTAGTGACTTGGCCTAAGCATATGGATCCAAACAAAAAATATCCTTTGTTAGTGAGCATCTATGGTGGTCCAAATGCAGGTACAGTGATGGATACATGGTCATCTAATCCAACAAAAGAAGCATGGGCAGAAGAAGGGTTGATTCAAGTGGCATTTGATCACCGTGCTAGTGGACATTTTGGAAAAGAAGGGGTAAACTATATGTACCGCAATTTAGGCTATTGGGAAATGCAAGATTATATGACCATGGCGAAATGGTTTATTGCGAACGGTCAAGCGGATCCAACAAAAATTGCAATGACAGGATTTAGCTATGGTGGCTATATGAGTTGTTATGCATTGACTTATGGCGCTTCCGTATTTACGCACGCCATGGCGGGCGGAAGTGTAACAGCATGGGAATTGTATGACTCTCATTATACAGAACGTTTTATGGATACACCAAGTGAAAACCCAGAAGGATACAAATCTGGCAATGTTATGACGCATATCAAAAATTTCAAAGGGGTATTGCAGTTAGTCCATGGCACAATGGACGACAATGTGCATATGCAAAACTCGATTCAATTGTTGAGTGCATTGCAAGACCAAGGAAAGCAAGTAGAATTCATGTTGTATCCTGGTGGACGTCACGGTTGGGGCGGTGCAAAAGGAAAGCATTTTACAGATTTAAAGAATCAATTTATTTATAAGTACTTATTGGAAAAGGCGATGCCTGCTTCAAAATAATATAACACATGTCAAACCCAAACTTGGATAGGCCTTTTCAAAATGTACAACCTCAGGACAGAGAGTTTGAGAATACGATTCGTCCTGCAGCGATGGATGCTTTTGCTGGTCAGCCACAGTTGATAGAGAACATTAGCATCTTTATCAAAGCTGCAAAGCTTAGGGGAGAGGCATTGGATCATATTTTATTTCATGGTCCTCCGGGATTAGGTAAAACCACATTGAGTAGAATTGTCGCCAATGAAATGGGTGTGCAGATTAAAGAAACCTCAGGCCCAGTCATTGAAAAGCCAAGTGATTTAGCAGGTTTATTGACTAGCTTAGAGCCCAATGATGTATTGTTTATAGACGAGATTCATCGTTTGAGCACAGTGGTAGAAGAGTATTTGTATGCTGCGATGGAAGACTATAAGATTGACATTTTAATTGACAGTGGTCCCAACGCTAGAACGGTGCAAATCAATTTGAATCCATTTACCTTGGTGGGTGCTACAACTAGAAGCGGTTTATTGACCGCGCCTTTATTATCTCGTTTTGGGATTAAATCAAGATTGGAATATTATCCCGCCACTGTTTTGCAAAAAATTATCGAAAGAAGTGCTGGCATTCTAGAAGTCAAAGTGGATTCAAGTGCGGCTGGAGAGATCGCAAGAAGAAGTAGGGGTACGCCAAGAATTGCAAATGGTTTATTAAGAAGGGTGAGGGATTTTGCACAGGTCTTAAACGAGGGGATTGTGGATTTAGGCATCACACAACATGCACTTAAAGCTTTGAATGTAGACGAGCATGGGTTAGATGAAATGGACAATCGTATTTTACTCGCCATTATAGAAAAGTTCAAAGGAGGCCCTGTTGGGATTACTACCATTGCAACAGCCGTGGGAGAAGAGTCTGGCACGATTGAGGAAGTCTATGAGCCATTCCTAATTCAAGAAGGATTTTTACAAAGAACGCCAAGAGGTAGAGAAGTCACTTATAAAGCATACGAGCACCTTGGAAAGCAGAAAGGACAAGGCTTTGGGGACAATCCTGAGCTGTTTAGATAAT
>JAGOAO010000040.1 GCA_017983845.1 Sediminibacterium sp.
TTAACAAAGTTATGTATTTATCTGCATCTGTCCTCACTTACAATGGTGCTGCTTATATAAAAAAGCAGTTGGATTCTATATTGACGCAAACTCAAAAGGTAGATGAAATTGTGATTTGTGATGATGGATCCACAGATGATACCATTGCGATTATTCGAGCTTACCAAAACAACTATCCAGGCACCATTCATTTATACCAAAATGAAGTACAATTAGGCAGCACCAAGAATATGGAAAAGTGCTTGGGGCTTGTAAAAGGAGACATTGTTTTTTTAGCAGACCAGGATGATAGCTGGTTACCCAATAAAGTAGCCACCCTCTGTTCTTTTTTTGAAACCCATCCAGTTGTGGATGCAGTATTTTCAAATGCAGTGTTGATCAATGAAAAAGATGCAATAATACCCGAACTACATTTATGGGATATCATAGGATTTCCGGAAGCAACTATAAACTCGACACCAAACACAATACCGAATTCGAAATCGAACTCAACACTGAACTCGGAATTTAATTTATTTGAATTTCTTTACCGAGTAGACAATATTGTAACTGGTGCGGGATTGGCCATTCGAAATCATAAAGCATTATTGACTCAGCCCTTCCCAATAGTCAAAGGTTTATTACATGATGGATGGATTGCATTGTATTATGCAAGCCAAGGCAAACTAGCGTATTGTAAGGATATGTTATTTCAATACCGTATTCATGCTGCACAACAAATGGGCGGTAATACAACTGACCCTGCGGGGTTATTGGAAATGAATCAAAATGTATATGCATCCATTATCAATACCAATAGTTTTGTACAAACAAAAGCTTATTGGAATCGACTAGAACAAAACCTGCGCGTACAAAAAGGATTAGTAACCACCTATCAAAAAATAGGTGTTGATACGACTGCATTGCGCAAGAAAATGGAGACGCAACTTAAAGACTATTATGAATTGGGGGGAGCAGCTTATCCAGTAAAGACAAAGCTAAGAAGCATCAAGAAAAGATTTGGCTTCTAAATAAGAAAACTAATGAGCACTATTTAGACTTAAACAATTTAGCCTGTAATTGGTCTAATTGTTTTTTATAAATACTGTTCGGCAGGATATACAATTGGAATAGTACAAACCAAGCAATTGCAAAGATAGTAATGACTGTAAGCCTTAATAAGATTGTTGGCACTAACGCTTTAAATGCAAGTATGATTAGGATATACGGTAGGGCACCTACAACTTGTTTCAAAAAAATTGCCGTGATTTTTTTTATTTGCAAGTGTTGCATCGCAAATAAAAAGAAAGCCAAAGCAACCGAAAACTCAGTTAATAAAATGGTATAAGCTGCACCTACTTCTTTATACATCGGCACCCACGCAATTGCAGCAATAATGCTGATGAGCATGCCAATGAGTGCGGCGATAAAGATCGCGCGATCTTTTCCAACAGCACTCAATACTTGAAAACCAAAAATGCCAGAAAGGCTAATGATAAAAATAAGTGGTGCAGTAATTTGTAAAGGCAGGATGGTGCGTTCAAAATGCACGCCTAATAATAATTCAATTAATTCAGGTGCACAAAGCGTTATCCCAAGTACCAAAGGAATAGAAATGCTCATAGCCAAATAAGTACATTGTTCTATTTTTTCAATAAACACATCCTTTAATCCTTGATGGTATAAGCTCACTAAATTGGGGAACATGGCTACAGAGATGGCACTCAACACAGCAATGAACAAACGATTCAACTTCAAAGCGGAAGCATAATAGCCCACACTTTGGTTGTCTGCTAAGAAGCCTAATAAAATGGTATCTAAAGAAAAGTAAACAGAGATAGTGAAGATGGTTAAAAACAATAAAGCCATTGGCTTTATATGTTTTTTTAATTCTAGCGTTTTTACAGAGATAGTGCGAAGCTCCAATAATTCAAATAATTTTTTACCATTCAATAAAGCCAAGACAATCGTAAGGCCCAATTGCATAATAAAATAATTGACATAATCTTCCTTGGTACGAATAAAAATAAAAACAGCCGCAATGAATAAAAAACGAATGATGAAAGAACGGATGGCAATAAACTTGAATTGGTTCATGCCTGTAAAGAACCACTCGAGCTGAAAAACTTGTAATACAAAATAACCCAATGCCCAATAAAACAATTCTTTCTCTATTTGTAATTGAGGTATAAAATATATTAAGCCTAAAAATACAAGCGCCAAAAAGAATGTCCCAATTAAATTGATTAAGAAAATCTCCGAAAAGGTTTTAGACAAAACCGCTTTCTCTTGTGCATGCTTGGCAATCTCACGCACCCCATAAATTGGAATACCCAAGGCTGCCAATAAAATAAAATATTTAGCAAAGCTCTCGGCAAAATTAATGACCCCAATATGATCGGGGCCTAAAGTTCTCGCGAGGTAAGGAAAAGTAATTAAAGGGAAAAGCACCTGGGAGATGGCCAGGAGTACGTTGTAAAATATATTTTTACTGGTTTGCATCAATTAGCGGTAACTAGCATCCACCAACATGCGGTAGATATTTTTAAAAAGCGGCACAATTCTATTGAATTTGTCTAAGATGGTGATGTCTCCCTTGCTGTCTTTATTCAGCAATTGAAGCATGTTTTGATAAGCAGGGCTATCAACAGATTGCGTATTTTTTTGCAACAATAAAGTTTTACTTAATGCTTGCATGATCTGAATTTCTTGGACAGCCGTTTTCCCATTTGAGAAAACCCTTGCACCTGTCCTCACAGGACGGGTATGTTTTATCTGAACCGCATGCACCACCGCTGTATTGGTTTTACCCATTAAGTATTGAATAGTAGGTACTAAGTATAGATCCAAACCCGTTCCCGAAATATTGTCTACACAATGCGGTGCAAAAGCATTGAAAATTTCCAAGCGATAAAAAGGGCACATCACTTCTACCCAATCAGCAGCAAGCATTTGATAGCCTGGCTTATGGATGAACTGACGGTTGTCGTAATAACTATCGTGTGTGAGACTAGGCTGAAACACATCCAACTGTTCAAGGTTGGCGATAAACAATAATTTGTTGATGTCGGTTGTGCTAATGAATTGATCGTCGTCAAAAATACCGATGTATTCATAATTCGCCTCCGCGTCTAGTGGCTTCAAAAAAGCATACAATGCATTGATGATTTGCCCCTTGCATTCTGTGGCAACACTTAAAAAATGTGTAGGTGCAATGGTAGATAATTGATTCACATCCCCCTTGCCACTATAATCAAATACCAATAAATCAAATGCGGGTGTTGCATCAAAGTAGATATGATTTAAAGGCTGAGATTTTCCATCCCAAGTAACAACAACCAATGATTTATTTAGCGTAGCCATGATACAAATTAAAGTGTTTTAACTAAAATACGCATGAATGCGATTTCGGAAATCGAATATTTGAACGATACACCAATTCTTTATCTTTTTGGATAAGCCCTCTTTCCGAATGGTACTAGGTGTGTTGTACCAGGCAGACACAATCTCAGGCCTTGCAGCACCAAGTCTTAGGCTCCCTTTAGGAATGTATTTTTTAAATATATCTACTGGATAAGCAATTTTATTGGTGGACTTAAGTAATAGAGCAGCAGCTTTTTTATTTAATGAATAACCATATGTACAATACACAGATTTAATCAAAGGTTCACCAATTTTAAAAATGCCCTGTTCAAATTGAATAGTCGACTTTTTAATCCTTGCATGTCCATCCCAAGCACCCCAAAAAAACATATCGTACTGGTTTGTATATTCATGGAAATTTGCTTTAAAAAGTGCCAGGTCATTGATCTTACTATCTGACTCAAAAATCATAAAATGCTCAGCTTCTGAACTTGCTTCTTTTAAAATGCGTTTCCAAATGATTCTATGTCCAAGCAAAACACCAATTTCATTGGTCAATAAAGCCCGACCCGTTCTCTTTTTAGAGACTTCAATTAATTGCTCTAAAAATGGGACATGTGTATATTTTGGATAGACCGCTTCAATTAATTCAACTTGCTCAAAAGCCGATTGAATCAGCCTTACCTGAGGTAATCTAGCTTGCTCTCTTTGGGAGTAGAGTATAAATGTATGTATCGGCTTATGATGCAATAGAATGGTTTAAAAAAGTAAAGTCTGTTTGTTCAAAATTGCCCACTGCATTATTTGCAAGCGCATAAGGTGTGAAAAAATGGGTCATGCCCATCTTTGGATAAAAAATAAAATGTGGTTTTTTTAATAGATAAGCCAAATGTGCAGGAAGACTATCTGTACAAATAATAAAATCTGCAGCAAGTATATATTGAATCAGTCCATCAAAATTATCATAGATTAAATCCGTTGAAGCCAGTTGATGGCGCATGCTTGCACTCTTAAATTCTACCCCATTATCAAGGGTATAGGTTTTTAACTTTTCTAAAAGCGCAGGCTGAAGGACTCTTTTTTGCAACCTTGCATCGGGGATAGCAATCAATTTTGTGATCCTCTCCTGCTGAAATGTTTCTTCTTTTAATTCCTCTTTTTCTAAACCCAACCAATTTGCATAAGCGGGATACACTTGTGCACCGCGAGCAACCACTGCTTGAAATGGATGCCCTACTAAAAAATTAAAGAAAGGGACTCTTAAGTCTTGCTCAATAAAATCAGTGCCATTATAATTCGGGTTTGCTTTGATATAGGCTTTTAGTTTCCCAAGCTGTTGCAAAGTTCCCCATGAAAATAAATGCTTATTGGTAAAAAAACTGAGCTGTCCATGATGGATGCCTAACTCAATAAATTCGATAGCTAAAGGAGGAATCGCAGCTGCCGCAAGCAGTGCATGATACAATGGCGCAAGATGATCGGAGGCCACGATCTGTATTTTTTTATCGCTTTTAGCGATGGCTTGCAAGGCGATCACAAAATCACCATAAGCACGAAGTAAAAAAATACGTTGCATGGAAATTATTTATCTGTATAGATATAAACAGATACCATTAAACCAATAAACAAACCAATGAATGCACCCACCGCCATTAAAAACAAAATGGACTTGCGTTGGTCAATCAGTGGAAACTTAGGTTGGTCTAATAATTGTATAATAGGTGTTTGGCTTACTAAAGCCATACGCCCCATTTCTAAGTTCTTAATCACTTCTGCGTAAATGCTGTACACAATCGTTTTATCTCTTTGAGACAACTCACCTGGCACCGACATCGATTTATACGCAACGTTTGGATCCAATATTTGATACGCAGCTGCGTTATAAGATTTTGCATTTAAAATAGCAGACAAAGAATCTGCTCTGCGTTGCAATCTTTGTACATTTTCACTCGCACTATTGGTTTTAATGTTCACATAATACTTAGTTGTTTCAAACAACAAGCGATCTGTCATGTGCTTCGAGAACACTGCATTATCAGAGATGGTCGTGATTTTAAAAATAGAGCCCTTTTTATTTACCCTGTCTACTGTAATATTGTTCTTGGTAATTTTATCATAGATCGCAAAAAGCACACTGTCTTTTAAAGTATTGCTCAATGGATTATTGCTTGCTTTTGCAAAATTTACCGGCGTTCCCTTTTTGCTTAACTTATTGCCTAACCCTGTAAAGTCTAAA
>JAGOAO010000041.1 GCA_017983845.1 Sediminibacterium sp.
TTATATAAAAATTACTGCTAATTGCCTATATATTCTAAGGTATTTGCCGAAGATTTTCATTGGATATAAAAAAATAGGTTGTGCATTAAACTATATAAAATGAAAAAGTCAATTAACCCAATTGTTACCACCCTATTCTTATTTATTTTATTGATTTTCAATAGCTGTTCGAAATCTTTAGACGTCAATCAAATTAGCCAAAATGTAGCACGATCTAAAATCGTTGATAAAATCGTTGCAGACTCTAATTTTTACCAGCTTCTATACGTTTATATATCAGAATCGCAGATGATATTGAAGGATACAAATAATACAATTGTAATAAAAAATGGAAATGCAGCTATGAATGTGGCATTAACTAATTTTCTTGTTCATAATCAAGACTTTGTGTTTACTAGTCAAAATGAACGATTGATAATTTTGAAAGCTGTATGTGACTCCTTTAAAACAAATGGTCTATTCATACAGAAGCCAAATAATCAATTTAAAAAACTGATTGAAAAATTAAATACTACAAACAATAATAATAAAATACTTAGAACATATTCTAATGCTTCAAATAAAAAGGTAGTTCAAAAAATAAACGCTGAAGATCTAATTGAATGTGCCGTTAGTGCTCTAATTGCAGGTATAGGAAACTATGGAGAAATATATAATGATGTAAGAAGCATATTTAGATCTGGCGTGAGTATTGGACTAGCCATAGACTTGACTCTAGATTTAATTAAAAATGCTTCTCCCTGGTGGAAGGTTGCTTCAATTGTTCTAACTTTTGGTTCTTGTTTATATTTTAATTCATAATTAATAAATTATATTTAAGTATGAAACCCTCTAAGATATATCAAGATTTAAAAATTCAGTTTCTGTATTTTTTTGTTGCCTATGAATTATTCAACACAAATAATTTAAAACTTTTTGTGGTTTTATTTTTAATAGTGCTAGTTGACGCCTTATACAATGCAAATAATATTATCCGAATTTGGTCTCCTTTAAATGCTTCAGCAGCTTTGGAAACCGACACTCATTTAAAGAAATTAAAAATCAATGGGTTCCTAATTACTATGTTGTTTTTATGGACAATCTTTATAACATACGTGTTATTTATTCGAAAAGATTTTTGGATAACACTATTTTAATAAATCGCTGCTCCAATAGGATGCGCCGCTGTAAACTGCAAGCCCAATAGTTTAGCCATCGTTGCGGCCAATTGCTTTTGATATATTTGCTGATTCGTACTTTGTTCACCTAGGTTTATTTTTCCACCTACTTGTTGCTGCATTGACCCTATCATAGTTGTCAACTTTGAATTTTTATCTGGACCCATTAAACCAAACCAGATACTAGATGCACCTTTAACGTCTGCGCCATGATCTGTCCATGCTTCCCCAAAGCCGCGGCCATGATCGGTTGTTATTAATAAGTACGTATTGTCTTTATAACCCGGAGTGCTTTGTATCCAATTCCATAATCCTGCAACCCATGTATCTACTTGATTAGCCGCATCCAAATAGGCAGCGTAGTTGCCTTCGTGCGCCCACTCGTCTGTTTCTCCGTAACTAATGTACATGACTTTGGGTTGCTTGGTTTTTAAATAATATTTCGCTTGATGATGCGTGAACACATCTAAACATTCTGCTTCTTTAAATGGTTTGTAACTATCCTTTAGCATATCCGCCAAGATTTTTGTTTGTGGATCTTTTAGGATGGGTAAAAGATTTTCAAAACCATTGATCACCGGAAACCCTGATGCAGCTTCATTTAAAATACGATTGTATGCATCCCATGCACCAAATGCAATGACTTTATTTTGATACGCTTTTTGTTTTTGTAAAAATGCCAACACATTTTCATGTGGGTTAGGTGGATAGTTATTAGAGTTAATTGCCGAGTCTGGATAGCCCGTAAAAATTTCATTGTATCCAGGATAAGAGAACCAATGCGGATTGGCTACATCCACTTTATTTTCTTTAAAACGATTGCCAAATAAGAGGCCTTTTGTACCCATGGTTTGGGTGATGAAGGGGAGCAGTCTGGTTTGTCTTTCTGTGACTGTTGCTGCACCATATTTTTTATAGAGATATGCACTATCACCGTGATTGAATTTTTTAGTATTCGCTAAGTCAAAATCCATTCCATTAAATACCTCCTGCCATCTTAATCCGTCCGTTGTGATGATGATAAGGTTAGGGGCAGATACGATTTCAGCTTTGCGATCATTAGATAGCTTCTGTTGTGCATTTAAGCTATTACTTAGACTTAATGCCGCAATCAGAAATAAGGTGAAAAATGACTGATTTTGTCTCATTTTGTGCAATTATGCCCTTAAATTAGTCAATTTTGGCCTTTTTTGCGTGTTTTTTGAACTATTTAAAAGAGCCTTTGTTAGTCTATTAGGATATAGACGAGAATCTATTTGGTAAAACTTACTAAATAGCCTATCTTTGATGTTCAAACATTGATTAACAACAATTAAAATACTTTGAATTATGAGTTTATTAGATGCACTTAAATGGCGTTATGCAGTAAAGAGAATGAATGGCAACAAAATTCCTGAAGCCAAAATGAATACAATTTTGGAAGCAACTAAATTAGCACCTAGCTCTTTTGGTTTGACGCCTTACAATATTATTGTAATTGAAGACGAAGAGACTAGAAAAAAATTACAACCTCATTTTTACAATCAACCTCAGGTTGGTGAATCTTCTGCCCTTGTGATTTTTGCTACTTGGAATAGCATCACTGAAAAAGAAGTTGCCGCATACATGCAAGAAATTGCTGAAGAAAGAGGTGTACCAGTAGAAGCTTTAAATGACTTCGCTGGTTATATCAATGGTTCTATCAAAAATTTAACGCCAGAACAATTACAGATCTGGGCTGCGAAACAAACTTATATCGCTTTAGGTTTCACCTTAGTAGCTGCTGCTTCTGAAGAAGTAGACGCAACTCCAATGGAAGGATTTATTCCTGACGCAGTGGACGAAGCATTAGGTTTAAAAGAATTAGGATTACACAGTGCTGTTGCAGTGACATTAGGTTACAGAGATGCAGCTAATGATTACTTATCTGGTGCTAAGAAAGTAAGAAGAGCAACAGACAAGTTGATCATCAAAAAATAGTTTTTGAATTGAGTTTTAAGCAAGCAATCGGATGAAACGAAGCGGCTCCTATCCAGGGGCCGTTTTTTTTGATAGATGGTGTAGCTGAATGTAGATTTTATCTTAATTTGGGTAAAATCAATTGTATGAAAAAAATCATAGGATCTATCCTTGGCTTTTTTGTTCTAGCATTGTTTAGCTTGCAAGCCCTTGCGCAAGAAGCATCTGCTTACCAAACACCGCCAAAAGAAATTGCTGATTTATTATTAGCAGCACCAACTCCATCTATTAGTGTGGACGGAAAAGCAAAACACATGTTGGTGATGGAACGTCCTTCTTATCCTTTAGTGGAAGAATTGGGCCAGGCTGAATTTAAAATAGCTGGCCTTCGTTTAAACCCGAATAATTTTTCTCCCACCCGTCAGAACTATATCAAGGGTATGACGATAAAAGATATCGCTACTAACAAAATTGTAGCGATTAAAGGTTTGCCTGCTACGATCGCGGCATTGAGTCCTACTTGGAATCCATCTGAAAATAAAATTGCATTTTATAATGTCACTGCAACAGCGGTGGATGTATATGTGATTGACCTATCTACCTTGACTTGTCAAAAAATAAATAAGACTGCTGCTAATTTAATTTTAGGTGCTAGCCTTGTTTGGTTAGACGACGCAACGGTAATCTACAAGGTGAATGCAAATACTGCAAGCGCTTTAGCTAAAAGACCTATCACACCTAAAGGACCAACGATTCAAGAAAACTTAGGTAAAGCTGCACCTAGTGTAACTTACCAAGATCTAATCAAGTCGCCTTATGACGAATACGTTTTTGAATTTTTAGCGAAGAGCCAATTGGTCAAAAATAAAAATGGGGTAGAAACTAAAATTGGTGCACCTGCATTAACCAATAGCTTTAGCATCTCTCCTGATAAAAATTACATCCTTACACGTACTTTAAATAAACCCTTCTCTTATTTAGTGACTGCTTATGGCTTCGCCTCTTCGATGCAAGTGTTGGATAAGAATGGTACTTTGGTGAAAACGATTGCACAATTGCCCTCTTCCGAAGGCACTGCCAGCGGTTATGACAACGTGCAAAACGCACCCCGTGGTTTTGGATGGAAGGATGACGAAGCAGCTACCATCGTGTATGCTTTGCCTTTAGATAGTGGATTAATTAAAAAAGCAGTTCCTTTCCACGATGCGGTGATGGCTATTACTGCGCCTTTCAATGAAGCACCTAAAGAATTGTTTAAAACTGCTGCACGTTTTTCGAATATCACTTGGGGTGACGAAACACTTGCATTGGTCACTGAAGTATTAAGAACCAAGCAACGTTATAAAGTAAGTGTATACAATCATAAAGCAAATAGCTTGACAACTTTATACGACAGAAGCTTAACCGATTTATACAGCAATTTGGGCAACCCAGTAACACATAAAAACAAGTATGGCAAAGACGTCATCGCGACAGTAAACAATGGCCGTGGTATCTTAATGAACAACACCACTGGCGCTTCGGAAAAAGGTGATCTTCCTTATTTATCTATCTACAACCTTGACACAAAAACCAATGAGATTATCTGGCGTAGTAAAGAAGATTGTTTTGAATACGTAGCAGATGTTTTAGATCCTACTACATTAAAAATTATTACACGCAGAGAGACTGAAAAAGAAGTGCCTAACTATTTCTTAAAATCTTTACAAGCAAATACTTCTGTTGCGATTACTAATTTCAGCAATCCTTATGCAAGTATGGAAGGCGTGACGAAAGAGAAAATTAAATACAAGAGAGCAGATGGGGTGGACTTAACTGGTGACTTGTATTTACCAAAAGGTTACAACAAAGAAAAAGATGGTCCTTTACCTACTTTGCTTTGGGCTTATCCTAGAGAGTTTACAAGTGCTGCAGATGCAAGTCAAATTAGAGGTAACCAACATAAATTTACTTTGTTAAGCTGGGGTTCTCCTGTGTTTTATGTAACACAAGGTTATGCGATCTTAGACAATGCTGAAATGCCGATCGTGGCCACATCTCCGGATAAAAAACCAAATGACGATTTTGTCAATCAATTGATCTTGAATGCTACAGCCGCGATTGACAAATTAGTAAGCATGGGCGTGAGTGATCGTAGCAAGTTTGCTATTGGTGGTCATAGTTATGGTGCATTCATGACTGCAAACGTATTAGCACATTCAAATTTATTTAAAGCAGGTATCGCTCGAAGTGGTGCTTACAACAGAACCTTAACTCCTTTTGGTTTCCAAAACGAAGACAGAACTTTCTGGCAAGCACCTCAATTGTATTTAGACATGAGTCCGTTTGCACACGCTAATAAAATCAAGACACCTATTTTATTAACCCACGGCGAAATGGACGACAACACTGGAACTTTCCCAATCAATAGTGAGCGCTTATACGCTGCTATCAAAGGACACGG
>JAGOAO010000023.1 GCA_017983845.1 Sediminibacterium sp.
GACTTCACAAATCCATCTTCGTCAGAAATCAAATCTTTCGCAAGTGCTCTTTTACGGTCTTGCAGTTTTAAGATTTTATCTTCTACGGTATCATTACAAATCATACGGTAGGCGAAGATGTTTTTAGTCTGTCCAATACGGTGCGTTCTATCAATCGCTTGTTGCTCTACAGCCGGGTTCCACCAAGGATCTACGATGTATACATAATCGGCTGCGGTTAAGTTTAGACCCACACCGCCGGCTTTTAATGAGATCAAGAATACACGACAGTTAGGATCATTTTGGAAACGATCAATTGCTTTTTCTCTTTCTTGTATGGTACTACTTCCATCAAAATATTCATGATCAATACCCAATTTGGTTAGGGCTTCTCTAATCAAACCCAACATGCCCAAGAACTGAGAGAAAACTAAGGCTTTGTGCTCGCCAATGTTTTCAACAATTTCACGCGTCAACTCTTCTAATTTAACCGACTCGTTGGGATAAGATTCGTCTTTAATGATCGCAGGGCTATCACAGATCTGACGCAATTTCATTAAGCCTTGCAAGATAGAAAGTTGTGCTTTTTGTACGCCCTTCTCTTCCACCAAGCCCATTAATTTATCGCGGTAATCATTTCTGTACGCCTCATAGATTTTACGTTGTGCAGCACCCATTTCACAGTATAAAACCATTTCTTGCTTTTCTGGCAAATCCTTTGCCACCTGCTCTTTGGTTCTTCTTAAGATGAATGGGAAAACAAATTTACGTAAATGCTCTTTTTGTTCTTTCTCATCAAACTTATCAATAGGCATAGAGAAGTTATGCTTAAAATATTCCACTGAACCCAACATACCTGGATTCAAGAAATTCATTTGCGCATAAATATCAAATGTATTGTTCTGCAAAGGCGTACCACTTAAACACAATTTATTACCTGCATCTAATAAACAAGCAGCTTTAGTGACTTTACTGGTTGGATTTTTGATTGCCTGACTTTCATCCAAAATCACGTAATCAAATTTCACTTCTACAAAATTCTTGATATCACTTCTTAATGTACCATAAGTGGTAATAATGACTTCTACCGAATTGTCTGATAATTTTGCTTTGTTTCTTGTTCCACCATGGTGAATCATGAAACTCAAACTTGGGGTGAACTTTTTTAATTCATTCTGCCAGTTGAACAACAAAGTCGTTGGACAAACTACCAAGGCCAATAATTTTCCTTTTTTCTCTTTCAAGTGTTGCAAGAAAGACAGTGTTTGAATGGTTTTACCCAATCCCATGTCATCTGCCAAAATTCCACCCCAGCCTACATCGTGCAGGTAATTCAACCACTGGAATCCACTTGCCTGGTAAGGTCTTAAAATTGGATCCAAATGTGCTGGAGGTTTTACATCAGCAATCGTATAATGTTCTCTAATCTTTTCAAATTTGCCTTCCAATTGGAAAATCAATTCTTCCTCGTCACGTTGTTGGTACAATTCGTCTAAAACAGAAAAATGGTATTTGCTCAATTTTAAATTATCGGTCTTGCCTTCTCCCACCTTAAACAATAAGGCATATTTATTCAACCATTGCTCTGGCAATACACCCAAGCTACCGTCTTTCAATGGAACAAACTGTTGCTTGTTCATTAGCATATTCTTAATATCCTGGATACTCACTTTCTGTTCTCCAAAAGATATTTCCACTTTGGCATCAAACCAATCCGTATTGCTACTAATGTATAATCTTGTTGTTGGCTTAGCCGTATTGAACTTGAATTGCTTCAATTGCTCGGTACCAAACAATGGAATTTGTTTCTCTTTTAAAGTGTCTATGAATAGGAAGAACCAATTATTCTTCAACACTTCGGCACCTTTTAATGCCAATACATTGCCTTCATTAGGTCTTATGAATCCAGAATGCAATTGTTCTATAATGCCCACCAATTGGCGCTCTGCAGCCATATCCCTTTCTAAAATCATGAGTTTGTCTCCCAACTGTTGAATCACTGAAGGGCCATCTTCTTTTTGTACTACAATATCATTGTACACAAACAAAGGCTCAAAAAATAAGTAATCTCCATTTTCTTTCAAAAGAATTTGCAATTGAGGCTTCACCCCTTTTACTTTTTCTTGTGACACATGATCCAATGCAACCAGATAATTTTTAGACAAAGGCAATACCGTTGACTGCAAATAATTAGGCCACTCTTTTGCAGACACTTTCTGAAAACCTTTCGGCAAGAATCGCTCCACCCAATTTAAGTCAGCCCTGTTTTTCCAATAAAAAAATTGCTGTGCTTGTTGAAATAAATAATAAGACTTCGCATGATTGTCTACTAAATCTATTGGACCAGAAGGCAATAATACTTGTGCTTGAACTATATAATCTTCACCAGCTTTCTCTACTTTAAAACTTGGCTGCACTGGATGAAAGACCAATTCGGACTTCACCAAGTTCGCTGTGTTAAATGTTTTATTGTGTCCTACAAAAAAGGTAAAAGGATGTTCAGATAAATCGCGCCATACTTTTTCCATTTTAGGATGCAGGTATTCTTGCATCAATTCCTTTGTCTCATCTGGCAGACTTGCTTCATCCGCATGCACAATCGTATCCCAAATACCTTGAAACGGTGAATTCTTATTCAAGTACTTGGTCATTTCCACCGGCTGTAATTTCCTCACAGACTGCAACAAAGCTTTATCTTCTTCTTGCATATCATAGGGGGTGACAAATTTCAAAATGTCAATCTTTTCAACCTTGCCTACATATTCTGTTTCTTGCTCATTGGCCTCTCCTCTTACTACATGGAAAGACAAATAAGGATAATTGTGTTCATCTTGTTGAATCACTAAACCATAACGTTGAATGGTTTTTTGCGCACCCTTGATTGGCGTATCAGCTATATCTGAAGCATCCACTTTTTTGGTATGCGATTGAAATCTTACTACTTCTATTGGCGGCGCTTTGGTCACCGTTTCTCCACCATTTACTTTTTGAATATTAGGGTCTAATACTTTTAAGAAAGGCTTTCCATCGTGATAAGTAAATTCGAATTTTTCTTTGATATCATCCGATAGACTATACCCATACAATGCCAATAACTTATTTTTTTCTCTGTCCCAATTTCTGATCGTCTCAAAATAGTCCGCTCCTTTCAATTGAAACAATTGTAATAAAAGGATCGTCTTATGGATACATAAAGGATAAGCTGTTTCAGATAAACAATCACAAGAAGTATCAAAGAAACGTTCTTCATTTTTTTGAATAATCAAATGATGTGTCTTACCCTCCATATCCAATTCAGCAACTACTTTTTCGTTCTCACTAGAAATAATATGCGGGCGGATGGTTTTTAAAGTCTGTTCTGCTTGATCAAATGTGGCAGAAGAACAAAGCATCTTGATCGATTTTAAATCAATCGCTTTTGTTCTTAATAAAGTATGCGTTGTTTTATAAGAAGCCGCTTGGTATTCCAATTGATTCTTATCCATTAAATCTTGGATGAAAAACAAAGCAGCTGCTTTATGCCTACAAACTTCAGATAAATTATAGGGACATCCACACCTTAGGGATAAGGTTGGAGCAGAAGTAAAGTTCTCAATGGTTACTTTATAGTAGGTACTATAGCCATCGTCTTTTACGCGACAATGAATGTTGCCAATCATTGGATCGAATTTGACCAATTCGATATTTTTTAATGCAAAAATGCGTTTACCACGACGGATCACTTCTTCAGTGCCGTAACTATAAATATGCTTAACAAGATAGGGTAGTGCCATAATTAAAAAATGCAAATCACCCTCTGTAAAAAGGGCAATTTGCAAATGTACAACTTTATGGGCTATTTTAGGTAAAAACTACCCCTGATTCACCAAGGCGCCACTTTTAAAAATAGGTAAAGCCGGTGCAATATCTTTGGTCACACAGTATTGCATATCCGCTTCTAAGCCATAAGCCGCCAAACGATGCCAATGGGTTACCGTTTTAATATATTCAGATAAATTATCTTTGTGTTGATTGTAGAGTTGATTGGCCATGAAACTGCTATCACAATGAATGGTAAAATGGTCTTTTATTTCCTCAATCACCGCACCAGCAAAAAGGGCATCTTCAATATTAAAACGATTCTTCCAGCCAGAACAGCCCAATATCACAGGCGCATTTTGTGCCTTTAAAAACTCCACTACTTTGGTCAAATTAGGGAAGGAACCAGTGATAATTTCTTTCGCACCCTGGTTCAAAGCCATATGTAGCAACTTAGTTCCGTTGGTAGTAGTAATGACTAAGGTTTTATTTTCGATAAAAGACCTTGGATATTCTGAAGGAGAATTGCCATACGCTAAACCTGGAATAATTTTACCATCGCGCTCCCCTGCTGTAATCCCACCAGTCTGTTTACCCATTTCGATACAATGTTCTGCAGAATCCACTGGGATAATTTTAGTTGCGCCATTGTGGAGTGCAGTCGCCATGGTAGATGTAGCTCTAAAGACATCAATGATGACTACAATACTGTCTTTTATTTCATATAATTCCAACAAAGAAGGGGTAAGAATAGTATGTAAGGATGGTTTCAATTTTTCGTTTGTTTGCATAGTCGGCAAAGATACAAATTGTACCGCTTTATTCTGTTTCTTTTGCGCTTTTTTGCTTGTTCAATAATAGAATTTCGTTCAGTACAATCTCTGTTACAGTTCTTTTTACCTCCTGTTTATCAGTGTATGTATTGTTGACCAAACGGCCTTCTACGGCCAACTCCTGCCCCTTGAGCAAGTTTTTTTCTGCGTAGTCTGCAAGCTTGGACCACGCCACTAAATTAAACCACTGTGTATCCTCCTGCCACTCCCCTTGTGCATTTTTAAATCCATCATTCACGGCCAAACTTAGCTGTGCTAATTTTTTGCTTTCGTCAAAGATTTTGATTTCTGGATTGGCACCTAAATGTCCAATCAACTGCACTTTGTTTTTCATTGCTTTCATAATGTTGTTTTTATTTGACATTAAAAATGCATAAAAACCTAATCCATTTTTCACGTATTTTCCGCAATAAAAAAGGGGACAAAAGTCCCCTTTGAAAAATATAAAAATCCCATTTTATTTAAATGGAAACTTAACCACTTTAGCTTTTACTAATGTATTTCTGATATCAATAAAAATCTCCGATCCAACTGCGGCATGTTCAATCGCTACATAGCCTAAACCCACTGCTTTTCCTAAGCTTGGCGCCTGCGTTCCAGAAGTGACAGTACCAATTTCATTGCCTGCTGCATCTTTGATGACATAATAATGACGAGGGATACCACGATCAATCATTTCAAAACCTACCAATTTCTTGGTCACTCCGGCTGCTTTTTGTGCCGCTAGGTTTTCTGAGTTGGTAAAGGTTTTATTGAATTTTGTAATCCACCCCAAACCAGCTTCCAAAGGACTTGTGGTATCGTCAATATCATTGCCATATAAACAGAAGCCCATTTCTAATCTTAATGTATCTCTAGCACCCAATCCAATTGGCTTTAAACCAAATTCAGCGCCTGCTTCAAATAAGGCATCCCATACTTTATTCGCATTGTCATTGATGTCTTCAAAATAAATTTCCACGCCACCCGCGCCAGTATATCCAGTGGCACTGATCAATACATTGTCAATGCCTAACATGTCGCCTTTTACAAAACTATAATAAGGTAGGTTCAAGACATCCATTTGGGTCATGCTTTGAACAATTTTAGTTGCGTTCGGCCCTTGAACTGCCAGTAAAGCAGTCTTTGCACTAATATTATGCATCTCCACCCCATTGGTATTAAAGCTGCTAATCCAGTTCCAGTCTTTCTCAATATTAGAAGCATTCACCACCAACATATAAACCTTGTTTTTTTCAACACAATACACCAATAAGTCATCTACAATACCTCCAGTGGTGTTCGGCAAACAACTATACTGTGCTTTTCCATCTTCTAATACAGAAGCATCATTACTAGTTACACGTTGGATTAAATCCAATGCATGTTCTCCCTTTAACACAAACTCACCCATATGGCTTACATCAAACACACCAGCACTGTTTCTTACAGCCGCATGTTCATCATTGATACCAGTATAACTAATCGGCATATTGTAGCCTGCAAATGGTGCCATTTTTGCGCCCAAAGCAATATGCTTATGGGTAAAAGGGGTATTTAGTATTTCACTCATCTTGATTTGAATTTGGGCAAAGTTAACTAATAAATACAAACGCCCTTCTAGAAAGAAAGGCGTTTTAGTATTACAAAATCACAACTGAATCCAATATTAATAAGTAAAGCGCTGTATCAGCAGGTGTAGATCCTCTGCTTTTTGAGCAACGGCTGCCACTTTACTTAAACCAGTTGGTGCCCCCACAGCAATTTGCTGTGTTTTCTTCATCTCTGCTTCTTTTTTAGCACCCTTCTTTTCTGCTTTCTTTTCTTCTAAAGCACGATCAATTTTTTCTAATTCTTGTACTTTCTGCGCCCTTGTTTTTTCCAAGTCTTGTTCTAAATTTTCACGGTCTCTTTTTAATTTTTCTAATTGTTGTTCCATCTCGTCAATGTTCCCGTCCTCAGTTTGATAATCATCCACTTCATCCTCATCAAATTCAGATTTAATTCTTTCCAAACCATCTTTAGTCATTTTGTATTCCACACCTCTATCATAAGAATAAGATTCATTGTCCCAATTTTCATTCCATTCATCTACCCAAATATCGTCTCCACCAAAATGATTCATGGTTTCCGAATGGATACCTCTACTATTCACTCTGATATTGGTTTGTGACCATCCCTTATTGGTGATTTTGAAACGCTTACCCACAGGTACTGCAATGGTCATAATCACATGCTGGTTTCTGAATTTATCTGTTTTTGTGATGGCAATACCTCTATCTAACATGAGTATACTATCTTGTTGCGTCACAGAAAAGTTGATTTTCTGTGCAAGCATATTGGCTTCACTAATAGACTTACCATTACTCATGGTTACATACTTCACTTCAAAGCTATCTGTCTTAGATTGTACAATTCTAATTTTTAAATTACGCACACGCACTGTGTCGTCATTAAAAACTTGGAATGGCTCTATATTAAACCATCTTTGTTCGTAGTATTTCATCTTTGGTGAAGCAGTCACTTCTAAATAATCTACCGCAGGATTGGCTAATACAATAGCTTGTTCATTAGGTTGATTGTGCTTAGAAAAACTATTGCCTAAACTACTCATAAAATAAAACAAGCAAACCCATCCCAATGACCACAAGGCAATGAAACTAGAACGCACCCAGATGTTTGCTTTTTTAAACCCTGCTATTTTGCGTACAATGGAAGTCACAATAGCTACAACCGGTACCCATATAAACAATAAAATAGTGCCTATAAAAGCCCAGGTTTGCAGGCCTTCTTCTAAAATAAATTTCTTCAACGGCAATAATCCAGTTGTGGCAACACCTATTCCAAATAAAGCTGCAAGTACGGAGATGGTAATGATACCTAAAATAAAATACACGAATGCTTTCATTAAAATAGTGATGGTTTTACTAAAATAATACATACAGCCTTTTCTTTGCTCTAGTGCAGCTTGCTCATTTGGAGTTGGATTGGATGCATTATTAGGTCCATTTTCTCCCGAAGGTTTTTTATACTTATCAAAAGAACTACTCCATGTTTGCGCTCTCTTACTAAATCCTTCCATATCTGTTTGGATGGTATTTTTAATACTATTAATATCTACTTTCTCCCCTACCATTTCTAGTTTGTCCGCACTTGTTTTTGCCTCTGGCAATACCAACCATAAAACAATATATAAGAAAACTGCACCAGGACTAAATGTCAAGCCCATGAAATTAGAGAAATCATCAAACTCCCAGAATTGAAATAAATGAAAATGGTTCCAGTTGGTAACCAATACGATCGTTGGAATCAAAAATAAAATTCGAATGACTCCTACTCTAACGCCAAAGTATTTAGACAACCCTGCACAAACACCTCCGATGATTTTATGGTCTATATCTCTAAATAATCTTTTGCGCACACCGCCTACTTCTTTCACAGAAGAACTAGGTACGGCGATCCATAAAATTAAGTAAGCCAATAAATTCACACCAGCTAACAAAATCCAAAGAATACGCACTACCAAAGGATCTACGTTAAAATAATTGGCGATACCACTACACACACCACCCAATACTTTATTTTGCTCATCACGGTATAAGCGTTTATGGTAAGTAGGTCCTGCATTTTGTTGCGTGTTGCTAAAAGTCTGGCCAGCATTCGCATTGGTATTTGAATTGGCTTCAAATCCATCCTGTGCTTCAAAATCAGCAGGACGACCAATACTTGTAATAATTAACTCAATGTCTTCGGAAGTGATACATACTGCCCCTTTCTTAAGGCGGTCTTCACATAGTTCAGCCACACGACATTCTATGTCATTGATGATTTCGTCTTTACCTTCTTCTTGTTCAAAATAGGCTCTTAGACTTTCTATATATTGTTTCAAATTTTCGTAAGCCATTTCTTCGATAGGAAGAATACGACCTTGGAAATTGATATTGATTACTTTTTTCATTGTCATAATATTTATTGAGCAGCATCTGCTTCGTTCACAATTGGGTTTGCTTTTGGCGCAATAATGGTTTCCACTGCTGTCGCCATTTCGTTCCAAGTTTTGTGTAAGACATCATAAGCCTGTGCTCCCTCTTCTGTCATTACAAAATACTTTCTTGGCGGACCACTGATACTTTCCACCCAACGATAGTTGAGTAAACCCGCATTTTTTAAACGTGTTAATAAGGGGTACAATGTCCCTTCTAGAATATGCAGATTGGCCGCTTTCATTTGCTCAACAATATCACTCGGATAAACCTCCCCTTGTTGAATGATGGACAATATGCAAAACTCCAAAACGCCCTTGCGCATTTGACTTTGTGTGTTTTGAATATCCATAACTTTAATTTATACCACAAAGCTAAGGAGATTTAAGGTACTATGCATCACATAGTACCAAGTTTTTTAAAGTAGTATATAAATAAAAATGCTAAGTAATTGACTATCAATACTTAGCATTTTAAATTAATTTATACAAACCTATAAATTAGGGATATTTGGTTCAAATGAAGGATGAAATAACCCATCTAGTAAACGACCAATTCATAAAAATCATCGGGTTGCAGGTATTTATTGGCCAAAGCTTGCAGGTCGGCAGGCTGGATCGAGCGCACCGTTTCGATGGTTTTATTGAAATAGGCAATATCTAAATCATTCAATACATAGGTCTTCCAACGATTCATAATTTGGAATGGACCATCTAGATCTCCCAATAAAGCACCTAACATATAGTTCTTCACCAATTTCAATTCTGCTTCATCCACTAAATTGTTTCTTAAGATCGCCATTTCCTTATACACTTCTTCTATGGTTGCACCACAAACATCCTTACCCGCGTCGGTACTAATCATCCAAGCACATTCTTGCACATGGTTTTGCAAATAACTATGAATGCCATAAGTGTATCCTTTGTCCTCTCTAATATTGCGCATCAATCTTGAACCAAAAAATCCGCCGAATAAATTATTCAACACTTGTGTCGCAGGAAAATCTGGATGGTGTCGATTGGGAAATCTTCTTGCCATCCTTATTGAGCCTTGCACTGAACTTGCATCATTCACAATCGCATATTTCTTAGAAGTTGCAGAATGAATTGGATGATCAAAACTAGGAAGTACTTGTTGGTTCAATGGTAAGCTGCCAATGTACTTGTTCATCAAGCTTTGCATGTTCTTAGGAAACTTGCCCGCCATGAATACAACCGCTTTACCATGTTTGTAAAAACGATCATAATACTTCACTAGATCCTCACACGTCAAATTTTTAAAGGATGCTTCTGTAGAGTAGGTACCATAAGGATGATCTATCCCAAACAAATATTCATCAATCAATCTGTTCGCAATAAAATCACTCTTCTTTAAATTTAAAGTCAACCTTTGCAGTTGATTCTGTTGGTAGATTTTTAATTCTTCTTCCGGAAAATTAGCTTCTGTCACCAATTCACTTACGACAGGCAATAAGGCTTCAAAATGTTTTGATAGGGTATGTAAATTAATGGTAGCTGTTTCATTGTAACAGGTTCTATTCACATATGCACCATAAAATTCAAAATGATCGTTCAATTCAAAAGCCGTTCTTTTGTGTGTACCATTTTTTAATAAAAAATTGGTTGCAGCTGCCACCCAGTTTTTATCTTCATAGCAATTGCCTGCAAAAAAAACCAAGTCCATCAACATCACTTCCTCTGCGCCACCTTCATAACTATATACTTCTACTCCATTGTCTAAAGTAAAGTGCTGATAAGGCTTTAACTGAATATCAAAATCAACGGCATCCTTAATCAACGGTGCTTTAATTCTATCTAATGCCATGTTTTAATTTTTACTATAATAATATAATGTGTTCCTATTGCTATCTTGGAAAATAGCATTGGCAGTAGCTTGTATTCTTTCTGGTGTCACTGCCTGGTATTTCTCTAACTCTTTATTCATCATGTCTGCGTCACCCAGTAATTCGTAAAAAGCCAAGCTATGTGCGCGATTCATGATACTCATATCCTCAAAACAAATAATGCTTTCTGTTTTATTGATCACCTTCTGCACTTCTTTTTGAGGGAGTAAATCTTGTTTTATTTTGTTCACTTCTTCCAGCACCGCTTGCTCTGCTACCGACATGCTCACTCCTTTTACCAATTTACCTTCAATCACCAATAAACCTGGATCGACAGTCCCAAAATGATAACAATCTATAGAAGAGAACAATTGTTTTACTTTAATCAATTGCTCATACAATCTTGCAGAAGCCCCTCCACCCAATACTTCCGTAATTAAATCTGTTTCATGATAGCCTGCATCAAACCTGCCGCCCATATGCCATGTCATCATGAGCATATCCATTGGCACATCTGCACGAACTTCCAAAGACTTCATTTTTTCTTGCACCGGTTCTTGTGGTAAATTTCTGTTGTATGCTTCCCCCGCAGGGATTGGACCAAACCATTTCTCGGCTAGTGTTTTTACTTGTTCTGTTGTGGTATTCCCCGTCACCACCAAGATGGCATTATTCGGTCTGTAGAATTTAAAGAAGAAGTCTTTTACATCTTGCATTTTTGCATTTTCTACATGCGACAATTCTGCGCCAATGGTCATCCAACTATACGGATGCTTAGTATAAGCGAGTGTGCGCATTTTATGCCAGGCATCTCCATAAGGCTTATTGATGTAATGCTCTTTAAACTCTTCACAAACCACTTTACGCTGCACTTCTAAACTCTTCTCACTAAAAGCAAGTGATAACATTCTATCACTCTCTAACCAAAAAGCGGTTTCAATATTTTCGGCCGGTATTTGGCAATAATAATTGGTTAAATCATTGGTGGTATAGGCATTGTTTTCGCCCCCAGCTCTTTGCAAGGGTTCGTCATACACAGGGATATTCACGCTACCACCAAACATCAAGTGTTCAAAAAGGTGGGCAAACCCTGTTTGTGCCGGATTTTCATCCTTTGCACCCACATTGTACAACACATTTACCACCGCCATTGGGGTGCTCGTATCTTGGTGCACCAGCACCTTCAAACCGTTCTCTAATTGAAATCTGTCAAATTGTATCATAAGGAGCACAAAAATAAGCTTAAAACGCACAACCATTTGACGTTAAGGTTGTTTAATTAGTAACTTCGCACCATTAATTGAAAAATATGCAATTAGAACAACTTTACCAGAAAGCACTCAATTTTGACTACTTAACAAAAGAAGAGGGCATGTTCCTTTTCGAACACGCGCCATTGGCTGAATTAAGCTATGTGGCCGATACTTTAAGAAAGAAACAAGTACCGCATGGTAAAGTAACTTGGCAGATTGACCGTAATTTGAATACAACCAATGTATGTATTGCCAATTGTAAGTTCTGTAATTTTTACCGTATTCCGGGACACGCAGAAGCCTATATCACCGACATGGATACCTATCGTGTGAAAATTAAGGAAACCATTGAATGGGGTGGAGATCAATTGCTATTACAAGGTGGACACCATCCTGAACTTGGATTGGATTTTTACGCCAATTTATTTAGACAAATCAAATCTGAATTTCCAAGCATCAAGTTGCACACATTAGGGCCCCCAGAGATTGCACATATTGCAAAATTGGGCGGATTTACACATACCCATGTATTGAAAACATTGCAGGAAGCAGGGATGGATTCCTTACCAGGTGCGGGTGCGGAGATTCTAGTGGATAGAGTAAGAAGATTGGTATCCAACGGAAAATGTGGTGCCGACGAATGGTTAGACGTCATGGCTGCAGCACACCAATTGAATATTACCACCAGTGCCACTATGATGTTTGGACACGTGGAGACATTGGAAGAGCGTTTCATCCACTTAATCAAAATCAGAGAAGTACAGGATAGAAAACCAGAAGGAGCAAAAGGATTTTTAGCCTTCATCCCTTGGACCTTCCAAGACGTGGACACTTTATTGACAAAAATTAGAGGGGTACATAATTTAACCACCACCGAAGAGTATATCCGCATGATTGCGATAAGTCGTATCATGTTACCTAATATTAAGAATATCCAAGCAAGCTGGTTGACTGTAGGCAAAGCCACAGCACAGGTTTGTTTAGAAGCAGGCGCCAATGACTTTGGTAGCATCATGCTAGAGGAAAATGTGGTTAGTGCCGCAGGTGCACCACACAGATTCACTTATAAGAGTATACAAGAAGCCATTAAAGAAGCTGGTTTTGAGCCTCAATTAAGGAACCAACAATACGAATGGCGTGAATTGCCTCAGGATATTCAGGAGCAGACCATTAATTATTAAGCCGCCCTGTAACTTTTTAGTTAAGCCCACGTTTAACCTAATAAACAAGGATTAAACCAGACAGATGACGGATAAAGCGTACAATGATTGTGTAGATAATTTTGCCGATGGGGTGTATCGATTTATTGTAAAAAATATTCGACACCAAGAAGATGCACAGGATATTGTTCAATCCGCTTTTGAAAAGTTATGGGTGAACAGAGCGCAGGTGATTCCCGATAAAGCAAAGTCGTATTTATTTACGGTGGCCTATCATCAAATGATTGACCATATCCGCAAGTCGAATAAGATGTCACTGGTAGAAGAAACGGCCATTCCTCAAATGCAGATCACCCAACAAGACTCCGAATTAAAGCAAATTTTAATGCGTGCAGTCAACGAGTTGAATCCCACTCAAAAAAGCCTTGTTTTACTGAAAGACTATGAAGGGTATAGTTACCAAGAAATAGGTGAGATCATGAACCTATCTGAGTCCCAAGTAAAAGTATATTTACATAGAGCTAGATTGATTTTAAAAACTAAATTATCCGCATACGCACCAACGCCAACCAATGCAGATTAACGCATCTACATACGAAACCATTTTCTTGTTGTATATCGACAATGAATTAAACCCCAAAGAAAGGTTGCAGGTAGAAGCATGGATTGCCGAAAATCCAAGCTATGCTTTGTTGATGGAGGAATTGAAGGCGACGGTATTGGCACCAGAAACGATGCCGTTTCCATTGAAGGCGAATTTAAAAAAGGAAGAAGATGCAACATGGAGTCATGAATATGTAAATATGTTGATGGAAGAGATGCAAGCCATCCCGGGATTGACCGCCGATTTTAAAAATAGCTTGAAAAAGGAAACCGCTTCAAAAGGCATCTTAATCAAGGCCTTTGGTTTCAATCAAAATAAGTTCACTTATACTGCTGCAGCAGCATTGTTGATGCTATTTGTTGGTTATAAGCAACTAACCAATACAACTCAACCTAAAACGCTTGTTGCCATTACTACGAATACAAATACAGCTTCTGAAAATACAATTGTACCATCTGCTATCAAAAAAGATGCAGTATTGTTACCCGAAACAAAGACCTCTCAACAACCAACTGTAGTGGGTTTAGTGCAAGTAATGGCACCGGAGAATGTTATTGCATCTAATTCAAATACTTTAGTTAATCAACCGATTTTAGTGGTAGAAACTGAAGCAAAATATGAGCCGACCGAAGCCAATACTAGTTCTAATAACACAAGTCTTCTCTCAGACAAAATAATCAATGAATCAACCAATGCTTCAACCAATTCAATCGATTCGGATGACGCATTTGTAAAAGAATCAAATTTGCCTGTAAGCTATGAAGTCATTGACACAGAAGATCCAAATAGAAGCATCTATATTGCCAATTTTGAAATTGACGGGAATCGACTAAGAGGACTAAAAAGAAAAGTAAACAGCTTGTTTAAAAACAACAAATCAGATCGTAATAAATAATACTTTAAAATAAGACCAATATGATACAAAAATTACTATTCAGTTTTTTATTCATGGGAGCAGGACTGATCAGTCAAGCACAATCCATCACTGCGATTATCAATACCAAAAAAGAGGCTTTTAAGATAAGTGTAGACAATCTTTTGCATGGATCAGATACCATTGTATATAATAACGATACAGTTCGCGTAGGAACCGACACAGTTAAGATTGGAAGCATCTTGATTGTCAACAAAAAAATGCCTACTGAAAACCGCAATTTCAAAACAACCATCCGTATCGGAGATTCAAGTGCTCGTTTTTTCAATGGTGATTTCAAGAAAACGAAGATTGAAATTTCAAAAGGTCCAAAGAAATTAAAAAATCTTGAAACCAATTGGTGGGCCTTTGACTTAGGCTTTGCGAATTATCACGACAAAAGCCCTATGATCTATTGGCTTGCTGCACAGCCAGACCTCCTTCCTTATGGTCAAGGCCCCATTCAGTCTTCAAGTTTTAGCTTGAACAACAAAAAATCTACCAATGTAAATCTTTGGGTAATACAGCAAAAATTGAATTTGTACAAACACAAAATCAATTTAAAATACGGCGTGGGTGTTGAAATGTTCAATTTCAGATTCGAAAAACCCATCAGTTTTAGAGAAGACATTTCCGGCTTTGTAAAATATGACGATGTGGTGTTTTCAAAAAACAAATTACTCGTAAAATATTTAACTATTCCTGTGCAAATTAATTTCAAACCGAATCCAAATTTGAAAAAAGGATTTTATGCAAGTGTAGGTATGAGTGCAGGTTATTTAATGAATGCAAAGAATAAACAAATAAGTGGAGAACGTGGTAAAGAAAAATTCGAAGGCAATTTTAACTTAAATGATTGGCGTGTCGCAACCATTGGTGAATTGGGTGTTGGATCCATCCGCTTATACGGTTCTTATGGTATGACGAACTTATTCAACAAGAGTCAAGTCTTTTATGACATGCAACCATTCGCATTGGGTTTGAGATTTAGTAAGTTTTAAAATCTGATAAAAATAAGAAGAATAAAAAATGCCCCAATCGATTGGGGCATTTTTAGTATACTAAAGCATCCATTACACCAATTCCTTCGCGCCAAAATAAGGCACTAGTACTTCTGGTAAATTGATCCCTGTTTCGGTTTGGTAATTCTCCACAATCGCTGCGTAGATTCTAGGCAATGCCAACGAACTACCATTTAAAGAATGGGCAAACTGCGTTTTGCCTTCTTGGTCTTTAAAGCGACACTTCATTCTGTAGGTTTGGTAATTGTTGAAATTAGATACGCTACTTACTTCCAACCATTTTTCTTGCGCAGCACTATACACTTCAAAATCATAAGTGATAGCAGAAGCAAAGCCCATATCACCACCACATAATCTTAGGATACGGTATTGTAAACCTAAACTGATTAATAAATTTTCGACGTGTGCTACCATCTCGTTTAAAGTATCATCACTTTTATCTGGATGTACAATTTGAATGATCTCTACTTTTTCAAATTGGTGTACTCTATTCAATCCTCTTACTTCTTTTCCAAAACTACCTGCTTCTCTTCTGAAACATGGAGAATAAGCAGTCATCTTAATTGGTAAGTCGCTATCTTTTAAAATCGTGTCTCTAAACACATTCGTTACAGGTACTTCGGCTGTTGGAATCAAATAAAAATCGTCTTCAGTGGCATGGTACATCTGTCCTTCTTTATCTGGCAATTGCCCTGTTGCAAAAGCAGACGCTGCATTCACCATATAAGGAGGGATGTATTCTGTATAGCCTGCAGCGGTATTAAAATCTAAAAAGTATTGCGTTAACACACGTTGAAATTTAGCGCCTTTTCCAATGTACAATGGAAAACCACTTCCTGTAATTTTAGCACCCGTTTCAAAATCTACTAAATTGTATTTTTTAATCAAATCCCAATGCGCCATTGCACCTGTTGGTAAAACTGGTGTTGTACCCGCTTCTTTCACTACTTCATTTTCTTCTGGCGTTTTTCCTTTGGGCACTAAATCATGCGGCAAGTTGGGCAACTGTACAATCAAGTTTTGTAATTGCTGTTCTACCTCTGCCATCTCCACCTTCAAAGGCTCTAATGCAAATTTCCAAGCACCTACATTTTGCTTCAATGCCTCTGCTTGATCTTTCTCTCCCTTAGCCATATGGTTACCTATCTCCTTAGAAGCAGCGTTCACCTTAGATTGTAAGTCGTCAAAGTTGGCTTGTAAACGCTTTCTTTGGTCGTCCACTGCAATCACTTCATCCACCAAACCTGGATTCGAAAAATGCTTTATCGCTAGTTTATCCTTTGCTAATTGGGTATGTTGTCTTAAATAGTTTACCTGTAACATATCGAGAAATTTGGGCAAAGATAATCAAACCATCCTACTACGCACAGATATCCCCTACCTTTGCATCATAAATTGAAGAATTCTATGGCAACTATAGGTGACGATATCCAAACCAGATGGTGGGATTTAGAGCGAAAATTAATGGACCGTTTTGGCAAAAAGCCAGACCTAGAGTCTATTTTGTTTTTAATAGGCTTACAAGAGACCGGATATATCCAAGAAAAAATAAGCAAGGAGCAGAAGCAGGACCTGATGCATGTGGCTATTTGTAGTGTGCTTATTTCGAGTGGATTTTACTTATTGGAAGGCAAGGACGGAGATGGATGGCCCCATTTTAAACAACTGAAGAACCTGCCTGTGATGGACCTAATGGAGCAGGAGATTTTCCTAAAAGACCATGTTTTGCTTTATTTTGAGAACAATCAGTTCTAGTCCATTGGTTTTTTAGCGTTTTTTATGAATATTTGCACTAATTAAAAATTAACCTATGCAATTCCCAGCAGACTTACGTTACACAAAAGATCACGAGTGGATTAAATTAGAAGGCAATACTGCTACCATTGGTATCACAGATTTTGCTCAAAGCGAGTTGGGAGATATTGTATATGTAGATATCAATACCGTTGGAAGTACTTTAGCAGCAGAAGCTGTGTTTGGCACTGTGGAAGCAGTAAAGACGGTGAGTGATTTATTTTTACCTATCGCTGGCACTGTTTTAGAAGTGAATCCTGCATTATCCGCTCAACCAGAATTGGTGAATACCGATGCTTATGGCGCAGGTTGGATGATCAAGATGACTGTGAGCAATCCAGCAGATGTGGATGCATTGCTTTCTAGCGAAGCGTATGCGAAGTTGGTGCACTAAACCAACCTTTATGAAATACCTTATTTGGGTGATTGCAGAGATCGCACTCGTTTTTGTATTGCTAAGCCTTCCTGGCAATAGCTTTACAGACCGAACCGGCTGGTTGCATCTATTACCGATGGACAAAATAGTGCATGTCTTTTTATTTGGATCCTTGGCTTGGTCCTTCTATACTTTTTTTGACAAATCTGCTATCCAATCCCTTCAATCTGTTCGAGCTCAAGCCTGGGCGATGATCTTTTGTATCGTCTATGGGATTGGCATGGAATACTACCAAAAATGGTATGTACCGAGCAGAGGATTCGAGGTCAAAGATATGATTGCAGATGCAGCGGGGGTCTTGTTGGCATTACCTTTATATCAATTATGGAAAAAAAGACAATAATTTGTACTTTTAACGGAAACCTAATACCAATTCAGCAATGGGGATAGAACAAGATATTCAACAGTCTAATTTCAGAAATGAGTTTCAGAAAATGGGCATCAATCTCCTTTTCACTGCCAACTGGTTGAATGAGCAGATTAATAAAATGCTTGCCGAGCAAGGCATCACACAACAACAATACAATATCCTACGCATTCTAAGAGGAAGCACTACCCCACTTAGTACACTTAAAATTAGAGAACGCATGTTGGATAAGATGAGTGATACCAGTAGGATTGTAGATAGATTGATTGCAAAAGAATTGGTGATGAAGTCCACCTGCGAAAAAGACAAAAGACTGGTAGACATTACCCTTTCTCCAAAAGGACTCAACCTGATTGATCATTTAGACCAGTTCAATGACCGTATAGATGCCTTATTAAAAGGGATCAATGAGTCAGAAGCCAATACAATGAACCAAATCTTAGATAAAATCAGAACAGTCCATACAGGATCTTAATCGGATGCTCCGTTTTTAAAATTCCACTTTACAGACCATTACAACACCTTATTTTCAGCTATGAATAAATTTTTATTTGCTTTATTGTTATCCATTCCAATGACACTCTTTGCACAACCTAGTTTGTCGGACAAAAATGTATTTGAATTTCGTGCAGTATGGGTAGCCACGGTGGTAAATATTGATTGGCCAAGCAAGTCTGGTTTAAGTAGCCAGACACAGAAGGATGAGTTTGAAGCATTGTTAGATATGCATCAAAAAAATGGCATGAACGCCATCATCATGCAAGTAAGGCCTTCAGGTGATGCATTGTATCCATCTTCATTAGAGCCTTGGAGTGAATACTTAATGGGCAAACAAGGGCAAGCACCCACCCCCTTCTATGATCCTTTGACGTACATGATTGAAGCAACGCATAAAAGAGGGATGGAATTTCATGCGTGGATCAATCCTTATAGAGCTGTCTTTGATGTCAACAAATCAAGCATTGCCAATAACCATTCCTCTAAACTTCATCCTGAATGGTTTTTAACCTACGGAGATAAAAAATATTTTAATCCGGGTTTGCCAGAAGTCTGGCAACATACCAATAAAGTGGTTCGAGATTTAGTGGCACGTTATGACATTGACGCAGTGCATATGGATGATTATTTTTATCCTTATAAAATTCCAGGAAAAGAATTTCCAGATGAAGCTACTTATCAAAAAAATGCGCGCGGCTTAAGCAAGGATGATTGGAGAAGAAGCAATTGTGATACGATTGTAAAACAATTGTCAGCGACCATCCACCAAGTAAAACCTGGAGTGCAATTTGGCATTAGCCCATTTGGTGTTTGGAGAAATCAATCCACCGATCCTAGAGGCAGTAAAACAAAAGCAACCACCAACTACGACGACTTATATGCAGATATTTTATTGTGGCTAGAGCAAGATTGGATTGATTATGTAGCACCACAATTGTATTGGGAGCAAGGACATGCTTTGGCAGACTACAATGAATTGATTGAGTGGTGGAACAGAAATAGTTATGGCAAGAACTTATACATAGGTCATGGTATTTACAGAGCAGGCAGCAATACTGCATGGAAGTCTCCTAGCCAAATACCAAATCAAATCACTAAAATGAGGTCTTTGAAAAACACCCATGGTAGTGCTTATTTTAGTAGTGCGAGTTTTAAAACCAATGCCAATGGTTGGAACGATAGCTTACAAAATAATTATTACCGCAAGCCTGCATTGATTGCACCGATTGAATGGTTGGTACAAACTAAAATGTTGACGCCTAAAATTCAAAAGCAATTAGACAATACTTATTCTTTAGTGGACAGCAATCCAATGTCTAGTTTAAAGTATTTTGCATTGATCCAAAAAAACAAATCTGGTTATAGTGTCGAAGCAATACTGCCAAAAGACAGCAAGTCATTTGATTTAAACAAATTAGGCATTCAATTGAATGCATCAACACCAGTCTGGATTGTTGCTGTGGGTAAACAAAATCAATTAAGCAAATACCAACTGATAGAGTA
>JAGOAO010000024.1 GCA_017983845.1 Sediminibacterium sp.
CCTCCTGCTGCTTATAGTTTGGTGGAGCAAGTAAATGAACGTGGGGTATTTAGTTTTTGTATGTGCCCAGGTGGCATTATTGCGCCTGCAGCCACAGCACCAGGTGAAATTGTAGTGAATGGATGGAGCCCAAGTAAAAGAAACAACCCCTATGCCAATAGCGGCATGGTCGTACAAATAGATTTAGCGACTGCTGCTCAATTTTTAAAGAAGGCGACTCAAAAAGAAGTGGATTTGAACCATCCGCTTTTGTTATTGGAATTTCAACAATATGTAGAGCATCAAGCATTTAAAAGTGGAGGTGGATTACAAGTTGCTCCAGCAGCGAGATTGGTTGATTTTTGCACCAATAAAATTTCCAAAGACTTACCTGATGCCAGTTATTTGCCAGGATTAAATGCAGCTGACTTAAGCGATGTGCTACCAAAATTTGTGCACACCACTTTGCAAGATGGATTTAAAGCATTTGGCAAAAAGATGAAAGGCTATTATACCAATGATGCCATTGTGGTAGCTACAGAAAGTAGAACCTCCTCCCCTGTGCGTATCCCAAGAGATGCGGAAACATTCCAACACCCACAAATCAAAAACCTGTACCCTTGTGGCGAAGGTGCTGGCTATGCAGGCGGAATCGTAAGCGCCGCAATGGATGGCCAGAAACTAGCACAAAGCATTGCGGCGCAATTGAAATAAATAAAGCTCAATAAATTGTTACCCTATTTGTTTTATGAAAGGTGATTAGTCTTCAGGTTTGTCTTTTTTACTAATCAACAAGCCATCTTGAATTAATTTATTTTGTTTGAAAGAAGCCAATTCTTTTGCAAGATTTCCACTTAAGTCTCTTGTCAAAGTCAATTCAGGCTTGCCTGCATTCACCCATGCAGTATACCAAAAATCGGCAATCATATTCGCTGAAGCAATCAATTGTACATTTACTGTATTTCCCAATGCTTTTGCATAAGCTGCGGCGAATGGCTTGGTGTAGGCTTTCACTTCCTTGCCATAGCGCATTTGATTGCGGTACTTCGTTTCAGGCGTAAATTGTTTGGTCACTTCAGTTTCTATCGCCAACATCTGTGGCACCAATGCATGTGCTTTACGCACATCAACCCAAAGTGCTTGCGCTGGATTTTTTACATATTTGGCTTGATGTGTATTGTACAACATAAACTGATCTAAATTGATCTCAGGAATAAAAGTCTCCCACATATGGTGTAACCCTTTTTGTCCAGTCAATTGTCCATCATAGTTCATGGTCGTATGCAAAGGCACGTGCAAATCTGCTACATAGTGCCCAAGATCTGCTGCATAAAATAAAATACTATCCTTGTTTTTTGATTTAAATGCTTTTGTTAAATGATCTAATTGCATAATCGCATTATAAGGCCCCCAACCCCATCTGATCAAACTGTCTTTGCCATATTTTTTAACCGCTGCATCCCAATCTGCAGGCATTTCATTCGCTGCATTAGGACCATACGCTTCTAAGTCTACAAAATGTTTTGTATCCTCCGTTTTATCCTTATTTCTTCTGATATCGGGACGAGGCGCATTGAATACTAAATTGTCCATATCTGCATAGAAAAAACTACGCATAGGCTCTGGCAAATTATACACTGCAATTTGATGGATCGTGCGGTGCACTAAAAAGCCCCAACTAGAAAGGCCGACCAATGCGACCAATAAAAAAACATTCAACAAGGATTTCTTTGAGAACATAATCTAATTATTTGCACGAATATAATCCAATATCCCGAGCATCATAACGCTCATATCCCCCCTTTTTCCACTTATATAAAATGAACTACTGTAATTTCTGAATTCAATGTACATTTAGGTCAAATTATATTACATGGAGCCGCTATTAAGTCTATCCCATTTAGTGAAACATTATGCTACACAGAAAGCTGTAGATGATATTAGTTTCGACATTCAAAAAGGCAGCATTTTTGGCTTGCTTGGACCCAATGGTGCAGGTAAAACAACATTGCTTAGAATGATCACCGGTATTTTTTACCCAGATGGTGGCGAGATTAAATTAGACGGCAAGCATTTTGACCCATTGTTAGATATTCGCGAGATTGGGTATATGCCTGAAGAACGTGGCTTATATAAGAAGATGAAAATCGGTGAACAGGCTTTATACTTGGCTCAATTAAAAGGCCTTAGTAAAGCCGAAGCGATGGAGCGCATTACTTATTGGTTTGAGAAATTTGAAATGCAAAGTTGGTGGAATAAAAAAGTAGAAGACCTTAGTAAAGGGATGAGCCAAAAACTACAATTCGTAATTACGGTATTGCATGAACCTAAATTAATCATTTTAGACGAGCCATTTAGCGGTTTAGACCCATTGAACGCCAACCTAATTAAGGATGAGATTTATGCATTGGCTAAAAAAGGCGCTACCATTATTTTTAGCACCCACCGTATGGAGCAAGTAGAAGAGATATGCGATCATATCGTTTTAGTAAATCTTGGAAAGAAAATATTAGACGGCACTGTGGCGGACATCAAACAACAATACAAGGAATATATTTTTGCGATTGAAACCACCCACCCTGAATTGGTAAAAGACAATGCATTATTCAGCATCATTGAAAAAGAAGAAAAAAATCCAAATAAGGTTTTGATCAAATTGAGTCATGCAGTAGCATCCAACGAAGTGTTGAAATATTTAATTGAGCAGCAAGTTCCCATCACTAGCTACAATGAAGTATTACCTAGCTTGAATGATATTTTTATTCAACTAGTAGAAGACACGCATGCTAAGGCAAGGGCTTTTCAAAACATTTAACACCACAAATAACGAAACGAATACAGGTTGACATTGTTCATTATTTTAAAATTATTTTATGCATAAGATTTGGATCATCATACAAAGAGAATATACTAGCAGGGTAAAAAATAAACGTTTTTTAATCGTCACATTTTTAGTGCCCTTGTTGATGGTAGGATTGATCGTGGGTTCCGCCTATTTTTCTTTTAAAGGCACAGAGGAACGCAAGATTGCCGTAGTAGATCCAAATGGATTTTTCAAGGACAAGCTTAAAAGCACTAAGCAACTAAAATTTGAATTCCCTAAAGATGTGGACACAAGCAACTATAAAGAGAAAGGCTTTTCAGATATTTTATTGATGCCTTTATTTGAAGACAATGTGAAAGCAGATTATATCTTAAGGTCTAAAAAGTCGATGGGCTTTAGTTTACAAGAAAGCATTAGCAGAAAAATTAATGCAGCCATCGAGGACCAAATGCTAGAGAAAGCAGGCATCCAACAAGTCGTATTGGATTCGATACACAAATCTGCTCAAGTGGCAGAATTGAAGGCTTATGAAGACGAAGGCAAAAAAAGCAAAGAGAGCAATGCTGCATTGGCTATGGGCGTTGGTTATGCAAGTGGCTTGTTAATTTATATCACGATGTTTATTTATGGCACCATGGTAATGCGTGGCGTAATGGAAGAAAAAACAAATCGTATTGCAGAAGTGATTGTAAGTAGCGTAAAACCATTTGAATTGATGCTTGGAAAAATTATTGGTATTGGCGCAGTTGGATTGACCCAGTTTTTAATGTGGATCCTACTTGTTGTTACACTTACTGGCGTAGGCATGGGTTTATTGCCGGAAGATATTCAAAATCAAGTACAACAATTACAACAATCCAATGGACAGATGGGTGCAGCAGGTTTGGCACAAGCAAGTGAGTCTGCAAAAAATGTGTATGCAATACAACACACACTAGCTACTACTAACTGGCCTTTAATTATTGGCTGTTTCTTATTTTATTTCTTAGGAGGATTCTTATTCTATGCATCCCTTTTTGCCGCTATCGGTAGTGTGGTGAATGAAGACCCACAAGATGCACAAAGTTTAATGTTCCCTGTTACGATGCCAATCATCTTCTCTTATATCATTACCAATGTGGTGATTCAAAATCCAAATACGCCAATGGCATTCTGGGCGAGTGTGATCCCTTTTAGTTCACCGATGGTGATGATGGCAAGGATTTCTTATGGCGTGCCTACAACGGTTCCTTATTGGGAATTGGCATTGAGTATGGCTGCCTTGATTGCTGGCTTCTTATTCACTACATGGTTAAGCGCTAAAATATACAGAACGGGCATTTTAATGTACGGCAAGAAAGTCACCTGGAAGGAAATGATTAAATGGGCATTCGCAAAATCGTAGATTTTGTGAAATGGAACAACTATAACGCGATCCTAATATTCACCCCTGCCCTTGTATTTGTAATGGGCGGTGAGGAAGAGATATAAGGCGTGGCCTTTCTTTGATCAAAGAAGAATTTCAAGTTGATCTTGCTATTCAACACATAATCGATGGAAGGCTGTAATGTGATTTCCTTTTGACCTCCTGTACCGTAGGCATTGGTTTGATCCAATCTGCTATTGCTATTGTAGACATCACGCATGGCTACGTCTAATCTGAATGTTAGATCATTGGCCAATTTATTGTTATTCAATCCAGGAATATTGAATGGCAATTTCAAGCCTCTTTTACGATAGCTTGTGCCAATCACCCACTCTGTGCTATTGTTTTCACTCAATTGATAATCTACCAAACTCAAAGCCAGCAAACGGCTCTTCTTGTATTCAAAACGAATAGACCATTGCGACACGGTGGTGATGTTTAATCCAATCAATGGTTCCATCCTTTCACTAATCGTCACGTTTGGAATTAAGAAATAAGGAACAAAATTGCCACTCACTGTATCCAAGAATGAAGGTGCTCCTAAACGATTGATATCTGTATACAATAAAGAACTATTAAAACTATTCATGGACAAACTACCATTGTATCCATGCGTTAAAGAAATATTGGAGAATAAATTTGACAGTCCTGGTATTTTAGCCAAGCCATTGTACAATAGATTCCAGTTTGGCATAGGCAACATACCAGAGAATGGATTAGATCGAATACTTGAATTGGTTTGGTTCAATAAGGCCACTTTCTTTGGATCCTTCCCTGTATAAGCAGCAATAAAGGAAGGGATTAACACATCCTGTGCATATTTACCATATCCAATGGCGTATCCATTTGGATCTTTTTTCTGATCCCAATAAGGGTTTAAAGCAGCTACTCTATTTGAAATAATGCTTCTGTAATTTTGGAAATTTTTGAATTGGATAGAGATGGTATTTGGATCATGCTTGTCAAAGAAAGTCTTTAATGCCACATAACTAATATTGAATCCACCTGCAGACAAAGGGTTATTATGTGAACGATAGCCATTCATATTGGAACTCGTATCCTTATACAATTCTGAATATTCTTTTGTAAAAGTCTTATCAAATTTTAGGTCGATGATTAAGGTTTTAATAGGTTCAATCATCACTCTTGCACTCAGTCTCTGATCAAAGCCTTGACGGAATATCATATTAAAATTCGCATCTTTCGTCAATAAGCCTTTACGCTCCTGCGCATTCAGCCAATTGCTATCTGGTTGTTTACCCATCGCATAATCAAATCCTGGCGCAAAGCCATTAAAGTCTTTATCAATAAATTGTACCCCAGACATGAATCCAGGTAAACGACTATTAAAATTTTCGGCATAATCCAAAGATGCATTTTGCACCATGGTCAATAAACCTACCAATGATTTAATTGGCCTAGGAATATTCAGCAATTCATTCGCCTTAAGCACCCTCATTGCAATGCGCTCTTGCTTTCTAGCTTCCTTCCATTTCTTATAGGCCGAATCCCTTGCCTTACCGGTTAAGCCACTCAATGCATCCTCCTTACTAATGATTAATTTATTAGACAAAGGATTGGCTTGTCTTGGAGCTGGCCTTGCATTCGATAAAGCAGAACGAATGAATTTAGATTTATTGTAAAAACTATTGAAATTAAACTGTGCATTCACTTGATGTGAAAGGGTGTTTTCAATGGTGTTACCCAATGATGTAGCCAATCTACTTGCACCTACCCAATTGTAGTTGGTGGATAGATTGTAGCTAGCCAATATCCAATCAGTTAAAGGAAACTTACTAGTTGGCAGATCATAACGCATGGTAAAGCGCTGATTGTATAAAGTATTGCGTCCACCTCTTAACAACATTCTTGTTAAGGAATCTTTTTTCTCTTTGGTGTCTATACGACCATCTGGTTCATCGATCCTTGAATTTAAATTCGCCACTAAATCCAAGCTCATTGACCTTGTAATTGGCCAACGTAGGTTAAAGATGCGCCCCATGGTAAAATACTTATCATAAGTGGTCTCTACTTTTTCGGTAGTACCATCAAATGAGTTCACCATTCTTGGCGTGTACTCCCCAAATTGACGATCAAACACCGTTCTATAACTGATCAAGCTTGGCGTTGGAGAAAAATTAAAATCTTTGATTAAGGAGAACCATGGAGACTTGGTCTTAATTAATTTTGTAAATGGCTGAAAGCTCTTCCCAGTATTGTTGAATGTATATCCAATTGAACCACGTTGTTTCACCACTTGATTCATTTCAATCACAGGACTGGTTTGTTGTAATTGAGAATAAGAATAACTGAAATCTAAATTACTTACACTTAACATGGTATTTCTTTTACCCGGCATAAAACGCACATTGGTAAAATTCAAAGTCTTGATGGTTGTTTCGTCAATAGATGCTCTTTTAATAGAATCCCTTATTGCACCTGATACCGATTTGATTTTATCTGCATAAAGAACGTCTTTATTGAATGGATCAAATTCAGGATTCTCCTGCGTCTTGTTCAATCCTGCAAATACAGGTAAGGAAATTTTAGCTTGCTTTGGCAATAATTTTCCAGCATCAATATTGGTAGCAATATCTAATTGTGTGAATCCTGTCTTAGAACGCTCATTCATTTTTTGTTCAATACTTCCAAAGCCTGCAGTACGATTGTTTACAGAGACAGCCACCGTACCTAAATCAGCTAATGTCAAGTCCATCCTGCCTAAGGCGGCCCATGAACCACGCTCGTCTAAATTAGACAACCTTAATTCATTCACCCACACTTCCGCATCCATAAAATTTTGTCCGGATGTATTTTCAAATGCAACCAAGATACCACGTATCTCTCCCAAATTTGGGTTACCCATTACAGAGTAGGTATGATTGTTGGATTGAAGTTGACTGTACTTGCTATTGAAATTATAGTTCAATTTATCTCGGTCGATTTTAAGTTTTACCAAATCAGTTAAACTTAAATTCATTTCATTTTCTAATGGCCACACATCTCTAGCTTCTGCAATAGAATAGGTTTTTCTTTTGGTGGTAGTTAAAGGAATACGGATCTCATAATAGTTATTCTGAAAATCTTGTCCAATACGAAGTACCGCAGTAATCACCCCCTTCTCTGAAACATCCGGTTGATTTTTATTCTCCGCGTGTAAGAACATAGATAGACTACCATATCGACGTATGTCAATATTCATCGTTTTAAATACCCCTCTTGGCGTGGTGTTCTTTTGTAAACGGTTCAACTGCACACTCAATGCTTGTTCGTTTTGTAAAAGATTGACGCCATTGTTACTTAATAATTGTACACGCTCAATACCAGGAGGCACTAAATAGTTTACTGGAGTTCTACTTCCATTCTCTTCCAAACTCACTGCAATCGTATTCACTGTTGCAGTATTATTTTCAGGTGTAATTAATTTATAATCTCCAGAGCTATCTATATCATAAGCAAACTGTCTCCACTGATTGCGCACTAAATCCAATTTAGCAAAACGCAAGGTGATGGAGTCTTCGAATCCTGTTAAATACATTCTTAAAAAACGGATCGATTTAAAATCACGGATGCCACCCATTCTATTCGAGAAGGATTTAATCGGCACCCTAAATAAATACCAGTTTTCAAGCGATTTTGATCCATCTGCCAAAGTCACGTTCACTGTTTTTGAATCCGTCACATACCTGGTGGCATTTACACCCAATTGCCCTTTTTGCAAATCGATTTCGTATTCAAAATAAGCTTCTGTTTCGTTTAAAGTATTGTCTCTATTTAAATCCTCATTGTCTGGCAACAAAGTTGCTGCACTACTAAATTGACTCGTTCCTGCCAATGCTGAGTTACCCTGCGGATTGTTGAAGTACTTATACCTACTTAAGATATTTGCACCAGCAGCATCATAACTCGCATCTCGATACCAAACATAGTTATCTGCAGAGGGGTCTTTTGTAAATTGTTGTGCAACTGCACTGTTTCCTATTTGATTAATCAAGTAAGCTTTTTTAGAACGCTCATCTTCGTCACCTAATCCATCTAATCCAACGTCTTGGTATTTTCTGTCTTCCGGATTATTACTAAACGCATTGGTCACCTGTATTGGGTTCACTGGCACCCTGCCCCAGGTAGAGCTATCAATACTTGCAGGGATGGTTGGCGTTGGCATCCCATTTTCATAAAAGCGTCTTCCATCTTTTAAGATATCCTCACTTACATTTCCTAAATTCAAATACAATTTACCTTTTGTTGCTGCAGATTTAATAAAAGGATCCTGTACCCAAAATTCAACGTATTCAATGATGCCCGTTTCAAAATCTGTTTGATCCAATGAACGCATGATTCCACCCCATTTGTCAGAAGGATTTTTTACTTTACCAGTTGCATCTAAATCTTTATAATTGTAGTTATAAGGTCCACGTTCTTTTGGATAATAACTCAAGTCAAAAGTGGGCAATTGTACATCGGTGATATTGGTTGTTTTTTGTGGGAACAACTCATTGGTGAATACCTGACGCACCCTTGGATCACTTAATGCAGCCACATTATTTGAAAGTGGATTATTGGAACTATTGCGATCTTGCAAATTAGGCTCAATGGTATACCAGGCCAATCTTGCTCTGTTTTTATTGTAGTCTACTGAATCTGCCAATGCTCCTTCCGGAAAACGATCCAATGGTGTAGACGCCAATGTCCAAGCTGTAAATGGAAACCTTAAATCAATATTGGTTCTGGTAGATTCAAAATCGTCTAAATAAACCACACCAGATCCACCCTTACCAATTTGTTGTGCATGACCAGGTTTTAAAATTGCGGCTTCACCATAAGCGACGATAGAAGACTTTGCTTTAGTACTATAAAATGGAAGCTTATCTAATAGTCTTGTTAATCCAGGTAAATCTTTTTTATAGTTAAAATCGAAACCGTACATGGCATTCTTAATGGGATCGGATCCAAAATTGGTCTTGGTGAAAAAAGGTCTTTCACTTAATCTTGACGAGGATAGTCCAAAATTGAAATTCTTGTTCGCAAAATAATCCAACCTCAATGCCCTAAATCCACGCTCTTGAAAGCCAAATCCTAAATTATTTTCAAAAGATACATTCACTGGAATATTGGAACTTAAAATACCTGGATTGATAATCCTCACCGTACCAGATCCATAGTCCACCATATAATCCACCCCTTCTTTTAATATTTGACCGCCCGCACGAACACTTACAGAACCCTGAGGCACATTGAATGCATTTAAACTAATCTCAGCACCTCCTGAACTACCTTTCACTTGACCTTCCATTACGAATCGGTTCAGGTTCGCAAAAGTTTGTGCCTCTGCTTTGATATTGCGATACAACTGAGGATAGATGTATTTTTTAGCGACAGTAGTATCTACCCCTGCAAATGCAATGTCTTGCAAGTCTTTACCAAATGGCTCTAGTAATGGGAATACAATTCGCCCCATAGTAGACAACACCGTATACCCTTCTACATAATCGAATACACCGTCTGGTTGTGGATCATTGCGATTGTTCAATCGGTCTAATTGCAAAATCTTGATCAATGATTTTCCTTCGTATGCCTTATTCGTTACTGGCAGGTATCTTTTCAATCCTGCGCTTGGCTCTTCGTACAAAATATTCAACTGAAAATCTTGTTGCTGAATCGCGCCAAACAAGTCCAAAGAGTATACGTTCTTCATCATTAAATCCCAGATAGGCAAATCTGTTCTTTGTGTGGTTGCTTTTAATAATTTTAAAAACAAAATTTGTTGTACGCCTTTATTCGGATCCAATGCAACTCCTTCTGAGAACTCACCCACTTGATATACTTTACCATTATAAGTATACTGAAACGCTACCGCCAATACTTCATCTGCTTGTAAAGGAATATTCAATGACAAGAAACCTACTTGACCGTTGAAAAAATATTCGTTCTCTGTTAATTTTCTTGCAAAGGTTCTTTCATAATCTTCTGCAGACCTTAATCCCTCTTGTGCCAATACAGTGGAAACGCCTGCAGGGTTTCTCGCATTGGGATTGTTAATGATCTTGGTATAGATTTGATTGGCACTATTGTCCGGGAGAAGATTGTTTGGATTGGTTGGCTCCCCAAGATCTGCTAAACCCACCACATCTCTTGCATTGGTAGTTTGTCCGTTTCGATTGGTCACCCAAACTTCGATCCTTTTAATTTGTATTTGAGAATTAATCACCGGCAAAGTGCTCATTGCCTTATTGTAGTTATTTCTAAAATATTGTGCCAATAAAAAGTGTCTATTCTCTTCGTAATCATCTAAACGTTTTTGAAAACGCTGAGTTGAAGAGCCACCTTGTAATGCCATGGACTGGCGTTGTGATTTCTGATTGGCAATGGCACCGGTTACAAATAATTTACCAAATTGCAATTGCGCTTTTACACCAAATAAATTTTGCGTGCTTGGGATTAATGTACTTCTTGAAACATAATTGATATTCCCTGCTTCAATATATTTAATCACTTCGTCCTTCTTACCCTTATAGTTTAACTTAATCTGGTTGTCGAATCCAAGATTAGACAAGGAGTTTAAATTGATTGGAAACTTTAGCTTATCACCAATACTTGCATTCATGCTAAAATTGGTATTGGCATCAAAATCAAATCCTCCGTTTTTGCGGGCGCGTTCTGGCAAGGTTGGATTCTTTACATTCTGCCCTTGGTAACCTGCTTTGATATTGATTTCGCCCACTGGCTTGATATCTATTTTTAAATCCGATCCTGTCTTCCCAAATAAACGATCAAAATAACTGTCGAATACTTTTGTTTTTGGTCTTGTGATTTTACGATTCAACACCCCTAGTGAATTTGCACGCTGCATAAAATAAGCTTGCTCATCCTTACGTGTTTTTAATTTCCAAAATTCATCAAAACTCAAAGTAGCAGGAAAGCGATTGTATCCTGTTCCTAATTTCTCTGTTATATAATATTGCTTGGTGGTTGGATCATAATCCACACGACGTTTAAGTAAACTAGAATCCCTAATATCAAATGGATTATTGCTTGGCTGAGATAAGAAATCTGCACGTCTATCTGCAATAGGATACCTTAGTTTCCCAACCACCGTATCCCCCGCTTTTTTAGCGATGGTATCTTTAAAAGGAGGCTTGAATCGACTACTATCCTGCGCATGCCCCTGCTGCTTCAACAGAAGTAGCCCAGACAATAACATAATAGTGTGAAAAAATCTCAAGAGCAACAGATTTAAAATGATCGATTAACAATTTTTGAGGGCCTGCTTGATTAAAACTTCCAAAGAGACTTCTGCCCCTTCTGATTGTATTGCTTTATCAATCGCTTTTTCTGCAACCGCTTTTTGTATGCCTAAAGAAACCAAGGCTTGAATCGCATCCTGATGTGGTGTTGATTTACTAAATGTAGATCCTCCTACTTGCATCACAGGCGATTTAGCTAGTTTGTCTTTCAACTCTAAAACCAAACGCTCTGCAGACTTTTTACCAATCCCTTTTATTTGTTCTAATTGACGTGCATCCCCATGAACAATGGCACGAATAATTTCATCTGGTCGCATACCTGACAACATCATCCTTGCGGTACTTGCACCTACCCCAGAAACGCTAATGAGTTGTAAAAATAATTCCTTCTCATCCTGACCAAAAAATCCAAATAAAACCTGTGAATTCTCAGTAATATTTAAATAGGTATGCAATAACCCTTTCTCCTTCCCAGAGATGGATTCATAGGTGTTTAAACTAATATTGACTTCATAGCCCACGCCTCCAACATCCACAATCAGCTTAGCAGGGGTCAATTGGACAAAGTTACCTTGTAAAAATGCGATCATAATGGGTTCAAAAATAACACTTAAGCAATGAAAAATGGGTATTTGGGGCAATTCTTAGGCATTTTTTAAGATATTTGTGCCCCAAACAAACTAACGAACTATGTCCCAAAAGCTGAAAGCAGCAATTACCTCTGTTGGAGGTTATGTTCCAGAGACCAAATTGACCAATTTTGACTTAGAAAAACTGGTGGATACAAACGATGAATGGATCAGAAGCCGTACAGGTATTTCTGAGCGCAGGATCCTAAGAGAACCAGGCAAAGCTAGTTCCGACATGGCCGTAAAAGCAATTGAAGAAATTTTAAGAAAAAAGAACCTAGACCCTTTAGATATTGACTGTATTATTTGTGCTACAGTCACACCTGACATGGTGTTCCCTGCAACAGCAAATATTATTGGTGACAAAATTGGCGCAAAAAATGCATTTGGTTTTGACTTAGGTGCTGCTTGTAGTGGCTTCCTATTTGCATTGACTACAGGTGCAAGTTTTGTAGAAGCGGGCAGGTATAAAAAAGTGATTGTAGTGGGTGTAGATAAAATGAGTTCCATCATTGACTATACCGACAGAGCCACCTGTATCATTTTTGGTGATGGCGCTGGTGCGGTATTGTTGGAACCAAGTGTGGACGAAGATGGATTCCAAGATGCCATCCTAAAAAGTGACGGCATTGGTCGTGAATATTTGCATATTAAAGCAGGCGGAAGTTTAAAGCCGGCATCCGTTGAGACAGTGATGGCTAGAGAGCACTATGCTTTCCAAGACGGACAACCCGTATTTAAATTTGCGGTGACTGGTATGGCAGATGTGAGTGCTGAATTATTAGAAAAACACAAATTAACTGGAGACGATATTGCATGGTTGGTTCCACACCAAGCGAATTTAAGAATCATTGACGCAACAGCGAATCGTGTTGGTTTACCCAAGGAGAAAGTAATGATCAATATTCAAAAATATGGCAATACTACAGCCGCAACCATCCCATTGTGTTTATGGGAGTGGGAATCCCAACTTAAGAAAGGAGACAATTTAATTTTGGCTGCTTTTGGGGGTGGATTTACATGGGGTGCTGCTTGGGTGAAATGGGCTTATTAGAATTGGCGCATTCGTTGTATATTTAAAGGAAACAATTTTTGTGTATTTATTTTCATGTTAAAAAAACCGCACTATGAGTCAAAAAAAATTTAAAGGAATCAGTACTGTTTCACTACATACTGCTGGACATGATAATGATAATTTTTCGCATACCACACCTATTTATGCCACTTCCACATTTACATTTGGTTCGGCAGATGAAGGCATGGAACGTTTTAAGAGTGACGATAAAACAAGAATTTATACAAGATGGGGCAATCCCACTTTTACTGCAGCTCAAGTGACGATAGAAGCATTAGAAGCACATGGTTTAAAAAATGACCAAGGCCAACCATTGGAAGTTAAAGCATTACTTCATGCAAGTGGACAAGCAGCAATGACTACTTTATTTTTTAGTAATTTAAGTGCAGGAGATACCCTACTCTCTCATTATTCACTATACGGCGGCTCTCAAGAACTAATGCAAAAAGTATTGGCAGAAGCAGGTGTAAAAACGATATTGATTGATATTAGAGACCTTGATTTACTTTCAACTACTTTAAAAAATAATCCTACAATTAAATTAATCCATTTAGAAACACCAGCAAATCCAACACTACAATGTGTAGATATTGAGGAAATATGTAAAATCGCACATGCACATAATGTTAAAGTTTCAGTAGACAATACTGTTGCTACTCCATACTTACAACAACCTTTTGCATTAGGTGCTGATTTTGTATTTCACTCTGCTACCAAATTTTTAAATGGCCATGGTTCTGCTTTGCACGGCGTGATGCTTGGAAAAGATTTGGAATTCATGCATACAAAAGCATGGAAATGGCATGTATTAATGGGCGGAAACAGCAATGCATTTGACGCTTACTTATTAATACAAGGCATGAAGACCTTAGAAATTAGAATGGAAAGACATTGTAGCAATACAGAAAAAATTGCTCAATTCTTAAGCAAGCATCCAGCTATTGACCATGTCAACTATACTGGCTTTACAAGTCACCCAGACCACGCAATCGCAAAAAAACAAATGAGACAACCAGCACCATTAATCAGTTTTGAATTAAAAGGCGGTATCGATGCTGGCAAAAAATTCATTGACGCATTAGAAGTTTGTACAAGAGCAGTATCATTAGGCACAGTGGATACCCTTGTATCCCATCCAGCCACCATGACGCACTACGGCATACCTAGAGATGAGCGCATCAAATATGGTATCACAGATGGCTTGATTAGGATGAGTGTAGGCATTGAAAACATAGAGGATCTTGAAGCAGATTTAACACAAGCACTTGCAAAAGCAAATGCTTAATTTAAATGTGTAGCATCAATTAGGTCAGACTATTTTATATTTCTTTCAACCTTTTCAAGTACATCAATATGGATATTTTAATTCGAAAAGCCGTTCGTACCGATTGCACGCGTATGATGGAACTCATTCAAGAACTGGCTGTATATGAAAAAGCGCCAGACGAAGTCACTGTATCGCTTACTCATTTTGAGGAAAGTGGATTTGGCGCTAACCCTGTATGGTGGGCATTTGTAGCCGAAGTGCAAGGTGTTGTGATTGGGATGGCTTTATATTATGTACGCTATTCTACATGGAAGGGACAAAGAATGTACCTAGAAGATATTTTAGTAACCGAAGACATGCGTGGACAGAAGATAGGCAGCCTTTTATTTGACGCACTTATTGTTGAAGCAAAGGCAAAAGGTTTCAATGGCATGAACTGGCAAGTACTAGAATGGAATGAACCTGCAATCAATTTTTACAAAAAATACAACGCTAATTTTGATCCTGAATGGGTGAATTGTTCGATTGTGTTTTAACGAATTCAACTAATCAAATAAAGAACTGAATAATTTTCGTCTAGGCCTTCCTATTAAATTAGTAAAACTCAGTTCAAAACTATTAGGTCTGATACTTGCACCGGTATTTTGATTGGTATAAATATCATAACTCAAACCAAATGTATACTTATTGGATTTGTATATAAAATTGGGAATGATGGCATTTTGACTTCTATAAAAACACCCTAGATACAAACGCTCTTGTGGCTTATACCTTCCATCTCCAACTGGCAATCCAATAGCCCCGCCAGCAAAATAATGTGACTTATCTGAATACACATAATTTGCATGAAATAATACTGTTGCCCTATTGACGATCGGCAATTCCAAATTGGTGTAAAATCTTAATTTTAATTTATCCGCTTCATTATAAGGAGAACTTGTAATTACAGGTTTTGTAACCAAGAAAGAAGAGGCGCCAAGCTGAAAGTATTTATTTTCATCATGGACTGTGTACAATAAACCTGTAGTAGCAGAAGCATCTATTGGCAAGTCATTTAATACTTCTAAAGAACTAGAACCAATAAAAGTACCATCAGATGTATACTGGTCGCCAAATCGTATTTTAGATTTGTCAAAATTGATCTGAGCAATCACCACCCCTAAACCAAGAGACAATTCTTTATATAAATTTTCATCTAAATAAATATGGTAAGATGCATTGAATGAAAGAAAATTAACCTGTAATGCACCTGACATCAATTGATCCGATAAAATTTGTGCACCCAAACCCAAATAGTTTTTAGAGCTATTGTCTGCAGCATTTAATTTATTATCATAACCAACTAAAATAGTTCTATACAAATTACTGCCATCATTAAACTGCGTTCGAATATTTCCCTTCAACCTTCTACCATACGAGCCTTCCCCAGCAGCAGCTGGTGAAAAAAATTGACCTGCGATAAAAGGCTGAGACATGTCAATATCCTGCGCATTCCCCATTTGGGATTGAAGTACAAAAATTGTCAGTATGGTTATAAAATATTTCAATCAAATTTATTTTATCAAAAGAAAAGTTCCTTTTTGTTTCACATTTAAATTATTCCAAGTAACAAATTCAGCGGTCCAGAAAAAAGCATCTGCATCCTGCATCGCACCACCAACCCTACCGTCCCATGCACCTGCTAAAGTGTTGGTTTGGTAGACTAAATTTCCTGCTCGATTGTATATTTTAAAATAAATTAAGCCGGCAACATTTGGATTATGCAAAATGGACAAGACATCATTTAATCCATCATTATTAGGTGTGAAAGCGGTAGGAACAACAAATACATTCTTGATAGTTAGAATAGTCAAATAACCAGGGGTATAAAGTATATTGTAATTATTGTTTACCCTCAAACTTCCTTGTTGAATCTGATACAAACCTGGAGTGATGCCTATCGCCCTAGTCAAAGCCCCTGACAAAGTATCTCCAATAATTAAAGCATTCCCTAATTGATAAGTTAAAGGAGGGTCTACTTCCGACTCTCTTTTCAATTTGTCATCTGCAATGATGCTTAAATCATATTTGTCCACTTCCAAATCCCCTAATTGATAGATGATATTGTAATTCCTAAAATCTGCATTCCCTGCAGTCAAATCACGTGGTTCAACTTTGTTTAAATACAAACCAATGCTATCTTTCTTATTGTTGCCTGAATTAAATCCTGACTCAAAATATAATTTTATGGTCCCTAGTGTTTCAGCAAATTGCAATCCAATTGCTGTGAAATTATTTGTTTCCAAACCATCTAGAAGTGGATCGTCCCCATAAACACGTTTTACTGTATTGGGCTTAATGTATAAATCCACAGGTACGATCGAAAGTGTATCGCCAATAAAATAGATTGTATAATCTACTCCCAAATCCAACGAGCCTCTACCTATTGCATATTGTCCAATCGCTTCGCCCACAGCTCTTGTCAACACGCCAGCAAAAAGATCCCCCGGAATTAATGGGTCATGCGTATAAGTCAGTACTGGATCTATTGCTCCATATTTTTTTGTTTGAGGATTGGCACGCACATTTAAATCCAATGGCGTGATATTTGCATTTGCATCGGACTGCATGTCAAGCTCATAATTACTTGATGCGGTTCCAGACAATGACAATCCAGTAAAACGAACGAATATAGCAAATACATGTTGTGTATTGTACTGTGCAATTGGCGTACCTGTAATAGCTACTTGATCGCCAAAATAAGGTTTACCATCTGTTGTTGACCCAGTACCTGCTACCGTAGTTGTTTGTAAAACAGGAACACCGGTGACCACCGCATTGGTCGTGCCATCATAAACTTTTGAAGCAGGCACTACCAAGCCTGACATGGTTAAATGCTTTGGCAAAATGGTTGCTGCACTATTGGGCTGCATTGTTAAAGTATAATTATTCGCCTGTGGGCCAGCAACCACCAAGCCTGTATATTGAACCGAAGACGCCGTTAATACATCCTTACTATTATAAGTTGCAGTTGGAGTACCTACAAATGAAATAACATCCCCTGTGTAAGGGAAGCCATCTACTGCTGTTCCAGACCCTGGTGCAATTGCATTGAAAAACTGAGGTGTCCCCAATACAGCAGCCGAATTTGTTGCATCATATATTTTAGTTGCAGCTACAGAAAGACCAAACATCGACAAATTCTTTGGAGTGATATTTCTTGCAGTCAATATTGGCGTTTCTAAAAAATAATTATTTGCATCTGTACCTGAAATGGTTGTAGTAGATAAAATCGAAATCCCATTCGCTACATTTTTATTCGTAAAATAACCAGCAGGCTGAATATTTAATGCATCTCCGATATAAGGGGATTTATCTGTTGACGTACCTGTGCCAGCAGCAATGGCTGTCCTTAAAACACCACCCGTGACATTGGCCACAGTAGTAGCGTCATACACTTTATCCACTGTGATGAAACCAGATGCATCAATTGTTTTTGGAGTGATACTAGCGAATGCAATGATGGTAGGATCTAAAACATAGTTTGAGGTAATAGAACTTGTACCTGTTAATGTTGAATAAGAAGTAATGACTAGATTATTCCCTACATTTTTGGTTGGAAACTTTGCCACTCTATTTAATTGAACAAAGGAGACATCGGCAGGAGCTACTCCATTTAAGGACGCGGAAGTGATTGTTGCCACGTCTGTTCCGTCATAAATTTTATTGGCTACTGAAACGCCAGATATGGTCAACTGTTTAGTTGTAATCCTTAAAGCGCCATTGATAAAATTGATCGCATAATTCAATGCACTCAAACCAGTTGGCACAATGGCATAAGTGCCTGCATTTGTTGCTGCTATTGCTGTTCCAGTATAGCTCAATGTTCCAATTAATACACCTGTATTTTCACTTTCTCCATTCACAAATCCATCATAGGTTACATCATATCCCCCATTGTACACCTGCGCATCGTATAATTTTGTTTTATCATTGGCAGTAATATTTAACCCTTTGGGTAAAATATCCACTGTCACCGGAGTTCTATAGGCACTAACACAACCTGTTGATACATTTGTTGATTCAACAAAGCTAGTAATAGTGGGGCCAACATTGGTAGCGGATGGAGGTACAGTTGGATTATTGCCTGTATTATTCAAATACCAAGACAATTGTTCTGTACTCGGATTCGCCGCATTGGCGCCAGCTGTATGCAGTAAACCATCATACACTTGATTCACGTTTACAGCAATAGGTGCAATTGGCAATGGGTTAATTAAAAAAGGAAAGTCAGGGCTGAAATTTGAAAAACAACCTCTACTATCTCTCACTTTATATGTAATAGTCGCTGGACCGGCAGTGATACCTGTAATTTGAACCGTTGGGTTAGTAAACGGCTGTGATACCAATTCACGATTGTCAAACCAATAATAATAATTATAAATGCCAGAACCACCTGCCACATTATTGGTAGATAAAATAACTGTTTTGTCCACACAAACATTATTGGTACCAGTGATCGCGCCCACTGTTGGAATTGCATAAACCGC
>JAGOAO010000009.1 GCA_017983845.1 Sediminibacterium sp.
CTTTGCCATTCTTTTGCAGGCAATTTGTCGTAAATCACATTATGGTGGTTCCTGTTTAAGCTATCCCAAACTTTTACCAATAACAATGTCTTAGTAGTAGAATAGTCGGTATCTACATTGGTAATGCCTAGTTGCGCTAATGCTCTTGTATACGAAGTGCCTTCGGACGAGGCAATAATTTGACTCTTTGCATCCGGCTTTAATACAAGACAAAATAGGAATATTAAAAATGAAATTGAACGAGTAATGCGCATACGAATTTTATTCAAATTTGCTATGCTGAAGCCTTGGGGAGGTGGAAGGTCGGCAGTTGATTTGTTTTTTAAAAATAGGCCTTTTTCGTTATTTTTAGCCAACAATTTAAGCCTGACTTATCATGAAAAAACACGTATTACTTTCTTTCTTACTAAGTCTTTGCTTTTTGTACTCAGTTGGCCAGATTAAACAAGGCTTTAAAGTAGTTCCACTTGGTGTAAAAGGCGGCTTAGACGAGTCAAACCTTTCGGCTTATTTAGTGGCTGCAAATGGGAGTGACCAATACATTTGTTTAGACGCAGGCACCATTTATAAAGGGCTTGAACTTGCCATAAAAAATAAAATTTTGCATGGTTCAAATCCTAGCCTTGTTCAACAAAAACAGATCAATAGTTATTTTATATCCCATGCACATTTGGACCATACCGCGGGATTAATCATGAACTCCCCTAATGACAATACTAAAAAGCTTTATGGATTACCCTCTGTGCTTGAAGTGTTTAAAAAAAACTATTTTACTTGGTCCGCTTGGGCCAATTTTGGAAATGAAGGCGAAGCCCCCATTTTAAAAAAATATTCCTACACGCCACTAGTAGCAGGTGAAGAAATTGCAGTGGAAGGCACAGGTTTATATGTGAAGCCATTTATGTTAAGTCATGTGAAACCCTATGAGAGCACTGCTTTTCTTGTTAGAAATCAAGAAAGTTATTTGCTATATCTTGGGGATACTGGTGCAGATAGTATTGAACAAAGTAATCAATTATTGCTGTTGTGGCAAGCCATTGCGCCATTGATCATCAAAGGACAACTAAAGGGTTTGTTCATTGAAGTGTCTTTTGATAATAGTATTCCTGCAAAGTCTCTTTTTGGACACCTAACACCATCGCTCTTAATGGAAGAGATGAAAAAACTAAACCAACTTGCAAATGGAAATTTAAAAAATACACCTATTTATATTACACATATAAAGCCTTGTGATGCTTGTGAAACAAACATTCAACAACAAATTCGCAACGGCAATGAACTTGGCTTAAAAATGAGCTACCCATCTCAGGCAAGTCCAATTACATTGTATGAATAATTCAATACCTTTAAATCAATAAAACAAATATCATGTCAACAAAAATTACAGTTAACAACAACGGATCTTTAAAAATAGAAGGAGATTTCACCATTGTAGATAGAGAAGGAAATACCTATGATTTAGGCGGCAGAAATGTATTAGGACTTTGCAGATGTGGATTAAGTAAGAATAAGCCGTTCTGCGACGGAGCACACAATGGTCAATTCGAACACCAAGCCACTGCATTTGCATTGCCTCCAAAAAAAGCTTAATTAGATTTTAAAAGGGACTTAATAATAAGTCCCTTTTTTATTGATTTTCGCCCATAGATAATGTTCCTATTAAATAAATTAAAATGATGTAATAGGATGCTTATAATCGTTAGCTTTGCGTTTCAAAACACAAAATGCTGTATAAAATCTTAACCGTTGCTGGGCTAGCTACTTTCGAAATTTACGCAGCAATTCCTGCTGGCTTTGCCTTTAAACTCTCTCCCTTTGTCATCTTCTTGGCAAGTGCAATCGGCGGACTATTGGGGGTGTTTGTTGCAGCCTATTTAGGAGATATCATTAAAAAATGGATCAGCAAATTTAGAAAACCTAAAGTTGCAAAGTCAGAGCCTGGTTTTGTTTTAAAAATCTGGGAAAAATATGGCGTCATTGGACTTGGTTTATTAGGCACCATGACAGTAGGCGCGCCCATTAGCATTGGTGTTGGTGTAGGCTTTAATGTTCCTACCAACAAAATGGTGTTTTGGTGTTGCCTGGGCGTACTCATCCGTTGTGCCCTTTTCACATCCATCGGACATTTTAGCTTAAAATTGTTTTAGAAAAACTACCAAAATTTAATATACAAGGCAATGACAACACCAAGCACTAGCATCGCCATCGCCAAGTGTGCATTGGATAACTTAAACTGTCCTTCGTCTTCTGTAATTTCATTTTCATGCTTTTGTCCTTTCACATCTAACAAGCTAATCAAGATAATAGCAAGTGTTGTAAAACAAAACACCCAGCCCATTTGGATTAAATAAGGAATCTCAAAACTACCAGATGCGGTTGGATAAGCCGTGTAGATTAAAGTATCATTGCCCATCCATCCTGGCAAGAACTTATCAAAAACAATAGATAATACTACCCCTAAAAAAATACCAGTGATCGCTGCCTTCGAAGTTGCTTTTTTCCAGAAGAAGCCAAGAAGGAAAACAGGGAAGATAGCCGGTGAAATATAACCTGTGTATTTTTGGATGAACTCAAATCCTCCTTTACCACCAATACCCAATGTGTCTTTCCAGTTGATCACAATCGCAATCAATAAAGAAAGTATAATAATCACTCTTCCAGTGGTCACAATCTTAGTATCACTCGCGTCTTTATTGATGTATTTTTTATAAATGTCTAATGAATAAATGGTGGAAATACTATTTGCTTTACCAGCCAATGAAGCTACAATTGCTGCAGTTAAAGCAGCCATGGACAAGCCTTTAAGTCCAACTGGTAAAAAGCCTACCACCGACGAATAAGCATTGTCTTGATTCAACACCCCATTGGTCATCATTTGTGTTTGTAAGCCGCCATTTTGGTACAATACATAGGCTGCAATACCCGGTACAACTACCAAGATAGGCATCATCAATTTTAAAAACGCTGCAAATAAAATACCCGTTCTTGCTGTTTTTAAATCTGCACCCAATGCTCTTTGTGTGATATACTGATTACATCCCCAATAATTTAAATGCGCTATCCATATACCTGCCACCATCATGGCGATGCCTGGCAAGCTTGAATAATCTTCGATCTCTTTTTGTGTAGCACCTGGACCTGGTTTATCAAAGATCATTTTAAAGTGATCTGGTGCGGCTTGCATTAAGTGCTTGAATCCAGCAATCATATCCTTGCCCATACCAAACTGTTCACTCACCACCGTTAATGCAATATAAGAAGTAATTAAACCACCTACCGTTAATATCAATACTTGAAACACATCTGTATAACCAATCACTTTCATGCCACCTAATGTGATGAATAATGCAAACACTGCAAGACCAATCATGATCAAATGAAAATGCGCCCCACCCGTTAAATTATTGATTGCAATTGCACCTAAGTATAAAATGGATGTGAGGTTGACAAAAATGTATAGAAACAACCAAAAGATCGCCATGATCATGGCTACGGTTTCATTGTACCTGGTTTTTAAAAACTGTGGCATCGTATAAATGCGGTTCTTCAAATAGACAGGCATAAAAAAAATGGCCACCACTACCAAAGAAACGGCTGCCAACCATTCGTATACTGAAATTGCAAGACCCAATCTAAACCCATTGCCACTCATGCCAATGAATTGTTCTGCAGAAATATTGGACGCAATTAAGCTTGCTCCAATGGCCCACCATGTCAACTGACCTTCGGCCAAGAAAAAATCTTTGGTATTGGTCGTAGCTGATTTCTTTTTTCGATAGATCCAAACTCCATAAGAGGAGATTAAAATAAAATATAGTACAAATACAATGTAGTCATAGGTTTGCAATCCTTGATTCATAAAGCTTCGTTTAGTGTACTAAATTAAGGTTTATCTATTATATTTAACTACAATTCAAAGGACATGAACCCAAATTTCAAGCAATTTAGTAACTTAATAAGTAATCCCATACGATTTAGATTTTTTCTGTTCCAGCAATTACCTGCTGCCTTTTTTGCTGGTCTTAGGATGAAGCATTTCGACGCAAATAGTTGCACAGTTCAAATCAAGTATTCTTGGTTCAGTAAAAATCCATTTAAGTCTGTTTATTTTGCTGTAGAAGCGATGGCTGCTGAAATGTGTTCGGGCATGTTGGCATTTGGTCAAGTGTATCAGCGCAACCCTAAAATTAGCATGTTGGTGGTAAAGCTTGAAGTCAATTTTATAAAAAAAGCCACTGGTACCATCTTGTTTACTTGTGAAGATGGCGCAGCAATTCAATCTGCTATCAATGAGTCTATAGCAACTGGTGAAGGAAAAACAATTACAACTATCTCTAAAGGAAAAAACTCCGCGAACGAGACCGTTGCGGAGTTTTTGATCACTTGGAGTTTTAAAGCCAAGTCTTAATTATATACACTTGAAATGCATTCAAGGGCAATGAATTACTAGAATGTAGTTGTGCCGTTTGGCTGATACGCGTATCTAAATGTATAATAACGTTGCTTGGTTAATTTATCCATATCAGCAGCAGTAGAAGGCAAAGTCACTCCACCTTTGTAGTAATTGATGATTTCGATTTTTGCAAATTTACCTGCAGCTGTTCTAATCACTAAAACTCTTCCGGCAATTGGATTCACCAATGTGGTTAATCCATCATAGGTATACCAACCCTTACCACTTCCCCAAGGAATTGCAAAAGAAGATGCGTTAGAATTGTCTGTTGCAAAAGTTGAATCTGAAGGAATGGTTTTTAAATCATCAAATAAGCCTTTAAATACAAAAGCACCGCCTAAACCTGGACCACTTGTTCCACTGTTCACTAATACCTTTGTAGCTGTAAAAGCCACATCCCACTTTGTTGTTGCAGCGTCAGCAGCAGCAATTACTTTATTGTCCACTAAGCTATAATAAGTAATACTACCAGCACTTTGCGGTCTTCCATCTACTCCAATGCCAGTTACCGTATCGGCAGCAAGATCTCTTACTGTTATTGCGCTCACAGGCACAACAACTGCCGTATCATCTTTTGAACAAGCTAACATTGTTACACTCACACCTAATACCATCGCAATTTTTGATACCATCTTTTTCATGTTGATTTGTTTTTATTTATTAAGATTGTTGATTAAAATTTCTTTGTTCTGTTTTGAATTTGATACTTCACACTCATATACAATGTTCTTCCTGGCAGGTTGGGCAAATTGGCCGCATCAATATAATTCGTGATATTGTCTATCCCTGCTTGAATATTCAATCCATTCTTGAATGTTTTGCCAGCAGCGCTGTTGATCGCAACATAGCCACTAGCAAAAACATCGCCATTGTCAAAAACTTCGTTGCCATTGTTATTATTAACAGCCCATCTGCTTCTGTAAATGGCTCTTACATTCAAGTAATAACCCTTGGGGGAATTATAATTTAATTTGATTTGTAGTTTATGTTTACTTGTATTAGGCAATCCCACATACTCATTTAGTTTCAGTAACCTGCTATACCCCTGACTATTTTTAGTATAGACTGTCCCCGATTTAATTTCAGCAATTTGATCCTTATCGCCTGTCACTAGATATTGATATCCACCGCTCAGTGTTAAGGTTTTATTTAATTGATGCTGTCCTTCCAATTCAAATCCAGTCGTGAATGCGCGACCAATATTTAAGTAACTATATATTTGTGCCCCCGAGATATAAGTGCCTACTTGCTGAGATTCAATCAAGTTTTTAATGTCATTTCTAAAGAACTGAACCGATACATTTGAACGAGTGTTGATTTTCCAATCCCAGGTAAAGTGAACCCCATTGGAATATTCAGGTTTTAATGCCTTTAGCTGATAATAACTTGGAAACAAATTACCTATTTGACCGAGTGCATCTAATTTTGCAATCACTTGTTGTGCCTGAGCCACACCAAAAACACTATAACTTCCCGCAGCCGCATTCGTAAAGTCTAAAAAGAGTTGTCTAAAATCGGGCGCTTTGAAGCCTTGTCCTATACTTAATTTAAACTGATGTTGTGGATTCAATTTGTACAGCATAGAAACCTTAGGGCTCAATGCAGATGCAAATTGGGTATTGTTGTCAAACCTAAGTCCACCAATGAATGTGAATTTTTCAGTTGGCTTCCATTCCCATTGCGTAAATGCATATTGAATTTCGTTCTGCTTTCTAATCTGCTCGCTATCATAACGACTGCTTTTTACGCCCTCCCATACAGCGCCAATACCAAAAACTGCCTGAAGCTTTTTTTGAATATCCCAATCGGTTTGATTTTCTAGTCTTTTAAAATTATGATTCAATACATCCCTATAAGGCAAACCATTAATTGTTACTAAATTTTGCACTGCATCATAAGTAGTGGTATAGCCCCTGATACTTGTTTTTAGTGTTGTAGAAAAGCGATGATTCAAAGAAGCCGATAGATTTGCATCTTTAATAGACTCTTTGCCAATTGAATAAATGGTAACACCATTGTTTGAAACTGCAATTTCATTTTGAATTTGCTCTTGCGTAAAGCGTGTGTTGAACACCAAATTGGTCTTAGTACTAATATTCAATTTTAATTGTTGCGTTGTCGAATACCTGTCTATTGGAGTGGTGACACGGCTATTGCTATTGGGACGGATACTATACCCATCTGTACTGTACACATTATAAAATCCTTGGTACAATACATTTTTTGTATTCCACTTTGTTTCCAAATTTGCATCTAGGGTATTGTAAGTGCCATACCTTAATCCTACAGCAATGGGCGCGCCATAGGACGCATCTGTGATGATATTAATTACCCCCGCCATAGCCTCGCTCCCATACAAACTGGATGATGGCCCTTTTACAATTTCAATTTTTTTAATATTTCCTAGCGCAATTCTATTTAAATCTAAAACGCCTGCTGTACGACCAACCAAAGGCTCTCCATTAATAAGGATGATTGTATAATCTGGATTTAAACCTTGTAATTGTACACCTGCGCCAAATCCACTTGTCAAATTCAGGCCGGTTTGTTCTTTTAAGATATCTGTTAAACGCAATGCGCCATTTTGTTGAATGGTTTTTGCATTAATAATAGTAACCGGTACCGTTAGGTTACTTAATTTTCTTTCTGTTCTTGTAGCTGTAACAACTACACTATCCCCATTCGCCTCAACCGTATCTTTAATGATACCCGTTTGTGCGTTTGAAGCGGTCCCATAAAGGAGGCCAAATAGTAAAAAAAAGTAGCTTGATTTTTTCATTCAGAATGCAAAGGTGAACCTTATCAATATAATTTTGCTTTGCGCTAAAGTATTATTGGTTGTTTTATCCTGTTTTTTGACATTCAGATGACAATTAAAAATTTAGTAATAAATCAAAACTGATTTTGATCATTTTTAACCGAACTTAAGGGTGCTAACTTTAAACAAATTTAAACAATGCCCGATTTTATTCTTTCCAACCCCAAACTACAATATCAAAATACAGTTGAAGATTTAGTGCAACAAACCCTATCACTGGATTTAGGAAAAATTGCAGATAACGGTGCACTATGTGTGAACACAGGTAAGTTTACCGGTCGTAGTCCTGAAAATAAATTTTTTATTAAAGACCATATTACTGCAGAAGTGGTGGATTGGGGTGGATTTAATCATGCAATGGAGACAAAACATTTTAAGCCATTACGCGATAAAATGATCGCTTATTTAGAACAGCAAAAAGAAGTGTGGGTGAGAGATGCATTCGCTTGTGCCGAAACCACTTATCAATTGCCGTTGAGATTGTATACTGAACTTCCATGGAGTGCTCTATTTGCACACAATATGTTTATTCGCCCAACAGTGGCGCAATTAAATGATTTCAAACCTGAATGGCAGATCATTCATGCCCCAAGTTTTAAGGCAAATCCATCGATAGATGGAACACTAGCAGAAAATTTTTCAATCATATCATTTACAGAAAAAACTATATTAATTGGTGGATCAGCTTATACGGGGGAAATTAAAAAAGGAATTTTCTCTGTACTCAATTTCATACTCCCTCATTTTAAAGATGTGCTAAGCATGCATTGCAGTGCAAACGTAGGCGAATCAGGAGATGTGGCATTGTTTTTTGGATTGAGTGGTACAGGTAAAACAACACTGAGTGCAGATCCAAAAAGAAAATTAATCGGAGATGACGAACACGGATGGACCAATCATTCCGTATTTAATTTTGAAGGTGGTTGTTATGCAAAAACAATTCATTTAAGTGCAGAAAACGAACCGGATATCTTTGGAGCGATCAAACCAGGTGCCTTATTAGAAAATGTGGTATTTTTTGAAGGCACCAACAAAGTTGACTACAGCAACTCTAGCATTACAGAAAACACAAGGGTCAGTTATCCTATTCACTATATTCACAATATTGTACAGCCATCCATTGCGGCTCAACCAAAAAATATTTTCTTTCTTACTTGCGACGCTTATGGTGTACTGCCTCCAATTAGCAAATTAACTGCTGCACAGGCCATGTACCAATTCATTAGTGGCTATACTGCTAAAATTGCTGGAACAGAAGAAGGTATTAAGTCTCCAAAAGCTACCTTTAGTAGTTGTTTTGGGGCGCCATTTATGCCATTGCATCCCGGCGACTATGCAAAATTATTGGGCTTAAAAATAGAAGAAAATAATTGTAAAGTCTGGCTAGTCAACACAGGATGGTCGGGGGGAGCTTACGGTACTGGAAAAAGGATGTCTTTATCCAATACAAGAAAAATGATTGAAGCCGTTTTGAATGACACCATTGATCAAGGAGGATACGATAATTTCCCCGTATTTAATTTTCAAGTACCCAAACAAATAGCGGGGGTTGATGCTACTATATTACAACCCGAAAATACATGGGAGGACAAAGTAAAATACGCAGCGGAACGTGCCTGCTTGGCTGATTTATTTCAACGGAATTTCAAAAAATTTGAACCAGGTGTAGATGCCACAATCATGGATGCCGGACCAAAAATTTAATTATTTTCGATTATTTTTTGTACGGTCTTTACTTCTGAAGCAGCGATAAAGTATTCAAAGAAACGCTTGTCATCCTCCTTACGAACACTTCCAATCAGGCTTGTTTCTCCCTGAGTAATAAACATATATTTATCATTAATCGCGTTCATGACATCACTTCTTACTTTTTTCTGTAGGCCTATATTTTTATCTTTTATACCCAATACATGATTGATATCTGCAATCTCTACATTGTGTTTTGAATGATATGCGTCAATTAATAACTGAATTAATCCTAATTCTATTTCAGTAAAAGCCTGATTGATTGATTTAGTTTTTAATGCTTTTAATTGAGCTTTTTCTATTTTCTTTCGCACAGATCTATTGATCCACCATAGCATCACTACCACCACAATGATTGCCAATACAATTCCTGCAATCAGTAGCGATGTTGAATAGTCCCTACCCCAAATTGGAAAATCCATTAACTGGAAATCATTCATATCTAATTTCCAAAATTTAAAAGATTGGGTATTTAACTGGTATTTGTAAAATTGACCTTTGTAATAAAAAACGGTCATATCCTGTGAGTTACGAATAAAGAATTGATTTAAATCTGCTCTCTTAGATTTGAATATTTTATTATGAACATAATCAAATAAATACGCTTCTTGATTGATAATGAATACTCTACCGTTATCATAATCATAGTTTGCAAAATTGCTTTTTTGATCGATTAACTTTATAAGCTCATTTGAAAATTTGCCAATCTTGATCCAATCAGCAGTTTTAAGGTCTAGGTAATAACTGGAGTAATCAAAAATGCCATTATTATAGTTGGGGTCTTTTAATCCTTTATTTTCAAATTTTTGAAAAGGCACATATAGTCTACCCTCTGTTGGCGAAAACCAATCATAATCAGCAGTAAAAACCTCGATATTCGTAGGAATAATATCCCATTCCTGGTCTACCGTATTGAATTTTCTAAGATGGGCAGTTTTGGTCCAAAATCCATAGCCCCCATAATTGTAAATCTGGTCCTTATAAATGAAGTTAGTGCAGTCAATATTGTAGTTAATGTTGATCGTGTTGTCGATTTTCCTGAAAACAACACTGTCCCCTACCGGTTCTGACATTTGAAAAATGAAGCCAGTTTGTGATATAAAAATGTAGATTTTACCATTGTGTTTGATTAGCTCTTGTCCATTGGGAGCAAAAGAAGTGCCATCCATTGGTATTATTTTGGTGCTATTCCCTAATACAATACCCCCGTTATAATCTGATAATTGGGTAATTTTTTGCAATATTGGATTGAATTGAACCGTATAAGTTCTTTCACTAGGCACAAATTGGGCAGAAATTGAACTATAAAATAGAATAAAAACAAAAAAAGGTAGAAATTTGATATTATTATAACGCATTGATTATCAATAATTAATTAGGAAAGTAACTTATCTATTATGAAATATTGCGATATAAAAATAAGAAATAACCTATTACTTCACTCGATTATTTACTCAATTCCTGATAACCCATTCTAAAAGCTAGAAATTAGCTTTAGCTTTTGGGGGAAAGCTATGGATTTTACAAGGGGAGCCGGGAAACCAGCTCCCCTTTTTATTTCAGTTATTTCATACTCCGCCTAATAGGAGGCATAGAATTTGGAATGGCCAATGGTTGAAAAAGGATTAAAAATTGATCTGAGCCTGAATTCTTAATAAATTGCCTTTCTGAAGATTGTCTTGATTCTTATAATCTTCAAACTTTCTTGACGAAATGGTATACATAGTCACTAATTCAAAATGCTTATTGGGCTGCCATTCTAATCCAAGCTCAAATTCTTTGACTTCATAAGATCTTGCATCTAATTCATGTTTTTTGCCCCCTTTGTAATATTGAAATCTTGTGAATGGGATGAACACTTGATTGTGTAGGTTTGTTTTATATGAAGTGGTAATATATCCACCTTTTAATGACTTGTTTTCAATGGAATCCGTCAATTTATTAAACTCTGGTCCTTTACCAATATTATATTCCGCTTGAATGCCAAATGGCTTAGGATATAATATAAACGAGGCTGCTACGCGTGCATCTTCATAGGATTTGTCTTTTTTATATTTCACTGCGGCACTTAGTTGGTCTGCACCAAGCACATATTTACCTGTATATGCCTGTATGCCTGTTTCAATAATCTGATTTCCCATCGTAAAAGGATAACTCAATCTCACAACTGTATGTAAACTGTTATTGGCCTCTGGTTTGTTAGCAGTTTGGCCATTGTAAACCCCAAATCCAAATACCCCATAATCGCCACTGCCTTTCAATCCATCACTCACCAAACTTGAATACAATTTCCTTATTCTCTTGGGTGCCCAATAAAAATTAGCTCCCAGATCTCTTTCATTAGAAACAGCACTATTTAATGCGTCATTTCGGTCAAGCGGCAGTCTATTTTGACTTGATTGCATATTTTCAAAGCCAAATGGCACTTTACTTTGTCCAATTCTTAATCTATATGTATTATCAGCAGTTAAACCCAAGTCCATATACGCATCTCTTATTTGTGCAAAATGGTTGGCAGTGGAGGAAGGACTGCTTACAAAATCAGGCTGAAAATACAAATAGACCCTTTCACTGATTTGACCACTTATGACCAATCTTGCTCTACGAATAAAAAAGCCACCATTCTCGCCCCAACTTTTGTCACATTGGTCACATTTTAACAAGGGATTGGTTTCTAAAAGCCTATTATATCGCACTTGCATATAACCCCTCAGCTGAAGGGATTCGTACCATTGCTTTGAAACAGGCTTTGTTTGAGCAAATAGGGCGCTTGCAGTAACCGTCATTAAAATAAATAATACGATGAAGCTTTTGGCAGAAATGCGTTTCATGAAGGAAGTATTGGTATAAAGTGGTAGCAAAGCTGCTATACTAATGTTACCAAATTGTTACGCAAATATTACCAAATTGTTACCAAATCAATATTTGGAAAGTGTCATATATGCAAATAACTGATTATCAGCATGTTTTATTGAATTAACAATTTGATAATATAGAACCATCATTATATAAAGGAAAAATTTGGAGGTTTGTCTTGAATAAATCAACAAAATCAACCATTATGGACATCAATTCAATCATGAAGATCTTTTTACCAAAGGATAGAGTGTTTTTTCAGTTATTTGAAGAAGTAGCAGAACACGTTTACGAAATGGGCGTTAAATTAAAAGAAATGGTGAACGAACCAGACGCGGATGTAAGAGCAAACATTCTTGCACAAATTGAAAACTTAGAACATAAAAATGACGAGTTAACGCATAATATTTTTACAGAACTTGGCAGGAATTTTATCACTCCGTTTGACAGAGAGGACATTCACTATCTTGCAACATCATTAGATGATATCGCAGATTATATTTACGCATCTGCTAAAAAAATCAACTTCTACAAAGTGAATCCAAACGATACAGGAATTCATAAATTAGCAGAGTTGGTTTTACAAGGTACTCAAGAGACTAAAAAAGCAGTACTTGGATTACGCAACATGAAGAATGTTAAGGAAATGACAGATGCGATGATTAAAATTAATAGCATCGAAAATCAAGCAGATGATGTGTTTGATATGAGTATTGAGAAATTATTTGAACAAGAAAATGATTTCAAAGAAGTGATTAAGAAAAGAGAGATCTATCAAGTACTTGAAATAGCTACAGATAAAATCGAAGATGTATCTAATGTAATTGAATCTATCATTATCAAGTACGCTTAATTTAATTCACAATGACATTATTAATCATCATTATAGCGCTTGCGCTTATATTTGACTATATCAATGGTTTTCACGATGCCGCCAATTCCATTGCCACTGTAGTTTCTACAAAAGTGTTGACTCCATTTCAGGCGGTACTATGGGCTGCGCTTTTTAATTCTGTAGCTTATTGGATTTTTAAAGACCACGCAGTTGCAAACTCAATTAGTAAAACAGTCTATAAAGAGTTTATTACTTTGCCGGTAATTTTTTCAGGATTGCTTGCTGCTATTTTTTGGAACTTATTAACTTGGTGGTATGGTATCCCATCCTCATCTTCTCATACTTTAATAGGAGGGTTTGCCGGTGCAGCAATAGCACATGCACTATCTGTTAAAGGAGTAGACTACTCATGGTCAAAAATAGTAGATGCTGACACAATTTTTAAAACAGTACTCTTTATTTTCTTGGCACCCATTATTGGTATTATTATTTCAGTATTTATCACATTAGTTACCATCATGCGTAACATATGGTGGAGACTTTTTATTATTACAGCAACCACATTGTTAACTGCATTCCTTTTTGACTATTTTGAGAATTCTAAAATGAATGAAAATGCACAGAAGTTCTTTAGCATTGATAAGTATAAAAAAGAAATTAGCGTATTAACAACAGAATTGGAAGAAAAGAAAAACGACAGCGTGTTGTTGGCGAAAATTGAATCGGCTCAAGAAAAAATGGAGAAAGCAAAAGCAAATTTTGATCATATCCATCCTTATATCGAGAATTTTGATAAAACAAGTGCTAACTATATTGCTAAAGTTGCTAAAGATAGTGGCTGGTTAAATAGCATTGCAGTTAGTAAATTAAAGGATGCTGTAAGAAATGCCAATGATTTTTTAGTATTAGAGGCAAAAGCACCTGAAAATGAAGCAGCAAAAGAAAAATACGATGAAGCAAAGCTGATTACTGAAAAATACAAAGAGCCTTTAAAATTGTATTTAGACGGGGCTATCTCGTCTGACTCGGCTATAGTAATGATCAACCAGATCTATCCAATACAACCAAAAAATGTAGACAAGGTAAAGGCAAAGATTGCAAAATTCAATATCGAAAAATCCTTTGCTTCAGAGGTTGACAAAGCGGACAATACAATTATTGTTAACGGCATTTTTGGCGCGGCAATTTTATTTATGTTGATCTATGTTTATGTAGAGAAGATTAAAACCCCAACTGCATACACCGTTGCGAACATGTTTAAGAAATTACAGTTATTTAGTTCTGCTGCATTTAGTATCGGACACGGTGGCAATGACGCACAAAAGGTCATGGGTATCATTGGTGCTGCGTTGATTGCAAGTGGTAGTATCCAAGACTTTGCCTCACTTCCAAACTGGGTGCCAGTAGCTTGTTACTTAGCCATTGGATTGGGTACAATGAGTGGTGGATGGAAAATTGTAAAAACAATGGGTTCTAAAATCACCAAAGTAACTCCATTAGAAGGTGTGGCTGCTGAAACAGCGGGTGCATTTACTTTGTTCTTTACTGGACAAATGGGTATTCCTGTTTCAACTACACATACCATTACTGGTTCAATCATTGGAGTTGGTGCAACAAAAAGATTAAGTGCGGTTAGATGGGGCGTGACTACCAACTTACTATGGGCATGGGTTTTAACCATTCCCGTAAGTGCGGTACTTGCTGCAATCACTTATTATATTGTAGCATTCTTCCACGGATAATGTACAATGAATGACTTTTATAAAAAAGGGCTCCAAATTTTGGAGCCCTTTTTTATTTGCAACGTTTGCGGAATCATAATGGTTGTTTGTTAGTAAAAGTTTACACTCGAATAAATTATAATCAAGCTAGATAGGGGTTACCTTTGATGCAGATAGGTATAAATATTAAATCGCATTTTATGATAGAAAAGAAATACTACAAAACAAAAGATTATTGCAAAGTAAAATTTACTGTTGAAGCTGAAGCAAAAAAAGTTGAAATTTTTGGTTTAAACAATGAGTGGAAAAAAGGCATTGCCTTAACCAAGAAAAAAGAGGGTGGCTTTGCACTTGAAATGAATATTGACAAGGGCACACAACATGAATTCAAATACTTAGTAGACAAGAAGACCTGGTTAAATGACGAGCAAGCAGATGCACAAGCGCAAAATGTATTCGGCACCACAAATAGTGTGGTGATCATTTAATAGATCCTTATTTTATGATGTGAATGGCTTGTTGACGTCCATCTAGATAGTCAAAATTCTTTCCATCAAAATAACCATTTTGTTCGAGCGCAATCCTAACTGGTTTATTCCAACCCTGAATGGCATGCATTGCATTTAATTCGATAGAATAGCAGGTTCGAGGGCGCATTTTATATTCTCCAGCGCCTGGAACACCTGTTTGCATATCCCACATACCAACTGGAGGTCCTGCAGCATGTCCGTGGTAGCCAATTGGATGGCTGTAAATACTTGGCTTTATACCTTCTGCTTTAGCATTTTTTATTGTTGTTGCTAATATTTCATTTCCAGTTCGTCCGGTTTTAAATGAATTGGTAAGCAGGTCTTGTAATCTATTGGTGTTAGTAAAAGCTGCCGCTAATTCAACAGGTACTGTAACTTCATTTACATGCAACACATAAGCATGTTCTTGAACATCCGAATTCAACCTGAGGTAAGTGATCCCAAAATCTACATGTAATAAATCTCCTGGTCTAATCATTTCATCTTGATGAAGGGTATCCCTTCTTTGAATTTCTACTGAGGGATGAAACCAAGTACTTAAGCCAAGATCAACCACTTTTTGTCTAAACCACCAAACCAAGTCAGCGGTAGTAGTAAGATTTGGCTGAACCACTTTATTGCTAAAACCTTCTTTGATGATTTGATGGGTGATCGCTAAAATAGTTGGATATAAGGCCATTTCTTTTTCAGTTCTTGTTTCAAGCCAAGCAATTCCAAGTTTTTCTGCAGAAACAATTTTTTTTAAAGAAGAAGGGTCTAGTGCTTTTTTAAATAATTCCAACTCCGTAAAATTGATCCCGTCTGCATGACCAAAATCGTTGGAAGTATTGACGCCAATTTTTTGCGGTTGAATTTTCTTAATCAAATCCGCAAGCGCTTTCCATTGGTTTGGTTCTTTATCTGGATTCCATGCAGCTTGAATACTTTTTCCTACAGCATACCTCGCTATTGCATAACTTTGTATTGCTCCTTTTGCTTTATCTCTATAAAATACGAGTATCGTTCTTCTTCTTGCCGAAAGCCATTCAGCAGGCAAAAATGTTTTAAGAATTGGGTCTTCATTGTATTCTCTAGAAATCAATACCCAACAGTCTAGCCCTGTTTCATCCATTAATTGGGGCAATAAATCATTGATTCTATCCGACAATAGCTCATTTACAATCTTAGCCTGTTCTTTTACTGGAAGCACCTGGTTGTTTAGATCAGTCACCTGGCTATACGAAGCCAAGGTAAAAAGACTCAATAAAAATGAAAACAAAAATCTAGTCATAGTATTCGAATTGTAGAATAAGATAGATGAAATAAAAATCCTTAGTAATTTAAACATTAATTTTACAACAATGCAATTTCGAATTTATATTTTATTTCTTTTACTTCTCTTGGCTCCATTATGGGTGTATGGTCAATTGAAACAGAATCCACCTCTTGATACCCTATTGAATACTGTAATTGTAACTGCCAGCAAGACTAAAGAAAAACGTATTGAATCTCCTATTGCAATCAATCTATTAAGCAATCAACAAATTCAAGAGGCAAAAGCTACACGTATCGATTTTTTATTAAATAAAGTAAGTGGGGTGTATATGCCAACCATTGGCAATGAACAACATATGATGTCTATACGTCAACCAGTTTCTCTAAAAGGCCTATACCTCTATTTAGAAGATGGCTTACCCATTAGAACAAGTGGGCTATTTAGTAATAATGCCCTGATAGAAATCAATACCGCAGCTATACATCAAATAGAAATCATCAAAGGACCCGCCTCTGCATTATATGGCGCAGAAGCCATAGGTGGCGTAGTCAATTTCATACACGCTCCAAGACCAACAAAGAATCAACTATCCATCAGCAATCATATCAACAACAATGGACTTTTAAAATCTGCCCTGCTTTGGAATAAAGCTGGCAAGCAATCGGGATGGGCTTTGAATATGAGTCAGATGGGCCAAAAAAACGGATTGCTTGAATATAGTGACTACACAAAAACTGCCTTGAGCCTTAAACATGATTTTGCTTTCAAAAAGAAATGGTCCGGCTATCAACAGTTTCAATACATCCATTATGATGGTCAAATGACGGGAACGGCAGATAGCTTGAAATTTCAATCAAAAAATTATTCCACACAACAAAGCTTTACGTTTAGAAAATTGGACCTAATACGACTTCGACAAAATCTAAGTTATCAATGGAATGAGGTCCAAAAAACATCTATCAATCTGTTTTACAGGGGTAATACGATGGATCAAAATCCGGCCTATTTGATTGCAGCAAGTTCCAATCCAACTAAGTTTAAAGGACAAATTAATTCAAATCATTTTGATGCATATGTGGTTGACTTACAACATCAAATAAACTTGAAATTGCTTAAATCAAAAATTTTGATTGGTGGATACATGGACGCTACGCTACAAGGCTTGGTAGCAAATTATATTGATATTGTAAAGGACACTGCAATCAATAAATTTACCCGTTTTACAAGGCCCGCAAAAGACAGCATCATCACCAACTATAAAACAACTATTTATAATAAGGCAATTTATATGAACTGGATACAGCCAATTGTAAAAAACATTCGAGTGAATGCTACCTTGAGGTATGATCAATTCAATTATCAATTTAAAAACAGGTTGAGCACTGGTACCCCAAGCGCCAACAATATATTCACCAATTGGGTACCGAAGTTAGGTGCTACTTACAATCAACCAAACTGGGGTGGTTACTTTAATTATAGTAAAGGTTTTGTGCCACCTCAAATCACAGAAATCTACAATGCAGTTCGCGTACCTTATTTATTGCCTCAAAGCTTTTCAAATGTAGAAATTGGCAACTGGATTCGTATACCTAATGGTTATTTTGAATGGTCGCTTTATCAATTGAATGGACGAAATGAAATTGTTTCGGTAAGGCAAGCAGACGGTGTCAACCTCAACCAAAATACGGGACAGACAAAACACTATGGTATTGAGTACCAACTGAAATATAATTTTGGGCCAAAGCTTCAATTCAACTTTAATGGTAGCAATGCAAAACATGTATATATCAATACAGTACTAAAGGGAACAGATATCAGCGATAAGGATATGGTTGCAGCACCCCATTTTTTTAGCAACCTAACGCTGTTGAGTCAATGGAGTAAAGCATTCAGCTCATCCATAGAATGGCAACATCAATCCAGCTATTTTATGGACGAGATCAATGCAACGCGATATCCTGGATTTAATGTACTTAATCTTAGGGTGAACTATACCAGCAAGCAACACGAGTTCTGGTTGCAATGTATGAATCTGACGGATCAATTTTATGCAAGCATGGCCACCAAAAATTTTAGCGTAAAAGGCAATAGTGCTTATGCGTATTATTTAGGCGATAATAGAAATATCGCAATAGGTTGGAAATGGATTATCATTCCATAAAAAAAGGGGGCTGCAAATTGCAGCCCCCTTTTAAAAACTTGAATACCCTGTTTGAAGGGGTAGGCTTAATTACCTCCTCCAAATCTAACTGCACCGCCACCCATTCTAATACCACCACCGCGTTGCATGTCCTGCATTAGCTTTTGCATTTGCTCTTGGAATTGTGCTCTTGTCATTTTCTCCCCTTTGCTTGGTTGTACCAATTCTTTCTTTGGATATTTGGCACTTACTTCTACTGCAGTAGTTACAGTTGCACCATTGTCTAAATTCATTTCCATGATCACACCTGGCAATCCACTGTAATTGTCTGGTCCAACAGATACAGGAATATTTTCGGCATACCATACCACCAACTCCGTTTCTCTTGGTTTAATTGGTGCGTTTGAAGCAGTATCGGTATTGTTCTCTCCGCCTCTGCTAATACGCATACGCATTTGAGGCGCTACAATCATGGTCGTTGCTTTTTTACACAATTGCTTAGCAATCGTTTTAGTTTCTTCTGATAATTTCCACTTATACTGCTTTAAAGAATCCACAATCAAGAACTCTTTTTCAAAAAAAGCGCGCTCTTCATATTGTGTTTGCTTTGCTAAATCTGTGTAGGTTGTTGTAGTGGGCATTCTAAAATTCATACGCATGCCACCACCGCCGCCGCCAGCATTGGCAAACGGGTCTGGCGCTTCATCATCCACAACCGATCTAAATAAACTTGCAGATTCGTTAAAAATCAGTTCAAACTTATCTGTTCTGAACTCTGGAATCATCGACTTCATTTGCGGATCTGGTATATTACGATGCATGTTTGTCTTTCGCTCATAACTAATTTTACCTTCTTTCATCTGTGCAGTCGCTGTAGTTGCTAAAGCCACTAAAAGCGCAAATGCCAATTGTATTTTTTTCATAAATGCTATTTTAAAATTTAAAACCTAATTGTAATAAAGAGATTTGAATAATTGTTTTATTGATTGTATGCTTGATTCTTTGTTTGATTTTACTAAATACTTGTGCGTCCTACATTCTAATCATCATCGTACCGGGTCTTGCACGACCAGCACCTAAACCAGACTTTTGTAAACTATAGGTAAAGCTCAATAAAAAATATTGATTGATTACATTATAAGACCTATCCACTATTTGATTCTGAGATACATTTCTGCTGATGCCAATATTTTTATTTAATAAATCAAACGCACTCATTTTAATTTCGGCTCTTTTATTTTTCATAAAGAATTTAGAAAAACTAGCATTCCAAATTGGCACAGCTGTATTGAATCCTTCTGCACGACCGCTATTGATTGCGTAATTTAAAGACTGGTTCAAGACAATATTAAAAGGCAAATAATTGGTCATATCCGCGCCAAATACTTTGGTTAGATAGCTGGTATTCAAAGATGAATTGATTTCATTACTTGTTTTACTATATGAATAGCGTGCAGTTAAATTAATATCAATCACATCGTCAAGTATGTAACTATAAGTCATGCTTGGGCCTGTTGACTTTGTTACAATGGTGTTTAATTGCCCATTGGCATAGGAGATGTTATTATTTAAACCTGCACTCAAACCAAAGTTCAATCTTGAATTGATTTTCTTAATGCCAAAACCATAATTCACCGAACCATTCACTCTATATGCGCCATTTACGTTTACTGGTTTAGAAAGTATTGTACGATTAGGTAGCACGCTGTCATAATTAACAATAGAATTGTTTGTTGTAGATGCATTTAAACTAGAGAAGAAGTTTTTACCTGCTAAAATTTTAGAAGAGAAAAAACGTAAATTTAAATTGTGTACATAACTTCTTTTTAAGTCTGGATTACCAATGACTTGTCTGTTGATATTGCTTTGGTCTAATACAGGTTGTAATTGCGTAATAGAAGGTTGATTGGTCGATGTACGATAATCAATGTTTAAGTTTTTAGTTTGAGAAAAATTATACCTAAAATTTGCGTTAGGTAAGATATCCTGAAAGCTTTGACTCAATTTTGTATTCGCACTAATATTTTCTCCATTCAAGACTGCATTTTGCAAGGACACCCCTGTGGCAAAATTAAATTTCTTTTGATTGGACCTAAAGCTCATGCCTCCACCTGAATAAGTATACTCGCTATTGAATTCATTGGTTAAACGTGTGTTCAACAAATCGTATGTATCGGTTACGCTGTTTTGATCAAATACTTTTTTACTAGACGAACCGATTGATTTGCTTAGGTAGGTATTGAACTCCAACAAAGACCTTTTGCTAATTGGTTCGGTGTAAATAATATTTGCCGAATAGCTTGATGTGTTGCCTTTGCGGATATTTCTTTGGTCTAATATCGAATCGGAAGTGATGAATCCTGCATTATAAAAATACTGACTGGTATACTGACTACCCGTTGAATTAGACTGATTGTAACTTTGCGTTATGGTAGAAGAAATGGTTCTTCCTTTTTTTGCAAACTTTTTTCTTAATAGCAAATTACTAGAAGCATTGACTGCGTCTGATATACTAGAAGCGGCAGTGGTATTGCTATTGGTCAAAGCGCCAGTTGGGTCAAGTCCTAGTTTGGTTAATGTTGAATCTTCGCTTGTTGAACTGGTTTGTTGCCAGCCTAAACTTGGTGTAAACTTATAAGAAAAAGTTTCAGATACTTTATGGTCAATCGTGCTACCAAAACTTTGTTGTTGATTTCTTGAAACAGAATTTGATTTAGATTCTCTGTTGAATAAATTACCCGGCGTCAAATTTTGTGTAAAAGACCTACTATTGTTATTACGTTCTACGTCACTAATTGCCGTGTTGGCATTGAACTCTATTTTCTTGCTATTGAAGAGATTGGAATAATTACCCCCAATTGAATAAGTTTCTGCAATACCTTGTGCATTGGCATCTGTCTCTCCAGAACCACCGCCGCCAATATTAATCGTCACTCCTGCGCCAGCACCTGGTCTGCCTCCACCGCCACCAGAAAAGTTGACAATATTTCTGCTAGAAAAATTTTGACGATTGGTATTGTTCGCTCCACCAATAGCAGAAAACTGTTCGTCATTATTAATCACATTGATATTGCCTTGTGTATCAAATACAGATGGCGTACCTAAACCTCCATTTAGTTTTCCAAAAGTGGATCTGTTGCGATCTTTTTTTAATTTTAAATTAATGGCAGTTTCCTCTGATCCATCATCAATGCCTGTAAACATGGCTTGATCAGATTTACGATCGTATACTTGAATTTTATCTACCGCATCTGCTGGTAAATTCTTGGTGGCCATTTTTGGATCACCCGAAAAAAACTCTTTTCCATTTACAAAAACCTTGGTCACCGTTTTACCATTTACAGTGATGCCTCCAGATTTATCTACTTCCATGCCTGGCATTTTTTTCAATAAATCTTCCACTACTGCATTCGGAGCAGTTTTAAAATTTTCTGAATTAAACTCAATTGAATCTCCATTGATCACAACCGGAGGTCTGCGTGCCGTCACGGTCACTGTCGACATACTATTGACATCATTCATATATATCGTGCCCATTTCTACAGACTTATCTGTTGTGTTTGCCACAGGAACCCACTTGGGCTGATAACCTACATAAGAAACGGATATTAAATATGCACCAGGTGCTACATTCTTAAAACTAAAAGTTCCAGACTCATTGGTTCTAGAAAAACTCACTAACGAGGAATCTTTGGCATATACCAAGGAAACGGTAGCGGCATTCAATACACGATTGGCAATACTATCTTTTAAAGAGCCCTGAATGGTCACATTTTGCGCAAATCCAACATAACTCATTAATAATAAGCTATTTATGAAAATAAATTGGATCAATTTTTGTTTATTCATACTGTAAATATACGATTGAGTTCGTAAACATAAGCCAAACTAGGCTATTTGTAACTATGTTTTTAGTTAAAATTATTAAAATATTTGATGAACGGCGTTCTTCAATTGGGTCATTTTTTTCAACAGGCTATCTGATTGATGTAACTTTCAAAAAATAATCAATATGAGAATATTCGCTTTGACCCTATTCATAGGTCTAGGTTTAATCAATGCGCAAGCACAGGACAAAAAAAGTCCTAAAAAAGACAGCATTAGCTATAGCCAGTTTAAAGGCTTGCCTCTTAAAGCCACCAGATCGATTGACTTTACCACCAACGAAGGCACTTGGACTTCTTTGGCAGTGAGTCCAGATGGTAAAACCATTTTATTTGATTTAATGGGTGATATCTATAGTATCCCAATGGAAGGAGGAAAAGCGACTGCTATTACAAAAGGCATGGCCTATGACAACCATCCTAGTTTTAGTCCAGATGGCAAACGTATCCTATTTATATCTGACCGTTCTGGTGCTGAAAATTTATGGTATATCGATATAGAGAAAAAAGATACCCTTGCTTTAACAGAAGAACAAAACAATAATTTTCCTGGTGCAGTCTATACGCCCGATGGCAATTATATCATCTACACAAAAGGTCGTCGTAATACGAAATTGTATATGATGCATAAAAATGGGGGCGCAGGCACGAGTTTAATTGATGCACCAGCTGGTTTAAAAACGATTGACCCTGCAGTAAGTGCCGATGGTCGATACATTTATTATAGTGCAAGAAACGGCGCATGGAACTATAATGCTATGTTGCCTCAATATAGCATTGGTGTATATGATAGAGAGAAAGGAAGTACAAGAACCATTGCTTCAAGATACGGATCCGCATTCACACCTGTTTTATCTAAAGATGGAAAATGGATGGTGTATGGATCAAGATTTGAAGATAAAACTGGATTGTTAAAAAGAAACTTAGCAACAGGCGAAGAAAGCTGGTTGGCTTATCCCGTGCAAAGAGACGATCAAGAATCGATTGCAGTACTAGGTGTGTTGCCTGCGATGAGTTTTACGCCAGATAGTAAATTTGTATTGGCTTCTTACGGTGGAAAAATTAATAAGATCAATATTGAAACTGCAGCTCAAACTGAAATTGCATATACAGTGGATGCGAAAATTGAAATGGGTCCAGAAGTGTTATTCAAATATCCTATTAAAGATACCGTTGCAACAATGGCCACTCAAATAAGAGATGCCGTGCCTTCGCCTAATGGCAAGCAATTGGCGTTTACAGTGTTGAATAGATTGTATGTAATGGATTATCCTAACGGCACACCCAAGCGTTTGACTAAAAACGATTTTACAGAAGCACAACCTGTTTGGAACTTAACAGGAGATGGTATTTATTTCACCACATGGAATGCAGCTGGTGGAAGCATTCGTTTAGTTGATTTAACAATCAATACCGAAAAAACAATAACCAAAGAAAATGCTTTATTCCAAGGACTAGCGATTGACCCATCCGGTAAAAAATTAATTTATAACAAAACCAATGCGCAAAAATTCAAAGATGCAATAGAGCCTACTTATGATGATTCAGAAGACGAATTGGCTTGGATTGATTTAAATACAGGCAATGAAACCATCATTGATAAAGCAAACGGAAGATACAATCCTCATTTTGCAATGAATGACGGTCGCATCTATTTAAACAATCGCGGAAGATTGATTTCGATTCAATGGGATGGTGGTGATGAAAAAGAGATTGCAAAAATTTCTGGCATCACTACTTTTGGAAGTATTCCAGAACATCGTGGCAAGCCCGTTGCTGATCCTTGTATCATTCCAGAAGTGATGGAAGAAGAAGATGCCGCTAAAGAAAACAATCCACCTTCAACTGCGAATACTATTTTATTGTCTCCAAAAGGCAGTGCTGCTATTGCACAAGTAAACAACAATATTTATTTTGTAACCATTCCAAAATCTGGAAAATCTGTTTCCATTTCTGTAGCAGATGCAAAGAGTGCTGCATTCCCTAGTAAATTATTGACCGAGATTGGCGGTGAATTTCCTAGTTGGCAAGCAGATGGTAAAACAATACATTGGAGTTTAGGTGCGGCTCATTTTACCTACGATATTGATGCAGCTTATGCATTTGATGATAGTCTAGCTGCTGCAAAAAAACTAGAAGCATCCATTAAAAAAGACACCACTAAAAAAGACAGCACCAATATTGTTAAGAAAGAAGATAAAAAAGAAACACCAAAATACAAGGCAGCTGAAACTTGGGTAAAGGTGTATTTTGAAAATGATATGCCTAGCACAACCGTCTTATTAACCAATGCAAGAATCATCACGATGAATGGCGATCAGGTGATTAACAATGGAGACATCTTGATCGTTAAAAATAGAATTCAAGCAGTTGGAAAATCTGGTTCATTGAAAGTGCCTGCTGGCGCAAAACGCGTTAACCTTGCAGGTAAAACAGTAGTGCCAGGCTTTGTAGACACCCACTCACATATGTGGCCTAGCTGGGGCATCCACAAAAATCAAGCATGGATTTATGCAGCCAATTTAGCCTACGGCGTAACCACCACACGTGATCCACAAACTGCGACTACAGACGTTTTAACGTATAGCGATTTAGTAGATGCAGGTAAGATGGTAGGACCAAGAGTGTATTCAACTGGTCCTGGTGTGGGCTATTGGTCTTATAATTTAAAAGACTCTGCACAAGCTGAATCTGTTTTAGCACAATACAGTAAGTATTTTAATACCAAGTACATCAAAATGTATTTAGTGGGTAATCGTAAGCATAGACAATGGGTGATTCAAGCGGCTAAAAATCAAAAATTAATGCCAACCACAGAAGGCGGATTGGATTTTAAATTAAACATGACCAACTTATTAGATGGATATCCTGGTCATGAGCACTCTTTACCTATCTATCCTTTATACAATGATGTGGTAAAAACCATTGCAAGTTCTAAAATGGCCGTAACGCCAACCTTATTGGTATCCTATGGTGGACCATGGGCAGAGAATTTTTATTATGAAACAGAAAATGTATATGGGGATGCAAAAATGCAATACTATACTCCATATGAAGAATTAGCAAGCAAATCTAGACGTCGTGCTGCTTGGTTCTTACCAGAAGAGCATGTATTTCAAAAGCATGCTAAGAGTATGAAGCAATTGGTAGAAGCGGGTGGACTAGCAGGTATTGGAAGCCATGGTCAATTACAAGGCTTAGGTTACCATTGGGAACTTTGGTCGATGCAGTCTGGTGGCATGCGCAATTTAGATGCATTAAAAACAGCCACCATCTTAGGTGCCGAAAGTTTAGGTTTAGACAAAGACCTTGGAAGCATCAGTGCGGGTAAATTAGCAGACTTAATCATTTTAAATAAGAATCCCTTAGAAGACATCAGAAATACCAATAGCATCCAATACATCATGAAGAATGGTCGTTTGTACAAAGGCGATAATTTAGATGAAATGGTAACAGGTAATTCAAAAGTTGATCGTAAGGAATACTTGGATAAGAAGCCAGTTAAAAATACCAAAGTAGCAGAATAATTGACTACACAGTACAGCCGCTGTTAAGCAGCTATACTTGAATTTTTAAAAGCATCCTTAACAGAGGCGGACCGTTGGTCCGCCTCTGTTGTTTTTTCGCGCGCATCCGCGCGAAATTTTGTAAGTTTAAGTATTCAATTCAACGCTATGCAAAATTCAAGAAGAAAATTTATTCAAAATAGTAGTCTGGCATTATTAGGTATTGGTCTTGCACCAAATAATTTATGGTCTAAAAGCTTATTCGCTGATTCAAAAATAAAAATTGGCATCCAATTGTACACGGTGCGTGATACCATGTTTAAAGACCCGTTGGGCACTTTAACTGCATTGTCAAAAATGGGTTACCAATATGTAGAGCATGCGAATTATTCGAATAGAAAATTTTACGGATACAGCCCTGTTGAGTTTAAAAAGATATTGACCGACCTAGGGATGCAAATGCCAAGCGGTCATACCGTAATGAATGCGAAGCATTGGGATGCCGCTAAAAAGGAATTTACCGATGCATGGAAATATACCATCGACGATGCGGTAACTTTGGGACAAGATTATGTAATTAGTCCTTGGATGGATGAAAAAGTAAGAACCTCCTATGATGCATTGATGCATCAATTAGAAATTTTTAATTTATCGGGCGAATTGTGTCAAGAGTCGGGCATGCGCTTTGGCTACCATAACCACAATTTTGAATTTATAGAAAAAGTAAACGGTCAATTGATCTATGATATCATCCTAAAAGAAACCGATCCCGAATTGGTGATACACCAATTGGATTTTGGCAATATGTATGGGATTGGCGCAAGAGGTATGGATTGGATCAAAAAATATCCAGGCAGATTTGCATCAGTACATGTAAAAGATGAAATCAAAGTGGCAGTGGGCGAAATGAACGATGGTCATGATAGCACTATTTTAGGCAATGGTGTGGTAGATCCTAAGGCAGTCAGCTTATTGGCAAAAGCAATTGGAGGCACGCACCATTTTATCATAGAACAGGAATCCTATCAAGGCATTGCACCATTGGAATGTGCAAGAATCAATTTAGAGCGCATCAAGACTTGGGGATTATAAATTAAAGGAACAATCAACCCTGAAAGTTAATTTCAAAATAGTACGTGTGGCATTTTTAGGGCTATCTAAAAATTATTATATGAAAAATTATTGTTTCTTATTTGTATTACTAGTTACAAGTATCTCACTGTCTGCACAAAAGCCAAGCAGTGCCGAACTGAGTAGATGGAATCAGCACGCCCAACAAACCACCATCATTCGTGATGAATGGGATATTCCACATGTGTATGGGAAGACCGATGCAGATGCTGTATTTGGTTTAATGTATGCGCAATGCGAAGAAAATTTTCCGCAGATAGAAAAGAATTTTTTAGAAATGTTAGGACGTCGTGCCGAAATGGAAGGGCCTACAATGATCTATGAAGACTTGATGATGCAACTGATTCAAGATAGTGCAGCTGCGGTGAAAGACTTTGAAAGAAGCCCTTTGTGGTTTAAGCAATTATTAATCGCACATGCAGACGGGATTAATTATTATTTATCTAAACATCCAGAAGTAAAGCCTGTTGTCCTTAAAAAATTTAAACCTTGGTATCACTTAATGTGGACAGACGGAAGTGTCTCTCCAACAAGGTCTGCAGGCATCACCGAAAAACACGTGGAGGCATTTTATGGTCAGCAATTATTTGCTAGTCCAAATGCAGTAAGTGCTAACTACAATAAGGCAAGTTCAGCATCTGCTTTCGAAGAGCCTAATTATGACATGGAAGATAAAACCTTAAAAGGTTCAAATGGTTTTGCCATTGCACCAAAACACAGTGCAAGTGGTAATGCGATGTTGTATATCAATCCCCATGTCCCTTTTTATTTTAGGTCAGAAATGCATATGGTGAGTGAGCAAGGCTTAAACGCCTATGGAGCGGTTACTTGGGGACAGTTTTTTATCTACCAAGGATTCAATGAAAATTGTGGATGGATGCATACCAGTAGCTATGCCGATGTTGCAGATGTGTATGAAGAGCAGGTTCAAAAAATAAATAACGAATTGTTTTATACCTACGAAAAAGAAAATAAAAAAATTGGCGCACGAAAAATTGATATCAAATATGTAGAAAATGGGGTGCTAAAAAATAAGTCATTTGACACTTACTTCACAGGACACGGACCAGTAATGGGGATGCAAAAAGGAAAATGGTTGAGCCTTCAAGAAAACAATCGTTCCCTTGATGCTTTGATGGAATGCTGGACAAGAACAAAATCTAAGAGTTTGGCAGATTACACAAAGGCAATGGAGCTATTAGCAAATAATAGCAACAATACAGTCTATGCCGACAATGCAGGTAATATCGCTTACTGGCATGGTAATTTTATGCCTAAGCGCAATCCCAGTTTTGATTATACAATGCCAGTGGATGGTACGACTAAAGCTACTGACTGGAATGGATTGCACCATTTAAATGAAATAGTGCAAAGTATCAATCCAGCAAATGGTTGGTTACAAAATTGCAATGCGACACCCTTTACAGTTGCTGGCAGCAATAGTCCAAAAGCAAATAACTATCCTGCCTATATGGCACCAGATGGTGAAAACGGTAGAGGCATCACCGCTGTAGCACTATTGTCAAAAATTGATAAAATCAATTTAGACGAGTTAATTGCCTTAGGATACAATAGAAAATTAAGTGCGTTCGATATGCTGTTGCCTGGTTTTATTCAAAAAGCAACAACAACAACCCTTGCTCCAAGAACAAAAAAAGCGATTGCGTATTTAGCGAACTGGGATCATTATGCAGACACGAATTCAATTGCAACAAGTATTGCCATCGAATGGGCTACTAAATGGGGCGCGGAAATTCCACCTGCAAATACGGAAGAAGCTGCTACACAAATTTTAGTCAAGTACAATCGTATGGACCAGGAAGTAGCTTTTGAAACAAAGATTCAATTATTAGAAGCTACTTTAGACCAATTTGAAAAATGGTATGGTGGATGGGAGATCACATGGGGTGCTATCAATCGCTATCAAAGAGTAGCGCCTGGTGCAAACTTTGATGACAACCAAGCAAGCTTAGCTGTCAATCAAGCTTCATCTAGATGGGGCGGCCTGCCATCATTTGAAAGTAAACGCTATCCGAATACGATAAAAAAATATGGTTATACAGGCAATAGTTTTGTAGCAGCGGTAGAATTTGGTAAAAGACTCAAAGCCAAAACAATCATCACAGGTGGTCAAAGTAGGTTTGCTGAAAGCAAACACTTCACCGACCAAGCCTATGGATATCTTCATGGACAATTTAAAACCATCCATTATTACAAGGAAGATGTTTTAGCCAACAAAAAACTTGCATACCATCCAGGATTGGCTAAATAATGATCATAGAGCTTTGTAATCAAAGCGATTTTTACAAGTCCTGCCACATTCTTAACAGCAAGTGATTGCATGAGTCGGGTTCTATGGCCTTCGATGGTTCTTTTGCTGTGGCCTAATTCTGCGGCAATTTGTTTACTAGATGCTTCTTCGCAGATTCGGATTAAAATGTATTTATCATAAAGGCTTAAGGCATTCACACGCTCTATTAAATTAATTTTATCCATTGTTTGCGTCAATGTTAAAACCCTTTCGGCAGTGTGTTGACAAAAATAGACTTTATGTCTGCAAGCCATCTCGACTGCTTTATTCCATTCCTGACTAGACATATTTCTAGACACAATCACTTCTACCTCTAAGGCAATGAATTGATAGAGTGTATAATCGGGCGTGTCTTCATTGAGCAAAATGATTAAAGGGAATAACTGTTGTAGGGTTTTGATTTTTTTTCGAACAGACAGGGATGCTACATCAAACATGCTTGCGTCAATAATGAATAGACCTTCCTTAAGTCCTAGCTCAAAACTGACAATTTCGTCCAATGAAGTTAGCATACGATACCCATTACACATTGGATGAGCTTGCACTAATTGACCGCAACCCATAGCATAAATAGCTTGTTGATCGCAGATAAACACTTGTCTTTGATCTGATGGATGGTTATAATTTTTTTGCATTATTAAATAAACAAAAGATCTGGCCTAGTCATCCCTAATTGGTTTTTTATTACACCAATGGACCTTTTTATTAAGGTATTTAGCCCCTTCAACTAAATACGAATGGGATAGTTTAATGCTAGAGTCGATAGAATATACGCAGAATGAATTAAATTGTGCACTTCACAGGGTTCAGAAACACCACTAAGCAACTATGCAGTTTGAAAAATCAATTACACTTGCCACTTTTTCTCCACTTTGGTGGCAAATCATGTTAATCATTGGCGCCAGTATATTTTTATTGATTCAATTGCCTAAGTATATCAAGAAAATCAAGATTAAGCAATATGACTTATTTATTGCCATCTTATTAATGGCTAATTTTTTAATTGAACAGTCCTACAACTACTACAATGGTTTATGGAATATTCAACAAAATATTCCTGCACATCTATGTAGCATTAGTAATATTCTTTGCATCATCTATCTGTTTAATAAAAATCAATTGCTTGGAGAATTTGTTTATTACTGGGGATTATTAGGGGGCATTCATGCGCTACTCACTCCAGAGTTCAATACAGGTGTGATAGGGTATAATTTTTACAGCTTCTTTATTGGCCATGGCGGATTATTACTAGTTGTCTTGTATATGGTCAAACACAACGGATTTAAACCAAGCCAAAAATCTTGGTTAAAGATTTTTGGCTATTCACAATATGTAGTACTTACTGTAGGCGTCTTGAACTATGCAATGGGCACCAACTATATGTTTTTAAGAGCACGTCCAACAGCAGAAAATCCACTCATCATTGGTGACTGGCCTTTTTACTTAATCACTTTTGAATTAGCTGCCATTTCCCATTTTTGGTTATTCTATTTGCCTTTTGCTAGAAAAAACAAAAGGGCCGCATTGGCCCTTTAAGTATGGATAAGATTGAATCCGCTAAATGGATGACTGTCTAGTGAATAGATTATAACTCTTCTATTCTCTTTGCCTTATCGTCAATTACTAAGTCAAAATTGGGCTTTACAGCACCACCATTCGGACAATAGCCTGTAATTAAATCATTGAACTTGCAACCCCATTTAGTCAGTTGCTCTAAAGTCAGTGGTCTTAAATCTCTTTTGGAACTTTCTCCTCTTCCTGTCCAATACGTAATATGCCAGCCTTCTTCGTACAATTTATTGATCTTGGCAATATTGTCAAAATTAGGCTCAGCTAATTCATACACACGCTTATCGGAATAAAAACAAATGGTTTCGTCTATGTCAATTAATGCTTTTTTAGAACCGAATCTTTTTGACTCTATCATTATAGGTTTGTTATGTGGTTATATATAAAGGATTCTATTTAATCCTATGTAGAATTTTACAGCTATTCATTTTAGCACACAAATGTAAAATTATTTTTTTACAATCTAGCAGTAACAATCGCTCTATCTAAAAAGGCCTTGGTATCATATACGATCGCATTAGGATTATTTTTCAACATTGAAAAATCCAACGCTTTAAAAAAATCGTGTGCCACCGCCAATACAATTGCATCATACTTATTTAGGGATGTAACCAATTGTACATGTTGTTTTTGCATTACTTCTTCCGCGTTTGCAAATGGATCAAAAGCATCCACCATCGCACCCTTGTCTTTTACATATCGGATGATTTCAAACACTTTTGAATTTCTTATATCTGGGCAATTTTCTTTAAATGTCACTCCTAGTATTAAGACTTTTGCGCCTTGCACTTGTTTACCAGCCTGTTCCAACAAACGAATTAATTTTTCACTTACAAATAAACTCATTTGGTCATTCACTTCTCTACCGGATAATATTACTTGTGGATGATAACCCAGCGCTTTTGCTTTATGTGCTAAATAATAGGGATCCACGCCAATACAATGACCGCCCACTAGGCCTGGCTTAAATGGTAGAAAATTCCATTTGGTACTTGCCGCTGCTAATACCTCATGCGTGTCTATCCCCATGCGATCAAAAATCAATGCCAATTCATTTACAAATGAGATATTAATATCTCTTTGCGCATTCTCGATAGACTTTGCCGCTTCTGCCACTTTAATAGAAGGCGCACTATAAGTACCTGCTGTAATGATACTTGCATATAACTGATCAATAGATGCAGCAATTACTGGCGTAGAGCCTGAGGTAATTTTTTTAATCTTAGTTAAAGTATTCACCTGATCACCAGGATTGATTCGCTCAGGCGAGTAGCCACAATAAAAATCTTCATTGTATTTTAAACCTGCTATTTTTTCAAGTACGGGTACACAATCTTCTTCGGTACATCCAGGATAGACGGTACTTTCGTAAATCACGATATCCCCTTTCTTTAATACCCCTGCAATTGTTTTTGTCGCATTCAATAATGGACCTAAATCTGGTGTCTTATCGGCATGCACAGGTGTAGGCACCGTAACAATATATATGGTGGCAGCAGCGATTGCAGCCAAGTCTGCTGTAAAAAGTAATTGTTTATTGGCTTTTAGATCTTCCTCAGAAGCCTGCAGTGTAATGTCAACTCCATTGTTAAGGGCTTCCACTCTTTTTGTATCCAAGTCATATCCAATCACTGAATACTGCTTTGAAAAAGCCAAGGCCAACGGCAAACCCACATAGCCTAGTCCAATGATGGCAATAACAGGGGGATTAGATGGAGTCAATTCTTGCATTTGAGGCCAAAGTTAATGGAGACCTTAATGATGTCCATATTTTTTTTCACCTGCTGGAATCGCAATAGTTAGTCTGTTTTGGGGAGGAGGCAATGGACAGGTAGCAAATTCAGTAAATGCACATGGTGGATTATATGCCTTATTAAAATCGATATAGGTTTCTCCATTTGCGTCTGGCTTTTCTAATTCAATAAATCTACCCGAACCATACGTGGTTTTACCCGATGTAGCGTCGGCAAAAGTGACAAATAACCTTATTCCACCTTCATCTATGGCATCCAAACGATAGGTTTTTCCTTCCATCTCAAAAACCAATTGGCCACCATGTTTTTGCGCAGTGTTTTGGCCTAATACATTCATGATCATCAATGGATTTTGGTCCTGCGGAATTACTTTTGCCTTAATGCGCCATTTTGCATTTACCGGAAATCTTTCAATGCCTTTGAATTCAAGTAAAGTTTTTGCTTTTAAATTTCTAAAGCGTACGCCAACTTTATCTTCTCTTTGAATCACTACCCAAACAAAATCTTTCCATTGACTCATATATTCTCCTTCTCTTTCTGACAATAAATTAATGGATGAAATGTCTTGTATCATTTCACCTGCACTGTTTTTCACGGTAATTTTTTCTCCTGCTGCATCTTTCCAATGCACTTTACCAGCTTCAAAAACAAAATCTCCAAGATATGCAGGGAATGCGGGATTGGCAAATACGATATCGTTTTTTTTAGCCGATCCAAATCGATTCACTCCCGCTTTAAGCCAAAACAATCCTTCTAAATTTAACCAACCACTAGGGGTTTTTAAAGCAGCGATTCTTGTATTATGCCACTGTTCAATTTCGGCAAGATAGGAATTGGATTGTCCGATACTTGATAATGCGATAAGTGCAAAAATGAATGCAATAGAAATTTTTCTCATTTTATGTATTTTAAAATCGGCAGGCCCGATGATATTTTGAATTTGTTTCAGTTTTATAGTTAGAATCAGTACTCAAAATTAGACAATTTTATTTGTCTACCAAATTAGTAGAGAATAATTTTTTATTCCCATTAACAATTGTTTGATTAAATTTACGATGAATCATTTTAACAATATGAAAAAGCTATTATTTGTCTTATTCGTTTCAGGTGCATTGTTTGCTTGTAAAAAAGAAGCGATTGATCCTTCAACCACTGGCACTACGCCTACAACACCTGTGAATCCAAATATTGCAGCCAATACCTGGATACACGAAGTAATGAGTTATTATTATTTATGGAATACCAATATGCCGAACCTGGCAGGTTCAAATACAACCGCAAAGCCAACAGATTATTTTTATACCCTACTAAACGATTACGGTAAAACAGATCGTTTTTCATGGATTGACGAAAGCTATACCAATCTTCAAAATCAATTGAATGGTGTGAGCACCGTCTTAGGTGTAAAAAATAATGCTTTTTATACAGATGATACTAAAACTAGTATTGCATTTGTATTAGCCTATGTATTAAAAGGCAGCCCTGCCGAAAAAGCAGGATTAAAAAGAGGAGATATTATTTTAAAAGTGGATGACCAAACCATTACAGGAACAAACTATTCAACCATCCTATCGAATCAAACCTTAAAACTTGGATTGGGTGATTTTAGCAATGGTGCATTTGTTTCCAATGGCAGGAATGTAACGGTGACAAAAGTAGAATTACAAACCAATCCAATTTTAGCAGATACCGTAATTGAATGGTCGGGCAAAAAAGTCGGCTACCTGGCGTATAGTCAATTCTTGACTAGCTTTGATGACAGCCTAAGAGCCATTTTTGGTCGCTTTAAATCTGCAGGCGTAAATGAATTGGTTTTAGATTTTAGATACAATGGCGGCGGATACGTTGTCTCTTCTGATTTGATTACCAATCTTACCGTAAAAGATGCACCCGCTAAGATTGGCAAGCTGATGAATAAAAAAGTATACAATGGTACTTACACTGCTTATTTAGAAAAAACTTATGGGGCAAGTGCTTTTGAAACCTTGTTTAAATCGGAACCGAATCATCTTGGAACCCTTACTAGAGTGTTTGTTTTAACAGCTGGAAATACTGCTTCTGCTAGTGAACTAGTCATTAATAATTTAAAGCCATTTATGGATGTGATTCTTATAGGTGAGCACACTTATGGAAAAAACGTAGGCTCTTTCACCATCACCGACCCCAATAAAAGATGGGATTATGGCTTACAGCCCATCACATTTTTAACTACCAATGCGCTAGGAGAATCTAATTATGGTACTGTAAATGGGTTTACACCCAATTATGTACTTGCCGATAATGTATTACCCTATAAAACCTTAGGTAATCCCTCTGAAACCTATTTTAACAAAGCATTGAATATCATTAGTGGCGTTGCTTATCAAGCAAGTTCGACAGCATCAATTAAAAAATATACCCGAACTTTGGCCAGTAAGGAATCTTTTTCTGACAACAAATGGTTAGACAGAAAAGAAATGTGGATGGACCCAAAATAATTAATTTATGAATTCAAGCATACAAGTATTTGTAACAGGAGGCACATTCGACAAAGAGTACAATGAGTTAAATGGCAGCCTGTACTTTAAAGACACGCATTTACACGAGATGCTCCACCTAGGTAGAAGTAAACTGAATTTATCTATTGAGTCTTTAATGATGAAGGATAGTTTAGATTTTGTGGATGCGGATCGGGCTTTAATCGCAGCTGCTTGTAACGCAACAAAATCAGAAAGAATTTTAATTACACATGGTACAGATACCATGACGAACACCGCAGTGTATTTACAAAACACATGTCCGAACAAAACGATCGTTTTAACTGGCGCTATGATTCCATATAAATTTGGTAGCTCTGATGGGCTTTTTAACTTGGGCAGTGCCCTTGCTTTTACACAAGTCTTGCCAGCAGGCATTTATATTGCTATGAATGGGAAATATTTTGAAGCCGACAAAGTTAGAAAGAATACAGAAAAAGGCGAGTTCGAAGCGATATAAAATTGCTGGACATATTGCTTCATGCTACTCTTTAAGCTAACACCGCATCCCAAAGTTTCGCGCGTACTTGCAAGGCCTCGATAGAGGCCGCTTCTGCTTCTTTCCATTTTAATGTATCGTCTCCGCAAAGTTCAGATACCATTTCCAATGCCAAATGACTGTGATGTCCACCATCCACTTCGATATGCCTTTCTATATAATATTTAAAAATGGCTACTTTCTCTGGCGTCTCTGCTACTAGTTTTTCCAATAAACGTGTGAACATATCTGGAATCAAATCCTCTCTACCAAATGTAAACACAGCAGCTTGCACATGTGCTGGTGCTTCATTTACAATTTTAAATGTAAACGATAAAAAAGCTTTAATCGAATCTGCACAATCCATTGCTGCTATTGCTGTTTCAATAGGCATGCCTGTTTGAACAGACTGGGTCAAACGCTCTATAGCATTGGTGGACGCCCCCATTTGACGCATCGCTTGTAGGTACAATTCAAAATGACTTATGCGGTGATCAAATTCGTCAACATCTGATTCTTCTCCCAACACAATTTCATTGATCAAATACCTTGTGTTGGCAGAACCAATCGGCACCCATGGGGTTTGTACACAAGTTAATTTTTGTTGCAAAGATTTTAACAAACTCATGAAATCCCAAACAGCAAACACGTGCACTTGTGCAAATTTTTGCAATTCACCTAAGGTCTGAATTTGATGGTACACCGGGTGTGCTAATAACTTAGCTCTACTTGGCTCTATCGCGTTTTTAAGTTGCTCAATAGCTGGATTCATCGTTAAATTTTGAGAGCGCAAAGTTAATTAAATAACAACTTATTTCAAACGCTGTTTAATCAATAATTGTTTAGTACCTTAATGTTTAAACTAACCATTTAAATTCTACTTTTATTAATACAGATTTATGTCAAAGATCCTCTATAGTTTTTTATTTATCTTAATAATGCATACATCAAACGCTCAACAAACTAAAATCATAGCACATAGAGGTGCTTGGAAAGAATTTAATTTACCTGAAAATTCAATTGCTTCATTAGAGAAAGCGATTGATTTAAAATGTGATGGTGCCGAATTTGATGTGAGAATGTCTTTGGATGGCATATTGGTGGTGAATCACGACCCAACTTATTATGGTGACACCATTCAAACAAATACGTATGCTTATTTAAATAGAAACAAGTTATCTAATGGCGAAGATTTGCCATTACTAGAAAACTACTATAAAAAAGGAATGGTCAATAATGCACATACAAAATTGATTTGTGAAATTAAAGCGGCGATCAATGACAAAGGTCAAGACCGATTAGCAACAATGAGTAGTTTAGCATTGGCAAAAAAATTACAAATAGAAGATAAGATCGTATACATCAGTTTTAGCCCTGATATCTTGGATTGGATTAAAGCAAAACAACCTGCTGCAACAGTCTTATACCTTGAAGCAGACTTAAATATCAATCAGGTTTTACAGCATCAATTTGATGGCATCAATTTTCATTACAGTAATTTCAAGAAAAATGAAACCCTTGCTCCTGACGCAATAAAATCGGGTTTAAAAACCGGATCTTGGACCGTAAATGAAATAGCTGATTTAAAATTATTGCAAGAACAAGGTGTAGAATGGATTACAACAAACCATCCGCAACAATTTCAACAGTATTTAAAAGAAAATAAATAAGGTTTACTTATACCTGGTATCAATTAAATATTGAATTTTCCATCCTTCTTTCATTTTAACCAATTGAAAACTATTCACTCCTTTATGCGAATAGTTGCCTTTATAATAAAAAGTATAGGGCGTCCAAACTGTGGCCATCATGGGGTCTACATTAATGGATCCAAATTCAATTCTTTCGTCTAACACATTGGGCATTTGCTTTCCTATGCTTTGGATAAAATCCTGCACTGACTCTGTTTTTATCACAGCGCCTTCGGGCTTATTCAATATCGTCTGAAAAATTGTTTTCTCAGAAAAACAGGTTTTTAATAAAGTCGTGTCCCCTTGCTTCATTGCCTGAAACATATTCAATATCACTTTTTTAACTGCAGTTTGACTAGTATCTGAATCAGGCAGTGTTGAATAGGTTGTATTTACGGATTGGGCCATGGATCCATTGTACCCCAGTATCAATAATAAAGTAAAAAAGTAAAATTTTCGCATCATTTGATTTGTTTGAAAAATAGAATTGGGTGTAAATTTTAAAATATGGTTTGTAATTTGTAAATTGATTGTGAATTTAACCAAACTATTTTATTTTTCACTACTAAAACATTTAACAAAATGAAAACAACTAAAATAATTTACTGGGTTACCACCAGCATCATCTGCCTGTTCGCATCATCTGCAATTTTTATGAACTCCGAAATGGCCATCGAAGGCACCAAACATGTTGGCATCCCACGTTGGCTAGGACTTGAAATTAGTATTGGACAATTGATTGGACTAGTTTAATTAATTGTTCCTGCTGTACCTGCGCGCATTAAAGAGTGGGCCTATGTTGGATTTGGAATTTTGTACATCTCCGCAGCCGTAGCGCATATCGCCATAAATGACCCATTGAGCAATACCATTATGGCTATTGTGTTTTTTGGATTGTTACTTGTGTCTTATACTAGCTTTCACAAATTGCAAAAAGCAAAAAACTAATAGTTCAGACTACACCAATAAAAAAGGCGCCTAAAATTAGGCGCCTTTTTTATGAAACATATTTTAAATTTATTTAGGCAAAGCCGATAAAACTAACTTTAAAAATCCGTCGATCGACTTATCATCCATCCATTTGATGACTGCCACTAAATCATTTTCAGTATCTACATAAATGGCATTCGTGCCATTGCCGATATGGGTAAAAGCAGATGCAGGAGCCGATGGATACATTTTACGATCTGTATTTAAAAAATAATTCATAAAACCATACCCCGTTTGTACAGAAGTGGGTGTAGTAGATTTTTTAATCCATCCTTCCGAAATAATTTGCTTCCCATTCCAATTGCCCTTTCTTAAAGTAAGCAATCCGAATCTAGCCATATCATATGCATTGATAAATAAGCCTCCGCCAAAATGTCCACCGCCACTAACAGACTGAATCATCTTGCCATCTAATACAATCCATGCATTTTTATATCCAGTCCAGGTCCAGGTGTTGGATGCGCCAATAGGTTGCATCACCTGCTCTCTTAAGACTTCGGGCAATGGTTTTCTCCAAACTGTGGTAGCTGCCAAGGCTAAAGCATTCACCCTTGTATCATTATATTTGTACACTGTACCTGGTTCAAATCGTTTTCTTGTCGTCCATTCCTCTTGTTTATCAGAAGGTCGATCTGCCCAATCGGGCTTGCCCCATAAGACACCTTCCCAATCACTGGTCTGTCTTAAGAGATGGTCCCAATTAATTTTACGGTTGTGGTCAGTATCAAATGGATAAATAAAAGCAGTTTTCGCCAGTGGATTTTGATCTATTGAAGCAGCTTCATTCACCAATTCGATGGGAGGTAAATACGAATGGACTTTGTCTTCAATGGAATGGATTAAACCTTTGTCAACAGCTAATCCAATAACGGTTGACAACATACTTTTTGTCACACTGTTCACCATTTCTACCGCATTTGGATTTCCCCATTCTGCAATGATATACCCTTTGTAAATAAGCACTCCTGATGCCGGACCACGGCTTGCCATTGGTCCAATGGGATCAGAAAATGGTTCTTTCCCAAATTGCATTGCTTGTGAAAGCATTAAATTTTTTGGGTATTTAGTTTCGTGTCCAATAGCGTATACAATCGCTTGATGGATTAAACTGCTGTCTATACCAAAACTACTTGGTGCTTTACGCTCCCAATTGGTTGCGATAGGATAATAGGGCTTTACCTGGGCAGTAGCTGAAAGACAAATGACCAATAAGAGCGCTGTTAAATTTTGCTTCATATAAATTGATTGAGGACATATTATTTGATGTGGGTACACATTAAATGAATGTCTACTTATTATTTTAACTGGGTGGTATCTACTCTAGTTGGAGTATCTTTCCCTGCAACAATAGATTGTGCACTAAGGGCTATGGCCTTAATAATTTCATTCATATTGTCCAAGTCTAAGGTTTCAATATGATCAGAAGCTTTATGGTAATTAGGTTCTGAATCCATTTTAGAAGTAGAGATGGTATGTGCAGCAACACCAAGTCTAGCAAGGGTTGCATTATCCGATCTATAAAATAAATTTTGTTCTGTATAAGGGTCTGGATAAAATTTAAAATCAGATCCATCTAAATTCTTTTGTAAAATTGCACCCATATTGGTTTTATCAAATCCAGTGATATACGCGCTGTTTTTACCCCACTTGCTTTCTGTTCCAATCATCTCGATATTGAACATGGCAACCACTTTAGATGGATCCAATTGCTTTGAGAAATAACTTGCGCCATATCCACCTACTTCCTCTGCAGTGAATGCGGCAAATAAAATAGTACGTGCGTTATTGTTTAAAGCTTTGTAATATTTTGACAACATGATCATGGCAGTAGTACCCGCTGCATCATCATTCGCGCCATTGTAAATAGAATCACCATTTACCATATTTTTTGTATTGACACCTAAGTGATCGTAGTGCCCAGAAAAAATCACATATTCATTCGGTAAAGATTTACCGGGAATCATCGCAACGACATTGGCTAAAGACATCGCTTCAATTTGATGGCTAGCTTGTATTGCATAGCTAGTAGGCTGTGTATTGGTTAATACAAAAACGATGGTTGCTTGATTAGATGAAAGGTTGTTTTTAAAACGAACGAGTCTGCCAAAATTTTGCGCATGTGCTTCATCTACCAACACAATACTTTTTTGATTCGCACCAATAATTTTTGCTGCTGCCTGACTTAAATTTTCCGAAGCTGTAATTTTCGAAACAAGGTAACCAGCTTGTTCGTTGATATTGATTTCAGGTTGAATAGTAACCACAATCACTTGCTTATTATCAATCGCTGCACCATTCAAGCTGGCAGACAAACTGATGAACTTTGGTCTATTGATAGTGAATGACTGTAGATAATTATGATCTCCTTTCAATGATTTTAATCCTGCTGATGCAAACTCTTTCGCGATAAACGCAGCTGCTTTTTCTATGCCAGGACTAAAAGTTCTTCGTCCTTCCATTTCGTCGGAAGCTAGAACGCGCTCTATTCTTTCGGTTTCGGACTTCGTGATAATGGAATGTATAGATTGACTTTGACCTAAATAAGGCATTAGCAATACAATACATATTAATTTAATCATTCTCATGTTATTGTTTTTAGAATTGCTTTAAAGATAATTTCATTTTGAATGCAAATAAAAAAAAGGTTGACGGATGGAATGATTTGCCATGAATTAAACTTTTGAATCTATAATTTGTCTAAATTGGTATTAAATATTGTGCATGCCGCTAAGCCCCCTTTCTAGCAGTTTAGGACTTGAGCCATTTCAAGGTCCTTGGACAAAGCAAACTACTTCCCATTTATTAAACAGAGTATTATTTGGCGCAAAGCAGTCAGAAATTCAGTCCTTTTTAGCAATGGGTTTAAGTGATTCAGTGACTACTTTATTAAATCCAACTGCCGCCACCCCTGCGCCCCCTTTGAACGAATACAATACAGCAACCATCACAGATTCGACAGTGCCTGCGGGAAGCACATGGATCAATCAGCCAACCGGAGATGGCACTATCAATAGTTTAAGAAGGAATAGTTTTAAAAAATGGCTTACCGGGGTCATGATTCAGCAAGACATAAGTATCAGGGAAAAGTTAACCTTATTTTGGGCCAATCATTTTGGAACAGAAGCAGATACGATCTCCAATGCCAATATGTTGTACCAGCATCATGATACTTTAAGAAAAAACGCTATTGGAAATTTTAAAACAATGGTGAAAGCAATCACCATTGACCCAGGTATGTTAAGGTATTTAAATGGATACCTCAATACCGCATCTGCGCCTGATGAAAATTATGGCAGAGAATTACAGGAACTTTTTACAGTGGGCAAAGACAATGCCATACAATATACCGAGTCTGATGTTAAAGCTGCAGCAAGAGTATTAACAGGATGGCGCATCAACGCGAGCTATGCTAGTTATTTTGACGCTGCAAGACATGATACAGGCAGTAAGCAATTTTCTAGTTACTATAATAATAAAGTCATTACTGGTAAAACAGGACAGGCAGGCGCAACAGAAACAGACGAACTAATTGACATGCTTTTTGAAAAAGAGGACATGGCTAAATATATCTGCAGAAGATTGTATAGGTGGTTTGTCTATTATTATATTGATGAAACAGTTGAAAGAAATATTATTGCCCCATTAGCAGTGATTTTTAAAAACAATCAATATGAAATCAAGCCTGTATTAACAGCGCTTTTTAATAGCGCGCACTTTTTTGATCCAATTTATATTGGCTGTCAAATTAAAAGTCCTATTGATCATGTCATAGGCACCCTGCGTAAAACCAACGTGGTTTTCCCTGATGCAGTAACTGATTATGCAGATGCGTATACGCATTTTAATAATATGGTAGGTCAATTAACAAGCCTAGGTCAAAACTTGGCTGACCCTCCTAATGTAGCGGGATGGCCTGCTTATTATCAATCTCCAGAATTTCATGAATTGTGGATCAATGCCGATACGCTTCCTAAAAGAAATAAATTTACCGACTTGATGCTTGAAACTGGCTATACCAGAAATGGCAGAAGGGTAATCATAGATACGATAGCATTGGCAAAATCTATTTCTAGTAATCCAGCCGACCCCAATCAATTAATACAAGATCTATTTGAACTATTCATTTCAACAGAAATCGATCAGTCAATAAAAGACAATTTAAAAAAACAGATTTTATTGAGCGGGCAAACTTCAGACCATTATTGGACTGATGCCTGGGTGAATTACCAATCTGTTCAAAATACCATCAATTTTAATTTAGTGAATAATAGATTGAAGGCTTTGATAAAATATATTATGAACCTGCCAGACTATCAATTAAGTTAAATGAAAAGAAGCACTTTTTTACGCAACAGTCTTGCAGTACTTACGCCCACAGTAATCAGTGGCAACCCAATACATGTGTTAAACAACCATAGCATGGTTGAGCCAGAAGTATTGGCAAAAGTAGACAACGACAGGGTACTGGTAATTATTCAACTCAATGGAGGGAATGATGGATTAAATACAGTGTTGCCCATTAGTCAATACGGACAATATTACAATGCAAGAACCAATATTGCAATCCCCGAAAAAAAGATTCTTTCTTTAGCAGGTAATAACGCTACAGGATTGCACCCTTCCATGACCGCTATGCAAAGACTGTTTAATGAGGGTCAATTGGACATTGTACAAGCAGTGGGTTATCCTCAACCTAATTTTTCACATTTCAGGGCTACAGATATCTGGATGAGCGGATCTGATAGCAATGAATATTTGAATACAGGATGGGCTGGAAGATTCCTAGACACCAATTATCCTGGCTATCCAGACAATTATCCAAATGAAGTAGATACAGATCCTTTAGCGATTCAAATTGGCTCTATCACTTCATTGACTTGCCAAGGACCAATGGTGAATATGGGGATGAGTATTTCAGATCCCAATTCATTTTACAATTTATTTGATGCTACGGAGCAAGCAGTTCCTAATACCAATGCGGGTTATGAATTAAGTTTTATCAGAAGAATTTCAAAGCAAACCAATAAATACGCTACACGCATCAAAGCAGCATCTGATGCTGTGACGCAGCAAGGGGTCTATCCCAACACAAGTCTTGCCAATCAATTAAAAATTGTTTCAAGATTAATTAAAGGTGGATTAAAAACTAAAATTTACTTAGTGAACTACGGCGGATTTGATACCCATGCAAGTCAAGCGGTTGTAACTGATACCACTACAGGTACACATGCTAATTTATTAGGTGCCATCTCTGAAGCGATCGGCGCTTTTCAGAATGACATTAAAAATCAAGAAATAGAAGATAGGGTGATAGGGATGACTTATTCGGAATTTGGAAGAAGAATTAAATCCAATGCGAGCGGTGGTACCGATCATGGTGCTGCTGCGCCTTTATTTTTATTTGGTAAAAATGTTAGAGGTGGTGTATTTGGCGAAAATCCAACAATTCCAAATGCGGTATCTGTTGGAGACAATGTCCCCTACCAACATGATTTTAGAACCATCTACAATTCCATATTAAAATACTGGTTCTGTGTCAAAGAAACAGACAACTTGCAAGTCATGCTCAAGCAATACCCAAGTTTGAATTTAATCAATGCAAGTGCATGTGCTATTGAAATGGCCAATCCGGTTTTTGAAAAAAATGCAATGATTGTAGCGTATCCAAATCCATTCTCCCAACAATCTAGAATTGAATTTAAAACCGAAGGAGGACATACATTGGTTCAATTACTTGACGCTACTGGAGCTGTCATAAAATTATTGGTCGATGCCAACTATAGTTATGCAGGTATGAATAGCGTCACCCTTCAAGGTGCGCCACTTCAATCGGGGGTATATTATATTAGAATCCAAAATGGCATTCACCAATATGTGAAAACGATTATTAAAATGTAATCTTGATTTAAACCTTTTGAATGATTATTGGTCTAACTTCAACTAGCATGACCGATCAAGCACTTATCATACAATTTCAATCTGGTGAATCCAAGGAAAACGCATTTACACAGTTGTTAAAAAGACATCGTGAACCTGTATTTTTTCAAGTAAAAAAAATGGTGATCGAGCATGCAGATGCCGATGATATCGCGCAGGCAGTATGGATCAAAGTTTGGAACAAACTGGATGGATTCAAACAAGAAAGCGCATTCAGTACCTGGCTTTTTAGGGTGGCTTACAACGAAACCTTGAATTTTATTGCACAAAAAAAGCGCATTCAGGGTCAAACAAAGCAAAACTACTTAGAACATGAAGCCGACCATCCTGTCAGTTCAAATGCACTGAAAGAGACTCAAATTCAAATCAAATTAGAGCGCGCTATTGCAGAATTGCCTGAAAAGCAACGCTTTGTGTTTATGTTAAGGTATTATGAAGCCTATGATTACGAAAAAATTGCTTCTATTACTGGTACAACTGTAGGGGGCGCAAAGGCAAACTACCATCAGGCAGTTAAAAAAATGACTGAATTAATTCAACAAGCTTAAACCTTTGATCTCAATAGAGGTCTAAATATAGTATGGAAAACGAAATTATTTCAAAAGAACTAGAAGCCGCCTTAAAGGGCTATCAAGCAAAAACGAGTCAGGTGCCAGAGGACTATTTCGACCAATTTGAGCTTGAATTGATGCGCAAAATAAAAGCGGATACAAATACACCTAAGCAAGCAAAATTGCTTACCCTATTTTCTGCACCAAAAAAATATCTAGTTGCGGCAAGTTTAATATTAGCCATCGCCACTGGATATCTTTTATACGACAAAAGCAACACCAATGCAATTGCACAGGACAGCTTAGTGCAAATTGAAGCATTGCCAGACGAAGCAATTGAAGCTTATTTAAATGACAATGAAGTGGTTGCCGAAGTGGATTGGAATAATGCTATTGAAACTACAGGAGCATCCATCTCACTAAATAATAACTAATGCATCCTATTGATTTTCGTTTTTATAATAATTTGCTAAAAGATACAACTACATTAAACTATCACTTTAAAACTTCGTCCAAATAACAAATATAATTTTATGAAACAATTACTTATTTTATTTAGTATGATGCTTAGCATCGTTTTTGCAAATGCACAACCAAGACCGCCGCATCGTCAAGGAGCAATGCCGCCGCCGCCGCCACCAATCGAGCGAATGAGCAAAGAACACAGAGCGCAATTGGAATCTTTTAAGATTCAGTTTATCACAAAAAAATTAGACTTAACACCTGCAGAAGCAGAAAAATTTTGGCCAGTATACAATGAGCAAAAAGAAGCAAGCCGTAAAGTGATGCAAGAGAAAAAAGAAGACGAAATTGAGTTTCAAGAAGCCATGCTAGTGATAAGAAAGAGGTTCAAAAAAGATTTGATGCCAATTTTAAAATCTGAAGAAAGGGTGAATCAGGCCTTGAAAGTAGACAGGGAATTGGTCAACAAAATGAGAAATGAAATGATGCGCAGAAAAAGACCAATGCAATAAGTTGAATCTGGGTGAATAAAAAAAGCACTAGCCGGGGGGCTGGTGCTTTTTTGTTTTTAGAAATGGTCCTTCTATTTATAAGTCTGAATAGGATTTTGCACGCATTAAAATAATATCCGATTTTGAAACCGTATTTACATACTCAGGTAGATTGCTCATCTGCTTCCAAGCAGCTGATGCCACAAAGCTTTTCCAATGCGCTTCTCTGTCTGCGATATCTTTAAACCTTGTGATATAGATCAAATTAGGCATCCTGTCACCAGCAATGACTTTGCCATAAAACAATGCATTAAAATTCAAGTTTTTAAACAAGTCAATTTCTTTTCCTTCATTGAACATATGTACTTTTTTTAGAAAATTAGCCTCGTCTGCACTTTCATAACTTCTGAACTCATAAATATTATCAGCAGATCTTTCAAAATTTGTTTCTTTTTTAGACTGCCCCTGAAACTTAAAAGACTTGGAAATACTTGTCTCAAGCCTACTGTAAGGCAAAGCCTCATTGGATGCAGTTAAACTTAATAATGTATGCTGTTTTAGTGGATCAATTGCCTCTTTCAATTGATCTAATTGATCAAGTTGTTGTAAGCTTTTTAAGGGTATCCAAACTAAGATGGTCTTATCTTTTGCCGTATCATTTGTGATGGGTTCAAATACACCTACATTGGCAATACCGAATTGATGTAAATGAGGCAGGTATATATTTTTTAAATACGCATCAACCGCATCTAACTGGCTTGTTGAACTGCAGTGGTATACCTGTGTAATATAATACTCGCGAGATTTGTCTTTAGCAGCTGCAAAATTGGAAACAGTTAAGAATAAGCTTAACATTAAGATCATTGGTTTCATAAAATTTTTTATGGGCATTTGTAAATACTGTATGATTTAAATAGGTCTATTGATTTAACAATTCAAGATGATACTCCTGAATCAATGCTGGATTTTCAGGACTCAATGTGAAACTTAATTTTAGTTTTTGATTTGCTCCTTCGAGTATACAATAGCCTCTTAATTGATTTTCGGCAACCATCTTCCCAACCACTTTAATCTCGCCAGCTTTGTCAAACAAATTTTTTGCTTCTGCTTTTAACTCATCTATTAAATAGTCGTCGAAAAAGTTTTCAGCAAAAATAGCTGGAGTACTTTCCCATGTTGGCAATAATTGAATCAACTCTTTTTGTCTTTGCAATAAAATTGGAGAGGGCAATACAACCCTTGGTTGAAGTTGCGCTACTTGTACCAATGTGTCTAAAACAATTAAATTCATCTTTGAAGTTGGCGCATAAGTGTGGTTGGCAAAAAAGATAACCCCCAATCCATATTCAGGCATAAAACGCCAATTGCTCCCAAAACCTGGCAATCCGCCACTATGCCCGATACTTGTTTTCCCCTCGGCATCATGCATCCAGTTGAGTCCATAACTATAGCTTGATGTAGTTGCTAGTTTTTTTCCTGAAGGAAATTGGTAGTTGGGATTTAAGTCAATGAAAGTATAAGGCTGGTGCATTTCTCTCACAGTGCTTCTTTTAATCACTTTGTTTTCCGCCTCATTTCTTTCGGGCCATGCAGCCTGATGTAGTGCAACATATTTTGCAAAATCATCAATAGAAGTAATCATGCCTCCCATTGCGCCGTAAATGCCGTCTTTTAATAAGGGCACATTCACCCAGTTACCTTTAATGGTTCTATAGCCCTTTGCTAGATTCATTTTTGAAATAGTAGTGTATTCATAAGTGGTATGCTGCATACCCAAAGGGTCTAAAATAGCCTTTTTAATATACGCATCATAGGTCAATCCGGAAACCTTGTGAATAATATAACCCAACATCGCAAAACCTAGATTACTATACTCATAATGCGCTCCTGTGGAATTAGAAAAAGAAAGGCCTTTTTCAATTAAGGCAATTAAGTCTGCTTCCGTATCAGATAGTTGTCTGTCACCCCATGGATTGTCTTCTGGAAATCCAGCCTGATGGGACATTAAATGACGAATGGTGATTGGGGCGCCATCTTTGGTTAATATTTGATCTTTAATGGAAGGAATATAGATGAAAACAGGGTCGTCTAATTTTAATTTACCCGCATCTCTAAGTTGTAAAATTGCCATGGTGGTAAAACTCTTAGACATAGATGCAATACGGAACATCGTCTCTCCGTTGGCTGGAATCTTCTCTTCAATATTCGCCCAACCTCCTACATTTTTATATAATAACTCACCATCTAATACAACCGCAAATGCATAAGCAGGGAAATGATTTTTTTCTGCATAGGCCTTATATAAATTGTCTACCAAAGGCATTGCAGCTTGTAATTTTGCTTTTCTATTTGCATCCGCAAATTCAGCAGGTTTAAACTGTTTAGGGGTTTGTGCAACACCTACATTTAGCACAAATTGTGCAACAAATAAAGCCGCTAGTATTCGTTTTTTCATGGTATTCTATTCATCACAATTTAGGTCTAAATTCAAAAAAATGAACTAATTTTCTGCACTTAATCAATAGCTATGCGTAAACAACTTTTTTTATTGCTTTTTGCAATGCCCCTATTCATTTTCGGACAACAAAAGGCCAATTATGACCTTGCCGCAAGATTTTCACCAAAGAAATTAGACAAGATGATTTTTTCTTTGTCAGTAGACCCTCATTGGCTAAAACAATCCAATAAATTTTGGTATGTGTACGAAACGAGTGAAGGAAAACAATGGATGATTGTAGATCCTACAAAGAATGAAAAAAAGCAAATGTTTGACAAAGAACAATTAGCCGCATCACTTACTAAAATTGTTAAAGATCCATTTGATGCGCAACATCTTCCAATTGATTCTTTAAAGTTTTTCAAAGATGAAAATTGGATTCAGTTTGAAGTGAAAAGTAGTATTGATATTGATAAGCCTGGTGCAGCAAAGAAAGATGGTAAGGCAGAAAAAATTAAAAAAGTATTTTATTTTGAATACAATTTAATTACATCACAATTAAATGAACTTGTTGGTTTCAAGAAACCTAAAAGAAAACCAAGCTGGGCAAATATTGCACCAGACCAATCTAAAATTGTATTCGGAAGAAATTATAATTTGTATTATATGGACAAAGCGAATTATGAAAAAGTTTTGATCAATGAAGAAGATAGTACCATTGTAGAGACCCCAATTACAAAAGATGGTATCCAAAATTTCAGTTGGCATAGTGAAGGTGGTGCTGGCGGTGGCGGAGAAACCAATGTAGACGCAGAAAAAAATAAAAATAAAAGAAAGCCTGTATTTGGTTACTGGAGTGAAAATAGCAAGCAACTTGCAATTGTAAAAGTGGATAACCGAAAAGTAAAAGATTTGTGGGTCATCAATAGTATTGCGGATCCTAGGCCAACACTTGAAACCTATAAATACTGGATGCCAGGCGAAAAAGAAGCACCAGTTGATCATTTGATGTTGGTAGACATGACTGCTTACACCAATAAAGAAATCAATGTATCACAATACAAAGATCAAGATATTTCTTTGTGGAATAAATCTGCAGCAGTTAACGCGAGAGACGACGAATTTAAGCCAATGATTTGGTTAGGTACCAATGAGCAGTTGTATCTTGCGAGAACTAGTCGTGATTTAAAAAAGATTGATCAATGTGTCGTGAACACAATAACAGGGGAAGTAAAAGTAATGGTAGCAGAAGAGATGAACACCTCCATTGAAATTAAAAAACCTGAATTAATAAAAAATGGTGCAGAATTAATTGAATGGAGTGAGCGTGATGGATGGGCACATTTGTATTTATATGATGGGCAAGGAAAATTAAAAAATCAAATCACGCAAGGCGCTTGGCATGTAGAAGAAGTTGTTTCTGTAGATGAGGCTAAAAGAGTGGTGTATTTCACTGCCAATGGAAAAGAGTCATTGAGTGGCGGTGGTAAGGAAGATCCTTATTATTTACACTTTTACAAAATCAACCTTGATGGTACTGGCTTGCAATTATTAAATGCGGGGAATTTTGATCATAGCATTAGCTTAAACTACAACAACAACTATTTTGTTAATAATGCTTCAAGAGTGAATACGACTCCAGTAGCCAGTTTGCATAGTGCTGATGGAAGAAAATTAATGGAATTAGAAACTGCAGACTTAAGAAGTTTATTTGCTACAGGCTATAAATTTCCAGAAACATTTAAAGTGAAAGCAGACGACGGTATCACAGACTTATATGGTGTGATGTACAAACCTTATGACTTTGACAGTACTAAGAAATATCCAATCATTGAATATGTGTACCCAGGACCGCAAACGGAATCTGTAAACAAAACTTTTAGTAAAGGCATGGACCGTATTGACCGATTGGCTCAATTGGGTTTTGTGGTAGTCACTATGGGTAATAGAGGAGGACACCCTGCAAGAAGCAAGTGGTACCATAATTATGGATATGGTAATTTGAGAGACTATGGCTTGGCGGATAAAAAAGCAACTGTAGAGCAATTAGCCGATAAATATGCATTCATTGATCGTAACAAAGTGGGTATTCACGGTCATAGTGGTGGTGGATTTATGAGTACCGCCGCGATGTTGGTTTATCCAGATATTTTCAAAGTAGCAGTAAGCAACGCTGGTAATCATGACAATAGTGTGTACAATAGATGGTGGAGTGAAAAGCACCATGGTGTAAAAGAAACTATTTCCGAAAAAGGAGATACCAGTTTTAGTTATATGATTGACAAGAATCCAGGGCTTGCAAAAAACTTAAAAGGAAAATTATTATTGATCCACGGTGAGATTGATAACAATGTACATCCAGCTAATACCCTTAGAGTAGTAAATGCATTAATCAAAGCAAATAAGCGCTTTGACATGTTAATTTTACCTACCCAAAGACATGGATTTGGAGATATGAATGAATACTGGTTCTGGAGAACTGCCGACTATTTTTCTAAATATTTATTAGGTGATGACACAGAGCGTTCTGTAGACATTGATGAATTGAATAAAGATGTAGAAAGAAAGAAATAAAACTGTTCCAGAAAAAAAATATCACAAAAAATGCCCTGATGATTCAGGGCATTTTTATTTTAATAAGATTCTATTTCAAAAATCGTTCGCATTTTTTCCAGTATCCAAAAAAGCTTGGATAATACCCTGTCACTTCTGGAAACAACCAATCACGCTCCTCTTGAATTCCTTTATAATGAAGGGTTGTAGGGTGTTCTTTAAAATACATAACAGGCTTCACCATTTTTTTTGTAGCGCTTTTGTCAATTGAATTTTTTAGTTCTTCGAAGGAACCTACAAAAATTTGCAAATTTGTAATATTAGAAATACCTAAGTCTATGATAAATTGTAGTACGTTTTCAGCTATAGGAAATTTGGCGAAATGAACTGGCTCTATCAATAAGATTCGATTTGCTTTTTCATTTGCATGCCATAATGGATCAAGATTAAAACTATTGTAAATACAAAAAGCTAAGTTTTGATCTAATTTACTTTTATCGAATGGCTCAATTTTATTTTGCTCCTGTAATTTTTCCAAAAACCGAACCGTATCGATTTCAAATATTTCATCCAATGGCTGTTTCCAAGCCGCACTATATTTGGACTTTAATTGACCAGCTGCATCAAAAATTGCATGAGGCAGGTTTTCATATTCCGTATCTAAAAAAGTATTAAGCTGTTTTGTATTGGTGTATTTATTAATGTTCTCTTGATTCGCCACATATTGTTTACTACTAAAGGTACCCGCTACCCATTGCCAACTTAAAAAATTAGCTGCAGGATCGTGGTCTAACAAGTGGGCATACATCCATTTTGCGCCTGGTAACCAAGCAGCTTTAAAAATATTGGTATGTAACATGGCTATGTACATACGCAGATGATTGTGTAGATAACCTTTGTTATATAAATCAGCAATGGCTTCATCCATAGCATGAATACCCGTTAAAGCTTCATTAATAGGACTAGGCAGACCCTGTAAAACAACATTTGATTGGACCGACTTAAGGTCTTCTAAAATCAAATCACCCTTGTTCTGCCATACTCTTTGAAAATATTCCCGCCATGCCATTTGTTGCATTAAACCAATCCAGGCTTGTTTGCTAAACTTAGTCTTTAGCTCCTGCATAACGACAATAGGGCTCAAAAAGCCTCTTGAGATATAAGGAGACCAGGCTGTTAAAGCGCCATTGGTATAGTTTCGAGTGGCCTGATAAGTGGATGGATCATAGGTTTTCACCTGTTCCAATAAAGCGGTGTAAGGGATGTTCATTCAGGGACATTAATTAGGGGTATCTAATGAACAATTTTGTCTGCAAAATGTTTAAAGTAGATGCAAGTTCAGCTCGTTTTCCCTCATCAATTATTTGACGCATCCGCCTTATTCGCCGAGGAAGGCGCTTTTTACATCATTGAATCGGATTTGTTTTTTTTACAATACCAATTCCATCAACAAAAACTCATTTTCCATAGGGCTTCAATGAAGCACTATACCCATCTACTTACTCAAAAAGGATGCAATTGTCATTATATTGATGCGCATGATCCACATGGGCAAATACCATTTTTAGTGGAGTGGCTTGCAAGTAGGGGGGTAAAAAAAATAAAAATGTATGATCCTTGCGATCATTGGTTAGATAAACAATTAAAAAAAGCATGTACAAAAGGAAGTATTGAATTAATATATCTTCCTAGTCCCAATTTTTTAAACAATCAGCCTGATAGTGTTGCATTGCTAGGCAACAAAAAAACGTATTTCCAAACAAGCTTTTACACAGAACAAAGGAAACAAAGAAAAATTTTACTGGAGGCAGATGGCAATCCAGTGGGAGGGCAATGGAGCTATGACGTGGAGAACAGAAAAAAAATTCCAAAAAATACAACCATTCCGGAATTGCATTTTTTTGAAAAAAACAAATTTATAGATGAAGCAACAGACTATGTAAAAATAAAGTTCAAAAATAATCCAGGAAAGTCTGAAGCGCCATTTAATGCTGGAAACAAAGCGTTGTACTATCCAGTGACGCATGCAGATGCAAAAAAAGCAATGGATTTATTTATAGCAGAAAAATTAGAATTATTTGGCGTGTATGAAGATGCGATGTTGGTTTCAGAGAAAACTTTATTTCATAGTGTACTAAGTCCTTTAATTAACGTTGGGCTGATTCAGCCAAGTGATTTTTTAAATGCGTTATTAAATGCTTATAAAAAAGCAGGAGCCCCAATCAATAGTATTGAAGGTATTGTTAGGCAAATTATTGGCTGGAGAGAATTTGTACAATTAACCTATCGAAAAATAGGGAGTCAACAAAGAACAAAAAACTTTTGGGGCTTTACAAAAAAAATGCCTGCTGCTTTATATACAGGCACAACTGGCATCGCACCCATTGATAGTAGTATCAAAAAATTACTTGAATCAGGATACAATCATCATATTGAAAGATTGATGGTCTTAGGTAATTTCATGTTGCTCTGCGAAATTCATCCAGATGAAGTGTACCAATGGTTTATGGAAATGTATATCGATGCCTATGATTGGGTCATGGTGCCCAATGTGTATGGCATGTCTCAATTTGCGGATGGGGGGATGATCACCACCAAGCCTTATATCTGTGGGTCTAACTATTTAATGAAGATGGGGGATTTTCCAAAAGGAGATTGGCAAGAAATTTGGGATGGATTATTCTGGCGATTCTTATCCAAACAACGCGCAGTGTTTTCTAAAAATCCCAGATGGGCCATGTTATTGAGTACTTGGGATAATATGCCTGAAGAAAAAAGAGCAACCCATTTGAACAATGCAGAACAATTTTTAAAAGAATTAAAATAATAGAAATAGTATAATGGAAAAAATAGCGTTGATCAATCCAAGACCGGCAGAGCCAATTTTAAGACCTGAATGGGAAGAGAAAGACAGGGACCGCATTATAGAAATGGCATGGGAGGATCGGACCCCATTTGAAGCAATTGAATTTCAATTTGGATTAAGCGAAAAAGAAGTGATTGAATTTATGCGCGCCAATTCAAAGCCTTCTAGTTTTAGAATGTGGCGCAAGCGTATGGCATCTAGAAAAACAAAACATGCAGTGTTAAGAAGTACAGATGTGATTCGATTCAAATGTAGCAGACAAAAAATAAGTGGCAATAAGATATCAAAAAGATAGCGCACTCAAAAAGTCGTGCTATCTAATTTCTATTGATATAATTTTTTGAATGATTTACAATGCTTAAGCAGGTTTAGTTTTTTGATTTCTGCTTCTTACAGCCCTCGCTACAGTATTGAACTTCCTCCCAACACCTTTCCCATTTTTTTCGCCAGCTAAATGGTCGCCCACAAGTTTTGCATATCTTTTCAGGCAGATTTTGTTTTTTTACCCCTTTCATTCAATGATAACAATATTATGCATCAATTGTTTTATCAACAGGAGTGGTATAATAGTCCTCTTGGTAATTGCCTATATGTCTTTGACTTTCTTTTATTAATTTTTTATTTCTAAAGAAACTATAAAAACCAAAAATTAATAAAATTAAAGAGATTGTAAAAAAAATGGTTTCAAGATAAACAAGGACATCTAATTTGAAAAAGCCTCTTATAGATAATCCAGCTACGAGAAAATATAAGGCTGTACGAACAAAAGAAAGTAATGTAGTTTGATTGGCCATGAAAGTTCTTTGTATTGCCAATCGCTCTCTTAAGATTAGGTCCTTATTAATTTTTTGTTCGAGTGTTTTTTCCATGCTCAAATTTACAAAGAAAAATGCTAGTAACTCATCTCGTCCATCTGCACTTTACCTTTAAATGTCCAAAAAACAAACAAAGTATATGCACCAACAAGTGGCGTACCAATCCCCGCAATTAATAACAAAGTTTTCATTGTTTTTAATGAAGAGGCAGCATTGGTTATGGTAATACTATTAGCTGAATTATTACTTGCCATTAAGAGAACAGGGAAAACTTCCAAAGCAACCATTGCAAGCAAGGATGCAATTGTAATAGAGGAGCTTATAAAGGCAAATCTATATTTACGCTTATTCAATTGTCTAGGAATATTGGCAATCGCTAAAAACATGATCAAAGGCAATATAAAGTAGGCTGGATGAGATCTTAATTGATCACTCAAATGAGGAATATATAATAAAGTATATAAAGATGAAAATCCAAATGCAACTAAAAAAAAGATAGTGAAGTTTTTAGCTAATACCGTGATTTTTGCAAATAATCTATTTTCTGTTTTCATTGCTAAGAAAATAGCACCATGCATCATAAATAATGCCAAGCTAGTAATAGCAACCATGATGCTAAATGGATTCAAAAAACTCAACCAGTCTCCAATAAATTCATGTTCTTCATTTAAAGGAATACCTAATGCAACATTGCCTAGCATTAATCCCAATGAAACTGCAATAGTAATACTTGCAAAAGAATAAATAAAATCCCATGCCATTCTCCATTTTTTACCAGGCTCCTTGCTTCTAAACTCAATGGCTACACCGCGCCAAATTAGTCCAACAATAAAAACCATGAATGGAATATAAAATGCAGAAAAGATTGCAGCATAGGCTACTGGAAAACCAGCAAACAAAGCACCGCCTCCAATTACAAGCCATACCTCATTACCATCCCAAATAGGTCCGATTGCATTCAAGGCGATACGTCTGCTTTCTTCTTTCTTTAGAAATAAATGTAAAGCGCCGGCGCCTAAATCAAAGCCATCTAATATAGCATAACCAGAAATGACTCCTCCAAAAACAAGAAACCACCAAGTGTTATAATCTAATCCTAATAATGTTTCCATGTTGTTCTTTTAAATGGTGACTCTTTCTTCTCTATTGCTATGTATATCCCCTGTTTCATGAGCTGACACAGGACCGTGTTTGATTTTCTTATTCAATAAATAAATAAATAACGCAAAAAGTGTTAAATATACAAGCCCAAAAAGTATCAATGAAAAAACAATCTGATTTGCTTTCACTGTCTTAGACAATGCATCAGATGTTCTTAATAAGCCGTAAACCACCCATGGCTGTCTCCCCATTTCGGCAGCAAACCAACCAGCTTGATTGGCTATTTGTGGTAAAAAAACAGACCAAGCAAAAACATGCATTAACCATTTTTGTTCAAAAAGTTTACCCTTATATAGGAGCCATGAAGCATAGGCAGTTAGAGCAATCAAAAACATGCCAATGGCAATCATAATATGATATACCTGAAAGATGGCGTTTACTTGTGTTGGTCTATTATTTGGATCAAAGGCATTTAAGCCAGTGACTGGTTTTTTAAAATTTTGGTGCAGGAGAAAACTTAAACCTCCTGGAATTTTTAATCCAGTTACTTTCTGATTTTTATTGTCTACCCAGCCTAATAAATACATATCCGCAGCTGCACTGCTATCATAATGTCCTTCTAATGCTGCAAGCTTAGCTGGTTGATTCACCGCAACGCCATCTGCACTTTTATGACCTGTTGCTAATTGAGCAAAAGAAAAAAAAGTGGCGATGAATAAAGCAATTTTAAAAGAAGGCTTAGCAATTTCTAAATGTTTTTTTCTAAGAATATAGTAAGCGTTCACACTTAATACCAAAAATGCTCCTGATAAAAAGGATCCTATCCAAACATGTGTTAAACGGTCCATACTAGATGGATTAAAAACCATCGCCCAGAAGTCCGTGATTTCTGCTCTTGCCTTCATGCCTTCACCAACAATATGAAAGCCTGCTGGTGTTTGTTGCCAGCTATTTGCTACAACAATCCACACGGCACTAAACATAGATCCCAAGAAAACCATGATGGTAGAAAAATAATGCACTTTAGGTGAAACCCTATGCCAACCGAATAATAAGATTCCCAAGAAACCACTTTCTAAAGCAAAGGCAAAAATGCCTTCTGCCGCCAAAGCGCTTCCAAAAATATCCCCAACATATTTCGAATAAGCAGCCCAATTGGTTCCAAATTCAAATTCCATTACAATGCCGGTCGCTACACCAATGCCAAAAATAAGGGCAAATATCTTAATCCAAAATTGCGTCATGTTTTTATAATGCTGCAATCCTGTTTTAAGGTACATGCCCTCCATAATCACTAAAATAAGCCCCAAGCCAATGCTTAAAGGTGGATAGATATAATGAAATGCCACCGTAAAAGCGAATTGAATTCGAGCCAATATTTCAGTTTCCATAATTTTTTATTTAGCTAACAAGAGGTTGTTGTTCTTTCACCCACTCATTAATACCACCACTATAATTAGCAATATTGGTATATCCTTCCTTCATTAATAAAGAGTAACCAATGGCAGCTCTATCACCACCTTGACAATGAATGATCACTGGTTTGTCTTTTGGCACTTTATCTAAGTTTTGCAATAATGTGCCAATAAATACATTTTTAGCTCCAGCAATATGGCCACTATTAAATTCCGCAACGCCTCTGATATCAATAATTTCGGCAGTCGTATTTGCTTTCACTGCGTCAATCGTAACCATATTTGATTTTTCTAAACTGCCGCTATATACTTGAGCAATTTTTGCAGCATCTACAAAACCAAAAATATTATCTAAGCCAATACGCATTAATTTTCTTGTTAAATCATCTACTTGACTTGGCTCAGCAATTAAAATAAATTGTTCTTCGTAAGATACAAACCAGCCCATCCAAGTAGCAAAAGAATTGTTGCCTTGAATATTGATACTGCCTGGTATAAATCCATTTTGAAAATCTAATTTATTTCTAGTGTCAATTAGTTTCATTCCTTTATCCGTAGCCGCTTTTAAATCTGCTGCAGACAATTCTTTAATGGTTGGGACTTCTGTTAATAAAGGACGATTCACTTTGTTCAATTCCTTCATTTTTGCAAAATACTTAGGTGGCTCTGGTTGATCTGTTAATAAAAATTGAACGAAGCCAGCTTTGTCTGCACCATATTGAAATGCCCAGTTTCTTTTTTTCTCATAACCCACCGTAGTACTTGGTACCGCACCCAATGCTTTACCGCAAGCAGAACCCGCACCGTGGCCAGGCCAAACTTGAAGGAAATCAGGTAATGCAGAAAATAAATTAATAGACTGGTACATTTGCTCAGCACCCTTATCTTGTGTTCCTACCATACCTGCTGCTTTCTCCAATAAATCTGGACGACCAATATCTCCTACGAATACAAAATCACCTGTAAATAACATCACTGGCTCTTTACTAGCTGGTGTATCGGTCAATAAAAAGCTGATACTTTCTGGTGTATGACCCGGAGTATGTAAAACTTGGATTTTTAAGTTACCCACCATGACTTCTGAATTGTGCTTCATGCCCTCATGTGCAAATTCATATTCCCAACCTGGACCACCTTCGTCTGATAAATACATTTTAGCGCCAGTTACAGCTGCTAACTCTCTAGATCCAGTTAAAAAATCGGCATGGATATGCGTTTCAAAAATATGCGTGATCTGCATATTATTTTGTTTCGCTATTTCTAAATAAGTGTCAATATCTCGCTTAGGATCAATCACAGCTGCTACTCCAGCTTTTTGACATCCAATAAAATAACTTGCTTGCGCTAAAGTCTTGTCGTATACGTGTTGAAAAAACATACTACCTTTTTTTTATGATAATTAAAATAAATGACCTAGGTCGACCTAGGTCATATGGTACAAAGATGCATCCAAATAGATGTACTATTGGTGACAAAAATCACAAAATCTATTTAAAGGAAAAAATAATACAATTAGGAAGGCATTTCCTTGATCTGTGCAACCCCAGATTCGATAGCTGCCTTGGCTACAGCTGTTGAAACCACCTTTAAAAGCCTGTTATCGAAGGGTTTAGGTATGATATAAGTGGGCCCAAACACGATAGGCTGTCCTCCATAGATGTCAATCACTTCTTTTGGAACAGCCGTTTTAGTCAAATCAGCCAACGCATGTACTGCAGCCAATTTCATTGCTTCGTTAATTTTAGTCGCGCGAACGTCTAAAGCACCTCTAAATATATATGGGAATCCTAACACATTATTGACCTGATTCGGAAAATCACTTCTTCCTGTAGCAAAAATAATATCTGGTCTTGCCAGCATAGCTTGCTCATAGCTAATCTCTGGATTCGGGTTAGCCAATGCAAAAACAATACAGTTTTTAGCCATGGATTGTAACATCGCCCCTGTAAGAATATCTGCTTTTGACAAACCTAAAAACATGTCTGCTCCAACCAAAGCATCTGCTAAACTAGTTGTAGCAGGCAGATTTTGATTTGTAAATAAAAGCTTGCGGCCATCTAAATTGTCTCTATCAGTATGAATTAAACCCTTAGAGTCAAACATAAATAAATGGTCTCTTTGAACACCCAATGCTAAATAGATACTTGCACAAGAGGTAGCGGCAGCGCCTGCTCCGTTAATCACCACTTTTATTTCTTGTATTTTTTTTCCGGTTAATTCAAGTGCATTCAACAATGCAGCAGCACTTACAATCGCTGTCCCATGTTGATCGTCATGCATGATTGGGATATTCAATTCCGCTTTTAATCTTTCCTCAATTTCAAAACAATCAGGAGCAGAAATATCCTCTAAATTAATGCCGCCAAAAGTTGGCGCCAATATTTTCACTGTTCTAATAAATTCTTCTACATCTTTAGTGTCTAGCTCTAAATCAAAGACATCAATGTCTGCAAAAATTTTAAACAAAACCGCCTTCCCTTCCATTACGGGCTTGCTTGCTAAAGCACCAATATCACCCAATCCCAACACGGCTGTGCCATTAGAAATAACTGCAACTAAATTACCCTTTGTAGTATAATCATACACCTTACTTGGGTCTTCTTCGATAGCCAAACATGGTGAAGCCACTCCTGGAGAATAAGCCAAAGCTAAGTCTTGTTGTGTTGCAGTTTCTTTCGTTGGTAGAACTTGGATTTTCCCTGGTCTGCCTTTTGCGTGATAGTGTAATGCTTCTTTTTCCATATTTTTAATATCGTGGAAAGGTAGTAAAAAAAATAAAACGCAATCATATTGACTGCGTTTTATCTAATTATTGTAACTAGGATTAAACCGAAATTGGATTAATCTAAAAATTATAACCCTGCCCTTAAATAACTCCATCCAGCTTCTTGTTTTAGAACCAGTTCTGCAACACCCGATGGAACCGACTTGGCAGATGGCAATAACATGCCCTTGGTAATGCCATATTTGTTCATGGTATTTTCACATGCATTAAAAACAACTCCTTTTTTTGTTAACATGTCTAGTTCTGTCCCCAAATGAGTCTTGTCGGCAACTAAGAAATTCAATGCTTTACCATGAACCACAACTTCTATTTCCACTTTACCTGGCCAAACTTTTTGAAGGTTTTTGACATTTCCAATAACTCCACTCCATGCAGCTGTATCGGCTGTGTTTAACTGAATTACAACTTGATGCATTTTTTCAGTAGTGTTATTTTGTGCATAAACACTTGAATTGAAAAGCAATAAAAACGAAGCAATAAGATAGGTAGTAAATTTCATGTGAAGTTGGATTGTTATTGGTAACTACAAATTACAACATTTTATTAATTTCTTGCAATATTCATCATATCGAATATACCACCGCCATTGTATACTTCAGCAACACCATGTTGTCCTAGAATGGTTTTTGCCATACCGCTTCTATTACCACTTCTGCAATAAACCACAATTGGTTTAGGCATAGCAGCAATTTTTGCTGCTTCGTCTCCAACGGTTTCTAAAGGGATGTGCAAAGCACCAGGAAAGTGCTCCATATCAAATTCCATTTGGCTTCTAACATCAATTACTGTTGCTTTTTTTTCTTGAATTGCTTTGATTATATTTTCCATTTTTGTTTAATTTAATAAGGCGGCTTAGCCGCCTTATAGTTTTGTTTTAGATTGTATATTTTTATTTTATAACATAGTTGACGGACAAACGTAATCTGAGATTTTAAAATTACCGCTATCTTTCAATGCTTTGAATCCACCTTGTACATCGACTAAATTGTCAAATCCTCTTGCTCTTAAAGTAGATACAAAAATCATTGATCTATAGCCACCTGCGCAATGTACATAGTAGGTTTTCTTTTTATCAATTTGAGCCATACTGTCATTGATAAAATCCAAAGGCGCATTTTCACTTTCTAAAATGTGCTCACTAAAGTGTTCAGACTTTTTTCTTACATCTAATAAGATTGCATTGCTGTCTTTCTTAAGCAAGTCTGCTAATTGATCAGCGCTAATAGATTCGATCGTGTCTACTTCTTCTCCTGCAGCTTTCCAAGCAGCAAAACCGCCTTTTAAATAACCAATGGTAAAATCATAACCCACTCTTGCTAAACGAGTCACCACTTCCTCTTCTCTACCTTCGTCAGTTACCAATAAGATTTCTTGTTTGATATCAGGAATCATGGCGCCAACCCATGGTGCAAAATTGCCATCTATGCCAATATTAATTGAGTTTGGTATAAATCCTTTTGCAAATGCTTGTGCGTCTCTTGTATCTAAAATCAATGCGCTTGTTTCGTTTGCTGCTGCTTCAAATGCCTTTGGACTTAAAGCATGCTGTCCTCTTTCTAATACTTTATCAATGCTATCATATCCTTGAATGTTCATCAATACATTCAATGGGAAATAACCCGGAGGCGCTACTAAGCCATCTAATACAGCAGCCTTAAATTGCTCCTTGGTCAATTTTAAGTCTAAAGCATAGTTTGTTTTCTTTTGATTGCCTAAAGTGTCTGTTGTTTCCTTGCTCATGTTTTTACCACAAGCAGAACCTGCACCGTGTGCAGGATACACAATAATATCATCAGCTAGAGGCATCACTTTGTTTCTTAAAGAATCAAATAAATGACCTGCTAAAATATCCTCGGTTAATTCAGCTATTACTTTTTGCGCTAAGTCAGGACGACCTACATCTCCAATAAACAAAGTATCACCACTAAATAACGCTGTTTCTTTACCATTTTCATCTATTAATAAGAAACAAGTGCTTTCCATGGTATGACCTGGTGTATGAATCACTTTAATTTTTACTTTACCTAGAGATAAAATTTCGCCATCTGTTGCAGTATGCATTTCAAAACCAGCTTTTGCTGTTGGACCATACACAATTGTTGCGCCAGTCTTTTTCGCCAAGTCAATATGTCCAGATACAAAATCAGCATGAAAATGTGTTTCTAAAACATACTTGATTTTTGCGCCATCTAATTTTGCTTTTTCAATATAAGGGGCTACTTCTCTTAATGGATCTACAATTGCTGCTTCACCATCGCTTTCAATATAGTAAGCGCCTTGTGCTAAACATCCTGTGTAAATTTGTTCTACTTTCATAGTTGTATTTTTTTATGTTCTAAGATTAAATTGATACCACAAATTTGAAACTATTCAAATGCATACACAGTGATAATTATCACACTGATTGGACTTTTATAAAATAAATCTTATGATTGTTATCATTTTTTTGCGCAATACCTAACCAAATTTGCCTTGCCTTTATGGAATGGGCCTTCTTCTAAATCAATTTCAATTTCTATTGCTTGTATACAATTCAAGGATGCAAAGTCTTGCTTTAATTGATCTAGACTGTAAAGTTGCTCTATGTCTTTTGGACCACCAGACGTATTGTTAATTTGTGCTTTAGAAAAAGCTTCCAAAATAAGTACACCGCCTGGCAATAAAGCATCAATCATTTTTTGATGAAATACAATTCTTTCATTTTCTGGCAAGTGCACATATATTAAACCAATCGCATCATATTGCTTAGTTGCTTTAAAATCATTTAGTTCTAATACATCATACTTAATGGTCACCTTAGTGGTTTGAGCAAATTGGAGCGCCTTTTCTTGAGCAACACTACTATAATCAAATGCTTCTACCTTCCAACCCAATGATGCAGCATACACTGAATTACGACCTTCGCCTTCTGCAGGCAATAATAGAGAACCCGTTGTTAATGAATCCATTATAGACTTAAAATATTGATTGGGTGCTTTGCCGTATACTGTATCGTGCGTTGCATATCGTTGATTCCAAAAGTCTTTCATAGCTTAGTGTTTAGACATTAAAATTAGCCTTATTGTATTCAATTAAAGTGACAATTATCACCTATCGCGTTCATCTTAACTCCTACATTTACTTTCTAAAATTAAACATATGAGTTTAAAACATCAAGTAGTTATTATTGGCGGGGGCAATGCAGGTATTTCTGTTGCTGCACAATTAAAACGAAAAGATAAAACATTGGATATTGCTCTTGTAGAGCCAAGTGATGTTCATTATTATCAACCCGCGTGGACCATGGTAGGCGGTGGATTTTATGATATCAATGATACCGTACATGCAGAAGCGGATCAAATCCCATCTGGTGTAGAGTGGATAAAAGACTTTGTAGTGAGTTTTGATCCAAATCAAAATTCGATCACACTTAAAAATGGCAGCATTGTAAATTATGACTATTTGGTCGTTGCTCCTGGTATACAATTAAATTGGAATGAAATTAAAGGTTTAGAAGAAAACCTTGGTAAGAATGGCGTTTGTTCAAATTATAGTTTCAAAACAGCGCCTTATACTTTTGAATGTCTAAAAAATTCAAGGTCTGGCAGGGCCATCTTTACAAGCCCACATACGCCTGTAAAGTGCGGTGGTGCACCACAGAAAATTATGTATATCGCTGCAGATTATTTTAAGCGTAATAATTTATCGGATAAAGTTCAAGTAGAATTTTGGTCTGGCGGAACAAAATTATTTGGCGTGAAAAAATTTGAAGACGCACTTAAAAAAGTCATTGCCAAGTTTCACATCAAAGAAAACTATTACAACAAATTAGTGGAAATTGATGGCGCTAATAAAAGAGCAAAATTTGTAGGCTTCGGCGAAAATAATAAAGAAGTAGAAACATGGATTGATTATGAAATGTTACATGTCACCCCACCTCAGTCTGCTCCTGATTTTATTAAAAACAGCCCATTAGTTAATGATGCAGGCTGGGTAGAAGTAGACAAGCATAGCTTACAACATGTACGATATAAAAACATCTTCTCTTTAGGAGATGCGTCTTCCTTACCAACAGGCAAAACAGGCGCAGCCATAAGAAAGCAAACACCTGTACTTGTACAAAATTTATTATCATTGATGAAAGGAAGTGCATTATTAGGACATTATAATGGTTACAGTAGCTGTCCTTTAATTACTGGTCGTGGCAAGTTGATTTTGGCTGAATTTGATTATGACAACAATCCTCAAGAGACCTTCCCATTCAATCAAGCAAAGGAAAGATGGAGCATGTTCATTTTAAAAAGATATATTCTTCCATTTTTATATTGGAAACAAATTTTAAAAGGAAAAATGTAAAATCTTAATTTAATATTTCATACTTTTTAATTGGGTAGGTGACATTTATCACCTACCTTTTATTTTATAAACAGCACCTTTGGGTCAAATTTAAATACATGGAATTAACAGCAATTATTGGATATATCGCTTCAATATTAATTGGCATTTCTTTAGGCCTTATTGGCGGTGGTGGTAGTATATTAACTGTTCCGGTATTAGTATACTTATTTGCAGTAGACGCAGTTACAGCCACTGCCTATTCTTTATTTATAGTTGGCGCAAGTAGTTTAGTAGGTGCTTGGCCTAAATACAAGCAAGGTTTTGTAAACCTAAAAACAGCTTTGATATTCGGCATTCCTTCTATTGCATCCGTTTATGCTACTAGAAAATTTTTAGTACCTGCTATCCCAGCAGAACTTGGAAATATTGCAGGTATTGAAATAACAAAGTCATTGTTAATGATGATGTTGTTTGCGGTATTAATGGTAGCAGCCTCTTTTTCAATGATTAAAACAAAAAAGTCAGAAGCTGAATCTACAGAAGATGCTGAACAAAAATTCAATTACCCAATGATTTTATTAGAAGGCGCATTGGTTGGGGTGCTTACTGGATTAGTGGGCGCTGGTGGTGGTTTTTTAATTATACCTGCATTGGTGATGTTAAGTAAGCTTCCTATGAAACAAGCTGTTGGAACATCCTTATTAATCATTGCAGCAAAATCTTTAATTGGTTTTACAGGTGATCTTGGTAATAGAACCATGGACTGGACCTTACTACTATCAGTGACGGCACTTGCTATAGTAGGTATTTTTATTGGCGATAAATTAAGTAAGAAAATCGATGGCAATAAGTTAAAAAAAGGCTTTGGCTGGTTTGTCTTGATTATGGGTTTATACATTATCGCACAGCAATTGTTTTTCCCTACTGGAGGCGGACACTAATACAAATCAATTAAATCATGTTTAAGCCATTCCTTTTTAGTATGGCCTGTAGCCTATTGCTCGTCTCTAACGTGCAGGCACAGCACCAAGAATTAAATGAAGCACCTAAATTATGGGGTAAGTCCAATAAAGAAGCGGATACTACAAACTTGTTGTATCGATTCCAAATGGGGACCATGCATGGTCATTTAAGAAGTTTTTATAGCAGCACTTTCAATAAAAATAGTGAAGTTGAATACGCACAAGCAATTGGTGGTGGGATCCAATTTATTTCAAAACCATTGTATCATTTTCATGTAGGTGTAAGCGGCTTTTTTGCTTATGATGCATTTTCAACCGATCTATCAAAACCTCATCCACTATCAAATACTTTAAATAGATATGAACTAGGCTTATTCGACGTAACAGATCCAACGAATAAAACAGATATTGACCGTTTAGAAGAATTATACCTTCAATACCAAAAGGAAAAAATAACTATTACATTAGGTAAGCAGTTATTGAATACACCTTTTATTAATCTACAGGATGGCAGAATGCGCCCAACGGAAGTACAAGGTCTTTGGGCTCAATACAATCAGCATAAAAATAAATTCTATGCGGGCTGGATCAATCGATTCTCTCCAAGAGGCACTGTAGAATGGTACAAAACAGGCGAATC
>JAGOAO010000025.1 GCA_017983845.1 Sediminibacterium sp.
CATTTAATTTAGTATTAAATAGAATATAAAATAGTATAAAACATTATTAATCAATATTTTATACTATTTTACCTAAATATATATTTCAATTTATAATTTCCTTATTATAGGAATTATATTACATGAATTGACAAGGATTAAATCTAATATTGATCATCCATTGCGAAATCAGGTTTTCTATTTTGCCATTTACCTCTTGTGAAATCTGGAATGTCCTGTACTTGTCCATGCTCCGCAATTGACTTTTCAGACAATGGTGTAATCGCATACCATGTAGCTAAATCATACACATCCATAGGGAAGGGCACTGCTCTTTTAATGCATTCTAAGAAGGCATTGATCACAAAAAAGTCCATACCGCCATGTCCAGCTCCTGTAGCATCCAACTCAAAACGCTTCCATAAAGGATGGTCGTGTTGCTTTAAGTAGGCTTCTGGGTTTTCCCATTGGTGGGCTTTTGGAGAAATGCCTTCTATATAGATATGTCCCGCCGTAAATTGACCAGCATGAAAATCCTGCCATAGGCCTTGGGTACCTTGAACACGGAACCCTAAATTATAAGGACGTGGTGAATTAGTATCATGGGTCAACAATATGGTCTCTCCATTTTGCGTTTGTATACTAGTAGTAACTATATCTCCTAATTTGAAGTTTAATTTCGCATTAGGATGATTTTCACCTCCTTGTGGATGGTTAACTATATATTTATGTAAACCTCTTGCCTTAGTTGCAACCGAAGAAAGCCTTGTTAATTTATTCCCTCTATTGATATCCAACATCATTGCAGCAGGTCCTAGTCCGTGGGTTGGATACAATTCACCGTTCCTATATAAGGAGTGATTGGTTCTCCATTTAGCCTCACTAAAGCCTTTTTCACCAAATTCTGCCCCAGAATTATAAGCAGTAACACCATCATTGAACTTAACACCCCTTAAATCGTGCTCATATCCGCCTTGTAAATGCAGTAATTCCCCAAACATGCCTTTTCGTACCATATTATAGACCGCCAAAATATCGCGTCTATAACACACATTCTCTAGGCACATCACAGGTATATTGTATTGCTCGCTGGCATTTACGATATCCCAGCACTCCTTAATATTGATGGCACCACATACTTCAACCCCTGGAATGATCCCGTTTTTGATGGCTTCTAAAGCCTGAGGGATATGCCATTCCCAAGGTGTGGCAATAATTACCGCATCAATATCTGTCCTTTTAAGTAGGTTTTTATAGTCTTCCTTTCCGTTTTTGTATTCAATAGCAGCTGGTCTACCTGCTTTTTTAAGGATGTTTTGGGCATCTGCCAACATCTTTTCGTCGGGGTCTGCAAAAGCAACCACCACCACATCTGGTCTTTGAGCCAACAATTCAATATGGTTTTGACCACGATAACCTGTACCAATGACTGCTAATTTTAGGATGTCTTTTTTGGAACTAGATTGCGCTTTGATCAACTGTGGACTCAGGCTTAAAGCAATGGATGCTAAACCTGCGTCTTGTACAAATTTTCTCCTTGTAGGATGATTGGCCATAAGTAAATGTTTATCCTACAAAATACAACCTATTTTGAATCTATCAAATAGTCCTGCTGTTATTTCAACCTAACTTAAACCTGAATTCAACTAGATTAAATGCTTATAATTAACATTATGTTAAATAGCATATTAGCAATATAACCTTCTTTATACCTACTTATCCATATCATACTTTTCCTAACAAAACTTATTGCTAATGAGTATATCAATTGAAACCCTCATAAGATCGATTCATTATCCTCCACAAAAAAAGCCCTCCCGATTTGGGAAGGCTTTTACTATTTTAAACGGTTCAATTATTACTTGAAAATACTATTGGTATTTGTCGTGTAATTGATCGTATTTATTAAACTTAGCGTCTAACTCATCATATAATTTTTGGTTCGCTCTGTTCTTATCTCTTTTAGAAGAATACAAAGTCGCTAAAAAATCTACAGATCTAGCTGCTACGTTTTTCTCGCTTCTAGTTAAAGTTGGCTTGTCCTTAATGATATTGAATGCATTTTCGATCCACTCAATGGCTTGATCCACTTTCGCCTTCATTGGTGCATCTAAAGCTAGATTCAATTTTTTGATTGAATCCTGTTGAGCCTTGAACTTTGCATCGAAAGCCAATTTCTTCTTTGGATCCTTTGGTGCTACTGGCTTATTGGTGTTTAATTGTTGTAAAGCCCTGATATTGTTACCAAATTGGTCGTCTAAGGCTGTGTATTGGTTATAGTAGCTAATACCAACGTTAAAAGCAGCTGCAAAGTTCTGGTTATTCATATTGTACGCCTTCTTATACGCATCAGCAGCTTTGTCTAAGTAGAAATTAGCCTTTGCTTCAGGTAAATTTTCTTCATTTCTAGCTGACATAAACATGTCTCCATACATTTGACACTCAATTTCAGATAAGCTGTTTGCTGCAGTTTGTGCCTCAAATGAAGCTACTTTCTCATCTGCAGTCATATTCTTGTCTATAAAATCAGCTCTGAATTCGAACCATTTTTCTTCAGGATAGTTTTTTTCTGCAACAGCGTAATACTTTTCGAATTGTGCCTTATCCTTTTTTTCGATTGATTGTATTAAAACATATTTATATACGTCTACTACCTCTGGTGACTTTAAGTTTGCATCAATCATTCTTGTATAATGCTTCATGGTGTTTTCTACATTACCTGCATTTTGGTTCGCATAACCTGCATACATTAAAGTAGTTGTATCAAATGGTTGTTTGTTGCTAGACCACCCTTTTGTGAAGATGATATCACTTAAGACAACACCTCTGTCGAAATTAGCCGCAGCATCTTTCCATTTTTTCTCGCCAAAAGCAGCTACACCATCTTTGAAGCTTTTTAAATACACTTCAAAAAATGGCTCTTGTCCACTTTTAACAGCCAAAGCAAACTCAGGATCTGCCTTGATATAATCTTCTAAACTCTTGTACAATTGATCCACAGCATCTGGATATTTAGCAGCTGGATCCTTTGCCAAACCTGCATAAATTTTTGATTTCCAGTAATACCCTTCTGCAGTTGTTTCTAAGCTTGCTTTTTTAGCAACCGCTTTGTCGTATTCTGTCTTGGCAGCTTCATAGTTGTTTAATAATAAGCTCGTCTCTACTTTTTTAAAGTCTTGAGCAAAAGCTGTTTGCATCAATGTCACTAAGAACATTGCACCAATCCATTTTTTCATAATGATGATTTTAAAGTACTAAAGTTATAAAATTTATGCCTCTGGCGTGTCATCGCCTTCGTTATTCAATGTATCATCAATTGCAGGCTCGGCTGAATCTGTTGTTTCAGAAGATGCAACAATTGCTCCATCTTCAGCTAGAACCGCTTCCCCTTCTTCTGGTACATCTTGTTCTTCGATCTTAGAAGTAGCAGCAATCTCATCGCTTTCGTCTAAACGAATCAATTTAACACCCTGAGTCGCTCTACCCGCTTCTCTAATGTCTGCAATACTTGTTCTAATCGTTACACCAGATTTACAAGTGATGATAAGGTCTTCTTTTTCCAATACATCCATGATACCCACTAGGCTACCAGTTTTTTCAGTGACGTTGATTGTCTTAACCCCTTTACCACCACGGTTGGTGATACGGTAATCATCAATTGGTGTACGCTTACCATAACCTTGTTGACTCACTACCAATATGGTACGATCTTTATCTTCTCTGCTTACGCAAACCAAACCAACCACTTCGTCTGTTTCATCGTCTACTTCGATACCAGCAACACCAATTGCACCACGGCCTGTTGGTCTTACTTTTTCTTCAGGGAAACGAATCGCACGACCAGACTTTACAGCCATCATCACTTCGTTGTTACCATCTGTTAAACGTGCTGCTAATAATTCATCGCCTTCGTTGATGGTAATGGCGTTCACACCATTCACTCTTGGACGACTAAATTCTTCTAAACATGTTTTCTTGATGATTCCTTTCTTAGTACATAAAATGATATAGTGGTTATTTACATAATCCTTATCTGCCAGATTACGCACTTCGATAATTGCTTTTACTTTATCGTCTGGAGGAAGTTGAATTAAGTTTTGGATCGCTCTACCCTTACTTGTTTTTTCTCCTTCTGGAATTTCATACACGCGCATCCAGAAACATCTTCCTTTTTCTGTAAAGAACAACATGGTGTCATGTGTAGAAGCAATAAATAAATGCTCTACATAATCTTCTTCTCTTGTCTTAGAACCAATGGCACCGCGGCCTCCACGTTTTTGTTGACGGTATTCTGTTGCAGAAGTACGCTTGATATAACCTAAATGAGAAATGGTAATCACCACATCTTCTTCTTCGATTAAATCTTCGATACGCATTTCATCTGCTAAGTATTGGATCTCTGATTTACGCTCATCACCAAACTTTTCTTTGACTTCTAATAATTCAGTTTTGATCAATTCGAAACGTAAATGTTCGCTACCTAATAATTCTTTCAATGAAGCAATTAATTTCATCAATTGATCAAATTCTTCTTTAATTTTTTCGCGCTCCATGCCAGTCAAACGTTGCAATCTTAATTCCAAAATTGCTTTCGCTTGAATCTCTGTAATGCCCCATCCTGCTGTAATTAAAGCTTCTTTTGCAGCTTCAGGATTAGATGAACTTCTGATCAAACGAATCACTTCGTCTAAATGATCTAAAGCAATCAAATATCCTTCTAAAATATGTGCACGCTCTTCGGCTTTTCTTAATTCAAATTTAGCACGACGAATCACCACTTCCATTCTAAAATCAACGAACTCTAAAATCAAATCTCTTAGGTTCAAAATTCTAGGACGTCCTTTTACCAAGGCCACATTATTGATACCATAACTGGTTTGCAATTCTGTGAATTTGAACAATTGGTTGATGATGACTTGCGCTACTGCATCCTTACGTAACTCAATGACAATACGGGTTCCCTCACGCTTATTACTTTCATTGTTAACGTGTGTGATACCTTCTACTACTTTATCTACGACCAATTGACCAATACGATCAGTTAAATGATCACGGTTCACTTGATAAGGAATTTCGTTGATCACAATCATCTCGCGACCGTTGGCTTTTGTTTCTACATTACATTTTCCACGCAATACCACACGACCACGACCTGTCATCAAACCTTGCTTCACGCCTTCCATTCCATAGATCACACCACCTGTAGGAAAATCGGGCGCTTTTACGATAGAGATTAATTCTTCAATCGTAATATCTTTATTGTTGATGTAAGCAATACATCCATCCACTACTTCATTCAAATTATGAGGCAACATATTCGTCGCCATACCCACCGCAATACCAGAAGATCCATTCACTAAAAGCTGTGGAATCCTTGTAGGTAGTACACTTGGCTCTGATAAACTATCGTCAAAGTTCAATTGATAATCCACTGTATCCTTTTCCAAATCGTCCAACATGGCTTCGGAAATCTTTTGCAAACGAGCTTCCGTATAACGCATAGCTGCCGGTGGATCACCATCTTGGTTACCAAAGTTACCCTGGCCGTCTACCAACTTATAACGCATCGTCCACTCCTGTGCCATACGCACCAAAGTATCATAAATTGCAGTATCACCGTGTGGGTGAAACTTACCCATTACTTCTCCGACAATACGGGCAGATTTTTTATAGGGCTTATTGCTATTATTGCCTAATTCATGCATGGCAAACAATACACGACGGTGAACTGGTTTGAAACCATCACGCACATCGGGTAATGCACGACCTACAATTACAGACATTGAATAGTCAATATAGGAGGTTTTCATCTGCTCCTCAATGTTGACTCTAATCACACGATCATTGTCCTGGGTCTGTTCTAGACCTAAATTTTCACCTAAATTTTCTTCCATAATTTTTGTTTCAATGAGTCATTTTCAACCACCCAAAAAGGGGTCAAATCCGAGCGTCTACGAAGATAACTTTTTGACCCCTTTATTATGATAAAAATCAGCATAGATTTACACAATTTTATCCACAGTTTTTGGATATAAATACTAACTTTAATCCATAGATTTTTAACCACTTATACATTCAAATATGGGCCCATCAATTCTCATTATTGGCGCAGGCAAATCTGCTACAGTTTTAATCCAATATTTGCAACAAAAAGCGGTGGAAAACGACTGGTATATTCTCCTAGCAGATGGTGATGCCGAAACAGCAAAAAATAAGTGGAATAATGCCCCTAATGGAACAGCCCTAGGTGTGAACATCGAAAATGAATTGGATCGCCAAAATTTGGTGCAAAAAGCGGATATCGTAGTATCTATGTTGCCGGCTCACTTGCATTTTTTGGTGGCAAAAGATTGTTTAAATTTTGAGAAACCCTTGTTCACAGCATCTTATGTAGACGATAATATGCGTTCTATTGCAGCCGAAATAGCATCAAAACAACTTTTATTCCTCTGTGAAATGGGTTTAGACCCCGGTATTGACCATATGAGCGCCATGGCGATCATTGATGAGATTCATGCAAAAGGAGGCAAAATAACCAGCTTTAAATCTCATTGTGGCGGTTTGGTTGCTCCAGAAAGTGATGACAATCCATGGCATTATAAAATCAGTTGGAATCCTAGAAACATCATATTGGCTGGGAAAGCGGGTGCGATCTATCTAGAAAATGGCGTTACAGTCAACAAAGACTATACTCAGATATTTGATCAAACACCCATTGTGGATGTTGCTGGGGTTGGTCCATTGGCTTATTATCCAAATAGAAACTCATTATCCTATATTGATACTTACCAATTGCATGGTGTAAAAGATTTTGTGCGCACTACCCTTCGCTACCCTGCTTTTTGTACTGGCTGGAATGCCATTGTTCAATTGCAATTAACCGACGAGACGGTGATTACAATTGCGCCCGATACTACCGTTAAAAATTGGTTTGATCAACATATTCAATCAAAAGGATTGGGAGATCAACTTGCAAAATGCATGCAAGACCCTGCACTTAAACAACAACTTGAATTCATTGGCTTGTATGAAAATACATTGATTCCAGCGCAATTCAACTCCAATGCAACCATCTTACAATGGTTATTAGAAGGTAAATGGAAATTAGCAGATACCGATAAAGATTTAGTGGTGATGTTGCACGAAATTGAATACAGCATTGGATCTCGTCCATTTAAAATTGATAGCAGTATGGTACTTACAGGCGATGACGCCATTCATACTGCCATGGCTAAAACAGTTGGACTGCCTTTGGCCATGGGCGTATGTGCTTATTTAAAAGGAGAAATTAAAATGACAGGATTGCATATTCCAATGGATGCAAGGATCTACCAACCCATCTTAAAAAGCTTAGCGCAAGAAGGGATTGTTTTCCAAGAAACATTGACGGCCTATTAAAATCATAAATTTTTTATGACTCTTTATTCAACATCCCATTGATTTCCCATTCGAAATCTAATTGGCGTTTATCTAAATTAGCGGCAACTACTTTCACCATCACTTTATCGCCCATATTGAATTTACGACCGGATCTTGATCCTACTAAAGCATAGTCAGATTCAAGCAATCTAAAGTCATCAAATTTGGATAAGCTTGTGATGCTTACTAAACCTTCACATTTATGTTCTACGGTTTCAACAAAGAAGCCGAAACTAGATACACCACTGATGATCCCTTCGAAACTATGCCCCAAATAATCACGCATGAATTCTACTTGCTTGTATTTATTGGCTGCGCGTTCTGCTTCCATCGCAGCTCTTTCACGCATACTACAATGCACACATTTCTCTTCTAATCCTTCGTCGTTGATCGCATTGCCCATTAAGACACTTTGTACAATACGGTGTACCAATACATCGGGATAACGGCGGATTGGAGAAGTGAAATGACAATAATGTTCAAAGCCCAATCCATAGTGTCCAATATTGTTGATGGTATACACCGCTTTGGCCATAGTGCGGATACCTAATTGCTCTAATACGTGTTGTTCTGGCTTGCCCTTTGACGCCAACATTAGGTTGTTAAAGCTATGTGCAATATGCTCTGGAGAATCGATATTAAAAGGATACCCATGTTTTTTAGCAAAGACCACGAATGGACTTAATTTATCTTCATTAGGCTGGTCATGCACACGATAAGGGAAAGGAATAGGTTCTTTTTTCACTTTCACATTGCCCATTTTTTCTGCAATCAATTGATTGGCTTTTAACATCAATTCTTCGATCAATTGGTGCGAAGCTTTACTTTCTTTCACCGTGATGCCAATTGGCTTTCCTGTAGCATCTAAGGTGAAACGCACTTCTTGAGAAGAAAAGTTAATGGCCCCATTTTCGAAACGCTTCTTTCTCAAATTTTGCGTGTAATCGTGTAACCACAAAATTTCTTCCTTATGATCTCCTGCTTTCGTTTCAATAATATCTTGTACCTCCTCGTATGTAAATCGACGATCCGAATAGATCACTGTTTTGCCGTACCATGTATGTACAATTCTGCCCGCATCGTCTACTTCAAATGTAGCAGAGAACGTTAATTTTTCTTCTCTTGGTCTTAAAGAACACAATTCATTGGAAATTCTTTCTGGCAACATTGGATACACACGATCAGGTAAGTATACAGAAGTAGCTCTTTCAAATGCTGCTTTGTCTACTGCAGTGCCTGGTTGCACAAAATGACTTACATCGGCAATATGCACCCCAATTTCGATATGTCCATTGGTTAAATGTTGGAAAGAAATAGCATCATCAAAATCCTTCGCATCCACAGGGTCAATGGTGAATGTCAATACTTTTCTATAGTCCTTTCTTTTAGCAATTTCTTCGGGTGTGATTTTATCCGATAAAGTTTTAGCAAAAGCCAATACTTCTCCATCAAATACCAACGGGAATCCTGACTCTGCCACAATCGACTTCATGGCCATGTCATTTTCTTTCTCTGGTGTAAATATTTCCAATACTTCTCCTTCTGGTTTTTTGTTCGGGTTATCCCATTTCGTTAATTGAACAATTACTTTATCTCCCGATTTAGCACCTTTTAATTTGTCCATTGGGATATAAATATCCGGCATGGGATGGATGGTATTCGGCAAAAAGAACGCATGGTGTTGCATGATCTGCATTGTGCCAGAAAATGAAACTTGTTTTCTTTTGACAATCTCTACCACCTTACCTTCTTTCTTACCAGAGCCTTGTCTGATCTTAGTGATTTTTACACGGACTTCATCCCCTTTTAGTGCGGTATTGAAATCGGTTGGGAAAACTAAAATGTCTTGTTCTAAACCTTGTACAATGATGAATCCCATTCCAGATTTAGCTATGTCTAATACACCCTTATACGTTGTCGTTAAATGGGTCTGCTTTGTAGTTGTTTTTGACTTCTTCTTGTCTTTTTTACTGTTCATTTGTTTGTTGATGATATTGTGCTACAAAATCAATGACCAATTGATTAAATTCAGTTGCTTGATTAAATAGAAAGTAAGGTTTAATAGGCAGGACATATAAAGGAATATCATTTAATTCCTTGGTATACTTCACCAATCTTACCGCGTCTTTCTCTGTCGTAAGGATCAATTTACTCTTTGTGTTAATCTGTTCAAATTTATTGCGAATTTCATTTAAATCTTCTATCGAAAAAATATGATGGTCGCTGTAACTTAATTGATAATAAGTGTGTGTGTTTTCGTGTAAATAATTTTTTAAAGGGATGGGGTTGGCAATACCGCAAACCAATAATACCTCATCACGCATCGTTAACACCCAATGGTCGGCTGGGTTGTAAATATGATAAGGTGTTTCATAAGCAATTGCTGTAAAAAATACAGATTGATGCTGTTCTGGATATAGTTTCTCCAATACTTCTGCCCTGTCGGCCTCGGTCATGTCTATTGGACATTTGGTCACCACAATGATATTGGCGCGCTTTGCAGATTTGCGCTCATCTCTTAAATCTCCAGTTGGAAAAAAGAAATCATCACAGTACAAATTATCATACTCCGTTAAGAGAATACTAAAATGGGCATCAATCTCTCGGTGTTGAAATGCATCATCCAAAATCACCGTTTGCAAGTCTGGAATATCTTGTATCAATTGAGGGATGGCTTCGATACGTCTTTCTCCAACCGCTACTCCAACCTTAGGAAACTTTAAATGAAATTGCATGGGTTCATCTCCAATCTCCAATGCAGTGGTTTGTTCACCGGCCAATGCATATCCTTTTGTTTTTCTTTTATAGCCTCTGCTTAAAGTGGCCGTTTTATAATCGGAAGAAAGGATAGATAATAAATGCTCTACCATCGGCGACTTACCTGTGCCCCCTAAAGAGAGATTGCCTACGCAAATAATGGGTAAGTTAAAGTGTACCGATTTTAAATATTTTTTTGCGTACATCCAATTGCGCAGAGACACAATCCAACCATATAAAATGGCGAATGGCAAAAGCAAGACTCTAAAAGATTTTAAAAAAATATTATTCAAATTCATAGGTATTCCACGGCGTGATACAACTAGACAAAGGTACGTCAAATTCGTTGGTATCAGTGAAATTGTCCATTGGTTCAAAGTAAGAAACGCCTATTTTCTGGATCCCTTCACCGGCTTTTGCTAAATAGCGATCATAGTAGCCTTTACCGAAACCAACACGGTGTCCATTTTGGTCAAAACCCAATAAAGGCACCAACATGGTGTCTATTAGTTCGGGCGCCACTTTATTAAAAGGCAATGGCTCCTGGATCCCAAAAGCATTCAGCTGCAAGGTCTCTGTTTCAAAATAAAACTCCATCTCATTTTGCTCTGCTTGAACAATCGGATAACAGAAACGGATGAATGGATATAAGGTCTTGATATATTTTTCGAAGAGCAATGTATTGGGTTCATTTTTATGGGCCAAGGGATAAAAACTAGCGAGTACTTCGGTGGTAGACCAATCCATTCTTTGTAATTGAATGAGTAATAGATCATCCAACTTCATGCATTTCGAATCCGTTAATGCAGCTCTTTTTTGTGACAATATTTTGCGCGCTTCGGCTTTACTTATATGCATTCAAAAAAACTAAATATGGTGGCGCCATAATTACGTTGAAAACTATATCCTTCAAATGTTTTATAGTCATTACGAGGGGTATGTTCTAAAATAAAATATCCTTCTGGGCTGATCAATTTCTTCTCTACAATGATTCTTGGTAAATCATCAATGGTGTTTAATGCGTATGGCGGTCCAGCAAAAATGATATCGTATTGTTGGTTGCAAGTAGCTAAAAATTGAAAGACGTCCATCTGTATGGTGATGGCATTTTCTATCTTTAAAAAATCAATGTTCTTTTTAATAAAATCGAGCATTGTTTTGTCCTTTTCTACAATCGTCAAATGTTCCGCTCCTCTAGAAGCTAACTCGTAACTGATACAACCTGTGCCGCCAAAAAGATCTAAGGTGGTGGCACCATCTATGGCTACCCTATTTTGTAATATATTGAACAAGCCCTCTTTTGCAATGTCTGTAGTAGGTCTTGTATGCGGCATATGTGCCGGTGGATGAATTCTTCTGCCACCATATTTTCCTGAAATAATTCTCATGAATGCTGCTTAAAAAATAAAATAAGGCGCGTAACTATGATTCGGATACTCATTGTTTAAAGTACTACCGATTCCTGCATCTGGCGCATGTTGCATATGTGCATTGGCAAAATAACTAGACAAGTCTTGTATCCACATATCTCTTTCAGCACTATAGCCAGTGACATTCAAATTGCTATCATTTGGATTGGTGTTCGTTTGCACACAAGCGTTTAAGACCAAATATTTATTTTGATCGGCCCCAGTTTGTTTAAAATAATTGACAAAATGAGGTTTTCCATTGTTCAAAATCAATACGATAAAATAATCATCAAAAACAGAAAGATGCACCCCATCTGTTTGATTGGATGCTATTAAACTACCAACATAATTGGTCCATTTACCCGTTGGGAAAGACCTGGTTAATAAAGTACTTAGCGCATCAGGCACACTATACACCATCACTTGTTCCTGCCCTATTGCTTGTATCTGTAATTCTTCTTCCATTTTTTGACCAAACACTACATTAAATTCATTTTGGTAAAAAGCATCTGCTCCAGCATGCATTGCTTTGGTCAATAATGTGTTTTTGGTATTCATTACAAACTGAACCTGTCTATAAAAAGACTGAATCAGTTTTGAATTGTTTTGCAAGTATCCTAATAATTGATTCCACCCATTTTGATCTGGCGTATTTTCAAAATATTCAAAAGCAATATACTGACCATTGGTATGGTTTTTTACAACAAAACAGATAGACTGTTCGTCCACAATAAGATAAAGGTCTTCCACCTTATTATTTGCTGTACTTTCTTGTACTCCGTAGATGCCAATTTTTTTCTTTGCCATAGTCAATTTCTACTGCAATGATACAAAAAAAAGGGGCAGTGTATTGCTAAAACTAGTTGTAGATTTGTATTTATATGAGTCAAGCCACAGCGACCCCATCTTTACAGGTAAATATCAGCAGTAAACAGATTCTGACCATCTCCATTCCTATTGCGATGGCCATTCTGGTGCCTCAGTTCAACTTTATCATCAATAATATCTTTTTGGGTGCATTAAGCAAACAAGCTTTGGCCATTGGGGGAATTACGGGGGTTTATTATTTGATATTTGGGGTAATGGGGCAAGGGCTCAATAACGGATTACAGGCACTCATTTCTAGACGTGCGGGAGAAAACCGAGTAGATGAAATTGGCATTTTGTTTTCCCAAGGCGTTATGATATCCATCTTCTTATCTGTCATAGGCATCAGTTTTACTTATTTTATTGCACCTACACTTTTTCATGCTTTATTACATGATACAGCAAGGGCCAATACGATTATTGAATTTCTTAAAATACGCATTTGGGGGATTCCGTTTTTATTCATCTATCAAATGCGCAATGCCCTTTTAGTGGGAACCAATCAAAGTAAATTCTTGATTATTGGCACCGCCACAGAAGCAGCAGTCAATATCTTTTTTGATTATAGTTTGATTTTTGGTCATTTTGGCTTTTCTGCCATGGGTTTAAATGGTGCTGCTTATGCTTCTATTATTGCAGAGATTATGGGTTTGCTTGTGATTTACCTTGTGATTCATTACCAAAAAATTGGTGCAAGATTTGATTTATTTAAAAAGTTCGAGCTTAAATTAGAATATGTAAAACTCATATTGGTGCAGTCTTCCCCATTGATGATGCAATACATGATTAGTATTATCAGCTGGGAATTCTTCTACATATTAATTGAACACAGAGGAGAACAGTCCCTAGCTGTCTCCAATGCGATGCGCAATATTTTTGGCTTTTTTGGATGCTTTACTTGGGCTTTCGCAGCTACCACCACCACCATGGTGAGTAATATTATTGGGCAAAACCTACAAGACAAAGTGATTGAATTGATTTATAAAATCATGCGTTGGAGCTTTGGCATTGCGATTGCTGTAGCTATTATCATCAATGTTTTTGCAGCTGAATTTCTTTCTATTTATGGACAAGGAGCAGGCTTTTTAACCGAGGGGATTCCTGTTTTAAGAATCGTATCTATCGCATTGCTGTTGATGTCTGTTTCTACTATATGGTTGAGTGCAGTCACTGGAACAGGTCAGTCGAAAGTGACTTTGTTGATTGAGTTTGCAGCCATTGTAATTTATATTATTTACAATTATTTAGTACTTGAATACTATCAATTACCTATCACTTATGGATGGTTTAGTGAAGTCATTTATTGGTTAAGTTTATTAACCCCTTCGTTCTTTTATATAAGAACAATGCGTTGGAAGGATAAGAAAATCTAAAGCTAAAAATAATTCGAAGCAGGTATTATTAAGCCCTGTTGCGTTCTAACGATACAGCCGTAGTCCCTTCAAAATAAGGGATGGCCAATTGTTGCTTGGTAATTTTTACATAAACAGATTCCGCAATCACGTGATCCGCTAAAATTTGATCCGCGATTTTTGCAACCAATGTTTCTAACAATGGTGTAGGCAGTTCCATGATCTTTTGTATCAACTGATACACCTGCACATAATCAATGGTTTGATCTAATTGATCAATCAGTTTTGTAGTTGGTGTAAATTGAATACGCACATCTACTTTAAATGTATTCCCAATCTTTTTCTCTGCGGCATATACCCCATGAAAACCATTGAAAACTAAATCATTTAAATAGATGTGCATACAATTATATTTAAGTGCGCTAGTATAAAACTAGTGTCCCTTAGAAGTTAAAAAACGTTCTGCATCCAATGCGGCCATACATCCACTACCTGCAGCTGTTACAGCTTGACGATAGTTTTTGTCTTGCACATCACCTGCTGCAAAAACACCTTCGATATTCGTTTTAGTGGTTCCAGGTTCTGTTAAGATATACCCTGTTTCATCCATCTTTAAATAGTCTTTAAAAATATCGCTATTCGGTTTATGTCCAATCGCAACAAAGAAAGCACTCACTGGAATCTCTTCCATTGTATTGGTCTTGTTGTTTTTGATACGCACCCCTTCTACTTTCTTGTCACCTAAAATCTCATCCGTTTCTGAGTTAAAATGCACAATAATATTGGGTGTATTCAAGACTCTGTCTTGCATCACTTTACTTGCACGCATTTGGTCTTTTCTAACAATCATATGCACTGTCGTACACATTTTTGATAGATAATGTGCTTCTTCTGCAGCAGTATCACCCGCACCTACAATGGCCACATCTTTTCCTTTGAAAAAGAAGCCGTCACAAACCGCACAGGCACTTACACCAAATCCATTTAATTTTTCTTCACTTGGAATACCCAACCATTTAGCACTTGCACCAGTAGAAATAATCACCGCACCTGCTTCAACCATTTTTTCGTCATCGATCCAAACCTTATGAGGGTAACCACTAAAATCTACTTTAGTAGCCAAACCATAACGGATATCAGCACCCATTCTTGCAGCTTGTTTTTCAAAATTAACCATCATTTCTGGGCCTTGAATCCCTTCTGGGAAACCTGGGTAGTTCTCTACTTCTGTCGTGATTGTTAATTGTCCACCTGGTTGAATCCCTTGGTACAATAACGGTTTCATATTTGCTCTTGCTGCGTAAATTGCTGCAGTGTATCCTGCTGGTCCAGATCCAATAATGAGGATGTCTACTTTTTCTGTTTCCATGATCCTGTTTTAAATTTTTTGTGCTACAAAGTAGCTAAAAAAAAACCCCGACAAATCTTAAAGATCGTTGGGGCTTTTATGATATTGTTAATTTTTTATTAGCCCAAATAAGCTTTCAATGCATTGCTATATCGCGCTTTTTGCAAACGCTTAATCGCACGCTCCTTAATTTGTCTAATACGTTCTTTAGTTAAATCATATTTGATACCGATTTGCTCAATGGTAACACCATTTTCACCATCCAATCCAAAATACGCATTCACGATCTCTGCTTCTCTTGGACTTAAAGACTTCAAGACTCTTTTAATTTCTTCTCTCAAAGAATCCTTCATTACATCTTCGTCTGTATCATCTCCACCTTGTAATAAATCGCCCATTGCCACATCTTCTGCTTCGTGTACAGGTGCATCTAATGAAGTATGACGTGTATTAGATTGGAAGATATTGTTGATCTCTGTTTCTGACATTTCCAAGATACCAGCTAGTTCCTCTGTTGAAGGCTCACGCTCGTGTTCTTGCTCAAATGCCATATATGCTTTGTTCGCTTTATTATAAGTACCGATTTTGTTCTGAGGTAAACGAACCAAACGACCTTGCTCAGCCAAAGCTTGCAAAATAGATTGACGAATCCACCATACCGCATAAGAAATGAATTTGAAACCTTTCGTCTCATCAAAACGCTGTGCTGCTTTGATCAAACCTAAATTTCCTTCGTTAATTAAATCACTCAAAGACAAGCCTTGGTGTTGGTATTGTTTTGCCACAGAAACAACGAAACGCAAATTGGCTTGAACCAACTTATCCAATGCGCGTTGATCGCCCATTTTGATACGTTGTGCGAGTGTAGTTTCCTCCTCAGGATTAATCATAGAGATTTTAGAAATCTCTTGTAAATATTTTTCAACCGCTTGAGAATCTCTGTTGGTAATCTGTGTAGCAATTTTAAGCTGCCTCATGCAAAGAATTTATTTATAAGTATAACGATGGAAAGTCCAAAATAGTATATCCCTTTCGGGAGTCTGCAAAGTTAAGATTTTGAGGCCAATAATACAAATAAAGCCTTGAATAGCCTGTTATTTAACTTTTTGCAAATATTTATACCCAAAATGGTGTTTTTTTATCATTTATCGACGACCTAGATTTATCTTCGCGGCATGATAGATTTTAGATCTGATACCGTAACCAAACCAACCCCTGCCATGCTAGCCTATATGCAAGCAGCTCCAGTTGGGGATGATGTATTTGGAGAAGACCCTAGTATCAACAGTTTAGAGGAAAAAACTGCTAAAATCTTTGGATTTGAGGCTGGTTTGTTCTGCCCAAGCGGCACCATGACCAATCAATTGGCCATTAAAACCCATACGCAGGCGGGTGACGAAGTGATTTGTGACGAGATTTCCCATATTTACCAATACGAAGGAGGCGGTATTGCCTTTAATTCAGGCTGTTCTGTACGTCTTTTACATGGAGATCGTGGCCTATTGACCGCAGAGCAGGTACAAGCAGCCATTAACCCAATGGATGTTCATAAACCAATCACCAGTTTGGTAAGCTTGGAAAATACCAGCAACCGAGGCGGTGGTGCCTGTTATGATTTTAGTACTTTTTACGAGATCCAACAAGTGACTAAGGCCAACCAATTAGCGCTTCACTTGGATGGAGCCCGAGTTTTCAATGCCATTGTTCATAAAAAGGAAAATGCGGCAGACTATGGAAAGGTGTTTGATTCCGTATCTGTTTGTTTGAGTAAAGGTTTGGGTGCACCAGTTGGTAGTGTTTTAGTTGGATCTGCCCCATTCATTAAAAAAGCGAGAAGATGGAGAAAGGTTTTTGGTGGCGGGATGCGTCAAGCAGGTTATTTAGCTGCTGCTGGGATCTACGCTATAGAAAACCATGTAGATAGATTGGCCGAGGATCATTTAAATGCGATTGCATTGAAAGAAGCCCTTGAAGCAAAATCATTTGTGGATCATGTTTTACCTGTAGAGACCAATATTGTCATTGCTGTAATGACTGGAACTTATACCCCTGCAGCTTTTGTTCAAGCCTTAAAAGAACAAAACATTTTGGCTTATGTGATGACGCCTACCCAAGTTAGATTTGTTTTACATCTCGACATCTCCCCCGATGCCTTATCCAAAACGATTGAAACAATTCAAAAAATTAAGTAGCAAAGATTAGAATATAAAATTATGTTAGAAAGAATAAATCCAACCACTACACAAGCATGGTTTGTGTTGAAAAAGCATTTTGAAGAAGAGATGAGTCGTAGACAAATGAAAGATTTGTTTGCAGCAGACCCCAATAGATTTGAAAAATATTCCATCAACAAAGACGGCGTATTATTTGATTATTCCAAAAATATCATTTCAGATAAAACCATTCAATTGTTATTTCAATTAGCAAAAGAATGTGGATTAGATAAAGCCATTGAAGCACAGTTTTCTGGTCAAGCAATCAATGAAACCGAAAACAGAGCTGTATTGCACACTGCATTGAGAAATTTCAGTGGCCAACCTGTTGTATTGGATGGTAAAGATATCATGCCGGATATACAACGTGTGTTGCAACAAATGAAAACATTTTGCAACAAAATTCATCAAGGTGAACACAAAGGTTTTACTGGTAAAAAAATAACTACGATAGTCAATATTGGAATTGGCGGTAGTGACCTTGGCCCAGTGATGGTTACCGAAGCATTAAAACCGTATTGGATAGATGGCATTCAAGTGTATTATGTTAGCAATGTAGATGGCACACATATTGCAGAAACATTGAAGAAAGTAAACGCTGAAGAAACTTTGTTTTTAATCGCTTCAAAAACTTTCACCACTCAAGAAACTATGACCAATGCCCACACGGCTAGAACTTGGTTTTTAGAACATGCAAAAGAGGAAGCACATATTGCTACTCACTTTATTGCATTGAGTACAAACGAAAAATTAGTCAATGCATTTGGTATTAGTAGCCAAAACATGTTTGAATTCTGGGATTGGGTTGGTGGACGTTATTCTTTATGGAGTGCGATTGGATTGTCTATTGCATTGACCATTGGATATGATGCTTTTGAAGATTTATTGAAAGGAGCACATGATGCGGATGTTCATTTTAAAACCACACCGTTTGAAAAAAACATGCCAGTGATCATGGCTTTATTAGGTATATGGTATACGAACTTTTTTGGTGCACAGAGTGAAGCCATCCTACCCTACGATCAATACTTACACCGATTCGCAGCCTATTTCCAACAAGGCAATATGGAGAGCAATGGTAAATATGTTGACCGCAATGGAACCACCGTGAATTATGCAACTGGTCCAGTAATATGGGGTGAACCAGGCACCAACGGACAACATGCATTTTATCAATTGATTCATCAAGGCACATTAGTTATTCCTTGTGATTTTATTGCACCTGCAAAAAGTCATAATCCTATTGGCGACCATCATGCAAAATTATTGAGTAATTATTTTGCGCAAACGGAAGCTTTACTCAATGGTAAAAATGA
>JAGOAO010000042.1:0-1384 GCA_017983845.1 Sediminibacterium sp.
TATTTATCAGTTGCAGGATTAATCTCTTTTTTGATCATCATCTTACTTGTGCTTAGAAATCTAAGACAAAAAGAAAAAAGCAAAAAAATGATCGAGGCAAAAAATAAATTGCTAGTAATTTATGCCGAAAATAATCTTCAAAAAAGTCAATACAATGAACAACTTATAAAAGAGCTGCATCATCGAGTAAAAAACAATCTGCAAAATATATATAGTTTATTAAATATTCAAAAAAGAAGAATTGTAGATCAAGAAACGATTGATTTTGTTAGTGCTATACAAAACAGAATCAACTCAATGGCAATTGTGCATGAGAGTCTATATGCAGAGAGTGACATTGAATTGATAGACTTTAAATCGTATACCATAAAGCTAGTTGACCATCTATATCATTCATTCCAAAATGAAGGTCAATTGATTCATTTTGAATATACAATTGATGCGGTACAAATTGCGCTTGAGAAAATTATATTGTTAGGCTTGATTATTAACGAAGTTGTTTCTAATGTATTTAAACACGCAACCAATGATTCAAAACAAATTGAAGTAAGCATTCAATTGGTTGCCACAGATAAACATTGCGTCTTAACGATTAAAGACAATGGCTCTGGATTCGAAATGAATGAGGTGAAAGAAACAAGTCTGGGTTTAAAATTAATAAAAACAATGTGTCAGCAATTAGAAGCCGAGTATAGCTTAGCTCATTTGAATGGTGTGACACACACGATTAAATTTAGTATTTAACATTATGATAGAGAAGAGAATATTAATTTTAGAAGATGAACTTTTACAAGCACTTGATTTAAGTGAGTTTTTAACTAAAGACGGTTATACAACACGTATTGTTGATCATTTTGAACAAGCCATTGAAGCAATGGGTGAATTTGATCCACACTTAATTATGTGTGATATTAATTTAAAGCACAATAAGACTGGAATTGATTTTGCACATGCAGCCAATTTATTAAAACCTAATGTGTCCATCATCTTTATTACAGCGGTTACAAAATTAGCAACCATTACTGAGGCACAGGAAACTGATCCACTTAATTATATAGTAAAACCTTGGAAGGAAGAACAGGTTAAGGTAACCATTCAAATGGCATTTAATTATATCATAAGTAAGCAAAAACAAAATACTGCGATTGATGCATTGACCATGTCAGAGTATAAGATATTAAAATTGATTGCAAAACAAATGAGTAGTAAAGAGATTGCAGCTAGTTTGTTTGTATCCGAAAAAACGATCAAAAACCATCGACATAATATTATACAGAAGCTCAATCTTTCTAATGAAAAAAACAGTTTATTAAAATGGGCGGCCAATAATACCGATATCTAAAATTAAAAATGAGCCTTAGGGTCTATATCTGATAATTTTGCA
>JAGOAO010000042.1:1484-4957 GCA_017983845.1 Sediminibacterium sp.
TATTTTGATTTTTTAATCATCACTAAAAGTACCATTAAGGATATTATACTCATTACGATGGGTATATTTTCGGCTAGTTTTGGATTTAAGGGTTTTTTATTATCCAATCATTTTATCGATGGGGGCGCCACGGGCATTTCTTTGTTAATATCAAATCTTACTTCGATTCCTTTATACCTTTTATTAATTGTCATCAATATCCCATTTATCCTACTTGGCTATCGCATCATTGGGAAGCAGTTTGCTATTCGAACAGCATCGGCTATTATTGGTTTAGCCTTATGCGTTGCTTATGTTGATTTTCCAATAGTAACGAATAACGATATTTTGGTGGCCATTTTTGGGGGTACTTTTTTAGGTGCAGGGATAGGATTTTCGATAAGGGGTGGCGCGGTGATTGATGGGACAGAGATATTAGCAATTTATTTAAGTAAAAAAATGGGCACTACCATTGGCGATATTATTATAGTCATCAATGTGTTGATTTTTTCCGCAGCGATGTACTTCTTGTCAGTAGAAATTGCCCTGTTTTCTATGGTGACCTATTTAGCAGCTTCTAAAACCCTGGATTTTATCATTGAGGGCATTGACGAGTATATGGGTGTAACCATTGTGTCCACTCATTTTACAGAAATTAAAGAAATGGTGATTCATAAAATGGGTCGAGGTGTCACTGTATACAAAGGAGAAAGAGGATTTGGAACCAGAGGAGAGATGGGTGAGGTAAATATTTTATATACGGTAGTGACCCGATTGGAAATGAACAAGTTAAAAACTGAAATTGAATTAATTGATTCAAATGCATTTGTAGTGATGCACAGTGTTAAAGATACCAAGGGCGGCATGATCAAGAAGAAGCCATTGAAGCATTGATTATTATTCAATAATTTAAAATTCGTTGACGCTTCGGCTTTGGCTTCAAAAATATATTTTCATTTTTACTTATTTATAGTTGTAACTTATGGAGGCAAAACATTCATTACACGAATACTCAACTACTATGAAAAAATTATTCTCTTTAGCATTTTTTATGATTCCCTTTGCTTTACTATCCCAAGTAGTAGACTCCTCTTGGATTGTAAATAATTATACTAAAACGGAATTGATGATTCCAATGCGTGATGGAATTAAACTTTTTACAACTATTTATGCACCGAAAGACAATACTGAGCAGCATCCTATTTTATTAACAAGAACTCCCTACTCATGTGCGCCTTATGGTAAAGATGTTTTTGGAAGTTTTTGGAATTCACCAAGAAGTATGTTTTTTAAGGAAAAATATATTTATGTTGCTCAAGATGTTCGTGGACGTTGGATGAGTGAAGGTGTTTTTGAAGACATTCGACCTTATATTCAAAATAAAAAAGCAGATCAAATAGACGAAGCAACAGATAGTTATGATGCCATAGACTGGATGGTCAAAAATATTGCGAATAACAATGGAAAAGTGGGTGTATTTGGCACCTCCTATCCAGGCTTTTATGCCACACTTACTGCACTTAGTAATCATCCAGCTTTAAAAGCAGTTAGCCCACAGGCTCCAGTAACAGAGTGGTTTATTGGAGATGATTTTCACCACAATGGTGCATTTATGCTAGCGGATGCATTTGCTTTTTATTCAGGTTTTGGAAAGCCAAGACCAACACCTACAACTGTAGGTCCAACAGGATTCAATTTTACCAACCCAGACAATTTTGATTTTTACTTACAAACAGGTGCAATCAGCAATTTTACAAAGTTGATGGGGGACAGCATAAAGTTTTGGAATGATTTAATGGCGCATCCAAATTATGATGCATTTTGGCAAGAAAGAAATACCAGAAAGCATGTACAATACATTAACCCAAATATTGCCACACTCGTGGTAGGAGGACTCTATGATGCAGAAGATTGTTATGGTGCTTGGAATTTATATAAAGCCATAGAAGCAAAAGCAAAAAATAACAATAAAATTGTGATGGGTCCCTGGTATCATGGACAATGGGGCGCTAAGGATGGCACGCATTTAGGTAATGTACAATGGGGTAGTAATACAAGCGAGTGGTATGGCAAAAATATCGAATTGCCGTTCTTTAATTATTATCTAAAGAATACAGGAACGCTTGACCAAATTAAAGAAGCGACTATTTTCTTCTCAGGTAGTAATGAGTGGAAACAATTACCAACTTGGCCAGCTGAAAATATGAAAATGGAGACTTTTGTATTATCCGACAAAGGCAAAATTGTTCAAAGAGAAAAAACTACCAACTTATCTAGTTTTGAAACGTATGTAAGTGATCCAGCAAAGCCAGTGCCCTATATATCTGATAACTATATGATGAAGAGTAAGCCTAAAAGACATTATAGAGAGTACATGGATGACGATCAAAAGTTTACTTCAAGAAGAACGGACGTCCTTGTATATACTACGCCAATCTTAACAAGCGATCTTGTACTGGGTGGTCCAATTGTTGCCGATTTAATGGTTGCCATGTCTGGGTCAGATGCTGATTTCGTAGTTAAACTTATAGATGTTTACCCAGATAATTTTGAGTACGAAAATAATCAAAATGATTATTTAATGAGTGGCTACCAGCAATTGGTAAGAGGTGAAATTATGCGTGGTAAGTATCGAAATAGTTTTGAAAAGCCGGAAGCTTTTGTACCTAACAAGCCTACACAAGTCAAATTTACTCTACCTGATATTGCACACACTTTCAAAAAAGGCCATCGTCTTATGGTTCAAATACAAAGCAGTTGGTTCCCACTTGTAGACAGGAATCCACAGCAGTTTATGGATATTTATCAAGCAAAGGATAGTGATTTCAAAAAAGCAACTATCAAAATATTCAATAATGCTTCTAGTGTTCAATTGCCAGTAATGCACAATTAGGTGCCCTCTAGTTTCAATTTGTTCCTTTATCCTTTATTGGAACAAATTGAATGCGCCAATTCCATAGTATCATGTTTGTTCATAATAGTTTTGAGCTTCATCAAATCAAGACTATTATGAAAAAAATGTTATTCAGCTTTTTGGCATTAAGTGCCATGTCTGTATTTACCGTATCTGCTCAAAAATTAGATCAGGCGAACCAAAATATCAAAAATTACAACCATGTTTGGGATGTGGTGATTAACGAAGGCAGGGTCAATATTTTAGACACTGCTTATGCTGAAAACGCAATGTTGCACACAGTGCCAGCAACCATGGGCAAGGCAAACTGTATTGCCTATTATGCAAACTATATCACAGGTTTTTCTAATCGTCAGTTTACTGTAAAAGAGTCCGTAGCACAAGGCAATAAAGTAGTAAAATATTGGAATTTCAAAGGCAAGCACACTGGGAATTTCTTTGGTATACCTGCAACAAATAAGGATGTGGATGTAATTGGTTGTACAATTGCAACCATTGTAAATGGTAAAATTACAGAAGAACAAGACTTTATGGATAATCTTGAGTTCTTTAGACAATTAGGTTTAATGGCTCGCTAGGC
>JAGOAO010000010.1:0-56911 GCA_017983845.1 Sediminibacterium sp.
GCACCTTCTGGTTCTCCTGCATACACTTTTAACCCAGGTTTAAAATAGTGTGCGCCTAAACAGGTGCCAGACAATAAGCCGCCACCACCAACCGGAGTCACCACCATGTCTAGATCAGGAATGGATTCAATTATTTCTTTGACACAGGTTGCTTGCCCTGTAATGACTTCATCATTATCGTAAGGGTGTATAAATGTTGCACCAGTGTTGTCTACAATTTCTTGAAGCGTAGTTTCTCTTGCTATTTGGTTGGATGCACAAATGGTGACTTCTGCACCATATCCTCTAACTGCATTTACTTTCACTTGTGGAGAGGATTCGGGCATGACGATATATGCTTTGACGCCTAACATCTTAGCTGCAAAAGCCAAAGCTTGCGCATGGTTACCTGAAGAATGCGTGGCAACGCCCTTGCTCAATTGTTCAGTGGTTAATTGTAGGCTTGCATTCATGCCGCCTCTAATTTTAAAAGCACCTATTTTTTGAAAATTCTCACATTTAAAATACAAGTCTAATCCATACTGCTCATTGATGCTTTTATTGGTCATGATTGGAGTGGTATGGATATAAGGGGCAATCCTAGCTGCAGCTGATTCGATAGAGGCTTTTGTAATTTTCATAGAATGAATTTAAACATTATTTCCTTATCTTGAATCATGCAAATTGAGCAAAAAAAAATAGGCGTTTGGACAAGCACTTCGCTTGTTGTAGGGAATATGATTGGGGCGGGTGTTTTCTTAATGCCTTCGGCGCTAGCCAGTTTTGGAAGCATCAGTTTGATTGGTTGGGTATTTTCTGCACTCGGTGCCATTGTGATTGCCAAAGTGTTTGCTAGCTTAAGTAAATTGGTTCCTTCTTCAGACGGTGGGCCTTATGCTTTTTCAAAAGCTGGATTGGGCGATTTTGCAGGTTTCTTGGTGGGTTGGGGTTATTTAATTTCAGTTTGGACAACCAATGCGGCCATCGCAGTTTCATTAGTGAGTGCCCTGAGTACTTTTTTTCCAATCCTTGGCCAAAATGCAATTTTGTCCTTGTCAGTGGGGCTTGCTTTTTTATGGTTGCTCACATGGGTGAATACATTGGGGGTTTTTGCATCCGGAAGAGTGCAGTTGATCACTACAATACTTAAAATAGTGCCACTAGCGTTGGTTGCAATTGGGGGCCTTATATTTTTAGATGTCAAAAATTTACTCCCTTTTAATATGAGTGGCACAAGCAGTTGGCAAGCCATCACAGCTACTACTACATTGACATTTTTTGCTTTTTTAGGGATTGAGTGTGCGACTATTCCTGCTTCAAGTGTAGAAAATCCTGGTGAAAATATTTCAAAAGCCACTATGCGTGGTGTGTGGATTGCTGCAGGTATTTATTTATTAAGCACTGCAGCTGTAATGGGTATGATTCCAGCAGAGGCACTAAAAATTTCTATTACCCCTTTTGCAGATGCGGCAGAAAAAATTTATGGTCATGGTGCTAAGTACTGGGTGAGTGCAGGTGCTGCCATTGCTGCTTTTGGTGCATTGAATGGTTTTATATTAGTGCAAGGTCAAATGCCATTTGCAATGGCTAAGGATAAATTATTTCCCGCATTTTTTGTTCAACAAAATAAAAAGGGGGTCCCTGTAAACGGCGTGGTTGTATCCAGTCTTATTATTACGGCATTGATGTTCATGAATCAGTCAAAAAATTTAGCCAGTCAGTTTAAGTTATTGATTCTGCTTTCTACATTTTTCACTTTATTACCTTATTTATTTACTACAGTATCTTATTTAATTATTAGGGCGAAAAATGCCACAACATTTTCTAAAAGCAAAACATTTGCTGCAGTGTTAGTTAGCTTAGCGGCATTCGTTTTTTCTATGTGGATGATCATAGGTGCTGGACAAGAAATTGTCTATTGGGGATTCATCATGTTAATGATGGGCGTGCCTTTTTATGTCTATATGGTTTATAAAAAATAAGGAGCGATAGCCTTTTTGATTTTCCCTAAAGGCCTTCCTTCGTAAATGTTGCTTGTTCCTGAAATGAGGTAAGTGATGAAACAAATAAAGGTTATATAAAAGCTATACTCAAAACCATAAAGTTCAACGCCTAGTAGGATAGCGCTGACTACACAATGTGTAGCACCTGCAAAAACGGCAATCAATCCTAGTCCGGCCAATAAGCTGATGGGCAAGGGGATAAATGCTACCAAGGCACTTCCTAAAACGGCACCTATAAAAAACAAAGGGGTCACTTCGCCACCTTTGAATCCAGCACTTAAAATGAAACTAGTGAGTAATAATTTGATTAAAAAGTCAAAACTTGCTTGTTGATGTACAAATGCATCTGAAATAGTTTGTAGCCCAAGCCCGGTCATTTTTCCTTGGCCTGTTAAGTAAATATAAACAGCGAAAATTGTTCCTCCAATGATAGGTCTTAAAATGGGAGACGCGATTTTTGAAAATAGTGTTGAAAATAATTTACCAGATTGAATAAATAACAATGCAGCTAAGCCAAAAAGCAATCCTGAGATGGTCAACCATCCTATCGTGCTTAAATTGTAATCACTAAAAGAGACGATTGCGTAATGTGCATGTTGAATCCCCCAGCTGATACAGATAAAGTCTGCGAGATATGCTGTCAATAAACTTGGGAAGATATAAAACCACTTTGTTTTCCTAAACCCAAAGAATTCAAAAGCAAAAATACTAGCAGCCAAGGGTGTGCCAAAAACACCTGCAAATCCTGCACTTATTCCAATACAAGTAAGCAGTCTTTGTTCTGGTTTATCTAAACTAAACCATCTATTCATTTGGCTAGCCAAACTGGCGCCCATTTGAACCGCTGTACCTTCTCTCCCTGCTGAACCGCCACCCCAATGTGTAAAAAGGGTGCCTATCAATACAAGTGGAGTTAAAAGCATTGGGATGATTGGTTTTTTTGTTTCCACTGCTTCTTCTTTGAAAAACCTAGCCATAATAAACCTATTACCATTCCCAAGTTCAGGTCCTGTTTTAGCATACAATAATGCAACGAATCCGCCCATTAAAGGCAGGCAAAAGAGCAGCCAAGAATGGGTCAGATTTAGCTTAGTGACAAAGTCCAAGGTCCATAAAAATCCGGCAGCGGCCGATCCAATTAGTAGACTGCAAAGCGGTATAAGAAAAACCCACTTGTATGATTTGGATAATTTTGAAGAATCTAGTAATTGCATGCTTGGCAAAAATAACAATTTAGATCCTATGAATGCTCTCGAATACCCAATTACAGCGCCTTTTGTCAATTTTTGGTAAATTAACTAACAAAATGGTGTTTGTATTTGTTTGAACGATATATTCGCAATAATGATAAAAAAGCTGATTGGATCTCTCCTCCTAATTGTATTAACGACCCAGGTTTTTCCTGTGGACGGGATACAGTTTTGGACCAAGCTAATCCAAGGGAAAGCACAAATATCAACAACGGACCTAATTGCTTTAGAGGAAGAAGAGGTGGAGGAAATTCAATTCAAATTGAAAAATATTGAATCCAATCATTCTCTTTATTTCGAAAGTCAAGCTAGAATTTTATCTGATCAAGCGGCACATTCAATCATAGCTACGATGGGCAAAGCGGTGGATAGAAATGACCCCATCCTGATACCGCCTCCCAATCCTTCGGTTTAATTACTTAAATTTATGTCGATTTCCTACATGAGCGCTTTTGGCGATCATGTCTTAGGTGAAAAAGTCGCCCCATTCAAAATGAACTGACACTAGTGCCTCATTATTGGGCTATTAGTTCAATGAATCATATAACGACAATTTAATTTTTAAAATGAATTTACATCAACCATCACAAGGTTTAAGTTTCAAATATTTGAAGGAAGATTTGCCTGCGGGCCTAGTCGTTTTTTTAGTTGCATTGCCTTTGTGTTTAGGTATTGCGTTGGCATCGGGAGCACCATTGTTTTCGGGTATCATAGCTGGAATTATTGGCGGCATTGTGGTCGCTTTTGCAAGTGGATCTGCATTGAGTGTGAGTGGTCCTGCTGCGGGACTGACCGTGATTGTTTTAAATGGAATAACTACTTTAGGTGCCTATGATCAATTCTTAGTTGCAGTTGTTATTGCCGGAATAATTCAAATTCTATTAGGCTATTTAAAAGCCGGCGTAATTGGTTATTATTTTCCATCCAGTGTGATTAAGGGTATGTTAGCGGCAATTGGAATTATTTTAATTTTAAAACAAGCACCTATTGCAATTGGATATGACAAAACAGCCTCAGTACCTTATCATTTTGGTTCTATGATCATTGCGGGCATTTCGATTGCAATTATTTTGTTTTGGGACTTGCCTAAATTAAAAAAGTATGGCTTCTTTAAATTTGTACCAGGTGCTTTAATAGCGGTTATTGTAGGCGTTTCCTTAAATGCTATTTTTACACAATACCAACCAGCATGGGCTTTGTCTGCAAATGCATTGGTTAAATTGCCAGTGGCAAAGAACAGCACTGAATTCATTGGACAATTTACCCTGCCTAATTTAAGTGCATTAGGCAACTATCAGGTTTACGTGATTGCGATTACCATTGCAATTATTGCTAGCCTAGAATCATTATTAAGCACAGAGGCAGGTGACAAGCTTGACCCATACAAAAGAGTGACACCAACTAATAGAGAATTAAAAGCACAAGGGATTGGTAACGTAATCTCCGGTTTAATAGGAGGTCTTCCAATGACAGCTGTGATCGTACGTACTTCTGCAAATGTAAATGCAGGAGCAAAAACAAAATTATCTGCTGTTGTTCATGGCTTATTACTTTTGATAAGTGTGGTTGCTTTTGCAACTGTATTAAATCAAATTCCTTTAGCTTGTTTAGCTGCAGTATTGTTAGTGGTGGGGTATAAGCTTGCGAAAGTGGCCTTGTTCAAAGAAATGTACAAGTTAGGATGGGAGCAATTTGTGCCATTTATTGTAACAGTTGTGGCTATTCAGTTTAGTGATTTATTAAAAGGGATTGCATTGGGCATGTTGGTTGCGATTTTTTACATCCTTAGAACCAACTATCGCCGTGATTATGAAATACATCATGATAAAAAATCAGAAGGGGGCGCCATCACTATCCAACTTTCAGAACATGTAACTTTTATTAACAAAGGGAGTATTGCAAAAAAATTAGCGGATATTGAGGTGGGCACATCGGTGACGATTGATGCCACTGGTTCGCATTATATCGACTTAGATGTACTTGAAATCATTTATGATTTTGAAGTATCAGCTAAATTAAAAAACATCAAAGTGAATTTAGTGAATATGCCTGCAAGGGTCGCGATGTCTGGGCACTAGATAGCATAAGTCTATCCAATTTCATTCCTTCATTCAATTAAAAACAACAACAATGGAACAATCCTATAAAAGGTTAATAGAAAACAATAAATCATGGGTGGCAGAACAATTACAACTAGACCCATTATTTTTCGAGAAATTATCAAAAGGACAATCTCCTGAATATTTATGGATTGGTTGTTCAGATAGCAGGGTGCCTGCCGAGTCTATTACTGGCACGGACCCTGGAGAAATGTTTGTACATCGTAATATTGCTAACATGGTGGTCCACAGCGATATGAATATGTTAAGTGTACTGTCTTATGCAGTAGATGTATTAAAAGTGAAACATATCATAGTTTGCGGACATTATGGATGTGGCGGTGTGATTGCAGCCATGAAAAATCAACAGTTTGGCTTAATTGACAACTGGCTTCGTCATATTAAAGATGTGTATCGTTTTCACTATCAAGAATTGGATGCTATTGAAGACGAAACATTAAGAGCAAGGAGATTTGTAGAAGTGAATGTACAAGAGCAGGTTCATGATTTAGGAAAAACATCTATTGTTCAAAATGCTTGGAAACGAGGACAACATTTGCATTTACATGGCTGGGTATATGACATTCATGACGGATTGATCAATGATCTAGGGGTTAATTTTACATGCACCAAAGATTTGCATACTGTGTATCATTTAGATTAACAAATTGTTATCAATCGTATAAAAAACTTTAAAAGGCGTTTCTATAGAAACGCCTTTTTTTTACAACTGGTTGAATGGATTGGTTTTGCAATGATAATATTAAGTTCATGTTAAGGTAACAATTAGGTAATATGTGATTTTGATCTTTGCGGTATAAATAAATATATATCGTGAAAAGGATACTTCTACTAATTTGTTTTATCAGTGCGCAGATTGCAATATATGCTCAAAAAGCGACCATTACTGGGAAAGTCACCAATTTTAAAAATGAGACCTTAGTGGGTGTGACTATTCAACTAAAGGGAGAGGGAGTAAAAACAATTAAATCAGATGTGGAAGGTCGATATACATTTATAATCGAACTCAATAAAATATATACAATTGATTTTTCTTATGTAGGGTATAAATTAAAAACAATTAATTCTTCAAAAGTAGAAAAAGCAAATGAGGTGCAAGTAATAGATGTATTGCTGGAGGAGACAGGTAAAAAATTAACAGATGTTGTAGTAAGTGCATCAAGGTCAACAAACAAAGGTGCTACCGACAATGCTTTAATCGCTTTTCAAAAAAATACAAATACGGTTGCGTCTGTAATTTCTGCAGAATCAATCAAAAGAAGTCCAGATAGAAACACGGCAGAAATCTTAAAAAGAACGCCAGGTGCATCGATCCAAGAAGGCAAGTTTATCATTGTAAGAGGTTTAGCGGATCGTTATAATCAAGCTATGCTAAATGGTATTTTGTTAACTAGTACAGAGCCTGATCGTAAAACGTTTTCTTTTGATTTGTTTCCTTCTCAAATCATTGACAATATCATTATTAATAAAGCTTTTGTTCCTGAATTGCCAGGCGAGTGGGCTGGTGGATTAATTCAAGTGAACACCAAAGATATCCCGTCTAAAAATTTCTTTAATATTCAACTGGCTACTAGTGCTAATACGCTTGTTACGGGTAAGAACTTTTTTAAAGACCAAGGGGGAAAGACCGATTGGTATGGCATAGATGATGGAACAAGATCCTTGCCTCTTGGGTATACAACAAAGTCCAATTTTGATACTGCTAATATCGCGTTTAAAACAGCTTTGGGAAAAACAATGCCAAATAACTGGACGCCTGTTCAAATGACTGCAAAGCCAAATATAAGTTTACAAATGAATGGTGGATTTTCAGGGACATTATGGGGTAAAAAAATTGGAGGCATTTTAGGTGTGAACTATGCCAAAACCTATCGTTTACAAGAAAATCTTAACCGCCAGAACACTGCTAATGAAGGAGGGACATTTTCTGTCTTATATGATTATCAAGACGACAAGTACATACAAGACATCAACATGGGTGCAATTGCTGGCTTTTCTATCTTCTTAAATCCTCTGAACAAAATTAGCTATAAGGCAATCGTAAATGTAAAATCTAACAATGCATATACCAATCGTATAGGAGAAGATTTTACAAGAGGCGATTTAGTTAAGAGTAATGAATTTGTATTTGGTCAAAATGTATTTTTTACAAATCAATTAAATGGCGAGCATAGTTTAAGTAATAAATTAAAATTCAATTGGTTTGGTGCATTTAATATCTTAGATAGCTACAGTCCAGATCAACGAAGAATCATGTACACAAAAAGTGTTGGAACATCTGATTCGTATGTTTTGAACATCTCTAATACATTGTCACAGCAGTCAGGAAGTAGAATCTTCCAAGATTTAAGTGATTATATCTACACTGCTGGCGGGGATTTGACTTACAAAATAAAATCACAAACAATCAAAGCTGGATACTTAATGCAAATTAAAGATCGTTTGTATGATGCTAAATTATTTGCAAATTTCTTGCCATCTGAAAACGCAGCCTTAAGAGCGCAGAGTCCGGATATGGTATTTTCGCCCCAAAATTTTGGAAATGGAACTGGCAATTTGTTTGGATTTGATGCCATCAAAGGAAGGAATTTCAGATACATTGCGAATACAATTTTAAATGCAGGTTTCTTACAATTTGACAACAAGGTTGCTGAAGGACTTAGAGTTGTTTGGGGGGTGAGGGTTGAAGATTATGACCAGTTAATTGGCAGTGTTAAAAAATGGGACCCAAGACATACCTATTCAAGGGTAACTGATTACTTGCCTGGAATCAATACGACCATCAAGATCAACCAAAAGAGCAATTTAAGATTAACTGCATCCCAAACAGTGATTCGTCCAGAATTAAGAGAATTATCTGCATTGAATATTTATGATTTTGAATTGAACGCTTCTGTACAAGGAAATCCATTGTTAAAAAGAACAAAAATTACCAATACAGACATTCGTTATGAAATCTATCCTGCTTCTGGTGAATTGTTAACATTGGGGGCGTTCTATAAGAATTTCGCAAATCCAATTGAGCAAATTTATAATGAAGGGGCTGGAGGTTCAAGTACGTTTACCTACCAAAATGCTAAGAAGGCAACTACTTATGGCATTGAATTAGAAGCAAGAAAAAAATTATCTAAACATTTCACTTTACAAGCGAATGGATCTTTAATCAAGAGTTCTTTGAAGGATTCAAGTTTAAATTTGGATCGCCCATTACAAGGTCAGTCGCCTTATTTAATTAACATGGGTTTATTGTACGACATCGCCGAGAAAGGCTTCAACGCAACAATCTTATTTAACCAAGTTGGTGAGCGCATTTACTTAGTAGGTGATGTGCAAGGCGGTGCTTCAACACCGAACATCTATGAAGCACCTAGGGCTTTATTTGATTTCCAAATGAGCAAAAAATTTGCAGACAATAAAGCAGAAATCAAATTAACTATTTCTGACATTTTAAATCAAAAACAAACATTCTACCAAAACAATACATCTGATACTAAGTACAATTCTAGTATTGATGCGGTTAGATTCCAAAGGCGCTTTGGTACCACATTTGGCTTATCATTAAACTATTCTTTATAAAATCAACTCAAAAAAATAACAATTTTTAAATACAAAACAATGAAACAATTATTTTATTTATCTCTAGCTTTTTTAGCCATTACTGGTTGTAGAAAGATCGAAATGGATGGTGAAAAAGAATTAGTCATCGTGACTAAGGAAGTGGCACCAGCTGGCGTGGTGAGCAACACCATTACTTTGTCTGGACGTATTACCAAGGATACGACCTTATTTGCAAAGGATGTGAATTATTTATCTGGTATCGTATATGTAGCAAGTGGTGCAACTTTGACAGTTGAAGAAGGTGCAAAAGTACAAGGAAAGTATTCAGGTTCTGATGTATCTGCTTTGGTGATTGCTAGAGGTGCTAAAATTGTTGCAAAGGGTAGTGCAGATAAGCCTGTAATTTTTACTTCCGCCTCTTCGAATCCTCAATCAGGAGACTGGGGTGGTATCGTAATTTGTGGTAAAGCGCCTGTAAATACAACCTTCAATGGTGCGGCTAGTGTGTTACAAGTAGAAGGTGGTATTGACAACGCAAATGGAGATGGATTAGCTGGAGGTACTGACGCTGCAGATAATTCTGGTATCTTATCTTATGTGCGTATTGAATATGCAGGTTATGCATTCCAACCTGACAAGGAAATCAATAGTTTAACAATGGCTGCAGTGGGTAATGGCACACAAATAGACCATATCCAAGTGGCATTTGCTAAAGATGATGCTTATGAGTGGTTTGGTGGTACAGTGAACTGTAAGTATTTGATTGCCTACAAAACACAAGATGATGATTTTGATACAGACAACGGCTATAGCGGTTATGTGCAATTTGGTATCTCTTTAAGAGATTCAGCTGTAGCAGATATCTCTAAGTCTGAAGCTTTTGAATCAGATAATAACTCATCTGGCTCAACTGCGACTCCTTTCACCTCTGCAGTTTTCTCTAATATGACTGCAATTGGACCACGTGCAAGTTTATATGGTACCGGAAACAGTTTGTTTTTGGCAGGTGCGCATATCAGAAGAAATTCAAAGATCTCTATTATGAATTCTGTATTCATGGGATGGCCAAATGCTTTGTTAATTGACGCAAGTACTGGTACACCAGTGGATAAGAATATTGATGATAGTACTATCCGTTTCAGATACAACACATTAGCTGGTAATGGTGGTTTAGTAAGTGGTGTGCCTACGAATGTGAACGCCAAATATACAGCGAGTTCAAGTGCTGCAACTGGTAAAACGACTGCTTCTATTGAAGCATGGATTGCGGACACTTATTATGCAAATACTGCAACTGTAAATGCGGTGGATGCAAAGTTGATACAGCCATTTAACTATACAGCTTTTGACCCAACGCCTTATGCTGGATCAAATTCGCCAGCTTCTGGTTTATTAACTTTTGGTATCGCTGGAAATTACAACTACTCAAGCAATGGTAATTTTACTGATCCTAAATTGCAAGATGCTTTCTTAAAGAAAGTAACATTCAGAGGTGCAATTGGTTTGTCTGGAGAAGATGCTACTTGGTGGAAAGGTTGGACAAAATGGAACTACTAATTGCCAAATAATCAACAATGACTAAGTTCAATCCAATTTATACTGTTCGAAAAGCAACACTGAGTGATGTGATGTTTTTCTATGAATCAATCAATACGACAGCAGATTTAACTTTGAACATAAATGATTTTGATTCTATTTTCAAATCAAAATTAAAAATCAAATCCAATCAGCTACTTGTATTGATAGACCAACAGGGTAATATTGCAGGTTGTGCGATTGTCGAATTTAGAACAGCTATAACCGAGGTTTTTCCATTTTGCGAAATCCAGCTTTTTTATATACATCCAAAATATAGAAAATATTTAGCTGCCGAAGTGTTATATCAAGAAATTGAACTTGTAGCTGGCACAAAAAACTGTTTTAAAATTTCTGTCTCCTCTTTACTTAATGCAACAATCAATCAAAGATTTTATACTAAAAGAGGGTTTAAATTGGTCAAGAAAACCTATTTAAAAACTGTGCTATAAATTAGAGGGATTTAAATATATTTTAAAACAGATCGACAAAAAAAATACCCTCGCATAGCGAGGGTATTTTTTTGCTTATTTTTTTTCAATCTTCCGTTGAACTTCAATTATCCGTTGAATGCTTCAGATACACCCTTGTGTAATATTTTTCCAGCTCTAATATTTAAACCTTTAGCCAACGCTTGGTTCTCTGCACATGCAATTTCCCATCCTTTGTTTGCAATTGCAATGGCATAAGGTAAAGTTGCTTGTGTTAAAGCTCTAGTACTTGTTTGAGGCACAGCACCTGGCATATTGGCTACGCAATAGTGTGTGATATTGTCAATAGTGAATACTGGATTTTCATGTGTAGTTGGTTTACATGTTTCAATACATCCACCTTGATCTACAGCAACGTCCACAATCACAGAACCCGCTTCCATTAATTTTAAATCCGCTTGCTTCACTAAGTGAGGCGCTTTAGCACCATGCAATAACACGGCACCAATTAATAAATCAACTGTAGGTAATTTTTCTTTGATCGCTAATAAAGTAGAATACTGTGTTACCACATTTGCTGGCATCACATCCGACAAGTACCTTAATCTAGCTAAGTTGGTATCCATGATGGTTACATTCGCGCCCAATCCTGCAGCCATCTTAGCAGCCTGTGTTCCCACAATACCGCCACCGATCACCAATACTTCTGCTGGCTTCACACCTGGAACACCGCCTAATAATTTTCCTTTGCCACCAAATGGTTTACCTAAATAATAGGCACCCACATTCACGGCCATTCTTCCAGCAACTTCAGACATAGGTACCAATAATGGCAATGAGCCATCCGGTAATTCTACTGTTTCGTATGCAATACATACCGCATGCGTTTTCATCATTGCTTCTGTTAATTCTTTAGAAGCAGCAAAGTGGAAATAAGTAAATAGAATTTGACCAGACTTGATCAATCCATATTCTGCAGCCAAAGGCTCTTTTACTTTCACAATCATTTCTGCAATCGCATACACTTCGGCAGGGGTATTTAAAATTTGCGCACCAACTGCTTTATATGCTTCGTCAGAAAATCCTGAACCCGCACCTGCATTGGTTTCAATATATACGGTGTGTCCTTGTCTTGACAAAGCATCCACCCCTTCTGGAGTTAAACCTACACGGTACTCTTGAATCTTAATTTCTTTTGGAACGCCAATAATCATAGTATTAGTTTTTATTTCTGTACAAATATCATAAATAAGGAAATATTCATAGTAAACTTCATATAATCAGTAAAAAATATTGTTACAGAGCTTTTTTGTAATAAATTAATGTAATTTAGGACCTGAATTATTCTTCAAACAGAAATTATTTCTCTATGGCATTAGACGCAATTGACCAATCCATTTTAAGGATCCTGCAAAAAGACGCTTTAGCCAAGCTAAAAGACATTAGCGCAGCGATCAATTTATCCCTAAGCCCAACCCATGATCGTGTCAAAAGACTGGAACAAGAGGGGTACATTTTACAATATGTTGCCTTGTTAGACAGAAAAAAAATTGACCTAGGATTGGTGGTGCATTGCCAAGTGACATTAGATAAGCAAACCAAGAGCCATTTTTCTGAATTTGAACAAACCATTGCACAATTTCCCGAAGTGATTGCTTGCAGTTTGGTCTCAGGTAGTTTTGATTATTATTTAAAACTAGTAACCAAAGATGTAGAGTCTTACAATAAATTTTATCAAGAAAAATTAGCGGTCCTGCCCATGGTGGCGCATATTAGTAGTTTGTTTGTGATGGATGAAATTAAAACCACCACAGCACTTCCTTTGTAAGGGGATTGTTATTTCCATTTTTATTTTACAAATTCAATCAGTTTTAAAAACAGTATTTCATGTACGATATTTCTTATTTCAAAGCAAAAGACCATCAAGCAATTTTTGATTTTATGCAAGCCAATCCATTCGTTACTATTTGTGGCGTGGATGCGAACGGCCTGCCGATTGCTGCACAAATTCCAGTGTTAATCAAACAAGTTGGTGATGAAATGATCATCAGCGGGCACTTGATGCGCAAGCAGGATCACACCAATGCTTTTGAAATCAATGCAAACGCGTTGGTGATTTTTTCTGCACCATCCGCATTTGTAAGTGCGAGTTGGTACACCAGTAAGGGACAAGCGAGTACTTGGAATTACCAAACAGTACATGCCATTGGAAAAATGGAGATGCAGGATGAACAACACTTACATGCATTACTTGTGGAGTTGACAGAAAAATTTGAAACGGATGCTGATGCACCTTCTCAAGTGAAAAATTTAGATCCCATGTACATGCATCAAAACATGAAAGCCATTGTTTCTTTTGAGATTAAAGTGACTGCATTAAAACATGTGTTTAAACTAAGCCAAAATAGAGACGAGGCATCGCATCAAAATATTCAAAACGAATTAAATAAAGGAGACGCAGCTTGTAAGTATATGGCAGCGGCTATGAAGCGATAATTATTCTTTTGTAGGCTCAATTAAATCCCAAAGATTTCCATAGAGGTCTTTAAACACAGCGACTGTGCCATAATCTTCTACATGGGGTGGAATGGTAAATTCCACACCTTTCGCAGTATAGTTTTCAAAATCACGATTAAAATTATCTGTGTATAAAAATAAAAACACACGCCCCCCTGTTTGGTAGCCGATACATATTTCTTGCTCAGGTGTTGCTGCTCTTGCAAGCAATAAATTACAACCATTGGTTGCGCCCTTTGGCTGCACCATTACCCATCGCTTGGTTTCAGAAAGGACGGTATCTTCTATCAATTTAAATCCAAGTATGGTTGTGTAATATTGAATTGCCTCATCGTAATCACGAACAACGACAGCAATATGGGCTAGATTTTGTTGCATGATTCAAATATACAATTTGTGGTTTAACTTGCATGTTCAACTTACTTTATGGCGCCAATAAAAAATTTGATTTTTGATTTAGGGAACGTCTTGTATGATATTGATTTTGATATCATGTACAATCGCTTCGATCAATTAGGCATACCCAATTTTGAAAATCATTTCACGCTCAATAAATCAGACCAGTTATTTTTTGATTTGGAGAAAGGCTTGATCAATGAAGCTGAATTTTGTAAAGGCTTTAATCAATTATACCAACTCGAACTCAGTCATCACCAAATCATTGAGGCATGGAATTCCTTGCTCATTGGTTTTAGAAAAGGCAGTATGGATTGGGTGAAAGCGAATCATCAAGCATTTGCCACTTTTTTATACTCTAACACGAATCAAATCCACTATGATTATTTTATTCCTCAATATGCTCTGGAAATAGGGGGAGATTTCGATGCGCTCTTTAAAAAGCCGTATTATTCCCATGAAATGGGGATGCGCAAGCCAGACCCTGCTTCTTTTCAATACATTTTGGATCAAGAAGGACTCAATGCATCTGAAACCTTATTCATTGACGACAATGAGCCCAATGTGATTGCGGCAGCCTCTGTGGGCTTACAAGTGCTATTTTTACAGTCTGGAATGCGCATTGAAACCGAATTGCCCAGGATTTTAGGCTTGTAATTTTACTTAAGTTCCTCAAAATCAATGTAATCAGCGTCTTTTTCGACTGGCTTGGTAGGCACTTTAGGAGCAGATTTCGGGGCATTTTGGCTTGCAAAACCACTGTTTTGACTGTTTTGTTGCTGCGCTTCGGCCATTTTACGTTGCATTTCTTCCATATTTTGGCGTACGGTCTTTACGCCTTTGCGCACTGGTACCACCACATCAAATATGATCTTATAGAGCAAGTAGATCAGGAATCCATAAAATAACAGCTTCATCATATTGCAAAAATACGGTCAGATTGAATAAAATTGGGTGATTTCATCCTCTTTTATTACCTTTGTTCAAGAATACACAGAGAAATGAAGGGAACGAAATCGTTCCCTTCTTCTTTTTAACTATGGAAGTAAACGAACTAAAAGACAGGATACACAGTTTATTAGAGCCTCTTTTGCAAGAGGATCCAAGCTATTTTTTGGTACATATCAAAGTAAAGCCAGGGCACATCATTAGAGTCTATATAGATGGCGATCAGGGTCTACCTATTAAGCAATGCACTTCTTTTAATAGAAGACTGTACAAAGCCATTGAGGAAGCTGCTTGGTTTCCGGAAGGGGATTTTGCATTAGAAGTTTCTTCGCCAGGGGTGGATGAGCCTTTGATTTTAAACAGACAATATGTAAAAAATATTGGACGTAATGTAGAAGTGATTCTGAATGATGAAACAGTGCATGTGGGCAATTTAAAAGAAGTAACAGATAAAGATATTTTAATCGAGTGGACAGCAGGCAAGGGCAAAAAAGCAACCCTTGAACAAATGCATATTCCATTTGAAAATATAAAATCAACTATAGTTCAAATTCAATTTTAACAAAACTCAAGCTTGACAGCTTGATAAAAAAATGATGTTATGGCAAGTATAAATTTGATTGAAGCTTTCGCGGAGTTTAAAGACGCTGAAAATATAGATCGTCCTACGATGATGAAAGTGGTAGAAGATGTATTCAAAACCTTATTGAGAAAAAAATATGGTAGCGATGAAAACTTCGACGTAATTGTGAATGCAGAAAAAGGTGACTTGGAAATTATCCGCCGTCGTGAAATCAGACCTGATGATGACGTGGACAATCCTTTAGCTGAAGTTTCTTATTCAGATGCGATCAAAATCGAGCCTGACTTTGAAATTGGTGAAGAATTATTAGAAGAAGTAAATATCTACGACTTTGGTAGAAGAGCGATCCTTGCTGCAAAGCAGACGCTTGCTTCTCGTATCAATGACTTAAAGAAGAACGTTTTAGTAAAAAAATATTCTGATAGAATTGGTGATATTATCAATGCAGAAATCTACCAGGTTTGGAAGAAAGAAGTGTTGTTATTGGATGAAGAAGGCAATGAATTGATCCTTCCAAAAACAGAACAAATTCCTCAAGACTTTTTCAAGAAGGGCGAGAATATCAGAGCCGTTGTTGCAAGAGTAGACATGAAAAATAATTCTCCGGTGATTATTTTATCAAGAACAAATCCATTGTTCTTGGCTAAATTATTAGAGATCGAAGTGCCAGAAATTTTTGATGGCTTAATCACCATTAAGAAGATTGTTCGTGAGCCAGGTGAGCGTGCAAAAGTAGCGGTTGAATCTTTCGACGATCGTATCGACCCAGTAGGTGCTTGTGTGGGTATGAAAGGATCTCGTATTCATGGCATTGTGAGAGAATTGAAAAATGAAAACATCGACGTCATTAATTTCACTACGAATACACAATTGTTAATCCAACGTTCTTTGACGCCTGCAAAAATCAGCTACATGAACATAGATGCAGATCGTAAGCGTGCAGAAGTTTATTTACAAGCAGATCAGGTTTCTTTAGCGATTGGTCGTCGTGGTGTAAACATCAAGTTGGCTTCTGAATTAACAGGTTACGAATTAGATGTGTACCGTGAAGACGAAGAAATTGTGGATGAATTTGATATCGATTTAGATGAATTTAGCGATGAGATTGAAGCATGGATCATTGATGAATTTAAGCGTGTTGGTTGTGATACAGGAAGAAGTGTATTGAAATTGAGCGCAGAAGAATTAGAAAAAAGAACAGACTTGGAAGTGGAGACGATTGCGGAAGTACGCCGTGTCTTGACAGAAGAGTTTGCCAAAGGTGAATAACCTTTGAAATAGAAGTATATTTGTAAAAGGAACGCGTCCCTGTTCAAGAAAAAGGGACAAAAAACATTAGAATGTCAGAATTGAAACTACCAAGACTGTTAGCAGCTGCTAAAGAATTCAACATCGGTCAAGATACCTTGATTGAATTCCTTAGTACTAAAGGTTTTCCGAAGGACGACCTTAAGCCAACAGCCAAATTAACTGAAAGTCAGTATTATGCTTTGCAAGCAGAATTCCAAAGCGACAAAGTCGCTAAGAATAAGGCAGACCATGTGGAACTGCCAAAGAATGCAATAGCAGACAAGGGCAAAAAAGCAGAGGAAGAAATTGCTCCAGCTAAAAAAGCAGTTGTTGCTGAAACACCAGTTGTGGAAACACCAAAAGTGGCAGCGCCTATTGTGGAAGCTGCGCCAGTAGTTGCACCTGCACCAGTTGTAGAAGCACCTAAAGCCCCAGAGCAAGTTAAAGTGGAAGCGCCAGAAGTGGAAGCGCCTAAAGTGATCAATAAAATTGATCTTTCTTTAATTGACTCTTCGACTAGACCAAAAAAGACCACTAAAAAAGCAGATGAACCTGCAGCTAAGGCAACTGCTGCTAAGGCAACAGAAGCGCCTAAGGCAGCTGCAAAAAAAGCAGAACCAGCTCCAGCTCCAACACCTGCACCTAAGGCGGCACCGGTAGATCATTCTATCGCCCCTGAAAATGTGCACGGAGCAATCACCAATATCCAAGCGGATAAATTAACAGGTCCAAAAATTTTAGGTAAGATTGACTTACCAATCAATAGCGATACAAGACCAAAACCTTTAAGCCAAGAAGAAAAACGCATACGTAAGCGTATCCCTGTTCCAGGAAGACCAAATCAACCAGGTCAAGGTGGTCAAACTCAAGGCGGAGGTGGATACCAAGGTAATCGTCCACAAGGAGGCGGATACCAAGGCAATCGTCCAGCAGGCGGAGGGTATCAAGGCAATCGTCCAAATAATCAGGGCAATCGTCCAGGTCAAGGTGGCGCACGTGGAAGAAATATGCCACAAACTGCTGAGCAAAAAGAAATCGATCAAAAGACAATTCAGAATAAGATCAAGGAAACTCAAGCTAAATTATCTGGCCAAGGTGGTCGTGGTAAGAGTATGAAGTCCAAGTATCGTCGTCAAAGAAGAGAAGAAGCTGCTGAAAATGAAAATAACGAACAAAGAGAAGACAACAAATTACAAGTAACTGAATTCGTTACTGTAAGTGAATTGTCTAGCTTGATGGACGTAAGCTTTGCTGAAATTATCAGCAAGTGTATGAACTTGGGTATTATGGTTTCAATCAACCAACGTTTAGATGCCGAGGTTATTGAATTGGTAGCAAGTGAATTTGGATTTGAAGTGGAATTTGTAGGATTAGAAGATGTAGAAGAAATGGACGAAGAAGAGGAAGCAGAAGACCAAGCGAATTTGGTGGAGCGTCCTCCAATTGTAACGATCATGGGTCACGTGGATCACGGTAAAACATCCTTATTGGATTATATCCGTAATGCAAATGTGGTTGCGGGTGAGGCCGGCGGTATCACACAGCATATTGGTGCATATGAAGTGACTTTGCCTAATGGCAAGGCGATCACTTTCTTGGATACACCGGGTCACGAAGCCTTTACAGCAATGCGTGCTCGTGGTGCTAAGATTACAGATATTGCCATTATCGTTGTCGCAGCGGATGATGCAGTGATGCCACAAACAAAAGAGGCCATCAGTCACTCACAAGCTGCAAGCGTTCCAATGATCTTTGCGGTGAACAAGATTGATAAAGATGGTGCACAGCCTCAAAAGATTTACGAGCAGTTGTCACAAATGAATATTTTAGTAGAAGCTTGGGGTGGTAAATTCCAAAACCAAGAATTGTCTGCTAAGCAAGGTTTGAATGTAGATGCTTTATTAGAGAAGGTATTATTAGAATCTGAAATTTTAGATTTAAAAGCCAATCCAAATAGAGAAGCAACAGGAAGTGTGATTGAAGCCTCTTTGGATAAAGGGCGTGGATATGTTGCCACCATCTTAGTGCAGAATGGTACTTTACGTCAAGGTGATTTGATTTTATCAGGTCAATTTTATGGACGTGTTAAAGCGATGTTCAACGAGCGTAACCAACGCATCGAAGTGGCTCCGCCGTCTACACCAGTCGTTATCTTAGGTTTGAATGGCGCACCACAAGCGGGTGAGAAATTCAAAGTATATGATGATGAAGCAGAAGCAAAAGAATTAGCAACTAAACGTGCTCAATTATTAAGAGAGCAAGGTTTAAGAACTAGAAAACATATTACATTAGACGAGATTGGTCGTCGTTTGGCTTTAGGTAACTTTAAAGAATTAAACATCATCATCAAAGGTGACGTGGATGGTTCTGTAGAAGCCTTAAGTGATTCATTACAAAAATTATCTACCGAAGAGATTGCAATTAGAGTGGTATTGAAAGGGGTAGGTCAGATTTCTGAATCTGATGTATTGCTTTCTGCTGCATCTGATGCCATCATCATTGGATTTAACGTTCGTCCAAGTATGCAAGCAAGTCGCTTAGCAGAAACAGAAGGAGTGGAGATCAAAATGTACTCTATCATCTATAACGCAATTGATGAAATCAAGAGCGCGATGGAAGGTATGTTGGAACCAAAAATCCAAGAGAAGATTGTTGCCAACGTAGAAGTTAGAGAAGTCTACAAATTTGATAAAGCAACTGTTGCAGGATGTTATGTATTGGATGGTAAGTTGAGTAGAAATAGTAAAATACGTATTATTCGTGACGGTATCGTTGAGTTCCCAAGAGGTGAAGGCCAGGCTGCTGAATTAGGAAGCTTGAAGCGTTTCAAAGATGACGTGAAAGAAGTCGTTTCTAATATGGAATGTGGTTTAACCATTAAGAACTTTGCCGACTTGAAACCGGGTGATATTGTAGAGGCATTTGAGGAAGAAGAAGTTAAACGTACTTTATAAAAATATTAAGATTTGATAGTTGGGGTATTGCCCCAGCTATCGGAACTTAGCCCCTTAATTCATATTTGATGAAAATAGCTCGCTTTGTATTTGTCCTAGGATTCGTTGTAGTTGCCAGTTGCGCAAATGCACAAATTAAAAAAGTTTTAGCAGATAAAATTGTTGCTACAGTAGGTGACAAATACATTTTGCGTTCTGATGTGGACAATGCCATTGCAGATTACAAAAGACAATCTCAGGGTCAAGAGAATATTGAATTACCAACTGCCTGTCAAGTGATTGAAGGCCAGTTGATACGTAAGGCCTTGGTATTGCAAGCCGAAAAAGATTCTATTTTAATTACAGACGAAGAAATTGAAAGTGCTATTGATGGCCGTATCCGAAATTTCATTCAACAGTTTGGATCAAAAGAAGTGTTAGAAGAAGTTGCTGGTCGTAGCGTTTTTCAATTAAAAGATGATTTTAGATTATTGATTAGAGAACAACGCTTAGCAGAGGAAATGCAAACTAAAATTGTAGAAAAAGTAAAGATCACCCCAAATGAGGTAAAAGCTTTTTATGCAAAAATTCCTACCGACAGCTTGCCTTTATATGAGAGCGAAGTGCAAATTTCAGAAATCATCATGCATCCTAAAGCGAATCGTGATATCGAAGAATATGTGATTCAGCAAATGCTCGAATACCGTAAACAAGTAGAGGGTGGAGTGAATAAGTTTGATCAGTTGGTTAAATTATATTCAGAAGATCCTAGTGCAAAAGAAAACCTAGGTCAGTTTAGCTTGAATAGAAATGTAAGAGAATTCGATCCTGCTTTTATGGCGGCTTCTTTTAGATTAAAAGAAGGTCAAATTTCTGCTCCAGTTAAATCTAAGTTCGGTTATCATATGATTCAATTAATCTCTAGATCTGGAGATGAAGCGGTGGTAAAACATATTTTAAGAATACCACCCATCACGAATGACGAAATCAATGAAACAAAAAAAATATTAGATAGTGTTAGAGGCGTAATCCTAGCTGGCAAAACCACTTTTGGTGAGGCCGTGAATAAATTTAGTGACGACGAATCTAGTAAGTTCAGCGGTGGCGCTGTTACAGGCCGAGACGGATCTACCTATATCAACTTTGACCAATTGGACAAGGAGATGGTGGTGTTGATTCAAAACATGAAGCCAGGTGATATCTCTGAGCCACAATTGTATGTGGATGACCGAGGCAGAAAAACAGTTCGCGTTGTTTATTATAAAGAAAGAACCGCACCGCATAAAGAAAATTTAAAAGAAGATTACAATCGTGTTTCGGTGAGAGCTTTAGAGGAGAAAAAGGCGAAAGTGTTAGAGTCTTGGTTCAAAGAAAGAGTGCCCAATTACTATGTATTTATAGACAACGATTTTCAGTCTTGCAAAGAATTGACAGATTGGACTAAAGTAGCTAACGCAATTGTAAAGGAAAAAACATACTAGAAAATTCATCATGAGCGACGAGATCAAACACGAGTGTGGCTTAGCATTCATTAGGTTAAGAAAACCATTGTCCTACTATCTACAAAATAGAGGATCGGTCACCTACGGATTAAATAAGTTGTATCTCTTGATGGAGAAGCAACACAATCGTGGACAAGATGGCGCAGGGATTGCAACTGTTAAACTAGATATAGAAGCAGGCAATCCTTTTTTGTATCGTTTAAGAAGTAGTGCACAGCAGCCTATTGCTGATTTGTTTTATAAAGTAGGTCAAGAGATTCAAGAATTAGAAAAATTCCAACCAGATATTACCAAGCATCCAGGACTCATGAAAGGGCATTTGCCTTTTATGGGTGAGTTATTATTGGGACATTTAAGGTATGGCACACAGGGCAAGAACAATGTGGAGTTTTGTCACCCGTTTATAAAGAAGAATTTAGTGCCTGGGAAAAACCTTGCCTTAGCAGGTAATTTCAACTTGGTGAATACGGATGAGTTATTCAAACAAATCAAACATGTACCTGGTCCTTTTGAAAAACAAAGTGACTTAGCTGCAATGATGGAAGTGATTCATCACTTTTTAGTGGAAGAAGAAACTAAAAATCCTAATAGCCCTAATATCGCTGAAGTGCTAAAACAAGCCGTACCGATGTTTGATGGCGGATTTACCATTGGAGGTTTAGTAGGAAATGGATATAGTTTTGTAATGCGTGACGCACATGGCATTCGACCAGCTTATTATTTTATCGATGGCGAAGTGGTTGTAGCTGCAAGCGAAAGAGCTGCTATACGTACCACTTTTAATGTGGGTGAAAACGAAGTGCATGAATTGATGCCAGGGACTGCTTTAATTGTAGATGATAAAGGCGGTTATACAATCGAACAAATTATAACACCTAAAGAAAGAAGAGCTTGTTCATTTGAGCGTATCTATTTTTCTAGAGGTGGTGATGAAAAAATATACAGAGAGCGTATTGCCTTGGGGCACCACTTAAGCAGAATTGTCTTAGATAGGATTGAAAAAGATTTAAAAAATACCATTTTCTCTTATATCCCTAATACTGCCGAAGTGGCTTTTTACGGATTGGTAAAGGGCATGGAAGAATACCTGAACGCAATCAAGGTTGAGCGTATTTTAAGCTGGGGTAAAGAAGTAGATGGGGATAAGTTGGGTGAGATGGTGAATAGAAAAATACGTCAGGAAAAAATTGCCATCAAAGATGTAAAGTTGAGAACTTTCATTACTGAAGATGCGAATCGAAATGAAATGGTGCAACATGTCTACGATATTACATACGGAACAGTAAGAAGAAATGAAGACACTTTGGTTGTGATTGATGATAGTATTGTTAGGGGTACCACTTTAAAGGAAAGTATCATTAGAATGTTGTCAAGATTAGGCCCTAAAAAAATTATCGTAGTGTCATCTGCGCCACAAATCAGGTATCCCGATTGCTATGGCATTGATATGAGTAAGATGGGTGATTTCATTGCGTTTAAAGCTGCTATTGCTTTGTTAAAAGAAAGAGGGATGGAAAAGGTGATGGATGAGGTATATCAAAAAATTAAATCACTTGAACTTAAACATGAATTGCATACAGAAAATGTAGTTCGTGAATTATATCAGCCATTTACGACAGAAGAGATTTCAGATAAAATTGCGCAATTGATTACGCCTGACAATATACAAATCCCTGTAGAAGTGATTTATCAAACCATTGAAGGGTTACATACATGTTGTCCTACCAATACCGGTGATTGGTATTTCACTGGGAACTATCCAACACCAGGCGGAAATAAAGTTTGTAATAAAGCCTATCTCAATTATATAGAAGGCAACGACAATAGAGGATATTAATAATAAAGGCGCCAATGGCGCCTTTATTATTAATAGGAGTTTTTCAATATGAATTATTACTGATTTATAATCGATAACAAACAGCATTGATATTCATGCCGGCTCCAACTGAGGCAAAAACCACTACATCCCCTTTGTTCAATTTATGCTCGTTGTATTTTCCCTTATGCACTAGGTCATATAAAGTAGGGATGGTTGCCACAGAACTATTGCCTAGCTCATGAATGCTCATTGGCATAATATCAGCAGGTATATCTTTTATATCATATAGTTTATACAATGCCTTGATAAATCCCTCGTCCATTTTTTCGTTGGCCTGATGTAAAAAGAATTTTTTAACCTCTTTTATATCTACTCCTGCTTTTTCAATACATTCTTTCATTGCGATGGGCACATTCTTCATAGCGTACTCGTACACTTTACGCCCTTTCATTTTAATATATTTTGTATTGTCTTCCGCCCCCGGATGGTAAGACTTTCCTAAGTATAAAAAATAAGCTTCATCATTACAATGACTCTGAACACTAAAGGATAAGATACCTTGATTTGGATCTTCTGTGTGCTCAAGAATGCTAGCACCAGCTCCATCGCTAAAGATCATGCTATCTCTATCGTGTTGGTCTACTACTCTACTTAAGGTTTCGGCCCCTATCACTAAACATTTTTTAGCCATACCAGATTTAATGAATGAATCTGCTTGAATCACACCTTGTATCCAGCCTGGGCATCCAAATAAAATATCATAGGCCACACATGCCGGATTGACGATGCCTAAATTGTGTTTTACACGAGAAGCGATGGCTGGAATCGCATCTGACTGGATGGTACCGGCATCTACATCGCCGAAATTATGTGCAACTATAATCTGATCTATTGTTTCTGGGTCAATCCCAGCATCTTCGATTGCTAATTTTGCTGCAGCTGTGGCAAGATCGGATGTATTCATATTTACATCCGCATACCTTCTTTCCATGATACCTGTGATCCCTTTAAATTTCTCAACTATTTCTTCGTTGGGAGATTTAATCAATTCACTCTGCTCGTCATAAAAAGAATGTTCAATAAAATCCTTGTTTGATTTAATAATCGAAGGAATAACACTACCTGTGCCACTAATAATTGTTGCCATAGAGGGGGTCGATTTTGATTTTCAAGCAATAACCTAACCACCCTAAGATAGGCATTTTAGATATATTTTTCGCCTTTGTTGCGTTTTACTTCTGCAACATACTCTTTAATGGACTGCTCTTTGTCCTTGCTGCAAATGAGTAAAACATCTTTTGTATCCACCACAATAAAGTCGTCTAGCCCCTGAATTACAACTAGTTTATCCTTAGGTGAATTGATCATACATTTTGTGGCGTCAATCACAATCACATTGTCCGACGCGACCGCATTACCCAAATAATCCTTCTCCATATTTTCATAAGCGCTGTTCCATGTACCTAAATCGCTCCACCCAAATGAAGCGGGCATCACATATACATTATTGGCTTTCTCCATGATGGCAATATCGATAGAGATATTGGTGCACTGTGGATAGATTCTTTGTATTGCTTGCGCTTCTTCGGGGGTATTAAAATGTATTTTCTCTTGATCAAATAATTCATACATTTCTGGCTGGTATTTTTCGAAGGCCGCTAAAATAGAACTTGCTTCCCAAGCAAAGATACCTGCGTTCCATAAAAAATCGCCGCTCTCGATAAATGATTTTGCAATCTCTAAATCTGGCTTCTCTGTAAATGTTTTTACTTTAAAAACGCCTTTGGTTACTTCCAGTCCTTCATATTGAATATAGCCATACCCCGTGTTTGGATGGGTTGGCTGAATACCTAATGTCACTAGTGCTTTGATATGTTCTACGAAATCTAAAGCTTGAAGTGCAATGTCTTGAAAGCGATCTTCTTCTAAAATTAAATGATCACTTGGCGCGACAATAAATCTTGCATCAGGATTGATTTGCGCTAGCTTGAATGAGATATAGGCAATACAAGGCGCTGTATTTTTTTTACTTGGCTCTGCCAATATATTTTCTACAGGCAAAATGGGCAATTGTTCTTTTACAATTCCAACGTATTCTTCTGAAGTAACGATATAAATATTTTCTGCAGGAATAAATTTTGCATAACGCTCGTAAGTCCATTGTACCAATGTTTTCCCGGTATTTAAGACATCCAAAAATTGCTTAGGGTATGCGGTCCTGCTCATAGGCCAAAAACGACTTCCAATACCTCCAGCCATGATGGCTACATAGTGATTCTTGTTTTGCATAAATATGATTTATATAATCCCTTCTTTGATTAAATCGTGCATATGTATCATGCCCTTATATTGTCCGTTATCTGCAACAATTAATTGGCTGATATCGTGTGCTTTCATTAAATCAAATGCTTCAATCGCTAATGTATTGGGGGAAATTGTAATGGGCTTCTTATGAAAGATATCTGCCGCTTTAAGATCTTGTATACTATTATGTTGCTCTAGCATTCGGCGAATATCACCATCGGTAATCATGCCGACAATTGTTTCATTTCCATCTACTACGACAGTAGCGCCCATCCTGCTTTTTGAAATGGCCAATATCACTTCTTTGATACTTGTAGTTGCAGCAACTTTTGGTTGTGTATTATTTTTTGCGATTGCCCCTGTTGTTAACGTCAATCTTTTTCCAAGATTGCCTCCTGGGTGAAATTTTGCAAAATCATTGGATTTAAAACCTCTTAACTCCATAAATGCAATAGCCATTAAATCACCCATCACCATTTGGGCAGTGGTAGATGAAGTAGGTGCCAAATTATTTATACAAGCTTCTTGGTCCACTGTCGTGTTCACCACTAATGGCGTTGCCTTGCCTAAATAACTATCTAGGTTGCCCACCATCGCAATCAATGGATTACCAAAATGGCCAATTAGATCTACCAACATTTTAATCTCGGGACTCTCTCCACTTTTGCTAATAATCATCACTGTGTCTTCTGGTCCAATCATGCCAGAATCTCCATGAATGGCATCTGCTGCATGTAAATAAATCGCCGGGGTGCCCGTTGAATTACACGTAGCTACAATTTTCTGTGCAATGATGGCACTTTTGCCAATCCCGCTCACAATAAAACGTCCTTTTGAATTCAAAACAGCTTCAACAGACGCAACAAATTGATCGTCAATATATTTTTCCAATCCTGTTACCGCTTTTGCTTCAATCTGCAAGGCGTTTTTGGCAATGGATTTGATCTCGGATGACATAGGCATAATATAGGTGGAGCAAAGGTAATACTTCATTAACTTTGTCCTCCATTTTTAATCTAAGCTTTGATAAGTGGTTGATTAAAAAATATATGGGTTTGAATGAACTTTTGTTCAACAAAATACGTTAACTTATATGTCCAAATAGACAATAAACGGTTGATTTTAAGCTTATTACGATGCCCACGACTAAAAAAACGACTAAAAAGACTGCAGCTCCTCAAAATAAGGACTTGGTTGCCGCTTTAGAGCAATATTTTGGCTTCTCTGAATTCAAGGGCACCCAAGAACAAGCCATCTTATCCCTTTTGAGCGGAAGGGATACATTCGTGATCATGCCAACGGGTGGGGGGAAGAGCTTATGCTATCAATTACCAGCGATGATGCTAGAGGGGTGCGCGATTGTAGTATCTCCCCTAATCGCTTTAATGAAAAACCAAGTAGATTTAGTGAGAGGCTATAGTGAAAATGATGAAGTAGCCCATTTTTTAAACTCTTCTTTGAATAAAGGACAGGTAAAATTGGTGAAAGAGGACTTGTTGAGTGGTAAAACCAAATTATTGTATGTTGCTCCAGAGACTTTAACCAAACAAGAGAACCTAGATTTTTTTAGTGACCTTAAAGTTTCCTTTTTTGCGGTAGATGAAGCCCATTGTATTTCTGAATGGGGGCATGATTTTAGACCAGAATATCGCAGACTAAAAGAAATGATGGAAGAGATCAATGCATCTGCGCCAATCATTGCTTTAACTGCCACAGCGACGCCAAAAGTGCAAAGTGATATTGTGAAAAATCTTGCATTAAACAATCCGGAAATTTTAATCTCTTCTTTTAATAGGGAGAATCTGTATTATGAAGTGCAGCCAAAAATTAAAAAAGAACAGACTGTAAAAAGTATTGTCAAATACATCACAAAGCATAAAAAGAAAAGCGGGATCATTTATACTTTGAATAGAAAAACCACCGAAGAGTTGGCAGATCTTTTAAAAGCGAATAATATTAAAGCAGTTGCCTATCATGCAGGGTTGGATCAAAAATTGAGGGCAGATAGACAGGATCAATTTTTAAATGAAGATGTACAAGTGATTGTAGCGACTATTGCATTTGGGATGGGCATTGACAAGCCAGACATTCGTTTTGTGATTCATTATAATATTCCTAAGTCTATTGAAAATTACTATCAAGAGACTGGAAGAGCTGGTAGAGACGGACTTGAGGGCAATTGTATTTTGTATTATTCTCAAAAAGACGTTTCTAAATTAGAACATTTTTTGAGAGACAAGCCTTTAAGTGAAAGAGAAGTGGGTGCTCAATTAATAGACGAGACAGTGGCATTTGCTGAAAGTGGCGTTTGTAGAAGAAGAAGTTTGTTGCATTATTTTGGTGAAACCTGGCCCGATAAAAATTGTGGCAAATGTGACAATTGCCTGCACCCCAAAGAAAAATTTGAGGCAAAAGCAGAGTTGGTTCAATTGTTACAAACGATACAGGCACTAGATGAAAGATTTGTCGCACATTATGTGGTACAAATTATAACAGGTCATTTTACGCCACAAATTGGTTTGTATCGTCACGAAAAATTGCCCGTGTTCGGTATTGGAAAAGGGCATGACGAATTGTTTTGGAATAGTTTGATTCGTCAAGCCATGCTTGAACAGTTAATTGAGAAAGACATTGAGGAATATGGTTTATTAAAATTAACGGCTAAGGGACAAAAATTCTTAAAGAAGCCTAGTTCATTTTTGGTGGTATTGCAGAACGTTTTTGCGGCCGAATTAGGAGAAGATGAAGAAAGTGAAGTGGCCGAAGAAGCTGCTACTACAGACGACCGTCTGTTTGAATTGTTGAAAGACCTGCGTCAAGTGGAAGCTAAAAAAATAGGGCTCCCTCCTTTTGTAATTTTCTTGGAAACCTCCTTGCAAGACATGGCTACATTGTATCCTACTTCATTGACTGAATTAGAGCGTTGTCAGGGAGTGAGCAAAGGAAAAGCAATTAAATATGGCAAACCATTTATTGACTTGATTGAAGCTTATGTGACCGAAAATAATATTGAGAAACCAGATGATTTTGTGATGAAATCTGTGGCCAATAAATCGAGCAATAAAATTTATATCATTCAGAATGTCGACAAAAAAATTCCTTTAGAAACCATTGCAAAAAATAAAGACTTAAGACTAGATAGTTTACTAGAGGAGATGGAAACCATTGCAGCTAGCGGCACTAAATTGAATTTGGATTATGCTATTGATGAATGGTTGGACGAGTATGACCAAGAAGAAATCCTCGAATATTTTAAAAGCTGCGAAACCTCTTCCTTACAAATCGCACAACAAGAGTTGAGCGAGAACGATTACAGTTGGGAGCAACTTAAAATTATGCGCATTAAATTTTTAAGTGTAGTGGGGAATTAATCTAGCCAACAACTAGTGACTTTTATCTGCCGATTGACTTAAAAATTGCAACGCTCTATCTGTTGCATTCTTGCGCACACTCATGTAATAAAAATTATAATCTGCAATATGATAGTTGCTAGTATTGAATAGGACATTACCAAAAAACTTAGGGTAAGGAGTCCATAGTACGCCTTTATGATTGATCGCGCCTGCTACTTTAGGAATCACTTTATTGAAATTGTATAGTACAGAACCAGGGTTCGCATCCCTGCCTGCAAATGGTTGATTGCTGTCCCAAGTCAATGGATTCGTAACGATTGAATTGAATTTTTCAATTTGAACAAAAGGAGGAATATAGCCTTCTTTAAAGGTCCTCCATGCGCAAATACAACCCGTCTCTGTTGGCGTGTTGCATGATTTTAAACTAGTATATTCTGCAGGGTCAATCGCCATGCCCACAATATAGGCGGTCACCAATTGATTGGATAATACCTTGCCATCAAAATATTCTTTGAGCAATCGCTTTGCATGTGTACTCCCTTGGCTATGCGCTGCAATGATGATGGGTTTGTTTTGGTTGTAGTTGGCCAAATAAAAATCAAATGCTTTTTTTACATCCTGATAGGCCAACTCAAATGCAGCCAATGCATTTAATGTATCCAATTTGGTTTTAGGATAGTAACTATTAATATGCGCTTGTCGATACCTTGGCGCATACACTGCCCCTACTTCATTAAAAATACTTGCCTGACTTAGAATTGTAGAAAAATCAGTTTTGATATTCAACGCTATGTCTTTTAATGATGCAGACCATCCGTTGGTCATCGCTGGATCGAGATAGGTAGTAGGGTGTACAAAAAATACATCTACTAATTGCTTTGGTTGAAAGTTCTTTGCTAAACGATGAGGCAAGCTATCAGAAGGATCATTTTTATAGGGGTGTGCTGCCCAGTTTTTGAGCTGGCTGTAATCGGGTTGCTCTTCCCAATCCACCTTTGAATAAACAGGCTCATAAGTGGCAAAGTTGGATTTTGCACATCCGCTAAGCACTAATAATAACAATAGCAGTCCATTGATTCTCATAGTGCAAAGATATTCAATTATAAAATGACCTAATAATGTTGAGGGGGATAATTTAAATAAGGATGCAAATAAATTATTTTAATTTTACATAAAGCTTTCTGTTTGTATCTATTAAGACATATACCCTTTTTAAAAGCTGTTTTTCAGCATAGCCTAACCGCCTTTGGCGGGCCACAGGTACATTTAGGCTTGTTACAACATCGTTTTGTGGAACAGAGAAGGGATTTAACTGCAGAGGAATTGATGGAGTACAACGCTTTTTGTCAATTGTTGCCAGGTGCTTCGTCTACACAGACTGTTGTTTTAATTGCTTTTAAAAGAGGAGGATTTTCATTGGCGTTCATTACTTTGTTGATTTGGATTTTACCTGCTACCAGTTTCATGGCAAGTCTTGCCATTGCGTATACTCATTTTGATTTACAACCGGTATTAAAAACATTGCATTTGCTACAGCCAATGGTGATTGGGTTTATCGCAAGTGCGACTTATCTCTTGTACAAAAAAGCCATCCGCAATACCATTACATTGTTTGTTTTTGTTCTTGCATGCATTCTTACGGTAGTTGGATTCAATACTCCTTGGACGATTCCTGTAGTCATTGTTTTAGCAGGTATCGTAACCAATTTTAGCAATAAAAGAATACCTGATCAAGGCGCTGCACCCAAAAAAATAAAATGGGTGCATTTGTATTTGTTTTTATTCTTTTTTTTAGCAGCGGGATTTTTATCAGAACAAGCTACTCGTCAAAACTGGGAGCAAAGAAAAGTATATAACCTTTTTGAAAACAATTATCGATTTGGCAGCTTTGTGTTTGGCGGAGGGGACGTATTGATACCTATGATGTATGAGCAATACGTGACACGTCCCAATTCTGATCGTGTTAAAGCAAACAAAAGAGACGTTTTGAAAATCAATAGTGCAGCATTTTTAACTGGCTCCGGTATTGTGAGGGCGATTCCTGGCCCCATCTTTTCTATTGCAAGTTTTACGGGTGCCCTGGCGCTAGAAGAAAAAGGAATTGGGGGGCAGATTTTAGGAGCCATAGTGGCGAGTATTGGCGTATTTCTGCCCAGCTTTTTAATCGTTTTATTCTTTTTCCCAATCTGGCAAAAATTAAAAAAATATGCTTTGTTTTATCGTTCTTTAGAAGGAATTTATGCTGCAGTAGTTGGGATTATGTTAGGGGCAACATTGTATTTGTTGAAAGATATTTTATTTGATTTAGGCAATCTAACGACTTTCAATATTGGACTTTATTTATTGGTTTTTTGTTCGACAGCAATTTTGCTGGTTCGATATAAAGTAGCCCCACAGTGGGTCGTTTTGGGCACGATTCTTTTAGGTGCAATACTGACCCAATGGCCAATTATATTTTAACATAAATAAAGGGTTGAATTGTTTATTTTTACAGCCATTCATGAAGCAAAGCCGTTTATTGTTTTTTTTATTAACCTGTATTTCCTTTTCCTCGGTGAAGGCACAAATGCGTACCATTAGTGGTGTGGTGTATGACATTTCTGGAAGAAGGCCTATTGAAGCAGTGATGGTGTACAGCAAATTCAATCGAACCCAAACAGATTCCTTGGGCAGGTACTTGATTACCTTGCAGCCCAAAGACTCCTTAACCTTTTCTTTGTTTGGGAAGAACACACAAAAATTTGGGATGGACGATATTGAGGATCCTAGTAATTTCAATATCATGATTCATGTTACAGGCATAGACCTGCCAGAAGTGACCGTAAGAAATAGTTATTATAGGTATGATTCCATACAAAACAGGATAGACTACGCCAAGTATTTTAACTACGAGCCTCCAGGATTAAAGCTCAGCAACCAACAAAATTTCTTTGGAAATGGGGGTGTTACAATTGGTTTTGACGTGAACGAGATCATCAATATGTTTAGGTTTAAACGCAATCGCAACCTTCAATTTTTGCAAAATAGGCTCTTAAGTCAAGAACAAGACAAGTACATCAACTATCGCTTTACGAAGCGCTTTGTTCAAAAATTGACCAAATTAGATGGGATCAGGTTGGACTTATTTATGGACTATTGTAAGCCGTCTTACCCAACCCTTGCACTCTTGAACGATTTAGAGCTAGGTTACTATATTCAACAGAAATTGATCCAATTTAACCAAGGGCAATAATCCAACCATTCATCTATTTTCTTGCATAAAACATGGCTTTTTAGCTATCTTTATTCACTAAAATAAGATCAATTTGAGAAAGCTACATTATTTCGCCTTCATCCTGGTTCTAGGATTGTTTGCATGTAAGGACAAGTCAAAGCCAACAGATAAATTCAATGCCAATGCGCCAGTATCAGTAGATATCGCAATCGCATCTGCGCAGATGATTGATAAAGTCATAGAAGTCAATGGGTCTGTGGTGGCAAGTGAGTTTGTGGATATCCGTCCAGAGACCAACGGCCGAATTGTTTTTTTACAAATACCAGAAGGCAAGATGGTTGCAGCAGGCACCGTTTTGGCTAAGTTGAACGATGCTGATTTACAAGCACAGTTACAAAAAATTAAAGTACAGTTAGAGTTAGCCAATATCAACGAGCAAAGAAATAAAAAATTGGTCCTTGCAAAAGGGATCAATCAAAGTGATTATGACATTAGCTTACAGCAAGTGAATAGTTTAAAGGCGGACATGGCTTATACGCAATCTTTGATTGACAAAACGGTGATTAAGGCGCCGTTTGCTGGTCAGATTGGGCTAAAACAAGTAAGCTTAGGTGCATTTATTAGCACGGCAACGACAGTGGTTACATTACAAAAATTAGATCAATTAAAAGTGGATTTCACTTTGCCAGAATTGTATCAAACTTATATTAAAGTAGGCAAGAAAATTACGGTGGAAAGCATTGCGAATCCTGGCGTTAAAATGACTGCAACGATTGCTGCTATTGAGCCTCAGATTATTGCAACTACTAGAAATATTAAAGTTCGTGCGAATTTACAAGGCAAGCTGATTCCTGGCGCATATACCAAAGTATTCCTAGGTGAAAATCAACAAAAGCCAAGTATTTTAGTTCCTTCAAATGTGATTATTCCAGACTCTAAAGTGAAGCAACTTGTTGTTGTTAAAAATGGCAAAGCAAAATTTGTGAATGTAGAAACAGGCTATCGTACGGCCGCTGGAGTTGAAATCACTTCGGGGGTTCAAGTGGGAGACAGCTTGATTGTAGCAGGGATGCTTTTTGTTAGAGACGGAAGTGATTTAAAAATTGGGAAGACATTGCCACTTGCTGATATCATCAAGTAGGCTCACTATTAATACATTATTTAGATGAATATATCTGAACTCTCGTTAAAACGTCCGGTGCTTGCCACTGTGATGAATATTGCGATTATTATTTTTGGCTTAGTGGGTTATTCCTTTTTAGCATTAAGAGAATATCCTGCTATTGATCCACCTATTATTTCTGTACAGACTTCTTATACGGGTGCCAACTCTGAAGTAATTCAAAGTCAAATCACCGAACCTTTAGAGAAAGCGATTAATGGCATACCGGGTATCCGAACCATTAACTCTTCTAGTTCAGTGGGCAACTCTAATATCACTGTTGAATTTAATTTAGGCGTGAATTTAGAAACTGCTGCGAATGATGTACGCGATAAAGTAGGGCAGGCCGTAAGAAGTTTGCCAGAGGATATCAATAATCCTCCAGTTGTTTCTAAGGCAGATGCCAATGCGGATTTTATTATTATGCTTACTTTAAGAAGTAAGACCAAGGGATTGTTGGAACTGACTGAGTATGCCGAGAACGTTTTGCAACAGCGTTTTCAGACCATTGACGAAGTGAGTAGCGTGAATGTGCGTGGAAAGAGAATGTCCATGCGTATATTCCCAAATACAGATTTATTGAATGCATTTGGGATCGCTTTTAATGACATTCAAACCGCACTGAATAAAGAAAATGTGGAATTACCTGCGGGACGCATTTATGGCAATAAGTCTGAATTCATTATTCGTACTTTAGGCAGATTGTCTACAGAGTTGGATTTTAGAAATATCATCATCAAGCAAGACGCTTCTGGTATTGTTAGATTAGGCGATATTGCAAGAGTAGAGCTTGGTCCAGAACAAGAGGATCAGGGCACGTATTTTAATGGTGTGCCTGTAGTGATGTTGTCTATTTCTCCTCAGCCAGGTGCCAATCAAATTAAAATTGCGGACGAGTTTTATAAAAGATTAGAACAAGTAAAAGCGCAAAATAAATCAGACATTGAATTTTTTGTTCCAATTGATAATACGATTAACGTAAGACGTGCATTGTCTGAAGTAAAAGAAACCATTGTCATTTCATTTGCATTGGTTGTATTGGTCATCTTCTTTTTCTTTAGAAACTGGTTGATTGCGATTCGTCCATTGATTGATATTCCAATTTCATTGATTGCGACTTTCTTTATCATGTATTTAGCAGGGTTTTCAATCAATGTATTGACTTTACTTGCGATTGTACTAGCCACTGGTTTAGTGGTAGATGATGGGATTGTGGTTACAGAAAATATTTTTAGAAAATTAGAAGAAGGCTTGCCTATTAAGGAAGCTGCAAGAGAAGGAAGTAAAGAGATTTTCTTTGCGGTGGTTTCCACCTCTATCACATTGGCGGTGGTATTTATGCCTGTTATTTTCTTACAAGGTTTTGTGGGTTCTTTATTTAAAGAATTCGGGGTCGTGGTAGCAGGTGCCGTATTGGTTTCTGCATTCGTATCATTGACCATTACCCCCGTATTGAACGTATACTTAAATAGAAATGGCGGACAGCATGGAAAGTTCTATGAGCGCACAGAGCCATTCTTTAAAGGTATGGAGCAAGGGTATAGAAACGGCTTAGCTAAATTTTTGCAAATTAGATGGATGGCCTGGGTGATTGTTGGTATCTGTTTTGTTTTAATTTTTCTTGTAGGTAAAAATATACAAAGTGAATTAGCACCAATGGAAGACAAGAGTTCCGTTCGTATCTCTATGTCTGCAGCAGAAGGCACTAGCTATGAAGATTTGAGAACAGATTTATTGAAAGCCATTAGGATCATGCAAGACTCAATCCCAGAACATGCGTTCACTTGGGGTAGTGTTCCTGGATGGGGAGGCAGTGGCGCAGGCGCATCAGGTAGATTGGGTATGGTGGATATTAAAGATAGAACTAGGACACAGTCGGAAGTTGCTGGCGATTTGAATAAAAAGTTCAAGCGTTTAAAAAATGTCCGCATTTTTTCTGTCGAAGAGCAAACCATTTCTGTAGGTATGATGTCTCGAGGCTCATTGCCAGTGCAGTTCATTATCCAAAATTTAGATTTCCAGAAAATTAGAAATGTGATTCCTGATTTTTTAGAAGCAGCTAGAAAAGACAAGACCTTTGGGAATGTGGATGTGAATTTGAAATTCAATAAACCTGAATTAGATTTGACAATCGATCGTATGCGCGCCAAAGATCTTGGTTTATCTACTGCAGATGTATCTCAGGCTTTACAGTCTGCATTTAGTGGAGCTCGTTCTGCTTACTTCATCATGAATGACCGTCAATATGAAGTCATTACGCAAGTGCCTAAATCTGACAGAAACACACCTACAGATATCAGTAAAATATATATCAGAAATAATCGTGGAGAAAGTATTCCAGTTTCTAGTGTGTTGTCCATTGTAGAGAATAGCAATCCTCCGAATCTATACCACTATAACCGTTTTAATTCTGCGACTATCTCTGCATCTTTGGCAGAAGGCAAAACAATCGGCGATGGTGTCAAAGCGATGGAACAAATTGCAAAAGAGAAATTAGATGAAAGTTTCCAAACAGCATTGAGTGGTCCTTCGAGAGACTTTAAAGAAAGTGCTTCAAATACTTCTTATGCATTGTTATTGGCATTGATTTTAATTTACTTAGTCCTTGCCGCTCAGTTTGAAAGCTTCACAGATCCATTTATTATCATGATCACAGTGCCTTTGGCGATTGCAGGAGCTTTGATTTCATTATGGCTCTTGGACCAAACATTAAATATCTTCTCTCAAATTGGTATCATCATGTTGATAGGCTTAGTCACCAAGAATGGCATCTTGATTGTTGAATTTGCCAATAAGAAAAGAGAAGCTGGCTTGTCGATTAAAGAAGCGGTTTTAGAAGCAGCAGCACAACGTTTAAGACCTATTTTAATGACTAGTTTAGCGACTGCATTAGGCGCATTGCCGATTGCTATTAGCTTGGGTGCAGCTGCTACAAGTAGAAAACCATTGGGTACGGTAGTTGTTGGTGGCTTATTGTTTTCTTTAGTCTTGACTTTATTTGTGATTCCTGCAGTCTACACCTATGTTTCTAGTAAGCATAAGCGTCAGGTAGATTAAAAGCAAAGTTGTAACTTGGTACAATGAAGCCAATTTATAGCATAGCAATATTTTTCCTAGCGGCTTGTAATTTTTCAACTCAACCTGAAAAGTCACAAGCCGCTTGGTCGTTTAAGGAGTTTGTAAAACAAGACGCAGTAAATCCAATTCTTACTCCAGATAGCACCTATACCTTTACATGCCCTGTTAGCAATCAACAAGTCAATTGGCAAGAAAAGAATGTCTTGAATCCAACTGCATTTGTCAAGGACGGGAAAGTCTACCTACTGTATCGTGCACAGGATAGTGCAATGACTTCGAGATTAGGTTTGGCAGTGAGCGATGACGGTATTCATTTTACAAAACAAGCAGCCCCTGTCTTTTATCCCATGCAGGATAGTTTAAAGCAGTATGAGTGGAATGGCGGGGTAGAAGATCCGCGTATTGTAATGACGCCAGAGGGGAAGTATTTTTTAACCTACACTTCATATGATGGGAAAACGGCCAGACTTTGTTTTGCAATTTCTAGTGATTTAAAAAATTGGCAAAAAATGGGACCAGTTTTGAAAAATGACAATTACATCAACGCCTGGTCTAAATCAGGTTCAGTTTTAGTGGAACAGGTGAAAGACCAAATGGTTGCAAAAAAGATCAATGGCTTGTATTGGATGTATTTTGGAGATACAGATTTATATATGGTTTATTCAAAGGACTTAATCCATTGGTCCGCTTTGGAAAATACAGAATCAAAAAAAATGTTTTCAGTACTGCATCCTAGGCCAGGTTATTTTGATAGCCGTCTAGTAGAGCCAGGCCCATTTGCGTTGTATACAACTAAAGGGATCGTATTAATTTATAATAGCAGTAACGCTGCAAATAATGGAGACAGCGCCTTGCCCAAGTTTACTTATGCCGCAGGACAAGCGTTATTTGACACAGCTGCTCCCTATAAACTCATTGACAGAACTAGTGGTTATTTTATCTACCCAAACAAGGCCTATGAGTTAGTGGGTGAAGTAAACAATGTTTGTTTTGTAGAAGGCTTAGTGCCTTTTAAAAATCAATGGTTTCTCTATTACGGCACAGCTGATTCTAAAATAGGAGTGGCCATCGCGAAGCAATAAAATGTCGCTCTTTTATTGTAGAGAAACCACTTTTAGATGTAAAGAAAGGATCAAATATGTTTAGGTATTGCCTATTGTATGATTTTCTCTTTAATAAATTTAGCAGTGGCTTGTTCAACACTTACAATGTCTTTTGATACAATTGGTGAAGCCAATACATGATTGCCTGTATTGGGCATAGCCAATGCTAATTTTAAATTGGAAGGTGTAGCAATTTGTTCCATCATTTTTTGAATGGCAGATACTTTTACCACATTGTCTTGATTCGCTTCGTCTTTGTAATAATAAAGTGCCAAGCATGGTTGATGCACTTGTTTAAATGTAGTTTCAGTCATGGTGGCTTCTACTAAATGCTGTAATGCAACGACTGCTTCAATTCTATAATGGCTATTCCAATATTTTGGATAAGCTGAGTCCGTATATTTAACATCTACATAATTGCCTTTTAAAACAGTCCTTCCTATTTGTAATCCCCATGGATTATTTAATAAAGGAGCAGCAGGGTTGTTGACTTCAATATTGGGTGAATATAAAATCAAACCTGCTATTTCTGGATAATTAGCTGCCAACTGCAATGCCAAAGTACCACCTGTAGAAGTGCTCATTAAAATTACTTTCTTGCCAATTTTTTTTCCAATAGCATAAGCCATCTTTGCGGACTCCCAATAATTTTCTGCAGTAAGGTTCATCAAGTCTTCTGTGGTATCAATGCCATGTTCGGCGAGTCTTGCTAAATATAAATTACAATGAAATTGTTTGGCAATATTTTGGTGTACAGGGTCGCCCTCCATTTGGCTTGCACTAAAACCATGCAAATAGACGATCGCATATTCGGTCTGTGATTTACTGCTGTCTGCCCAAATAATCTTGGCTTCGTTATTTGGCTTAATGGAATGTGTTGCCTCCGATGCCGCTATGGCGCTATCCAATGCACCGATACTAGAAACATTCGGCAATAGGCCATTCAATACTGGCTTTGGTGGTTTTGGACCTAAAAAATAAATACCAATTAAAGCAAGAACCGATAGAATGACTATTTTTAGCAAACGCATAAGGATATATTTGAATTAAAGCTAGTTATTTTGACAGCCTAAAAAAAATATTTTGCTTACCTTAAACAACTAAATTGCGGCTATGAATAAAGAAAGATTTTTATCATTGGATGTGTTTCGTGGAATGACGATCTGTTTAATGATCATTGTCAACACGCCAGGGGATGCATTGCATACTTTTGTGCCTTTCTTGCATGCGAATTGGCATGGTTTTACCCCAACAGATTTAGTGTTCCCATCCTTTTTATTTGCTGTAGGTAATTCATTAAGTTTTGTTTTGCCTAATTTAGAAAAAGCAGGCAGGGCCAAAGTATTGTATACGATCACAAAACGAACCCTAATTATATTTGCACTTGGTTTTCTAATGTATTGGTTTCCTTTTACCGGCGCATTGGAGGATACAAGAATTTTTGGGGTATTACAACGTATTGCATTGGCTTATGGGATAGCAGCATTGATTGCGCATTTTATGCATGAGCGCGTGGTAAAAATTTTAACTGCAGTTCTTTTATTGGCTTATTGGTATATCGCAATGCATTATGGCCAAGCAGGCGACCCATTGAGCTTAACTGGTAATGCGGTACTAAGATTGGATCTTTATTTATTAGGGCCCAATCATTTGTATCAAGGAGAGGGAATCGCATTTGACCCCGAGGGATTATTAAGCACATTGCCAGCCATTGTGAATGTTTTGGTAGGATTTATCATTGGCAATTTTGTTCGCGCCAGTGGCAGGACCTACGAAGGCTTAACGCATTTATTTATGTGGGGTGCTGGATTTGTATTTTTAGCATTTATGTGGAATTATCAATTCCCGATTAACAAAAAACTCTGGACTAGCTCCTATGTGGTTTTAACCATTGGCTTGGATATGATTATTTTGGCTACGATTATTTACAGGGTCGAATTGCATCGTCAACATCAGTTTGCTCGTTTTTTCGAAATTTTTGGCAAAAATCCATTAGCGATCTACCTTTTTTCTGAAATACTCCTCATTTCAATGAATATAATCATGGGGCCAGGTGGTCAAATAAGCCTATTTGACTGGGTTTATAAGCAAGGTTTCGCCAATATGAGTCTTTATTGGGCCTCCCTAGCATTCTCTATTTGCTATATGTTAGTTTGCTGGCTATTGGGTTATATATTAGATAAATTTAAAATATATATTCGTATATAGGCCTTATCCATCCTTTTTTCCCAATTGTTTTTTTTAGGACTGTAAACGGCGTACCTTTGCACCCTCAAAACAGTACATGGAAATAAGAAACATCGCTATTATCGCGCACGTTGACCACGGTAAAACAACCTTGGTGGACAAAATTTTACACGCAACTAAAGTATTCAGAGACAACCAGGAGACTGGAGACTTGATCATGGATAGCAATGAGTTAGAGCGTGAAAGAGGTATCACTATCTTAAGTAAGAACGCATCTGTAACCTACAAAGGTGTAAAAATTAACGTTATCGACACTCCAGGTCACTCTGACTTTGGTGGTGAGGTAGAGCGTGTGTTAAAAATGGCAGACGGTGTTTGTTTGTTGGTGGATGCTTTTGAAGGTCCAATGCCACAAACTCGTTTCGTATTACAAAAGGCGTTACAGTTGAATTTAAAACCAATTGTAATTATCAATAAAGTAGATAAAGAAAACTGTCGTCCTGACGAAGTGCATGATTCAGTTTTTGAATTATTCTTCAACTTAGATGCAACAGAAGAGCAATTGAACTTCCCTACATTCTATGGTAGTGGTAAGAACGGTTGGTTCAATGATAGCTTAACGCAATGTGAAGACATCACTCCTTTAATGGATGGTATCTTGAAATATGTTCCAGGTCCAGATGTGAAAGAAGGACATACACAAATGCAAATTACTTCATTAGACTATTCTACTTTTTTAGGTCGTATTGCGATTGGTAAAGTAGAAAGAGGAACGATCAAAGAAGGACAAAACATTGTGTTGGTTCAAGCAGATGGCAGCATCAAAAAGAATAAAGTAAAAGAATTATACGTATTTGAAGGCATGGGTAAGCGCAAGGTAACAGAAGTTGTTTCTGGTGACTTATGTGCTGTAGTTGGTTTAGAAGAGTTCAACATTGGTGATACCATTGCTGACCCAGAAAATCCAGAAGCATTACCGGTAATCAGTGTAGACGAACCTACAATGAGCATGACTTTCAGTATCAACAACTCTCCTTTCTTTGGTAAAGAAGGTAAGTTTGTTACCTCTCGTCACATCCGTGATCGTTTGATGAAAGAAACCGAAAAGAACTTAGCATTGCGTGTAGAAGAAACAGATAGTGCGGATAGCTTCTTGGTTTACGGTCGTGGTATCTTGCACTTAGGTGTATTGGTTGAAACAATGCGTCGTGAAGGATATGAGTTGACTGTAGGTAACCCACAAGTTTTGGTGAAAGAAATTGATGGCAAAAAGAATGAGCCGTTTGAAATATTGGTGGTAGATGTACCAAGTGAATTTAGTGGTAAAGTAATTGACTTAGTAACACAAAAGAAAGGTGAAATGTTGATTATGGAATCTAAGGGTACTATGCAGCATTTGGAATTCGACATTCCTTCAAGAGGATTGATTGGATTGCGTTCTCAAATGTTAACTCAAACTGCAGGTGAAGCTGTAATGGCACACCGTTTCAATGAATACAAGCCTTGGAAAGGACATATTCCTGGAAGAAGCAATGGTGTATTGATTGCTAAGACGGGTGGTACTACAACAGCTTATTCAATTGATAAATTACAAGATAGAGGTCGTTTCTTTATTGAGCCAGGTGAGGAAGTATACGCTGGTCAAGTATTAGCTGAGCATATTAAGCCAGGTGACTTGAACATCAATGCTGTGGAGATGAAGAAATTAACGAACCACCGTGCGAGTGGATCTGATGACAGTGTTCGTATTACGCCAAAAATTCAATTCACTTTAGAAGAGTGTATGGAGTATATCCAGTTTGATGAGTGTATTGAAGTGACTCCAAAGTCAGTTCGTATGCGTAAGTCTTTATTGGATGAAAATGAGCGTAGCAAAGCAACTAAGCAAAACAATAACTAGTCAACAACTAGTTGAACATAAAAAAAGAGTCTCGAATTTTTCGAGACTCTTTTTTTATGCGGTCTATTTTTTATCTTTTCAATTGAACATTTGACTTAATTGAATTTAAGCGATTTGATGTTTACGAAAATTAAGCATCTACTGGTTTGTTCAAAGTCTTCCAAAGTAAATCCTTTAGTTCCATTAAATTTTTGGAAATAGCAGAAGAGATAAAAATATGCGGAATGTTTTCTGGCAATTCTTTTTCAATTGCATCCATCAATTCTTGGTCTAGTAAATCTGATTTACTAATAGCAATGATAAAGTCTTTCTGTAATAATTCAGGATTGAATTCGTTCAATTCATTCTTTAAAATTTCGAATTCTTTTTTGTGGTCATTGGAATCTGCAGGAATCAAGAATAATAAAACGGCATTTCTTTCGATATGCCTTAAGAATCTATGTCCTAGGCCTTTTCCTTCTGCTGCACCTTCGATAATTCCTGGTAAATCTGCAATACAGAAAGACCTATTGTTTCTATATTCAACCATCCCTAATTGAGGTGTCAAAGTGGTGAAAGCGTAATTCGCAATCTTTGGTTTAGCTGCTGTAATCGCAGACAAGAGTGTAGATTTTCCGGCATTTGGGAAACCAACCAATCCAACATCCGCTAATACTTTTAATTCAATTTGTTTCCAACCTTCCACACCATCTTCTCCAGGTTGTGCATATTCAGGGACTTGTTGAGTAGGGGTAGCAAAGTTACAGTTACCTAATCCACCTCGTCCACCCTTCATCCAAACTATTTCTTGTCCATCATGCAAGATCTCTGCTTCAATTTCACCTGTAATCTCGTCTCTTGCAATGGTACCTAATGGCACTTCAATAATAATATCTTCACCGTCCTTACCAGTACATTTATTTTTAGAACCATTTTCTCCATCCTTTGCCAATACGTTTTTATGATAGCGTAAATGCAATAAAGTCCATAACTGGGAATTTCCTCTAAGAATCACATGACCTCCTCTGCCACCATCGCCGCCATCTGGCCCGCCTTTAGCAGTTAGTTTATTTCTTAGGAAATGTCTACAACCTGCTCCGCCATGACCACTATGGGCAAAAATGCGGATGTAATCAATAAAATTATTTCTTTCTGACACGATATAAGATTAGCTACAAAGTTAACCTTAATTATTGGCTTTAAGGCCATCAATCAAAATGGCAACCATGTTTTGTTCTAGTTCTTCTGCGCTTATTTTTTTAGTAGAGCGGTGCCAGCTTTCAATACCACTTACTGCATGTAAAAAAATCAACACCACAGTTGGCGCATCGATTGGTTTGATCTCTTTATTTCTAATTCCTTCCTCGATGATTGCTGCTAATCTTTTACGATAAACCCTTCTTTGATTCTGGTAATTGGATAAATAAGGATCTGATAAGTGTTTCCATTCTCTGTCACTCACATATACTTCTTCGTAGTTATGAATCATCTCTACAATATGAAAACGTAAGATCTTTTCCATTTTCTTTAAAGAACTAATGGGTTCAGATTCTATTTCATCAATTTTTAACACAAAACGATTGGCCACATTGAACACCAATTCGTGTAATAACTCACTTTTGGATTTAATATGATTGTATAAACTAGCAGCTTCTACACCTACTGCTTCTGCTAGATCACGCATACTTGCTGCCTTGTATCCTTTTTCTCTAAAAAGAGTGGCCGCTTTACTCACAATAACGTCTTTTCTGGATCCGTTTTTCTCGGTTTTGATTCTAGCCATAATCTTATTTTTGATCGTTTGTTAGTACAAAACTATTGAATAAAAACCAACGTTTTCATTAATTTTTGATTAAAATATTGAATTTTGTTAGTTTTTTGATTATCAATCAGTTGTGTTTGTAGAAATTCTTCGATTTGGATTGCTTTGGGAGAGATGTCTTAAAAATCGTAGTTTCGCAGCTGAAAATCAAAAAAATACACATGTCTTTAGTAGTTGTTGGATCTATGGCTTTCGATGCCATTGAAACCCCTTTTGGGAAAAGTGATAAAATTATTGGTGGAGCTGCAACCTATATTGCTTGGTGTGCTTCAAATTTTACACCGGTAAAGCAAATTTCTGTGGTAGGTGGAGATTTCCCACAAGAACAATTAGATGCATTAACTGCTAGAGGTGTAAACTTAGAAGGGGTACAGATAAAAAAAGACGAGAAAACATTTTTCTGGAGTGGCAAGTATCATATGGATATGAATACGCGCGACACATTGGATACACAATTGAATGTATTGGAAAATTTTACGCCTGTTGTTCCAGATAGTTATCAGGATTGTGAAATTTTGATGTTAGGAAATTTGGTGCCTGCCGTACAAAGCAGTGTCATTAAGCAAATGAAAAATCGTCCTAAATTAATCGTGATGGATACGATGAATTTATGGATGGAGATTATGTTGGACGACTTGAAGCATACGATTAGTTTAGTGGATGTTTTATCAGTGAATGATAGTGAAGCAAGACAATTGACTGGTGAATATAGTTTAGTAAAAGCAGCTAAGAAGATCATGGAAATGGGTCCTAAATATGTAATTATTAAAAAAGGGGAACATGGTGCTTTGTTATTCCATGAAAATGAAGTGTTCTTTGCACCTGCATTGCCTTTAGAGGAAGTGTTTGATCCAACTGGTGCTGGGGATACCTTTGCTGGTGGCTTTGTGGCACATCTTGCAAAAACAAAAGATATTTCATTTGAGAATATGAAATCTGCAATTATATTAGGTAGTGCGATGGCAAGTTTCTGTGTAGAAAAATTCGGTACAGAGCGTTTGACTGAAATTAATGTGGATGATATTAAAGCGCGCGTACAATCGTTCGTTCAGTTAGTGAATTTTGATATTGAGCTAGTTTAATTTTGTCATGTATTTCAAACCGGTTACATTTGTACAAGTGAACAAGCAAATTAAACATACAAAACAAATTAAGAAACCACTGTAAAAGGAAGGTGCTGATTTTTTGTATGTCTTAAATATACTCAGAAGCCTTCCAGATTTTTTGGAAGGCTTTTTTATTTAAAATTAAGAAATATGAAAGTTGCAGTAGTCGGTGCTACAGGTTTAGTGGGCACCAAAATGTTAGAAGTACTTGCAGAGCGTAATTTCCCTGTAAGTGAGTTAATACCCGTTGCCTCGGCACGTTCTGTGGGTAAGGAAGTAATGTTTAAGGGAAAGGGATATAAAGTAGTGAGTATGGATGACGCTATTGCTGCAAAACCTGCTGTGGCTATCTTTTCGGCAGGTGGTAGCAGTTCATTGGAGTGGGCGCCAAAATTTGCCGCTGCGGGTATTCGCGTAATTGACAATTCTTCTGCTTGGAGAATGGATCCTACAAAAAAATTAGTCGTGCCAGAAGTGAATGCAGCTGTATTAACTTCTGAAGATTTTATCATTGCAAATCCCAATTGCTCTACCATTCAAATGGTAGTGGCTTTACAACCATTGCATGAAAAATATAAAATTAAAAGAGTGGTGGTAAGCACTTATCAAAGTGTGACTGGTACTGGCAAGCAAGCGGTGGATCAATTGTTCAATGAACGCAAAGGTGAAAAATTGGAGGCAGATCAAATGGCGTATAAATACCCTATTGACTTAAACGTGATTCCTCAAATTGATGTCTTCTTGGACAATGGCTATACAAAAGAAGAAATGAAAATGGTGAAAGAGACATGTAAAATCATGCAAGACGACTCCATTAAAGTCACTGCAACTACGGTACGTATTCCAGTAGTGGGTGGGCATAGTGAAAGCGTGAATGTAGAATTTGAAAATGAATTTGATTTAAAAGAATTGATTGCTTTGTTGGCAGAAGCTCCTGGTGTAGTAGTGCAACAAGATGATGCTGCACAATTTTACCCAATGCCATTATGGGCGCATGAAAAAGACGATGTATTTGTTGGAAGATTGCGTCGTGACGAAACACAAGCTAAAACATTGAATATGTGGATTGTGAGTGACAACTTGCGCAAAGGTGCTGCTACCAATGCAGTACAAATTGCAGAGTACTTGGCAGCACAAGGAATAATTTAGAAAATAGAATTAATAAAATAACTTCTTTATTTTATTAATTCTATAAACTCGGCCTCGGTAATTATTTTTATCGAGGCTATTTTTTTGGCTTTTTCTAATTTGCTCCCTGCATCTTCCCCAACGATTAAATAATTTAATTTACTACTTACTCCACTTAAGATATGTCCACCTTTTGCTTCGGCCATGGCTTCTGCATCTGCACGCTTAAGTTGTGTTAGGGTGCCAGTAAATAAAAAGTTCAATCCAGTAAGTGTGCCATCTGCTTGTTGATGATTGGTTTGTTCCACATTCAATCCCAATTGAATCAATGATTCAATCATGGCTAGTTGAACAGGATCCTGGAAAAACTGAACAATACTGCTTGCTACTTTGACGCCGATATCTTCGAACTCAAGCAATTGTTCCTCGGTGATACGCGTTAGGTCAAGCAAATGATGGATACGACTAGCAATGGTCTTGGCTGTGGTCTCCCCTACAAAACGAATACCCAGTGCATAGATCAATCTATGTAAGGGTTGTTGCTTAGATGCTTCTATCGCTGTGCTCAAATTTTCGACACTTTTTTTACCAAATCCTTCTAGGTTTCCTATGTGGTCAAAGTCAAGTGTATAAATTCCAGGTATGTCTTTTAACAAACCAAGTTCAAAGAATTTTCTAATATTGGCTTCTCCTAAATTTTTGATATCCATTGCATCCTTACTTACAAAATGCGCTATGCGTTCTACTATCTGTGCGCTGCAATTGAAATTAGTACATCTCCAAACTGCTTCTGTTGCTTCTTTTACAAGCGCAGTATTACAAACAGGACATTGCGTAGGGAATTGAATCTTTTTTTCAACGCCAGTTCTTAGGCTTGCTATAGAGTGTACAATCTGAGGAATCACATCTCCAGCACGCTCAATGATCACTGTATCTCCTAATAATAAATCTTTTTCTACAATATATTCTTCGTTATGAATTGAAATACTAGACACGGTTACGCCGCCAATTGCCACTGGTTTTAATTTAGCGACTGGAGTCACTGCGCCTGTTCTTCCAACTTGAAATTCCACATTTTCTAAGACTGTCGTTGCTTGCCTTGCTTTAAATTTATAAGCAATGGCCCATCTTGGATGGTGCGAAGTCATACCTAATTTTTCCTGTAAAGCAAGGTCATTGACTTTGACTACTAAGCCATCAATTTCATAAGGTAATTGGTCTCTGCCTGCTTCTGCAACGCTGCAATAATCAATGACATCTTGTATGGTAGGTACTAATTTTTTTTCTTTCTCTGGCGACCTGAAACCCATATTCCATAATAGTTCTAAAGACCCACTATGCGTTTTTAATAATGGGTTGATGGTTTTTCCAGGGATAGGTTGGATATAACTAATATGATAAATGAATGCATCTAAATTTCTTTCTGCAACTTCCTTTGGATCCTTCATTCTTAAACTTCCAGAAGCAGCATTTCTTGGATTGGCAAGTGTGGCTTGTTGCTTTGCTTTTAGTTTTTCATTAAATGCATCAAAAGCGTTCTTGCTCATAATCACTTCGCCTCGTATTTCAATTTGGTGGATACCATTTTCTGCAAGTGGGATACTTAATGGAATAGATCTTATCTGTTTAATATTGGTCGTTATGTCTTCTCCTGCAACCCCATCTCCTCTGGTACATGCGCGCACTAGTAGATCGTTTTCGTAAATCAAAGAAATACTAGCTCCGTCAAATTTCGGCTCAACACAATAGGTGATTGAGTCTAAGTTTGCACTTTCTCTTGCCTTGCGATCAAAATCATTTAAGTCAACTGCGTTATAGCTGTTTTCCAAACTTAACATGGGTACCAAGTGGGGTACTGTTTCAAAGTTGCTATTTAAACTGTTGCCCACTCTTTGACTTGGTGAGTCAGGAGTGATGCAGCCTGGATCAGCAGCTTCAATATTCAATAAGGCCTGATAAAGTTGGTCATATTCATAGTCGCTTATCAATGGCTCATTGACCACATAATATTGGTATTCATGAAACTGTAATACCTTTTTTAAAGCATTTAGTTCGATGCTTAAAGGCGCATCTAAAAACTGCTTTGTGTTTTGCTGTAATGCTTGTATTTGTGCTTTGTCGTACATGGGTGAAAATCTTCGCTAAAGTACAAACTTTAGCGCTTGCAAGCTCATAATTTAATACCTTTATGGACTAAATAATGGTATACTTATGTTGTATTCAATGACGGGTTATGGAAGGGCAGAAATGGCGTTTAATGATAAAACGCTTTTAGTAGAAGTCAAGTCTTTAAATGGAAAACAATTTGATGTTCGTTTAAATATTCCTTCTTTATTAAAGCCTATCGAAGTGGAGATTAGAAATACCTTGAATGAGCATTTATTTAGGGGAAGTGTAGAGTGTTCAATTTCGGTTAGATCCAATGGCGCATCAAAGCCGGTAAATATCAATAAAGAATTAGCAAGGTCTTATTATCAACCTATTGTTGAATTGGCAGATGAATTAGGGATAGGCAAGGAGAATATTTTGAGCACTTTATTGAAGATGCCAGATGTAGTAACCTCTTCTAATGAGGTTTTGTCAGATGAGGAGAAACAAGCCATTTTCGGTTTGTTAAAACAAGCGATTGATTTATTGAATATACACAGACAAGAAGAAGGCAAATCTATTGAGTTAGACTTATTGGAAAGGGTTGCTGGTATTGAAGCACAGCAGGCCGTGATTGCAGTAATAGAGCCAAATAGAAGAACAAAAATCAAAGACGGGTTGATTAAATTATTAGAACAAAATGTAGGCCCAGATAAGTATGACAACAATCGTCTTGAGCAAGAATTGATTTACTATATTGAAAAAATTGACATTTCAGAAGAACGTGTTCGTTTGACCAATCACTGTGCTTATTTTAAATCTATCCTTGCTGAGAAAGATCCAAATAAAGGAAAAAAATTATCTTTTGTATTGCAAGAAATGGGAAGAGAGATCAATACCACTGGTTCTAAGGCCAATGATGTAGCTATTCAAAAAGCAGTGATTGTGATGAAGGATGAATTAGAAAAAGCAAAAGAGCAAATCTTAAACGTATTATAAATGGGCAAGTATATTCGTATTGTATATAGTGTTTGTGTTTTAATCAGCATGGCGGCTTGTCAAACAATGCCTTTGTCTGAACAAAATACCATTCACCCAGACCATCAATGGAATAGTGCAAAGCCAGAAAAATATCTTTTTAATATCACCGATACCAATAGCTTATACAAAGTTGTTTTTGTCATCAGACATCATAATGCCTACCATTATAAGAATATCTGGGTTGAATTAAGCCATCATGGAGTCGGGGAAAAAGCACAAACAGCTTCCTTTAATTTAAATCTTGCCGATGACCAAAAAGGGTGGCTAGGAACGGGAATGGATGATATTTATGATCAACGCATCCCATTGACTGCTAAACCAATGAAATTAAAGCTAGGCATCAACGAGTTTACTATTAGGCATACCATGCGCGAAGATCCTTTACAAAATATTTTATCTACGGGTATTCGAATAGAAAAAGCTGCTTTATAAAATGCGATTTTCAATCTCAAAATTAGTCTGGGTTAGAATCATCTATTGGTTGTTCTTAACTTATATGGTTGCGGCATTTATCTGGTGGTATGTGGCGTTGGTAAAACAAAACGAATTACTCACAGCGACAAAAATTGAAACCCTTGTTGCTTCTGGCAAAGTTGACCAGCAGCATATCGCAAATATTGAGGCATTTGCTGCAAGAAAAACAAAACAATATATAGGCGAGGGCTTAACTTTTTTAATGCTTTTTCTTTTAGGGGCTATTTATGTATACCGTTCATTATTAAAGCAACTAAAGTATTCTACACTGCAACAGAATTTCATGATGGCAGTGACACATGAACTAAAAACGCCCATTGCAGTAACACAGTTGAATTTAGAGACCATCATTAAAAGAGACTTAAAGCCGGAACAGCAACAGCATCTCATTCAAAATACGCTAAAGGAAACAAAACGATTGGATGCTTTGTGTAATAATATTTTATTGGCATCACAATTAGATATGGGGCAATATGAAACCAATAAGCAAATAGTAGACCTTTCTGTTATTGCAGTTAATTGTGTCCAGTCTTTTGAAGAACGTTATGCAAATAGACAATGTATTGCCTCTATTGAGCCCAATATTCATATACAAGGCGAGCCCTTGCTATTGCAGTTGATGATCAATAATTTATTAGACAATGCCAATAAATACGCAGAAGCTGGAAAGCCTATAATGATTCAATTGCGTCATTCCGATGCGGGGATTGAATTCGAGGTAAAAGACCAAGGGGTAGGCATTGCCTTAGAGGAAAGAACAAAAGTGTTTGACAAATTTTATAGAGTGGGTGCGGAACAAACAAGAACCACCAAGGGAACTGGATTGGGCTTGTATTTGTGTAAAAAAATTGTCACATTTCATGGAGGTCAGATTGTCATTAAGTCAAATCAACCCAAAGGAAGTATTTTTGTAGTTCAATTCAAGGTAGATTAATCATGCAAAAAAGCAGCATTTTATTGGTGGAGGACGAAGAGCATCTTCATGAAGCCTTAAAGCTGAATTTGGAAATGGAGGGCTACGAAGTGGACTCTGCTTTTGACGGACAGGAAGCCTTGAAACAAATCCAGTCTGCACATTATGATTTAATCATCTTGGATATCATGTTGCCTTCTTTAGATGGATTTAGTATTACTGAGCGCTTACGTTTAAACAACAATCAGACGCCTATTTTAATCTTAAGTGCAAAAAACACGAGTGCCAATAGGGTTCAAGGACTAAAATTGGGTGCAGATGATTATTTAACCAAGCCTTTTAATTTAGAAGAATTGCTTTTAAGGGTGAACAAATTAATACAAAAGCGAACGCAACAAGGGAATTCCAATACGCTATTAGAACATTATCAGTTTCAGGGGCATACCATTGATTTTAATGCATCAGAAGCTTTATTGGCTTCTGGCCAAAAAATCACCCTCACAAAAAGGGAATTGTTGTTGTTAAAGTTATTAATTGAACATAAGCACAATGTAGTTACTAGGGAAAAGATCTTACAATTGGTATGGGGCTATCAAGTATTCCCCAATACCAGAACCATTGACAATTTTATCCTCAATTTTAGGAAATACTTTGAAATGGACCCTAAGCACCCAAAACACTTCATTTCAATGAGGGGGGTAGGCTATAAATTCCAAGATTAAGAGCAGACCATGCAATCTTTGGGCAAATTTATCGTTAGTATTTATAGATAAAATTAGCCCATGTCATTGTCCTCCATACAAGATTTCGTTGAACCTATTAACCTTTCTTACTTATCAAAGGACGAAGGCTATCGTGATACCCAGCTTGGAAAACACATCAAATCATACGAAAATGCGCTTCCTGACATTGCTGATGCGGACATTGTATTAATAGGTGCTGGAGAATGTAGGGGTGCAGGATTTGCCTTAAATGGTTTTGAGGCAGCCAATGCTGTTCGTGCAGCATTGTACAATTTATACTATTGGCATGCTCAAGTGACGATTGCGGATTTAGGGAATGTAAAACTAGGGCAGTCTATTCAAGATAGTTATGCAGCATTAAGAACGGTTGTTGCAGAGTTGATTTTACAAAATAAAAAAGTGGTCATCATGGGGGGCTCTCATGATTTAACACTGCCTCAATACCATGCGTATACTTCGATACCAACTTTAGTGAATGCAGTGGTAGCAGATGCTAAAATTGACCTTGATCTTGAAGCAAGATTGCCGTCAGATCATTTTTTAGAAGAATTGTTTACAGGCTTACCCAATCACTTAAACCATTATGCGCATATTGGCTTTCAAAGTTATTTTATGCATCCGCACATGCTTGAAACGATTGACAAACTAAGATTTGATTGTTTTAGATTGGGTGTTGTGCGTGAGAGTATCGAAGAGATGGAGCCGGTGATTAGAGATAGCCATATGATGAGCTTTGATATTAGTGCGATTCAACATGCGCAAGCACCAGCGAATGTGATTACACCCAATGGTTTTAATGGCGAAGAAGCATGCGTGTTGATGCAATATGCTGGGATGAGCTGGAAGACTAGCTCCATTGGTTTATTTGGTTACCAAGCAGAATTGGACCATCATGGTTTAACGGCGATTCAGATGGCGCAAATGATCTGGTATATCATTGATGGAGTGCATCGCGGAAAAAAGGAAGCGCCGCTAACTGCACTGGATCGATTCAAAGAATTTCAAATTGCTTTTTCTGATATCGACACACAATTTTTACAAAGTAAAAGTACGGGGAGATGGTGGATGAAACTGCACAACGAAGAATGGATGCCTTGTAGTTACAAGGATTATTTAGTAGCTTCCAATAACGAAATTCCAGAAAGATGGCTAAGAGCATTAGAAAGAGAATAGCAACATTTAAGTTTGAAAATTGGTTTAAAGCATTGTTTATTGTCGCTAGTATAGCAATGATATTAAGTGCTTGTTCCGTCCGTCAGGCCCAAAAAACATTACTCAAAGCAGAAGCTGTTAAAGGCGCACATATTGGTATCGCTATCTACAATGATACCAAGGGGGAGTGGCTGTCTAAATACCAGAGCGATCATTATTTTACCCCGGCCAGCAACACGAAAATATTAGCCACTTATTTAGGCCTTCAATTTTTAGGAGATTCTTTGCCAGGATGGAAAATGGCAGAAACGGCAGATAGTATTTTTTTAATCCCACAAGGCGATCCAAGTTTCATGCATCCTGAGTTTAGTTATCAGCCGGTAGTGGATTTGATTCAAAGTACGAACAAGCATGTAGCCATTGCGATTGAAAAAAAGGGAGATCGATTTGAACGTTTTGGAGATGGTTGGTCATGGAATGATTTCGCAGAAGACTATCAGCCTGAGCGTGCAAGGATGCCTATTTTTGGAGATGTGGTACATTTTTACCAAGATCCGAAATCGGTTCAAGTTAAACCGTTCTATTTTTTCAACAATCAATCAATGGATCCGGCGGCCATTAAAGGGAAGGACTGGACAAGGGCGAAAATTGAAAATAAATTTAGTCTCACTGGACAAAACAATACCAAGAAATATTTTCAAGTCCCTTTTGTGTATGAGCCTAAACAAGTCATAGCAATATTGCAGGATAGTTTAAGGAAAAATATTACGGCATTCAATGCGCTGCCTGCCATTCCTTTTAGAACCATCAAAACAATTCCAACGGATAGTTTGTTAAAAATTATGATGTTGCGTAGCGATAATTTTTATGCAGACCAGATTGTGCTAATGGCAAGTGAACAATTATTGGGCAAGATGGATGATGCAGCTTTAATGGATACTGCAACAAAATTAATTTTTGCTAATCTGCCTCAGCGTATGCGCTGGGTAGATGGAAGTGGATTGAGTAGGTATAATTTAAATACGCCTGAGAACTATGTGGCGATATTGCAACAAATGCAAGCCAAGTTTGGAGAAGAGCGAGTAAAAAATATTTTTGAAAAAGGGGGAGAAGGCACAATCGCGGCTTATTATAAAAATTTTCCTGGAACCATCTATGCTAAAACAGGCACACTTGGAGGACAAGTTGCTTTGAGTGGCTTTATCTATACGCCTAAAAAGCAAAAATTATACTTCTCGGTTTTGGTTGCGAATCACATGAGTCCATCAAGTGCACAAGTTAGAAGAGCTGTAGAAGCTTATTTAACAGCCGTTACAAAAGGAAGATAAAATTTATTTGCTGAATAAACGATCTAGGTAATCTTCGTTGAATTCGATAAAAGTAGGCGCACCCGAAGCGGTAGTGTTGGGAATATCACATTCGCTCAATGATTCAATTAGTCCATGCATTTCTTTTTGACCTAAATTTTGCCCTGCTTTAATGGCCATTTGACGTGCCATGCAGCGAATCAATTTTTCTCTTTTGCTGAATTTCAAATCTGCACTAAAATGTTTGAACTGTTCTAGCAAAAGCTCAATTGCATTTTTTTCATTGCCTGCTAGTACGTCTGCCGGTATACCTTGAATGATGAAACTATTTTGGCCAAAAGATTCTATTTCATATCCAATATTGGCTAGGTCTTCGATCATTTCTTCCAATAATACCGCATCACTTGCACTCAGCTCTAATACTACTGGAAATAAACTTTTCTGTGTCGCGTGTGGTTGCAAGCTGGCTTTCTGGTACTTTTCATACAACACCCTTTCATGCGCTAATTGCTGATGGATGATAATCAAGCCACTCTTTGTAGGCGCAATGATATAAGTCTGATGCAATTGCATTAAAAAAGCATCTTCGGGAACAGACAAGGATTCATCTTCTTTATACAAACCCATGGAAGATGATTTGACTATAAATTCTTGATTCGCAGAGGGCATTTCTGTAAAAAAACTTTTCCAATCCTGTTGTCCAGTTTGGTCTGATTTTGGAATAAAATGCGCCTGATTTTTCTGCGTAAATCCTTCGTACAATGACTTTCTAGAAGTCTCATTTACTTGACCCTCGGTGAAAGGTTTCTGAATCGCATCTAACTGTTGAATATTTGCATCCAATGAGAAATCTAAAGAGGGCGCAATGCTAAATTGAGCGAGTGCATGTTTTACAGCAGCTTGCACAAATGCATAAATGATTTTATCGTCCTCGAATTTAATTTCTTGCTTAGTAGGATGCACATTGATATCCACTTTAGATGGATCCACGTCAATGTATAAAATATAACTAGGAAAACTATCTTTCGCTATTAGGCCATCAAATGCATTGGCAATGGCATGGTGTAAATATGCACTTTTAATAAATCTTCTATTGACAAAAAAGTACTGATCGCTTCTGGTTTTCTTTGCGGTTTCTGGCTTGCCTACAAAACCTGAAATAGTCAAGTAGTCTGTATGTTCGCCGACAGTCACTAATTTACTTTGATAGCTATTGCCCAAGACCTGAATGGCTCTTTGTTTGAAACTACCCCCATCCCAATGGTACACTTCTTGACCATTGTTGTTTAAGTTGAAATAAATTTCAGGGAAGGCCAACGCCACTCTTGTAAATTCTTCTAAGATATGTTTAAGCTCAGCCGAATTGCTCTTTAAAAAATTTCTTCTTGCAGGTACATTGAAAAATAAATTTTTCATGCTAATGCTTGTACCTACCGGGTTGGCTACTGGACTAGTAGCTATGACTTTACTATTTTCAATGGCTACTTCTATACCCACTTCATCTTCTGCTCTTCTAGTCTTTAACTGTACCTGGGCCACTGCGGCAATGGATGCCAAGGCTTCCCCTCTAAATCCCATGGTACGAATCTGGAACAAATCCTCAATCACATTGATCTTGCTAGTTGCGTGTCTTGCAAATGCGTTTTGTGCATCTTTTTCAGACATGCCCTTGCCATTGTCAATGACCTGGATGAGTGACTTGCCCGCTTCATTAATGATTAATCTAATTTCGGTGGCTTCGGCGTCTACTGCATTTTCCAATAATTCTTTGACAGCACTGGCAGGTCTTTGAATGACTTCGCCCGCCGCAATTTGATTGGCAATATGATCTGGAAGTAAATGAATGGTTTCGGCCACTTAATTAACAATTTTAAAGTGTGTAAAAGTAGTAAATTTGCGTCTTAATAACGAACCTTATGCAGAGAACAGCAGACATCCAAAAATTAAGCCATAAATACCTTCCCGCAGACTTTATATTGACTGACTGGGCGAGTTTGGAGCCTTTTTTTAAGGAATTAAAAGAAAGGCCAATTGATTCAGTGGCAAATCTTGATGCATGGTTAAAGGATTTAAGTGAGCTAGAAGCTTGTATCAGCGAAGATGCTTGTTGGAGACAGATCAAAATGACCTGTGATACGACAGATAAAAGCCTTGAAGATGCTTTTACATTTTTCTGCATGGAAATTCAACCGCAAATGCAACCTTATGCCGATGCCTTGAATCGAAAATTGATTCATTCCGAGTACACGGCACAATTAGACCAGGCCAAATACCATACTTATTTAAGATCTGTTCAAAAGAGCATTGAATTGTTCAGGACAGAAAATATTCCAATTCAAGCGGAACTTAGTGTATTACAACAACAATACGGTACCATCGCTGGAAAAATGACCATCGAAGTGGGAGGCAAAGAATACACTTTACAACAAGCTGCACAATTTTTAGAAAACGAAGACCGTGCTTTTAGAGAAGAAGTCTATCGTAAAATTCAAACAAGGCGCTTGCAAGACCAGGAGCCTTTACATGATTTGTTTACCAATCTAGTTCAAAAAAGACATCAAGTGGCTTTGAATGCCGGATTCGAAAACTACCGTGATTACAAATTCGCTGAATTAGGAAGATTTGATTATACCAAGGAGGATTGTTTTCAATTCCATGATGCAGTGAAATTGCATGTAATGCCTTTGATTGAAAAAATCTATGCGCGTAAAAAAGCAAAATTAGGTGTGGATGCACTTAAGCCATGGGACTTAGAGGCAGAGCCAGCTGGAACAAAACCATTGCGTCCATTTACAGATGGCCAGGATTTATATGAAAAATCAGTTGCATGTTTTGAACAAATTGATCCATTCTTTGCGGATTGTTTGAAGAAGATGAACGAGTTAAAACATTTTGATTTAGAAAGCAGGAAAGGGAAAGCACCAGGTGGATACAATTGTCCATTGGCAGAATCTGGCGCGCCATTTATATTTATGAATGCAGCGGGACAAATGAGTGATGTCACTACAATGGTACATGAAGGCGGTCATGCAGTGCATTCGTTTTTAGCGCATCCATTGTCTTTGAGTGCTTTTAAAGAATACCCTATGGAGATTGCAGAAGTGGCTAGCATGTCGATGGAATTATTTAGCATGAATCATTGGCAGCCATTTTTTGACAAAGAAGCGGATTTAAAAAGAGCGATAGAACATCAATTAGAAAGGACTATTACTATTTTTCCATGGATCGCAATCATTGATAAGTTTCAACATTGGGTATACACGCATCCCGAGCATACCATTGAGCAAAGAACCAACGAGTGGCAAAATATTGTAAAAGAATTTTCATGTAAAGTGTTGAACCAGTCAGGCTTAAAAGAATTTAGAGCCATCGGATGGCAAAGACAATTGCATTTATTTGAAGTGCCTTTTTATTATATCGAATATGGTATTGCACAGTTAGGTGCAATTGGTATGTGGATGCAGTACCAAAAAAATCCAAAACAAGCATTAGATAATTACATGAATGCATTGGCATTAGGTGGTACGAAAACCTTGCCTGAATTGTATCAAGCGGCAGGATTAGAATTTAATTTTTCACCTGAGTATGTTAAAAATTTAATGGAATTTACCAGCCAAGAATTAGAAAAGCTATATCAGTAAAATCAAAAATGAATCAACAATGAAAAAAGTATGTTCTGTTTTTATTTTTAGTGTTTTATCACTTATTACATTTGCGCAAAAGCCTGCTTCTGCTCCTACAGGGAAAACAGACCCAAGCATGCCTGTCTATTTAGTGGATGGCGTAGAAACACCTTATGCAAAAGTGGTTAAAATTAATACAGCTACAATTGCCTCCATGGATGTATTTAAAGGGCCAGACGCAATTGTAAAGTTTGGCAAAAAATACAAGCATGGCGTAGTGGTTGTGAAATTAAAAAAGCCAATAAAGAAATAAAGGAGCAAATTGCCTCA
>JAGOAO010000010.1:57011-60904 GCA_017983845.1 Sediminibacterium sp.
TTCTTTTCTAAAGAACGTAGACTGATCTGACCTACTAATTCAACAAATTCAGGTTCTACTTCTTTATTTTTACCTGTGATTTCTACTGCTTCTAAATCTTCAACTGCAATACCTTGTTGATTCAATCTTTTGATTTCCTTTACACGTTCAATGGTTAAAGGATAATGTTTGGTATTGTTTGGAAGGGTATACCACATTAGATTCTTGAAAATGTCCTTCTTAATTAAAAATGCTTGTCCCATTGCAGTTTGCAAATTGTCTGCATAATCAGGGAATGCTTGCAATGCATCTAAATAGGTATCTAATTCAAAATTCAAACAACATTTTAAACGACCACATTGGCCACTTAATTTAGTTTGATTGATTGATAAATTTTGGTATCGTGCAGCCGTTGTATTCACACTCTTGAAATCATGCAACCAAGTGCTACAACATAGTTCACGTCCACAACTTCCAATGCCGCCCACTTTCGCAGCTTCCTGGCGAATACCAATCTGACGCATCTCCACTTTCACTTTAAACTCACCTGCGAAAATGCGGATCAATTCTCTAAAGTCGATTCGGTCATCTGCAGTATAGAAAAAAGTTCCTTTTTTTCCATCCGCCTGCAATTCAATCTCACTTAATTTCATTTGTAATTTCAATTCTCTTGCATGTGCTCTGCTTCGAGCCAACATATCAGATTCTCTACTCTTACTTATTTTATAGGTCTCAATATCTTTCTCTGTACTTGGTCTAAGGATTTTTTTCATGTCTGGATGAAATTCGTCCGTGCCTCTTTTTTTCAATTGAACACGCACCAATTCGCCAGTCAATGAAACTTCTCCAAGGTCGAAGCCATTCACGCCTTCTACCGTAACATAATCTCCTTTTTCAAATTGTTGGAAAGTAGGGTTTCTGAAAAATTCTTTTCGGCTTCCTTGTTTAAAGCTTACTTCTACTACCCTACATTGACTCTCTGCGTCATCCACAGGCAAGTCACGTAACCAGTCATGTACATTTAATCTATTACATCCGCCTGTACTACAGCCTCCATTACTTTTGCAGCCATTGGGCGTACCCGTGCCGCATGATCCACATCCCATATATTCTAAGTTCTAACTGTTATAAATTGTAATTCCCAACACCCCCATTTCCAATATCCCCTAATTCCTAGATTGGTGTCTATGTCAAAATTAAGGTTTTGTTCCGAATGATATGATAGAACTTGATCCCCATGGCCATAAATAACATCTTGGCATTGGCATTTCGTTCTATATAATAGACTGCTTTGTCTAATTCTTGAATAATGGCTTCTAATTGACCCACTCCGGCAATTTTATTGATCCTAAGCGCAAAATCCTTCAAATCGGGGTCTAAAGGAAGGTCTGCACCCAATACCTTGATCCGAATACTTTGTTCTAATAGGTGGTTAAAGTACTTTAAGAATTGTTTTTGCTGTTCTCTACCTAATTTACTGACCTCATCCACCCATTTCATCTGAGCCAGTGGACCATTTTTGAGGATAGCATTCAGCCAATCTCTAATTTGATCCAAGAAATCGGTGTCACTATGTTGCACTAAATGTAGCGCTTCTCTATAATTGCCATCAGACATGGCAGCAATCAATTGTGCTTTTTCAGGACTTAATTTCGCTCTTTCCTCTAAAGCAGTCGCAATTTCGGCATTGGTCAATCTCGGTACTTTAATAAATTGACAACGACTCAATATCGTAGGGAGTATTTGCTCTTCGGAATTGGCTACCAATAAAAAAATCGTATCTGCTGGAGGTTCTTCAATCAGTTTTAATAATTTATTCCCTTCCTTGCCCAAATACTCCGGCATCCACATGACCAATACCTTGAAGGGGCTCTCAAAACTTTTAAAACTCAGCTTTTTAATAATTTCTTCACATTCATGCGCACTAATATTACCTTGTTTGTTTTCTGCTTTGATGAATTGAAGCCAATCAAATACATTGCCATAAGGATAGCTTTTAACAAACTCCCTCCAATCCTCAATAAAGTTCGCGCTCAAATTTTTTGAACCAGATTTCTCGGCTGTAATAGTTGGGAAAGAGAAATGTAGATCGGGGTGCATCAACTGGTTCGCACGCTGATAAGCTGGTAAATCTGCGATGGCATCTGGTGCGTTGTAGGTATGTACTTGTTTTGCTAAAGCAGTTGGATCGGCAAATAAGTCCACCACTTCGTTGGTTGTTGCTGGGGAACTGACTAAATATTGAGCAAAAGCAATAGCAAGGGGCAATGCGCCTGAACCCTCTGGTCCAACAAACAACAGTGCATGGCTCAATCTTTGGTGTTGAACCATTTCTACTAGCTGATGCTTTAATTTTTCCTGACCAATGACCTCGCTCAATAACATGCAGCGAAGATACTATTTCCTCAGGTATGCCGGTTATTTTAAGTAACTCAAAATAGTATCGTTATCGGGCTTCACATTGCTTGGGAAATAAGCCAACATTTTACCATTTTCATCCAATAAAAATTTATTGAAATTCCAGCCTATTGTGGCATCTAAAACGCCATTTTTTGCTTTTTGTGTCAACCACTGATAGATCGCTGATTGATTCGCTCCTTTTACATCCACTTTGTCTGCTAATGGGAATGTTACGCCGTAGTTCTTTTGACAAAAGTCAACAATCTCTTCGTTTGAGCCTGGCTCTTGTCCACCAAATTGATTACAAGGGAAGCCGATAATCACTAATTTATCTTTGTATTGACTATATACTTTTTGTAAAGATTCATACTGAGGGGTATATCCACACTTACTTGCTGTATTGACGATCATGATTTTTTTACCCTTGTATTTTGAAAAATCAATTTGCTTTCCATCAATACTTTTTACTTTAAAGCTATGGATGCTTTGTGCACTTGTAAATAAGCTACAAGCTAAAAATAGAACACTGAATATTGTTTTCATAGTAGATAAATGAATGATTGAATAATAAATATAACAAGAAATAATTCAAAAAGTTGACTAAAGGGTATAGGCGGCAACTGCGATGGAAATAGATGCTGGCTCAGCGCTCATTAAACATTGAATAGCAGCCTCCAAGGTGGATCCAGTAGTCAATACATCGTCTACCAGTAACAGGTGTTTTCCTTGAATACGCGTTGAATTTTCCAAAACAAACAAGTCCGAAAATGCATCTAATCTTGCAGTTCTATTTTTCTTTGTTTGTGTTATAGTCCGCTTTCTTTTCTTTAAAATCTCATTGTTTATGGGCTTGTCCCAAATGCTTTGAATGCCTGTTGCAATCACTTGACTTTGATTAAAGCCCCTGTCATTCATTTTAGATTTTTGAATGGGTATGGGAATAATTAAATCAACCTTGTTGAACCTTGATTGTGTAACAATTGCTTCACCAATTAAGATGCCAAATAAAACACCTACTTTTTTATTGTGATGGTATTTTAACTGGGCCATTAAATGTTGTACAAGACTGTCTTTTGTAAAAAACAACAAAGCTCCAGCAGCATGCACCGGCGCTCTGCCCCAAAATATTTTTTCAACAGGATTGTCTTGCATGCAAAAAAAATCGGTTAAAGGCAGGGCCTTTATACATGCGCTGCATAAAGGCAAGGATTTGTTTAACTGGTCCGTCCCACAACCAAAACAAATATGTGGGTAGATTAAATGTAAAAATGCATTTAAATAAGTTCGTATGAAATCATACGCTTTCAAGATTAGAAAAATAAACGATAGGCTTCATCTACTCTTTCGACAGGTATAATTTCGATGCCATGTTTTTTTGTATCAATTCCTTTGGAGTTAAATCCTGAAATAATAATTTTTTCAAAACCTAATTTTTCTGCCTCTGCAATACGCTGCTGAATTCTATTGACAGCGCGAATTTCTCCGTTCAATCCAACTTCACCTGCAAAACAAAT
>JAGOAO010000010.1:61004-63728 GCA_017983845.1 Sediminibacterium sp.
TCATTCTCTAAACTCAATCTATCTGCACGCATTTTAATTTGCTGAATACTTTCTTCGCCACTGATATATAAAACTGTTTGATCCTTCATCATCAAACCTTGTTGTAAAAACAAAGTACTTTTTCCAATTCCTGGTTCTCCTGCTACTAATACAATGGATCCTAAAACGATTCCACCACCTAATACTCGATTTAATTCTGGGTCTGAGCTATCAATTCTTTTTTCGGACTGACTTTGTACATCATTGATGGCAATTACCTCTGTGCCTTTTTGTGTGGGTGCATAATCCTCCCAAGTTGGCGTATTGCCTTTCCCTTTATCAATGACTTCCTCAGTGAAGCTATTCCATTCATTACAGGCAGGACATTTGCCCGCCCATTTTGCCGACTCGTAGCCACAATTTGTACAAAAAAAGGCCGATTTTGACTTACTCATAGGGTAAAGATACTCGGATTCTCATTTTTTTAGTGCGTATTTGCCGAAATTGAAAGGATTTTACATTCAAATGTTATATTACAATATAATACATATGTTTATTTTGGCTTAATTGTGGCTGTAAATGACCAAAATCAAGAAAGAAAACATAACAAAAGATTAATAAGTCTAAAATTTTGTTAAATTGCAATTCAATCAAATATGGTTTTTTCAAAAAATTAAATTCTATGATGAAAAAATTTTTTCTATTGAGTTTTCTTGCATCCTTTCTGATGATAGGTGTTGCAATAGCTCAAAACACAACAGTAAATGGTAAGGTTACCGACGAATCTGGCAACCCAATTGCAGGTGCAAGTGTACTTGTAAAAGGAACAAAAGCTGGTGTCAATTCTGATGCTCAAGGTAATTTCTCTATTTCAGTTCAAGCAAATAAAGTATTAGAAGTGATCGCAATTGGATATGAAAGCCGTCAGGTTTCTACCAATGCGAAGTCTTTTACAATTGTCCTTAAAACAGATGTTAAATCACTTTCAGAAGTGGTTGTAACTGGTTTTGGTGGATCATTGATTAAAAAAGAATTAACAGGTAATATTGCCCGCGTTAAAGGAAAGGATATTGAGTACATGCCTACACCAAGTGTGGATGCTGCTTTACAAGGTAAGGCTGCGGGTGTATTCGTAAATAGCCAATCTGGTAAATTAGGTCAAGCTGTTACAGTAAGAATTAGAGGTAACTCTTCTATTTCTGCTTCTAGCCAACCATTGTATGTATTAGATGGTATCCCGGTAACTTCTCAAGACCAATCTACTTATGGTGGTGACATGAACCCATTGACAGATTTGAACCCAAATGATATCGAGTCTATCGAAGTATTAAAAGACGCCTCTGCAGGTGCGATCTACGGATCTCGTGCTGCAAATGGTGTGGTTTTGATTACAACAAAAAGAGGTAAAGCTGGAAAAACACAAATCACTTTCAACTTGCAAACTGGTCAATCAGAAGCTACAAAGAGAGTGAGAATGTTAAATTCTTCTGAATATGCTGAATTGGCTTTAGAAGCTGCAAAGTATTCTGATGACGAGGAAGGCCTTGACTATACAGATCCTTATAGCTATACTCAGTATATGAAAGATATGATGAGCTACCATAGCTATGGTCAATGGGATACTGATCCAACTAAGTCTTACGACTGGCAGGACCAAGCTTTCCAAAAAGGACAATACCGTCAAGCTGATTTACAAATCAGAGGTGGTAATGATAAAACTAAATTCTTCTCTTCTTTCCAACATTTAGACCAAGGTGGTACTATCGTTGGAAACGAATTAAGCAGAACTACAGGTCGTTTAAACGTGGATCAAAAAGCAAATGATTGGTTAGATCTAGGTGTTTCTTTAAGTTTATCTAGAACTTACAACCGTCGTTTACCTGGGGATAATGCGTTTTCAAACCCATTACAATCAGCGGCTTTAATGCCAATGACGCCGTTCTTGGATCCTGAAACAGGTTTGCCAGCTGGTACACCTCCAGGTGATGTAAACGTTGGTTTATATTTTAACCCAAGAATTCAAATTGATTATGCGAAGTATACGCAAGATGTATATAGAACTTTTGGTAACACTTATTTTAAAGTGAAATTATTACCAGGTTTAACATTCCAATCTGAATTTGGTTTAGACTTCTTAAGTCAAAATGAAGAGCGTTACTATCAAACACAAACAGTAAGAAATACAAGCTCTGCAAATGGAGAAGGTACGAATACTGGTGCATTTATTACCAACTACAATACCAATAGTTATTTCAACTATAATAAAGTAGCGGGTGTGCACAATTTTGCTGCCACTTTAGGTATGCAATACCAACAATCACAAGCGAAATACAATAGCGTAACTGGTACTGATTTCCCTTCTGATTCTTATCAAAAAATTGCAAGTGCTGCCACTAAGTCTGATGGTAGTTCTTCTCAAACAGATTTCAGATTCTTATCTTATTTCTTAAGATCTAACTATACATTCAACGAAAAGTATATCGTTTCTGCGAGTGGTCGTATTGATGCATCTTCTAGATTCGGTAAGAATTCAAGAACAGGTTTCTTCCCAGCGGTTTCTGCTGGTTGGATCTTGTCTAACGAAAAATTCTTGATGGATAACAAAGTTGTAAGTTTCTTAAAAGCAAGAGCTTCTTACGGTATCGTGGGTAACTCTGAAATTGGCAACTTCCCTCAAATGGGCTTATACACTGGTGACGCTGGTTATGCTGGTGCTGCTGGTCAAAGACCTTCTCAATTGAGAAA
>JAGOAO010000043.1 GCA_017983845.1 Sediminibacterium sp.
TTCAGTATGACAACAAGACGGTGAGGAACTTTGCTATTGCCACCATTATTTGGGGAGTAGTAGGGATGACAGTTGGTTTATGGGTTGCATTACAACTTGTATTTCCAACCACCTTGAATTTGCAACCTTTTTTTAGTTTTGGGCGTTTAAGACCATTGCATACCAATGCAGTGATTTTTGCATTTGTAGGAAATGGAATTTTCATGGGGGTGTATTATTCCTTACAAAGGCTATTGAAAGCGAGAATGTATAGTGACGTACTGAGTAAGATACATTTTTGGGGATGGCAATTGATCATTGTTGCTGCTGCAATTACATTACCCCTTGGTATTTCTACTGCAAAAGAGTATGCTGAATTAGAATGGCCAATTGATATTGCCATTACCCTTATTTGGGTGGTGTTTGGATGGAATATGTTTGCCACTATTATTAAACGAAGAGAGCGCCATTTGTATGTGGCTATTTGGTTTTATATTGCCACATTTGTGACCGTTGCTGTGTTGCACTTAGTGAATTCATTTGAATTACCCATCTCTTTATTCAAGAGCTACACTTGGTATGCAGGGGTGCAAGATGCATTGGTGCAATGGTGGTATGGACATAACGCTGTTGCGTTTTTCTTGACAACGCCTTATTTAGGTTTGATGTATTATTTCATGCCAAAGGCTGCGAATCGTCCAGTATTCTCTTATAAATTATCGATCATTCACTTTTGGGCCTTGATTTTCTTATATATCTGGGCAGGTCCGCACCATTTATTATATACCGCTTTGCCTAACTGGGCGCAAAGCTTAGGGATTGTATTTAGTTTTATGTTGATCTTCCCAAGTTGGGGTGGTATGATTAATGGTCTATTGACTTTAAGAGGTGCATGGGATAGGGTGAGGGAAGATGTGATTTTGAAGTTTATGGTGGTTGCTGTTACCGCTTATGGTATGTCCACTTTTGAAGGACCAATGCTTTCTTTAAAAAGCATCAATGCGGTTGCGCACTATACGGACTGGATTGTTGCACACGTGCATGTGGGTGGTTTAGGTTGGAATGGAATGTTGACATTTGGTATTTTATATTGGTTGATTCCAAGAATGTATAAAACCAATTTATTCTCTAATAAATTAGCAAATGCCCATTTCTGGTTGGCAACATTAGGTATTTTGTTCTACGCGATTCCAATGTATTGGGCTGGATGGCAACAAGCATCTATGTGGGAACAATTTACACCAACAGGTCAGTTGAAATATCAGTTCTTAGAAACAGTTACTTATATGCGTCCATTCTATGCAATGCGTTCGTTGGGAGGTTTATTGTATTTAACTGGTGCTGTGTTGGGTATGGTGAATTTGTTTAAAACAATTGGTCAAGGAACCTTAGTGGCGAATGAGGATGCAGAAGCGCCAGCATTGGAGGCGAAATATGAAAAACACAAAGGGGAGCATTGGCATAGATGGATTGAACGTAAGCCAACGCCCATGTTAGTGATGTCTTTGATTGTGATTTTAATTGGCGGAGCGGTAGAGATGGTTCCTACTTTCTTGGTAAAGTCTAATGTGCCTACTATTAGCAGTGTAAAACCATATACTCCTTTAGAATTACAAGGTCGTGATATTTATGTGAGAGAAGGTTGTTATACCTGTCACTCTCAAATGATCCGTCCTTTTAGAAGTGAAACTGAGCGTTATGGAGAATATAGTAAAGCAGGAGAATTTGTTTATGATCATCCATTCCAGTGGGGTAGTAAAAGAACTGGGCCAGATTTGGCTAGAGAGGGTGCTGGTAACAATAAGAAATCAAATGCATGGCACTTCAATCACTTAGACGAACCTAGTGCGATTTCAACTGGTTCAGTGATGCCTTCTTATGCATTTTTAATAGACCATGAATTAGATACAGCCTCAACTGCATCTAAAATTAAAGCCATGCAGACACTAGGTGTACCTTATGCGACTGGTTATGCGACCATTGCTAATAAGGAATTAATGGATCAAGCAAAACAGATTGCTGCCAATTTGAAACAAGATGGTATTGAGGTAGGTCCGAATAAAGAAATCATCTCAGTGATTGCTTATTTACAAAGATTGGGAACAGATATCAATAAAAAATAACCATTAATTACAAAGCTATGTTCAGTTTTATTAAAAAATATACCGAGACGATGGAGCATTCAACCATCTATCCCATTTTTTCATTACTTGTTTTTGTGCTGTTTTTTGTTGGTGTATTGTGGTATGTTAAAGTGATGGACAAAAAAGAAGTAGAGACCATAAAAAATCTACCCTTAGAAAACTAATCACCTCCTAAAAATTAAATTATGTTAAATTATATTGAATATTTAGTATTAGCTGTTGCACTATTGTTAGTAGCTGCAATTTGGCTTTTGTCTTCAGTCTTACTAATGCTTTCAAAGAAAGTAGTTGAGATTGCAAAACAAAACAAAACCCTTGCAATCATTTTGACCATTTTTACTGCAGGTATTGCTAGTCCTGCAATCGCGCAGGATGCTGCAGCGACAACTGATGCAACTACAGTAGTTGCCAGTTCCACTGCTTATTATGGGGGCATGTCCTCTTTGTCCTTTTGGACTTTATCAACTGTGTTGGCATTGGAATTAGTCATCATTTTTGTGATGCTCTATTTTATTCGAAATTTATGGCGTATCCTTAATCCTGCCCCTGTGAAAGTAGTAGCTGAAGGTGCAAAATCGCTTTCTTGGATCATGACGACATGGAATAGCTTAGATAAAAAATTCTTTACAAAAGCTGCGCCAATTGAACAAGAAGCAGATATCATGTTAGATCATGATTATGATGGTATTAAAGAATTAGACAACGCATTACCACCATGGTGGAAATATGGCTTTTACATTACCATTTTTGTTGCCATTTTTTACATTTTGAAATTTGAAGTTTGGCATACAGGAATGAATCCTACAGAAGAGTATACTACGGAAATGGCTGAAGCTAAAGTAGAGACTGAAGCATATTTAGCTTCCATGAAAGAAAATGTAGATGAAAAGTCGGTTACAATGTTAGATGCTGCAGGTATTGCATCAGGTAAAACTTTATACACTAAAACATGTGTGGCTTGTCATAGTCCAAATGGCGCAGGTGGAGTGGGACCCAACTTAACGGACAACTATGCTATTCATGGGGCTACAATCCAGGATATTTTTAAAACCATTAAATATGGCTGGCCTGACAAAGGCATGCAAGCTTGGCAATCTAATTTCTCTCCAATAGAAATGCAACAATTAGCGAGTTATGTAAAGTCATTAGTGAATACCAATGTAGCAGAAGGAAAAGCAGCTCAGGGTGATTTAATTAAAGAGGAAGCGGCAGCTGCATTGCCAGTAGCAGATTCAACTAAAGGGGCGATAGCGCCAACTAAATAATGAACAATCAACCAAACGATATTAATTCAAAAGACAACGAAAGAACTGCTAACTTAAAAAAAGAGTTATTAGATCAAGAATTTCGTGATTCTGTAGGAACCATTAGTAAAGAAGGCAAGCGAAATTATATTTTCCCTCAAAAGCCTTTTGGGAAATTGTACAATCTAAGGTCTTATTTTAGTTATTTCTATTTGGTCTTGTTTTTTACCCTTCCTTTTATCAAGATCGAAGGGGAGCCCATGTTTTTATTCAATGTTCTTGAACGAAAGTTTATCTTTTTTGGCCAAGTTTTTTGGCCACAGGATTTTTTCATTTTCGCCATTGGCTTATTGACATTCTTGGTTTTTGTCATTCTATTCACGGTGGCATTTGGTCGATTATTTTGTGGCTGGGCCTGTCCACAGACCATTTTCATGGAAATGGTGTTTAGAAAAATCGAATATTGGATTGAAGGGGATGCAAACCAACAAAGGAAATTAAAGGCGATGCCTTGGAATGCAGAAAAAATAAGAAAGCGTATTACTAAAATGGTGGCTTTTTTTCTTGTCTCTTTTTTAATCGCTAATTTTTTCTTGGGCTATATCATTGGAATGGATCGAGTAGGTTTAATGATCCAAGAAGGTGCGTTGGTGCATTTTGGCGTATTTAGCTCTTTGATGATCTTTACTTTGATCTTCTTTTTTGTATACTATTGGTTTAGAGAGCAAGTATGTTTAATTGTATGTCCTTATGGTCGATTGCAAGGGGTGCTATTAGACAGGAATTCAATTGTAGTAGCCTATGACTATGTTAGAGGTGAGCCTAGAGGTAAAGCAAGTGATCATAGCCAAAATAAAGGAGATTGTATCAATTGCAGTGCTTGTGTAAGAGTTTGTCCTACCGGGATCGATATCCGAAATGGTACACAATTAGAATGTGTCAATTGCACAGCATGTATCGATGCATGTGACGAAATAATGGATCATATTGATAAGCCAAAAGGATTAATCAGGTATGCATCTGAAAATAATATAGCAAAGAAGGAAAAAACAACCTATAGCTGGAGGCTTAAACTATATACCGGGGTGCTTTTGTTATTGCTTTCTTTTTTGGCTGTTTTATTAATTACCCGTGACGACGTAAGTGCAAGGGTATTAAGAACGCCTGGTCAAATGTATCAGAAATTGCCAGACAATAAGATCAGCAACCTCTATAATATCAAATTGGCCAATAAGACTAGAAAGCTGATTCATATTGACTTGAAGTTAGAAAATGTGGATGGCGAAATTAAAATGATCAATGCAGTGGATGTGCCTAAGGAGTCTTATTATCAAACAAGTTTCTTTGTTATTTTAAAAACTAGTGCCATTAAGAAAAGAAAAACGGAATTAAAAATTGGTTTGTACGAAGA
>JAGOAO010000011.1:0-4875 GCA_017983845.1 Sediminibacterium sp.
TTAAAGAATTGATCTAATTGAGGTAAGATTACAATTCTAGTTCTTCTGTTTTTTGCTCTGTTTGCTGCGCTATCATTTTGAACCAATGGTGCATATTCACCTCTACCAGCTGCAGTCATACGCTTAGGATCTAACCCATAAGTGTCTTGTAAAATACGTACCACAGTAGTTGCACGCTTTACAGATAAATCCCAGTTGTCTTCTAATACAGAACCGTTGTCTAATAATTGCTTAGAATCTGTGTGGCCTTCAACCATAAACTCGATAGAAGGTTGAGCTGCTAATACTTTAGCTACTTTACCCAATACAGTCTTTGCTTTATCAGTTACGTTAAAGCTTCCGCTTTTGAATAATAATTTATCAGAAATGTCAACGTATACCACACCCTTATCTACTTTAACATTTACGTCATCGTCGTTCAAGTCGCCTAACACGCCTTTTAAGTTCATCACTAGGTTCATGTTAATTGAATCCTTACGTGCCATTGAGCTTTGTAAGCCTTGAATGTACAAATCCTTTGCACCAATATTGTCTAAAGATTTTTTAATACTTTCAGCCTGTGCGCCAGTAACAACTGACATGTCTTTTAATTGACCTAATACTACGTTGTTGTTTTCTTTTAAGAAATCAATTTGCTTGTTTAAATCTGCAACTTGTTTTTCTAAAGATTTTCTATCAGCAGCAATTTTATCAGCATCATTTTTTGCTTTTGCTGTAGCGTCTTGTGCATCACGATATTTGCTTTGAAGATCTGCATACGCGCCATTTAATTGACCATATTTCGCTTCTGCCTCTTGTAATTTTTTAGGGCTAACGCAAGAAAAAGCACCTAAGCTTATAAGGGCAAGCGCTAAAAAAATTTTACTTTTCATGTTAAGTCGGTTTTAATAAATGAATAATCAAGTTATTGCTCTAACAAAAATAGGGAACTACGGCTAAGGAATAAAACAAATATGAAAAATCGCATCTTTTTAACAAACAATATCATCTGTGATGCCATATTCAGGAACATAGCCCTTAAACTGCTTGAAAAAATCAACAATTAAACGCATATCGGCTTTTTCGTTGTCACTTGGGTAAATGGGATCAGCAAATACCACACGTCTTTGTCCAAAATCAAAGCCCACCATTAAAATGGGCACATGTGCATTTTTAGCTATATGATAAAAGCCAGTCCTAAATTTTTCTACTTTGGTTCTAGTGCCTTCTGGTGAGAGTGCAATATGAAAGCGTTCGTGCTTACCATAAAGTGCTACCACTTGATCTACCATATTGCTTTTTTTGCCCCTATCTACTGGATGACCCCCTAAAAGCCTAAAAAACCAGCCAGTTATGGGGTTAAACAGCTCTTTTTTGCCCAAAAACTGCACAAATTCAAAGTGTAATTGCTTGCGTACCGCTAAGCCAAGTAAAAAATCCACATTATGGGTATGCGGTCCAGCAATAATCACAGATTGCTTTAAGCTATAAGGAAAATCGCCCTCGGTTTTCCAGCCCCTCACTTTAAAAAACCACCATGCTAAAAATTGCTGTAACATATGTATAAATTAAAGATGCATTAATAAACCAGCATTTTGAACTGGGTTTACTTCTACTGCCTCGATGGTTTCTGTTTTGAATTTTGGTACAGAGGCTTTCTCCACATTTTTCAAATAAACCTTGTCATAGTATTTTAATAAAATATCAAAAGCGCCTAAAATATTATTTTCTACAAAGTAATTTACAGCCGTTTTGGTTTCAAGGCCACCCAGTTTTTTTTGAATTCTTAATGTAGCGGCAATTAAATCAGCAACAGCGAATTTGCCATAACCTTGCACAATAAATTGAAGTCGGGACTCAAACGGAATCGCTATAAAATAACAAACACTATTGCGAAGGTTTTTAAAAAAAGACATAGGCAACATGTTTGTTCCAATTCTTTGACTTTCATCTTCTATCCAGAAGTAGGTATCGGGTGATGCAATTGTAAACAAAGCGTTGGCTAAATTATTTTCAAATTGCTCTTGACTGTTTTGTTCGTTTTGTCCAAGTGCACCAAAAGCAGATCCTTTATGATTTGCCAGTCCTTCTAAGTCGATCACTGGAATTTTGCTTTTTTGTAATTGATGCAATATTTCTGTTTTACCAGAGCCGGTATATCCACCCAACACTTTCATGTTATAGGTTTTTTCAAACTGCGCTAAAACCCAGTTTCGGTAAGCTTTGTAGCCGCCGGTGAGTTGTTCCGTTTTATATCCATACAAATCAAGTAACCATGCGACAGCAGCGCTGCGCATCCCGCCTCTCCAACAATGCACCAATATAGTAGGCTTCTTGCCATTTGTTTTTTCGTAAACTGCTACCCATTGCTCCACAGTTTCAATCATGCCCAACATCTTAGTGCCAAAAAAAGGCAATCCTAATTTGATAGCAGCTTCTCTGCTTTCTTGTTTGTAGGTAGTGCCAATTGCGGCACGCTCTTCGTCATTAAAAAGTGGAAGCGAAAATGCATTGGGCATATGCGCATGCAAATACTCTCCAGGACTTCGAACATCAATAATTAAATAGTTGGATAAATTTTCAAAAATCCCATCACCCGTTTTTTGCACAGCCATGCTACAAATTTACTTGCTTTAATGTTTCTTTCAACGCTTCTTTTGTAAAGCTTTTAAAAGGGATAGGTTGGTAAGGAAATGCTGCCGCAGTTTTTAGTGCTGTAGCAAGATGAAATTCGGTTTGATCAAAGGCCAATGCCCATCCTTTTTCTTGCCAACGCTTGGCCAGGTATTCTTGTTCAGTTTGACCTGGAGTAGGCACCAAAATTAGTTTCTTTCCAAAGGGAATCAATTCCATTAAGCTGGTATATCCACCCCTGCTAACGATATAAGTGGCGTTTTGAATTGCCTTTGCCAGTGCCGGCCCGCTCAAATGAGGCAGGATGGACCCGCAGGCAGAAATAGCATTGTTTTGGGGCTGATTGGCCGTGCCTGCAACAATTTGAAATGGCTGACTTAATTGATTGCCTTCCTTCCAAAGGATATCCTGAAAAATGCTTCTTTGGGGTTCGGGTCCAGAAACAATGCCTAAAAAAGTCAAGGGAGCCGCATTTTCTTCGATGGTTGGGCTAGCCGCAAGGTCTTTAAGCCTAGAAAGGACATCCATATACCAAATGGGTACAGAAGGCTTTCGTTTGGGGTTGCCTAAAATACCAGATAAGTTTTGATCCCCCTCTATGTCCGGCACCCAGACCATGGTATAAAAAAGGGCGAACCAAGTATATTGCATCCACTGTAACAAGCGAGTGGTCCAACCAAAAGGCGTCTGTAAGTTCAGTTGATGTGTAATAAATATAGAAGGTGTTTTTAAATGAAAAAATCCAAGTCGATTGTCGGAAAGGATTAAATCAAATTGACATGAACGATTTGTTTTACGTAACCACAAAAACTCTCTTAGTATGTTGTACAAAATGCGAGGCACTTGAATCAACATTTTAAAAGCAAAGCCCCCTGCCTTTTTTGAATAACGAATACCATATCCTTTTAATTTAAGGAAAGTCAATTCAGGAAAGGCTTCTCTTAAAATAATTTCATGGGGCCCATCTGTAGCAATGGTTACACGATAGCCAAGCTCCTGTAACGCAGCAATGATGGGGATACATCTTGTTGCGTGACCAAGTCCCCAATCTAAGGGTGCTATGAGTACAGATTTTTGTTGCATGAATAATTAAATCTTATTCAAATATACTTGTAAAAAATTGTAGTTTTGTATCCATGTTAAGAAGCCATATATATCTTGCCAACAATGATGTTTTAAAAAGACAGAAGCAGTTGATATTATTGTTAGAAATACATGCCATGTTGTTTCAAATTGAACAAGTGGAATTGTTTTATCAGAACATCGAAGTGATTGATCTAAATAAAAGAAAAATCATTCAAGCACCACATTTAGTGAAGCGTGCTTTAAAAGACAATCCAGAAAAGCCCTTTGTCTTTGCCTACCATAAAAATTAGTTGAATTACCCTATCTTTAAGAGGACGATTGAAACAAATTGTTTTCATTAAAAGAAATGGGTATGTCATTTATCACAAAAGAAAAATCGGTTGCGCTTTATGCAGCATTGGTTTCATTCGGCACTTATGTGTTTATTTTTGGGTTTAGAAAATCATTTACAGTCTGTACTTTTGATGGCATGACTTTTGGTCCAATAGCTTTTAAGACAGCGATGGTGATTAGTCAAATGTTGGGTTATTTGATGGCTAAGTTTTATGGCATCAAATTTATTTCTGGACTAGAAAAAAAACATCGTTATAAAATTATTTTTTTATTAACGGGAATCGCATGGGCTGCATGGCTATTGTTTGCCCTTGTTCCAGCGCCTTATAGTATCTTATTTTTATTCATCAATGGGTTTCCCTTGGGCATGTTATGGGGTGTCGTTTTCTCTTATGTAGAAGGCAGGCGAAGTACAGATTTTATTGGAGCCGCTTTAGCAGTGAGTTTTATATTTTCGGCAGGATGGGTAAAGTCCGTAGGTGCTTGGTTGATGTTGCATTTTCACATCACCGAAACCTGGGTGCCTTTTTGTACTGGATTGGTTTTTGCGTTGCCGCTCGTGCTCTGTGTTTGGGGCTTAGAGCAAGTGCCACCACCCTCTGCTGAAGATGAAGCATTGAGGGCTAAAAGAATTCCAATGACTTCGGACGATCGCAAGTCTATCTTAAAAACCTATATGCCAGGTGTGATTGCTTTTGTTGCGATCTATTTATTTGCCACCATCTTTAGAGATATCAGAGATAATTTTTCTGCTGACATGTGGAAGGAGATGGGCTATGCCGCTAAGCCTTCTACTTTTTCTGAAACAGAAATTCCCATCACTATTTTTATTTTAATCTTAAT
>JAGOAO010000011.1:4975-17182 GCA_017983845.1 Sediminibacterium sp.
ATTCCCGCAGGCTTTACAATGATAAGTGCCAATGGCTTTTGAGGTTTCAAATGCGCTAGTAAATGGACGCTCCGTCCCCTTTTCTCTTGCGATAGCATAGACTTCGGGACTTAAGATTTGTTTCCAAACACTATCTGGCACGACCACGGCCTCCTTGCTTGTTCTAGAATAGTAGGTATTTTCTTTTGTTGGCATGGTATTCGTTTTATTGGATTGCTTGATAGAGGCCTGGCCACATGCAGTTTGGCTAATCAAAAGGCAAAAACAAAGTATTTTATACATGGGGTTGATTTGTATATAAAAATACTAACAAGTATTCAGATAATTTGTTGAGTAAATTATAAGATCCAGTTAAAAAAATTTACCACAGTTCGTTATCTTTGTCACCTATCAACACTATCCCATGTTCAATTTAATCTTATTTGGTCCTCCAGGAAGCGGTAAAGGCACACAAAGTGAAAACATTATCGCAGCCTATGGTTTGCAGCATTTATCTACGGGTAATTTATTGCGTAGTGAGATTGCGGATCAAACCACTTTGGGGATGGAAGCAAAAAGATTGATGGATCAAGGGCAATTGGTACCGGACGAAGTGGTGATAGGTATGGTAGATAATTTTATGAACGCACATCCAGAAGCAAAAGGATTTTTATTTGATGGCTTTCCAAGAACCACTGCGCAGTGTGTTGCATTAGATGCATTGTTGGAAAAGAAGTCCAATGAAATTAATGTGGTGCTAGCCTTGGAAGTGAGTGAAGAAGAATTGGTAAAAAGATTATTAGGAAGGGGATTGACTTCTGGAAGAAGTGATGATACCAACGAAACAATTATTCGTGCTAGAATACAAGAGTACCATGACAAGACCACTGCTGTTGCTACTTATTACAAGCAGTTTAATAAAGTAGTCTCTGTAAAAGGAGAAGGTACTGTTGACTCTATTTATGCAGATTTAAAAACAGAGATCGAAAAAAGAATTAAATAATTTCAAGTTTTGGAATATAAAAAAAGGATCAACAAAAGTTGATCCTTTTTTTATGCAATCATCTGATGAATCAGACTATATCCTTTGCTTTTTCTTTAAGCGGCTTTTAAATATTCAATCCACCGCAAGCGCTAATGACTTGTCCTGTTACATAGCTACTCATATCACTCGCTAAAAATAAGGTAGTGTTGGCAATTTCATCTGCCTTGCCAAATCTGCCCAAAGGAATTTTATCTAAGAAAGCTTTTCCTGCTTCGCCTTCGTTTAAATAATGTGTCATATCGGTTTCGATAAATCCTGGAGCAATAGCGTTGCAACGAATATTACGACTACCTACTTCAGCAGCAATAGACTTCGTAAAACCAATGATACCCGCCTTGCTTGCTGCATAGCTACTCTGGCCTGCGTTTCCGCGTATACCAATGATAGAACTCATATTAATAATACTTCCACTGCGCGCTTTCATCATTGGACGAATTACTTGCTTGGTCATATTAAAGACACTCTTTAAATTGGTTTCCATTACATCGTCCCATTGTTCTGGAGTCATGCGTAACAATAAGTTGTCTTTAGAAATACCTGCATTGTTCACACAAATGTCTACTGTGCCAAATGTAGCAACTACGTCGTTTACAAATGTTTCACAAGCAGCAAAATCACCCGCATTGGCTTGATATGCTTTTGCCTTCACACCTAATTTTTCTATTTCAGCAACCAATTGATTTGCTTTTTCAGCACTACTATCACTTACATAAGTGAATGCAACACTTGCACCTTGCTCTGCTAATTTTAAAGCGATAGCGGCGCCGATGCCTCTAGCTGCACCAGTTACAATGGCTACTTTTCCTGCTAATAATTTCATTACTTTCTATTTTTAATAAACCAATAAGTATGCATCAATGCAATACTAATATTTACAAATATAACAGGATTATCCTGTTTTAAAAAACCATACGCAATCCATAATAAACTACCAATCGTATTGGTCAATCTTAATTTTCTAACATCCTGTATTGCAAAGGAACCCACCACCACCGCTGTTGCCACATATCCTAAGAGTTCAATCATTTTTCTATATTTAAAATGTAATTTAATTTTTAATGTCAATTCAATTTTTGCAGGTCTAGATGATTGCGCTATCCTTCCTGGTGAATTGATTTTAATTCTTCAATGAATTTGCGTTCATTAGAAAGTCTTGGCACTTTGTGTTGTCCGCCCAACTTGCCCTTTCTTTTTAACCATTCGTGAAAACAATCTTTTTTAACTGCAGTGATTTGAGGCAGTCCAAGTGCAATGTCCTTATGTCTTTTGGCTTCGTAATCACTGTTTACTGCTTGCAGGTTTTTATCCAACGCAATTGTAAATGCCTGCATATCTGAAGGAGCCTGTTCAAATTCAATCAGCCACTCGTGTGCGCCGGCGCCCTTGTCTGACATATAGATAGGTGCAGCAGTATATTCCTTCATCACCACATTAAAGCTTTTACAGGTATCACTAATGGCTTTATCGCTATTGTCTGCAATCACTTCTTCGCCAAAGGCGTTGATATATTGTTTTAATCTTCCACTTACTTTAACACGGAATGGATGGAGTGTAACAAATTGTACGGTGTCGCCTACTAAATAACGCCAGAGTCCGCCATTGGTACTAATAACGATGGCATAATTTTTCCCCAATTCCACTTTGTCTAATCCAATTGTTGTTGGATTTTCTTTTCCGTATTCTTCAATCGGCATGAACTCGTAAAAAATCCCATGGTCTAAAAAAAGCAACATGCCTTCTTCATCTAATCTGTCTTGTGCTGCAAAAAAACCTTCACTTGCATTGTAGATCTCTAAATAATTACAATCGCCACCTATGATTTTTTTAAACTGTTCTCTATAAGGTGTAAAGGAAACTCCACCGTGAATATACAATTCAAAATCAGGCCAAACCTCTTTGATGGTTTGCTTTCCAGTGATCTCTAAAATCCTTTTTAACAAAACCAGGGTCCAAGTGGGCACGCCAGCAATAGAAGTGACAGGCTCCTCAATCGTACTCTGCGCAAGCATTTCTATTTTAGACTCCCATTCATCCATCAGTGCAATGGACAATTCCGGTACGCGAATCAAGCCAGACCAAATGGGTGCATTTTGTAATAAAACGGCACTTAAGTCGCCATATTGTATGTCCTCTTTTATAGGATGCACTTGATGGCTTCCGCCAATCACCAATCCTTTTCCGGTTAATAAATCACTATCTGGAAATGCGTGGTAATAAATGGTTAAGACATCTTTGGATCCTTGAAAGTGATTGTCTTCAATGCTTTCTTTGCTAAGTGGAATAAACTTACTCTTGTCGCTGGTGGTACCACTGCTTTTTGCAAACCACTCAACCGGTGTGTTCCATAAAACAGCCGTTTCCCCCTGCATGATCTCATCTATATAGGGCTTAATGTCTTCGTATTCTTGAATGGGAACGGTTTCCTTGAACTTTCTAATATTGAACAAGCTACTGAACTGATATTTCCTTCCTATCTGTGTATATTGACCATGTGTAATCAGGTCCTGTAATACTTCACGCTGTGCAGCAATGGGATCTTTCACCCAGTGTTCAATTTGCCAATAACGCAATCTTGCTAATCTTGATAATGCGGGGCTAAAAATCTTCATAAGTTATTTTTGTCCCATTTCGATAATCCAATCCTTGCGCTTTAACTCAAAGTTGGTACCAAGGTATAATCGTCTTACGTGTTCGTCTTCTGCTAATTCTTCGGCCGTACCATGCTTGAATATTTTTCCTTCAATCAATAAATAAGCACGATCACAAATAGACAATGTTTCGTTGACATTGTGGTCTGTAATTAAGATCCCAATGTCTTTTAGTTTTAATCTTGCTACCACAGATTGAATATCTTCCACTGCGATAGGATCCACGCCAGCAAAGGGTTCGTCTAATAAAATAAATTTAGGATCAACGGCCAATGCCCTTGCAATCTCTGTCCTCCTGCGCTCACCTCCACTTAAACTATCTCCGTTATTGTTTCTTACTTTCTGTAAATTAAACTCATCTAAAAGGGTTTCCATTTTGTGTAAACGTTCCCCTTTTGTCAACTTAGTCATTTCTAAAATAGCCATGATATTATCCGCAACAGAGAGCTTTCTAAAAACACTTGCTTCTTGTGGTAAATAACCTAAGCCCATTTGTGCACGTTTGTACATAGGTAAATGGGTAATATCCTGTTCGTTTAAAAACACACGACCTTCATCAGGTGCAATCAATCCTACTACCATATAAAAAGTGGTTGTTTTACCTGCACCATTAGGTCCAAGCAAGCCCACAATTTCTCCCTGCTTTACCGAAACACTTACCTGGTCAACGACCTTGCGGCCCTTGTATTGTTTAATCAGCTTATCGGTATGTATGGTAAGTATCACAGTTATTATTTGTACAAAAATAAGGGTAAAAAAGGCTATTTGAACCTAGTCAAATAATATTAACTATTTTTGCACTCTATGCATGTAACCGAACACTTAGCCAAAGCAAAAGATACATTGGTCTCCTTTGAGATCCTGCCTCCATTAAAAGGCAAAACCATTACTTCTATATACGACCATTTGGACCCATTAATGGAATTTAAGCCATCTTGGATCAACGTGACTTACCATAGAAGCGAGACCATGTTTAAGAAAAAGACAGATGGTACTTTTGAAAAGGTAGATGTGCGCAAGCGACCAGGTACGGTGGGTATTTGTGCGGCCATCATGAACCATTATAATATCGATGCTGTTCCACATATTATTTGTGGAGGATTTACCAAGCGCGAGACAGAAGATGCATTGATAGACTTACAATTTTTAGGTATTGACAATGCCCTTATTTTAAGAGGGGATGCGGCTAAGAATGAATCTAGCTTTGAGCCAGAGCCAGGTGGCAATAGATATGCCATTGATTTATTGAAACAGGTGGGACAATTAAATCAGGGCATTTATTTAGATGAAGACATTTTAAATGGAGGCAAAACCGATTTCTGTATGGGTGTTGCTGGTTATCCAGAAAAACATTTTGAATCTCCTAATTTCGAAATAGATTTATTAAAGACCAAAGAGAAAGTAGATGCAGGTGCAGACTATATCATGACACAAATGTTTTTCAACAACCAAAAGTTTTTGGATTATGTGAAAGCTTGTCGCGATATGGGTATCACAGTCCCAATTATTCCAGGTCTAAAGCCAATTACGAATAAGAAACAGTTAACTATTTTACCAAGAATATTCCATGTAGACATTCCAACCGATCTTTCTAACGCTATCAACAAGTGTAAGACAGATGCTGAATGTGAGCAGGTAGGAACGGAATGGCTGATCCAACAAAGTAAGGAATTAAAAGCAGCAGGTGTGCCTGTTTTACATTACTATACCCTAGGTAAGCCAAAAGTAATCAGAGACGTGGTTTCGGCGGTATTTTAATAGCTTATTTTTTTTGCTGTGCTTGTAAAAAATCGTTGAACTGATCTACTGTTAAATTCTTGGCAATGATCTTTTTGTCTTTGTCTAATAAATAAAAAGTCGGGGTCTTAAACACATCATACATTTGTCTGATGGTAGTAGGTTTACCTGCTTTTATTTCTGCATTGAAAGCCGCTTCGGTTTGATAAACATGCGACCAGCCTGTATCAAAATGTTGATCTGTTAGAAATTGCTTCCATGCTGTTAGTTCATTGAAATTGGTATTCACGCCAATCATTTGAACGCCAAGTTGTTTCCAATTCTTTGAATAAAAAGAATCCACTCTTGGCATTTCGGTTTTACAATGTCCACAAGTAGGATCCCAAAAAGCAATAAAAGTATATTTAGCAGCTTGTTTGTAGAGTGAAAAAGCTTTGTTGTCAATCGTGTTTAAATCCAATGCAGGAGCGGCATTGCCAATGACGTTGGCCATAATGCTATAAGCGCGTTCGGTGATGGCTTTTTTAGATTCGTTGTTTAACAACACCGTATCTCCCTTGCTAAAAAAGTTTTGAAATAGGTGCAAGAATACTTTGTCTTGTCCCATGAATTCTGGACTGATATATTTATTGGTGAATTTAAAAAGTAAAAAAGGATAAATTTCTTTTCCAGTTTTTGCTACAGTTAACATGTATTGCACTTCCTCAATGATAGAGTCTGGATCTCTTGATACATAGTTTTTAAAATATTCATCCACCTTCGCTTCAAAAAAAGGCGTTCTAATTAAACGGTTGTCATTGAACACCACGTTGTCCCAAAAATGATTTTTTACATAATAGAAAGGATAGGTGGAATCCGCCTTGCCATTGATGATTGGGATAGCTGGCGCTTCTGGTCTTTGTAACACATCCAAGAAAAAACGCATCATAGAATTGGGTGCGGTTGTAGTTATTTTTTGTCGCTCAACTTTAAAACTAGAATCAACGGATTTAAATTGTGCAATAAAATTAGCGGAGTCGGCTGCGGTTTTTGCATTGGCAAAACCTTGTTCTAATTGATTTTTCTGCATTCCTAGCTGATTCATTTTTTTTGAATAAGCGCTAAAAATGTCATTTTCTTTTGAACCAATGATTTTAAATTCAGCTAAGGCAAGCGTGTCTGCAGCAATTTTAAATTGTTGTCCCGCGTCCATTAAAAACTCAAAAAGGATGCTGTATTTTGGACTCACTACAAAATAGATCCCAGGAGTTAGCTTCTCCTTCCCTTTAAAATAACCTACACTTGCTTCGTTTAAAATGGTTGAGTCAACCAATACACGACTTTGGCCATAGTTGGTTCCAAGGTATATTTTAGTGTTTTTATAGGGCTTTAGGGTGATTTCGATATTGCGACCTGCAGCTTGGATAGTTGGTGCTGCCGTTTTAATTGCTTGTGCCTTAATAAAATTGGGCGATAAAAGGAGTACACCTAAAAAGAATAAAGCAAAGGTTTTTTGAAACATATAAAAGAAGTTAATGAACAATTTAAGTCTGTAAAAGTAAAAAATAAAAAACAGATTTGGGTTTAATTTAAGTGTAAGGAATGGCATAATCTAGTAGCAGGATTGTACCTTTGTTTCCGTGAGAAAGTCAAAACCAGCAATTATTCTAGAAAAGGTCCTTATTGAGGATTACGCCGCAGAAGGCAAGTCGTTAGCAAGAGTGGATGGAAAAGTAATTTTTGTGGAAGGCGCAGTGCCTGGCGACGTCGTAGACATTCAGTTACAAAAAAATAAAACCGATTGGGCAGAGGGCTTTGCAAAAAAGTTTCATAGCTATTCTGAAAATAGGGTTCAGCCATTTTGTAGTCATTTTGGTGTCTGTGGAGGCTGTCAATGGCAGATGTTGCCTTATGCACAACAGTTAATTTATAAACAACAACAAGTAGTAGATAACTTAACTAGAATCGCTAAGATCCCACTGCCTCCAATTCCAGCCATCTTGGGCGCTAAGCAAACCGAGGGGTATCGAAATAAAGTGGAGTATACTTTTGCTACGGAGATCTATATGTCATTTGAAGCTTTTAGAGAAATGAAAGCTTCCGGTATCGAACAGGTTAAAAGTCCCGGCGATGGCGGCTTTCATGCGAGAGGATTTTTTGAAAAAATTGTACCTATTGATACTTGTTATTTACAAGAAGAACCAACCAACCATATGCGCAAAGCAGTGGTGCAGTTTGCTTTAGATCATAAGATGCCCTTTTACAATATCAAACAACACCAAGGTTGGTTAAGAAACATGTTTGTAAGAAACACCACCAAGGGAGAGTGGATGATCAATTTGATATTGGGATATGAAGACAAAGAAAAACGTATTGCATTATTAGATTTATTATTAAAGCAGTTTCCGCAGATCACTACATTGCTGTATACCATCAACACCAAGCGCAATGACAGTATGCAGGATTTAGAGCCACAGGTTTATTTTGGAAATGGCTATATCACAGAACGCCTAGAAAAATTTGAATTTAAAATAAGTCCAAAATCTTTTTTCCAAACCAATTCTAAGCAAGCAGAAGTTTTATATCAGGTTACAAGAGACTTTGCCGAACTAACAGGGAAGGAAGTGGTTTATGATTTATATTGTGGAACAGGAAGTATTGGTATATTTTGTAGCGAACAAGCTAAAAAAATAATAGGTGTAGAGTTTGTAGCAGACGCAATTGAGGATGCAAAATTAAATGCTTCATTGAACGGGTTAACAGAGACTGCATTTTTTGCAGGGGATGTGATTAAGGTTTGTGATGATGCATTTTTTGAAACGCATGGCAAGCCAGATGTGATTATCACCGATCCGCCAAGAGCAGGTATGCACGAAAAATTGGTACAGAAATTATTAGAGATGGAAGCGCCAACTATTGTGTATGTGAGCTGTAATCCGGCTACACAAGCAAGAGACCTCGCTTTACTAGATGCAAAATATACGGTTACTAAAATCCAGCCAGTGGATATGTTCCCCCACACTTTGCATATAGAAAATGTGGTACAGTTAAAAAGGAAAGATCTATTAAACGCATAATTTATGAGAGAATTTAGGCCCACAAGATTTGAGATTCTACCAACGATCATTAAAAACTTAATCATCATTAATGCTTTAATGTTTCTAGCGCAAAATACTTTTGCGGGACCTACCAGTGCATTTTCGGTGGAGGATTATTTTGCTTTACATGCATGGCAAAGTAGTTTGTTTAAGCCATGGCAGATGATCACGCATATGTTCTTGCATGGTGACTTTGGACATATCCTGGGTAATATGTTTGCACTTTGGATGTTTGGTTCTGTATTAGAAAATGTATGGGGTCCAAAGCGCTTTTTATTGTTTTATATTTTGTGTGGAGTGGGCGCCTCTGTGATTCATTTATTAATACTTTCTTACGAGTTTGTGCCAATGGCTGCGGATTTAATGCAGCTAAGTCAGATGAGCGTTTCGGGCTCTCCTGCTTTTAATGACGCGGTACTCGCTTATTCAAAAGCACATAATATACAGCTAACAAGAATCTTAAGCGAAAACAATGTAAGCCTTGCTACACCTGGTATTCGTACCGAGATTATGGAACTTTTAACTACCTATTATAATAAGACTGTAAACACAGCGACGCTCGGTGCAAGTGGTGCGGTCTTTGGCATATTGATGGCCTTCGTTTATTTATTTCCGAATACCTACATCTATATTTATTTCCTATTTCCAATTAAAGCTAAGTGGCTGGGCATCCTATATTTTTCTTACGAATTGTTTTTTGCCTTACGAAATACTGCAGGAGACAATGTGGCAAGATGGGCACATGTAGGTGGTGCATTGGTAGGATTTTTACTTGTATATATTTGGAATAGAAAGCAGCGAAGCAGCAGGTGGGAAAACTAATTCAGTGAGTTGAACTAAAATAATTTAAACTAGTTATTGGTATCATGCAAACAACAGAACAATCAAAACCATTATTAGGTGCAGATAATAACGCGCTTGTGGCATTGGTTTCAGTGAATCTAATGATTGCTGTTACTTATGGCATGACAAGGATGGTGTATTTTTTAGAGGGATTTCCAATGTCGCAGTTTTATGACGAAGTGGTACATCATTTTATGTTGTCACCGTATTATCAAGAGGCATTAGAAAAGCCATGGACTTTCTTTATTTACAATTGGTCCCATGATCAATTTTGGACCCTTTGTGGCAATATGATTTGGTTAGCTGTTTTTGGCACCATCTTGCAAAATCAGAAAGCCAATAAGCATTTATTCCCTATCTATTTTTATAGTGGTATCCTTGGTGCAATTGCTTTTATTGCATTGGGTGCAGGCATTTCATTTATGGGTGCAGAATTAAGCATCATGGCTTTGGCTACCGCCGCTTTAAGTTTGAATCCGAAGTATCAATTCAAGCTAAGTGGAACGGGAGGCATTCCTGTATGGGCTATCTTTACAGTGTATTTTATCATACAAGCGGCAACACATTTATCTGGTACGCCTGTTTTCTTTTTTACGTTGAGTGTGGGTGGATTCGTTGGGGTAAGCTATATGTATTTGTTGAAAAAGAAAATAGACTTAGGTGCATGGATGCATCTAATAGTTCAAAAATTCAATGGGTATATGGCACCTAAAGCCGTAAAATAAAATTGAATAATCAAAGATGGCAAAAAAATCACGCATAAGAATTATTGGAAAAGGCCTGCTTTTATCGGTGCACCTTTTACTGGTGGTTTTGCTTTTGTATCCTCAATTTTTTATGCCGCTACAATGGATCTGGTTCAACGGATTTTTAAGTTTACTTGCACCCTATATCCTTGTTTTGCATTTGTTATTTTTATTTATCTGGTTGGTTGCAAAACCCATACTGTCATTGATTTCTGTAGCGACACTTGCAATTGCTTATCCTACTATTTTGGTTTTATTTGGTTGGCATCCAGGCACCCCTTTTTCGCAAAAAAAGAAGGACAATAGTTTACGCATTACTAGTTTTAATGTGAAAGAGTTTAATGGCAATACGCCACAGCCAATAGGTCATAAGTTAAGAACAGAGGATATCGCTACAGCGATACAAAAATGGGATCCAGATATTATTTGTATGCAAGAGTACAATACTAAAGAATTGAAAAACGATATCGCCAACCACGCAACTTATTTTGATAAAAAGTATCCCTATTCTTTTTTTTCTAAGGACCATCAAATCAACGAGGCAAATTATTTCGCAGGCAATATCATCTATTCAAAATACAAGATCCTTTACGCAGAAAGGGTGCCTTATACCAATCAAGAAAGTTTGATTTATGTAGACCTTTTAAAAGGAGACGATACCATTAGGGTCTATACCACTCATTTGGCTTCTTTTAAATTTAAGCAAAACGATTTTGAGGCCATCGACGATGTAACGGACGCCAATAGAACAGCATTAAAAGCCAAGTACGGAGTGCTGCGTAAAATGAAGAAAGCATTTATGACCCGTTCGGTTCAGGCAGCAACTATTCAGAACCAACTTGCTAAAAGTCCCTATCCAACAATCATCACAGGTGATTTTAATGATGTGCCAAGCTCTTACACTTATAAGCAAATAAAAGGGGAGATGCAAGACGCATTCTTAGTAAAGGGGTTTGGTATTGGCGCCACTTATATGAATCTATCCCCCACTTTAAGAATTGATTATATCATGGCCGATCGAAGATGGCAGGTAAGGGGTTGGGAGTCGGTGGATGAAAACCTGAGTGACCATCATATGATTATGGCCGACCTTCAATTGATTAAGAATTAGCGATTCAATTAGGTAAAATAAAATTATCTTTGTGGCCTACTATGCCACTAAAAATATACAACTCACTTACACGTCAAAAAGAAGTTTTCGAACCTATTAACGCACCCTATGTGGGCATGTACGTTTGTGGTCCAACGGTAAGTGGAGAAAGTCATTTGGGTCATGCAAGACCCTTCATCACTTTTGATGTAGTGTATCGCTATTTTTTATACAAAGGGTATAAAGTGCGTTATGTAAGAAATATTACAGATGCAGGGCATTTTGAGGAAGAAGGAAAAGTAGCAGAAGACAAAATTGCCACCAAAGCAATTTTAGAAAAACTAGAACCAATGGAGTTGGTACAGAAATATACCAACCTATACCATTGGGCCATGACGCAGTTTAATAATTTACCACCAAGCATCGAACCCACTGCAACAGGACATATTGTAGAGCAAATTGAAATGATTAAAAAAATCATGGCAGATGGTTATGCTTATGAATCTAATGGTTCTGTTTATTTTGATGTGGTGAAGTACAACGATGATTATTCAAAAAAGAATCAACCCTATGGTATTTTAAGTGGACGCAATATCGAAGAGCAATTAGATACCACAAGAGACTTAGAGAATCAAGAAGAGAAAAAAAATAAAGTAGACTTTGCTTTATGGAAAAAAGCACCGATTGAACATATCATGCGCTGGCAAAGTCCATGGGGAGAAGGTTTCCCGGGATGGCATATTGAATGTTCTGCAATGGCGACAAAATATTTAGGTAAACAATTTGATTTACATGGCGGTGGCATGGATTTGCAATTTCCACACCATGAATGTGAGATTGCACAAAGTACCGTTTGCAATCATGAAATGCCTGCACGTTACTGGATGCACAACAATATGATTACCATCAATGGTCGCAAGATGGGCAAGAGTTATAATAACGTGATTAAATTGAGTGAATTGTTTGAAGGCAATCATCCAGAACTAACACAAGCATACGCGCCAATGACGGTGCGATTCTTTATTTTACAAAGTCAGTACCG
>JAGOAO010000011.1:17282-46041 GCA_017983845.1 Sediminibacterium sp.
TATTCAAATGTGCCGATTAATGATCGCAGTCGTCTTCGTGTGCATGGTTATGCATCCTGCAACTATTGTGGTTATTGATATGTGCAATGATGATAAAAAAGGCCGCAGGAAACAATAAGTACAATTCAGCTTCTCTAAAGAGGATTCTGCAAAACATGAGCCCAATCCCTAAACTAAATAATAGAATTGGCTTAAAGCTATGGTGGTGCTTTTTATAACCATGGTACAACGAATAGGCACCAATGGCAAAAGAAAGTAGGATCATGCCAAATTCGAACTTGGAATTATGTAATATATTGATTCCAAGTAGCGGAAGGCTACTAAAAAATAAAGGCAATAAGGCACAATGTATGGCACAGGCCAAAGAAGTACCAATTCCAATTGCATCCCAGTTCCAATTTTTAAACATAGTGCAAAGCTAAGCCAATACCCTGAAAATAATAGTAACTTTGTGCTGCATTTAAAACCCAATCAGATGTCAAAGAAATTCATCACCTACCTTGTTTTTTTCGCAGTATTGCTTGCAGGATTTTATTATTTCTTATTTAGGGGAACCGATAACTGGAAAGTAAAGATGCCTGTACTAAGTTATGTACAGCCTTTTTCATTCATCAACCAGGACGGGAAGATAGTCACCGAAAAAACCTTGCAAAACAAAATCACTGTAGTAGAATACTTTTTTACTACCTGTAAGGGCATCTGTCCAAAGTTGAATAAAAACATGAAGGAAGTGTATTTGGTGTACAAGGACAATCCAGATTTTCAAATTCTTTCACATACTTGTAATCCTGAAACAGACTCAGTGCCGGTGTTGAAACACTATGCCGATTCAATGGAAGTGAATACGGATCAATGGATTTTCTTAACTGGCCGCAAGGATAGTTTGTATCAAATGGCAAGAGGGTCTTATTTATTAGACGATCCTAAAAACAATGTGGTTAAAATTGAGGATCAATTTATTCATACACAGTTTTTTGCTTTAGTAGACAGAAAAGGAAAAGTAAGAGGAAAAATTTATGATGGCTTAAAAGCATTAGAAGTGGAGCAATTGAAAGTAGATATTGGCAGATTGATTAAAGAATAAATTTTCAAAACGCTTGTATTAAAACAAGTAAAAAATAGCGGAATGATTTTTGTAACAGGCGCAAGTGGTTTAGTGGGATCGCATTTAATTCAGTCATTATTGACTAAGGGTTTAAAAGTGCGCGCGCTGTATCGTCAAGCTGTGCCTGTATTTGCTGGTTCCGAACACTGTGAGTGGATACAAGGAGACATCCTAGACCCCATTGGTTTAACAGAAGCTTTAGAAGGGGTGGATTATGTGTATCATTGTGCAGCTATCGTTTCATTTGCACCGGGTGCTGCTGCAAAAATGATTCAATCCAATGTAGAAGGCACTGCCAATGTGGTGAATGCATGCTTGGTTCAAAATGTAAAAAAATTGGTCTTTGTAAGTTCTGTTGCTGCACTTGGAAGAATCAGAGAAACTGAAGCCATTGACGAGTCAATGCACTGGACACCAGAAACAAGCAATAGTGTATATGGACAATCTAAATATTTAGCAGAATTAGAAGTGTGGAGGGCTATGGAGGAAGGCTTACCGATGGCGATTGTGAATCCGGTGATTATTTTAGGCGCTGGGGATTGGAACAATGGCTCTTCAGGTATATTTAAATCTGCTTACAATGAATTTCCATGGTATACGAGCGGAATGAGTGGTTTTGTAGATGTCTTGGATGTGGTAGACGCGATGCAAATTTTAATGGAAAGCAACGTGACCGGACAACGTTATGTATTAAGTGCAGAAAACTTACATTATAGAAGCTTGTTCAATGCCATTGCAACTGCATTTAATAAAAAATTGCCCCATAAAAAAGTGACTCCGTTTTTGGCGGGCATTGTGTGGAGATTAGAAGCTATAAAGGGATTGATTACTGGTAAAGCGCCATTGTTAACCAAAGAAACCGCAGCTACAGCACAAGCCACAGTTAGATTCAACAATCAAAAATTCTTGAATGCATTTCCTGCATTTCAATACCGAAAACTAGACGATACGATTATAAGAGTCGCAAAAGAATTGAAAGCGATCTATCAACTACCTTAGATTTTTTGGTTACTCTTCCATCATTTTTTTCCAAATTGCTGGAATTCTTTTGATCCATACAAATTCTCTACGCTTTATACTTGCATCTTCTGCAGGAAAGCCCATGTATACCTTATTGCCTTCAAGTGTATTGGTTACACCAGCTTGTCCAAGTACCACGGCATTTTCTCCAATTGTCAAAGTTTTACTCACACCTACCTGGCCCCAAAGGGTTACGCCGGCTTTGATTTTCACTCCACCAGCCACACCTACCTGAGCTGCGATCAAACAATTGGCCTCTAATTGAGTATCATGACCAATATGCACCATATTGTCCAACTTGGACCCCATCCCAATAATGGTATCCCCGCTCACTCCGCGATCGATGGTACAACCAGCGCCAATTTCAGCTTTATCTTCAATAATCACTCGTCCACAACTAGGCATTTTAACATACCAAGAAGGCCTATTTTTCTTTGTATTATAATAGAATGCGTCTGACCCAATTACGGTATTCGCTTGAATCACAACATGGTCGCCGATGATGGTATCCCCTAAGATGGTTACACCTGGATGAATGATACAATGATCCCCAATTTGCACATTTGCACCGATAAAAACATGGGGCATCACAATGCTATTTGCACCCATTTTTAAGTCAGAACTGATTGATTCTGTGCTTATTTTAAATGGTTTAAAGTGATTGACAATTTTTGCATAGGCATCAAAAGGTGCATCACAATACAATAAAGTTTTTCCAGCTGGTATGGTTACCTCTTTGCTATTTATAATGATACAAGTTGCAGCACTATTTAAACAAGTAGCATAATATTTTGGATGATCTACAAAAACAATATCACCATTTTCAACTTGATGAATTTCATTGATTCCTGTGATTAAAACTTGGTCGTTACCAACAATTTCTGCGTTTGTAAAATCAGATAACCATTGTACTGAAACGGGTGCGGGAAGCTTCATATGCGTGATTTTGGGCTAAATCAAAGGTAATGCGCCTTTTTTATAAAAAATATTTTTAACCAAAATACTTGCCACTTGACAGCAAAAAAATCACAAAAAAATCAAAATCAAAAACACATTTTAATAAGCGAGTATAAAAAATATGAAACGCTGTAATCCTTTGTTTGCATATGTTTCATCGATTTAATATTTTATACTACAGAAAATAAGAACGAAAAATATTGCTTCATTTATTCATTTTTAATCGTTCAAAATCATTGCCTTAATAGTCCATTTGTGGATAACCCCGAAAAATTTGTTTACAATTTTTTTTGAATTCGAATAAAGTATATTTAATATTGTGATGGGAATTCAATTCCCGTACTTACTAACCCATCTATATACGAGGTCCCACAACAGTGGGACTTTGTTTTTTCAGCCGCTCAAACAAGTACAATTTCATGGACTATTTTTTAATCTACAAACCTTTTCAAGTGCTCTCACAATTCACTTCAACAGAAGGCAAGTTGTGCTTAAAAGATATCTTACATGTACCAACAGATGTGTATCCAGTAGGAAGATTAGATTATGATAGTGAGGGTTTGTTATTGATTACAAATGATAAAAGCATCAATCAACAATTATTGAATCCCATTTTTGCGCATCAACGTACTTATTGGGTACAAGTAGATGGTGCCATCACGCCAAGCGCTTTAGCGCAATTAACAAAAGGGGTGACGATCAATATAGATGGCAAAGCCTATAAAACCAAGCCAGCGAAATTGGAATTATTGCCAGATTCGGTTCAAGTGCCAGATCGCAATCCTCCTATTCGATTCAGAAAAAACATCCCCACTAGCTGGGTGGCGATTCAAGTTACAGAAGGCAAGAATCGTCAGGTGCGTAAAATGTTTGCACAGGTAGGATTTCCTGTCTTGCGTTTAATTAGAGCAAAGTTGGGCAAGTATACCATTCAAGACATGCAACCGGGTGACTGTCTTTCTTTAACAGCGGCCGAAGTTCAGCAAGGCTTCTTTCGCTAATTGACTGCTAAGTTTTACTTTTGCAGTAATCCAATAAAATATTAATCGATTATAATGAGTCATTTATCAGAGCAGGAAATTATTAGAAGAGAAAAGCTACAAGCACTAGAAGCAGCAGGGATTGATCCTTATCCTGCCCCATTGTACCCCGTAACGCACTTATCTCAAGATATCAAGGGTCACTATACAGAAGAGACGAAAGAGCAATTTGCGGCAGTTTGTGTGGCTGGACGTATCATGAGTGTAAATGACAAGGGTAAAGTGTTATTTGTAAAGATTCAAGACGATCAGGGAATTTTTCAGTTATATATAAAGAGAGACGAGATCTGTCCAGACGAAGACAAGACCTATTGGGATGTCATGACAAAGAATGGCTTGGACCTGGGAGACATTATTGGTGCAACAGGTTATGTGTTTACGACTAAAACTGGAGAAACTTCATTGCACGCATCTACCTTAACCTTGTTGGCAAAGTCATTAAAACCATTGCCTGTAGTTAAGCGAGATGAATCGGGTCAAGTATTTGATGCGGTAACAGATCCTGAATTTAGATACCGTCAACGCTATGCCGATTTAATTATCAATCCAGAAGTGAAGGAAACTTTTACTAAGCGTACGATATTAATGAATACCATTCGTCAGTTCTTGAACGATCGTGGTGCATTAGAGGTGGATACGCCGGTATTACAAGCCATTCCAGGCGGAGCTGCTGCAAGACCATTTGTGACGCACCATAATGCCTTAGATGTACCATTCTATTTACGTATTGCGAACGAGTTGTACTTAAAGCGATTGATTGTAGGCGGATTTGACTGGGTCTATGAGTTTAGTAGAAACTTCCGTAACGAAGGGATGGACCGTACACACAATCCAGAGTTCACTGTATTAGAATGGTATACTGCTTACAAGGATTATTTTTGGATGATGGAGATCACAGAGCAGTTATTTGAAAAAATTGCATTGACATTACATGGCACCACAGAATTAAAAGTGGGCGAAAAGACCATTAATTTCAAAGCACCCTTCAAGCGCATCAGTATCTTAGACGCTATCAAAGAAAATACAGGTATTGATATCAGCGGTATGGATGAAGCAGGATTAAGAGATGTATGTAAGCAATTAAAAATAGATGTACCACCAACCATTGGAAAGGGCAAGTTGATTGATGAATTATTTGGTGCAACAAGTGAGCATACTTATATCCAACCCACTTTTATTATAGACTATCCAGTAGAGATGAGTCCTTTAACAAAGAAGCACAGAACCAAAGAAGGTTTGGTAGAGCGTTTTGAGTTGATGGTGAACGGAAAAGAATTGGCCAACGCTTATTCTGAGTTAAATGATCCAATTGAACAACGCAAGCGTTTCGAAGATCAATTGGCGTTAATGGAGCGAGGCGATGATGAAGCGATGTTTATAGATCATGACTTCTTAAGAGCATTGGAATATGGTATGCCACCAACCTCAGGTATCGGAATTGGGATAGATCGTTTATGTATGATGATGTTGAATCAGCCATCGATACAAGACGTATTGTTCTTCCCGCAGATGCGCCCCGAATCGACCTATGAATAAAAGCTTGTAAGAAACTAAGCTTTTATTCATTACGTCTCTAATGATTGTTCGAGGCACCCCATAAACGGGTGCCTTGATTTATTTTGTGTCAAACTTTAGTCGCGATAATTCAAAGCAGGTTTAATGTCTCCCAATAAAGCCTTGTATTTATATTCCCCAATTGCTTTATTAAATTCTTCTGTCGCTTTTTTAATCAATTCAGGATTGCTCATTAAATCAATTGCAGTTAATGCCATTGTTTTACTTGCCACCAACATACCCTTCGTTCCAATCTCGGTACCACCAGAGGCAATTGCTTGCCAGCTATGTGCAGCAGTTCCAGGAACCCAAGTAGCTGCGCGCAATCCAACAGTTGGCTTAGAATAACTCACGTCACCCACATCGGTAGAACCACTATTGCCTTCGTTGATATAAGTAAGTGGTTTTACTTTAGCAGCAGTTGCAATATCTACTGGCGCAACCATGGTTGGTTGAAGCTTTTTACCAAAAGCAATTTCTGCTTCAGTATAGTTTACCCCACCCACCTTGTCTAAGTTTGCTTGCATGGTTTCTGCAAGTGTCTTATTAATTAACAAATCGTGCGTGCCACCAATGATATCATACTTCATTGTAGTGCCAGTTCCTAAAGCAGCACCTTCAGCAGCTTTCACTACCCTATCAAAAATTTCAACTACTTCTTTTCTTCTTGGATGACGCACATAATAATATACTTCAGCAAAATCAGGAATTACATTCGGCGCTTTACCACCATTGGTGATTACATAGTGAATTCTTGTTTCCTGAGGGATATGTTCACGCATCATGTTCACCATATTATCCATTGCTTCCACCGCATCCAATGCAGATCTTCCTTGATCTGGCGCAGCTGCAGCATGTGCAGAAATGCCATAAAATTTAAACTTAGCCGATTTATTTGCTAAAGCACTTGTTGTTGTTACTGCATTCACATCATCTGGATGCCAGTGAATCACTGCATCTAAATTATTGAACAAGCCTTCTCTCACTAAAAACACTTTACCACTGCCTCCTTCTTCTGCAGGCGTTCCATAAACCTTGATGGTACCTTTTAATTTACCAGCAGCAATTAATTCTTTAATTGCAATACCAGCTGAAACACTAGCTGTTCCAAAAAGGTGGTGACCACAAGCATGACCCGCATTTTTTCCGGCAATCGGATTCCTTTCTGCTGACGCAGATTGATTGATGCCAGGAAGGGCGTCGTATTCTGCTAATATGCCTATTGCGGGACTTCCTGTGCCATAGGTTGCAACAAAAGCAGTAGGTATTCCTGCAACGCCTGTCTCAACAGTAAAACCGGCATCTCTTAAATGTTGAATATGCAAAGCAGCACTTTTCACTTCTTTGTAACCTACTTCTGCAAAATCCCAAATTTGCAATGCAGTTTTCTTGTCTGCATCGTAAGCGTTGTTCAATGCACTCAAAGCAGTTTCTTTGTTGGCATTGATTTGTGCAGTAGCAGGGTCCACTTTGGTTTTCTTTTGGGCCCAAGCGCCAAAGGATAAAAGCATCATTGCTCCAAGGAATAGTTTTTTCATCTTGTCGTGTTTAAAGCATTATAAAAATAAGTCAGTATATAAATGTCCTCCAGGTACTACGGAATAATGGGATAGATCTGTGATGCCTTCTGCCGCTAAAACGCCTTCGTCAATAAAAGTTTGACCCGTGTAGACCAAAGGTTTTTTAGTGACGATCGCATAAGCTGCATCAGCAAGGATGGCAGGTGTACGACTCATATTGGCAAGGGCTTCGCCTCCTAATAAATTTCTAACAGCAGCAGTATCAATCGTAGTACGTGGCCAAAGCGCGTTCACTGAAATTTGATCTTCTTTAAATTCTTCTGCCCATCCAAGTGTCATCATGCTCATATTGTATTTGGTAATGGTATACGCCACATGTGGTCCTAACCATTTTGGTGCCAAGTTAATGGGAGGAGATAAAGTTAAAATATGTGCATGGGTAGATTTTCTTAAATAAGGTAATGCATGTTGTACGACCAAAAAAGTACCACGTACATTGATGCTATGCATCAAGTCAAATCTTTTACTAGGAGTATGTTCCGTGTCTGTTAATTGAATGGCAGAAGCGTTGTTGATTAAGATATCAATGCCACCAAATTTGTCCACTGTTTGTTGAATGGCGTTGGCTATTTGTGTCTCTTCTCTAATATCCACTTGTACTGCTAATGCACTTACACCTAAGGCTTCCACTTCTGCAGCAGCAGAGTAAATGGTCCCACCTAAACGAGGATCTTCCTCCACCGATTTTGCCGCAATCACAATGTTGGCGCCAGCTGCAGCTAATTTAAGTGCAATGGCTTTTCCAATTCCCCTGCTCCCTCCAGTGATGAAAACTGTTTTTCCTTGTAGTGTTTTTTCGGACATGGTGTATGGTTTATTTTGAGATAAAATCTTGTATCAATGTAGCGGTTTCTTTGCAAGCGGTTTCTAAAATATCGTTTTTAACCACCGCATTAAATTGATCGCAATGACTAATTTCATACTCGGCTTTGTCTAAACGCATTTGCATTTTTTCAGCAGACTCGGTATTTCTTTTTTCTAATCTTTCTTTTAATACTTCAATAGATGGAGGTAAAATAAAAATGGACAATGCTTGGTCTCCTAATTGTTTTTGAATGGCAATAGCACCTTTTACATCAATATCCAATACAGGTGTTTTGCCTTGTGCCCAAATACGATCTAATTCAGATTTTAAAGTACCGTAATACAGTCCTTCATACACCATCTCGTATTCTAAAAAATTATTTTGCTCAATATGTCCTTCAAAAGCGGCAGGGCTAATAAAATGATAATCAATTCCATCTTGCTCCGCGCCTCTTGGAGCCCTTGTGGTTGCAGAGACAGAGAATGCCAGCTGAGGATGGTTGGCTAATAAAAATTTAGTAATGGATGTTTTGCCGGCACCAGATGGAGCAGTCAAAATGATCACTTTTTTTTGTTGTTCAGACATGGGACTAAATTAAGCAAATACCATCTAAATAAATAATAATAAAGGAGAAATAGAAAGGGCAAATAGGTTGTATATTTAAAGCACTAAAAATTAGCTTTCTTATCCATTATCTATTTATTAACCGATTATTTATGCAAAAACAATTCTTTACTTATTTTTTACTTTTAACTACTGTTGTTACAATAGCGCAAAAGCCAGCAGAAGAAGGTTCAACAAAAGCAGCGGCATTTAATAGAGCGTTAAGCTTAGAGCAAAAAGCCGAAAAAACAGGTGAAGTGACCATCAAGGGACAAAAAGTACCTTATAAAGTAACGGCAAGCACGCAGCCAGTATGGGATGAGGAAGGAAAAGCAATTGCAGGATTGTTCTATGTCTATTATGAGCGTACCGATGTAAGCAATAAAGAAACAAGACCATTGGTGATCTCTTTTAACGGTGGACCAGGTACTGCAAGTGTTTGGATGCACTTGGGCTATACAGGACCAAAGAAATTAAAAATAGACGACGAAGGCTATCCAATCCAGCCTTATGGATTTGAAGACAATCCAGAATCATTATTAGACGTAGCGGATATCGTATATATAGATCCAGTGAATACAGGCTTTTCAAGAATAGTAGACAAAGCTACACCGGGTTCTAAATTTTTTGGTGTGACCGCAGACATTAAATATTTAGCAGACTGGATCAATACTTTTGTGGGAAGACAAAAGCGTTGGGCTTCTCCTAAATTTTTAATTGGAGAAAGTTATGGTACCAATCGTGTATCAGGATTGTCATTAGAATTGCAAAACAGACATTGGATGTTTTTGAATGGTGTGATCTTGGTTTCGCCAACAGACCTTGGCCTAAAGCGTGATGCAGTATCAAGTGCAGCCTTACGTATCCCTTATATGGCGGCCACTGCATGGCATCATAAAAAGTTAGCTACAGAATTCCAGTCAAAAGAATTAGAAAAATATTTACCAGAAGTAGAAGCATTTACCATCAATGAATTGATGCCTGCATTGGCACAAGGCGGCGCATTGCCAGCAGATAAGCGCAAAGCGATGGTGAAAAAAGTGGCAAGCTATATTGGTTTAAAAGAAACGGTGGTAGCAGAACAAAACATGGAAGTTCCATTTGATTATTTCTGGAAAGAATTATTACGTGATCAAGGTAAAACCATCGGCAGATTGGATTCAAGGTATATAGGCATGGATAAAAAAGATGCAGGACAAAAGCCAGATTACAACGCAGAGCTATTGTCTTGGGAACATTCTTTTACACCAGCTATTAATATGTATTTAAGAGACGAGTTAGGTTACAAGACCGATTTGAATTATTATATTTTCGGTCCAGTGCAACCCTGGGATAACAGCAATAACAATACAGGAGAGGATTTGCGTCTAGCGATGATGGAAAACCCGTATTTGAATTTATTAGTACAATCCGGCTATTATGATGGTGCATGTGATTACTTTAATGCGAAGTACAATATGTGGCAGATGGATCCAGCAGGAAAAATTCAGGACAGAATGTTCTGGGAAGGCTACCGAAGTGGGCATATGATGTACTTGAGAAAAGAAGACTTATCTACTAGTAATGATCACTTAAGGGTGTTTATTAAAAACAGTATTCCAAAGTCAGGAGTTCCAGCAAAGTTTTAATAAAAGATGGTAAAAAATAGGCTTCGTTTTTTAAAATTACGAAGCCTATTTTTTTTATAATTGGTACGCCTGCCAAGTTTTAAACCGCTTTGTTTTTAATAAACATAATAATTGCAACACCTTCAACAATTAGTCCAGCAGTAAATAAGGGAGTCTTTAAAAAGTCATTTACATCTAATGTTTTAAAAAAGACTGCCAATAATATAAAACACATTCCAATGCCAAAAAGCAAAATTGGCTTTTTTAAAAAGGTTAGTAAATTCATAATTTGATATTTTATTTATTTAATAAGTTCACTACACTTTCCAACTGCAAATGCTAAATAGGCAATAAAGCAGGGATTGATCGAACAAGCAACATCGCATAACCAATCATCTTCACATCTTGCTTTTGCTTCTTGATAGAAGGCATTAAACTTTTCTTCGGTACATATCCATTCCCTATTTGATTTAATGTTTTTTGATTTTAATAGGGAAGTGTTTTGTGTAAAAGTATTTAAGCCATTTTGATTTGAAAATTTATTATTTACGATTTGATCATTAAAAAGCAAATCTTTATTTAGATTTCTTAGGCTAATATAACCATTGTTATTGTTAGTAAACCCACTTTTTTCCCTTTCAATCAGTAAGTTTATTTTTGATAATGTATCACTTACATAAAATATGTCTTTGCTTATTAGACCATATTCTAAGCCTTTAACATAAACTCCAATTAGAGAAGGAAATTCCTTAAAAGTAATTTTATGAAAAATTGCACTACTATAATCTATAGTCAAATTGCTATTTTTTATAATTGATACAAACTCGCTTAATAGCTTATCATTTTTACTTACAACAATACAATGCTCTATTTCCGGAAGATACTCGTATTTGCTTTTTTCAATAGTAGTGTTTGATATTATATTAATTGGCGTACTCTTTTCACAGGAAATAAAAGTTAATACACATAAGGTCAGAGATAAGATTTTTAATATTTTTTTCATAAAACGCTATTTTAGTTTTTATAACCCAATAGGACAAAACTAAACATCTATAAAACGACAAATCACCGTATTAATACGGTGATTTTGAATTGGAAAACGCCTAAATAAACGCATAAAATGGATTTGTAAAAAGAAAACATTCTTTTTCTATACTTTAGGACATAAAAAATCCCATCTAAAAAAGATGGGATTGAATAGTATAAAAACTAAAAACGTTTTTTGAAATTGCGGTTGTTGTTATTGTTGTTTCTTCCGCCACCGCCACCAGTGCCAGGCCTGTTGCGGTTGTTCTGCCAACGTCCACCAGCAGGACGGTATTCATCACGTTCAAAATTCTGATTGCGATGTTTAATATAAGGTGTGTTGCTAAATTCCAATTCACCACCAGTGATCGCATTTAATTCGCTACGTATAGCATCGTCTTGCACCAATTCTTTGTGCCAGTTGCTATAAGCCAATTTCATGTAGTGTGCAATGGTATGTGCAAAGCCAGTCTTCTTTTCAGGATCCTGTTCTGCCATTGCTTTATCAATCACCAACTCTAAATTTTTACCTAAGTGCGCATATTTGATTTTACGACGAGGGTAAGGTAAAGGGTCAGGCTTTTGTTTATAGGTTTCTTTAGTAGGGATTGGATAAGGACTGTCCACTTCTAATTTAAAACCACTCATAAAGAATAAGTGATCCCATAATTTATGCTTGTAGTCCTCGATATTCTTCAGTTGCGGATTTAGGAATCCCATCAACTCAATCACCACCTGGGCTTGTTCTTGTCTTTTTGCTTTATCCTCAATGGTTAATAGATGATCCACCATCCTCTGAACGTGACGGCCATACTCTCTCATCCCCATGATGCTTCTTGCTGTATTGTACTCCATGTATATATTACTTCAACGAATAACAAATGTAAGGTTTTTTACGGTTTGTTTTTTCTTTATCTTCGTAGCATGGAGCAACTATTACAGCAAATAGAAGACATTAAAAAGGAAATTACTGCCGCAGAAGCAACGAACGCAGAAGCTTTAGAGCAGTTTAGAATTAAATACTTGGGAACCAAGGGTTTGGTAAAACAAATCATGGGTGAGATGAAAAACGTTCCGAACGAACAAAAGAAGGAGTTTGGTCAAATATTGAATGCCTTTAAAATTGTCGCAGAGGAAAAATTTGAAGCATTACAAGCTGGATTAGGGGATAGTGCAGAGACGGATACCGGCATGGATTTTAGTTTGCCTGGAGATCCAACACCTGTGGGAACAAGACACCCATTGAACTTGGTGCGCAATCAAATGGTTGCCATTTTTAAAAGATTAGGTTTTGCTGTAGCAGAAGGACCAGAGATTGAAGATGATTGGCACAATTTTGGCGCCATGAATTTACCAGAAGACCATCCTGCGCGTGATATGCAGGATACATTTTATGTAGAAGAAAAAACGGCAGATCATTCAGCATGGTTGTTAAGAACACATACATCAAGCACACAGGCACGTGTAATGGAATCTCAGAAACCACCTATTCGTGTGATCTGTCCAGGACGTGTCTATAGAAACGAAACCATTTCAGCGCGTGCGCATTGCTTCTTCCATCAGGTAGAAGGTTTATATATAGATGAAAATGTAAGCTTCGCAGATTTAAAACAAACACTTTATTTTTTCGTACAAGAGATGTTTGGTAAGGAAGTGAAAGTGCGTTTTCGTCCAAGTTATTTTCCATTTACAGAGCCAAGTGCCGAGATGGATATCAGTTGTCAAATTTGTGCAGGCAAGGGATGTAATATTTGTAAGCACACTGGTTGGGTAGAAATTTTAGGTTCAGGCATGGTGCATCCAAAAGTGTTAGAAAATTTTGGTATCGACCCTGAAAAGTATACTGGCTTTGCATTTGGTATGGGTGTAGAAAGAATTGCACAATTAAAATACCAAGTCAACGACCTGCGTTTGTATTCACAAAACGATGTCCGTTTCTTACAACAATTCAAGAGCGTTTAATAACACCGTTATTTTAAAGTGGTGTTAAGATCTGTTTTAGTGATTCAATAAATTATGTTACACAACACCAAGGGTATTGTTTTACGAGTGACCAAATATGGTGATACAAGTGTCATTGCTTCTATCTACACCGAACTTTTTGGATTGCAACAATACATTGTCAAAGGTGTTCGTAGTATTAGTAAAAAAGGCGCGAGCAAGGGGGTGTTTTATCAGCCCGCCGCCATTTTGCAAATGGAAGCTTATCATTATCCCATGAAGAGTATGCAGATGGTGAAGGACGTCAATTGGTCCTATGTGTATCAAAATGTTTATTCGGATGTATTGCGCAATGCAGTCGCCACTTATATTGTAGAGATCTTACAACAGACTTTAGAGCCCGAACCACATCCTGAATTGTTTTATTTAATAGAAGACACCTTCAAACAATTAGACAAAGGCGGCCCAGGATTAGTAAGTAATTTACCGATCTATTTTTTGATTCACTTAAGTCAAACATTGGGATTTGGTTTGCAAGGAGTGTATTCAAACGACACACCGATACTTGATGTACATGAAGGAAACTTCGTGGCTAATAAACCGCTCCATCCCTATTTCTTAGAAGGATCAGAAGCCGCGACAGCGTCTACTTTCTTAAGCCTTCAACTCTACAATGAATTGGAAAACATTCACCTCAATGGTGCACAAAGAAAAAAAATTCTTGAACTCTTTCAGCTCTCTTTAAGCTGGCACTATAAAAAATTTAGTGAGATAAAATCATTACCGATTTTACAAGCGGTGTTGCATTAGTCGTTATCTCTTTTGCTGTTTCGGTGTCTGCGCCAAAGTATAATCATGATTGCAATGATTCCAAATAAAATAGGAAATGTCATAATGGATGATTTATACTGTAAGCTACAATATTCTTTTACTACTTGCGTTTTTTAAACCATTAAATCCATCCACCCCTGTAATCAAAACCACTCCAGGCTTTTTGCCTTTATCAAAACTACCTAAATGTCTATCCATTTGTAAAGCACGTGCACCATTGATAGTAGCCCATTGCAACATTTCGGATAAAGGAATTGCTGCGTTGTGTTGTTGAATGGTTTTTAATTCATCCAATATATTTAATTGCCAGTTGCTTGCATAACTATCGGTACCCACCACCATCGTTGCGTGGTTGTTTCTAAGTAGTTCAATGGGTGGCATCGTTTCTTCAATGTATTGATTGGCGTTAGGGCATAAACACCAAAATGCGTTTTTCATTGCAGCATGCACTGCTTGAATATCTTCGGAGGATGTAAAACTATTGTGTACTAAAATTCCATGATGTGCTTTTTTGAAAACGGGTAGTACAGATTGTAAACTTGTTTTACCAGTAGCTTCAAAAAAATCAAGCGCTACTTTTGTTCTTTCGTACATTGCTAAAAATGGCCCAGTCTTATTTTCAAAGAATTCATTTTCACCTGGCGTCTCTTGATTATGTAAGCTAATGGTATGGGATTCAAAATGTTCACTGAGCAAAGTCCACAAACGCGCAGTGACAGAATAAGGCGCATGCGGCACTAAGGATGCACGAATGCAATTTTCTTGAAATTGTTTTTGAATATCAATGCCTGCAATTATTTTATCATGTGCGCGTGTAGGATCTAAATCATACAATTCAACAAAACTATAATAGGCTAGATTGTGTTTTGCTTTTTGGTTTAATGTATCTAATGTATTTGAAATATCACCTACTGCAACAATGCCATTGGCCATCATCTCTGTTTCTGCAGCAACAATGGCTTCTTGAATCGCTTCAGGATCCACTTGACGCAATGCAACAATCTGCTTCACAAATTCTTGCAAACCAGTTTTTGGCGGAATCATCCCCTTCATGTGGGACAACTCTAAATGACAATGCGCATTCACAAAACCTGGACTCAAGATCCCCTCATGTATTTGTATTTCCTCTCCAGCCTCCGATAAGGGCACAATTCCTTCCACCATCCCATCCTGTTTGGTGATTAGGACAAGTTCGGCTCCGTTTTGGAGTTCTCTGCCGTTGAAAATCTGGGTTGCCTGGTGTTTTTGGTACATATCTATAATAGTAACGTAAAAATAGTGCTTAAGTTGTATTGTTCTAATTTTTGCAACTAATTGATAATCAGCACCTTTTTAGTATCATGAATATTACGATACAAAATTATTATTGATAATCAATTAGTTATGAGAGTTCGATGAAAAATATCCACCAAAAGGGGTTAAAAAGCCAGAATCCCCACGTACCTTTGCTCTCCCTTATAAAAGGGGATAATTTATGGCTAGCGGGATAGCGCGGCCTCATTTAAACAAAAGATTATGAGTAAACTACATTTCACCACGAAGCACGCCAACGCGGCTACCGTTAAACATGGCTGGTACATTGTTGATGGTACTAATCAAACCGTAGGACGTATCGCTTCAAAAATCGCAGCTGTTCTACGTGGTAAGAACAAGGCTTATTACACTCCTCACGTTGATTGTGGAGATTATGTAATTGTCATTAACGCAGAAAAAGTAAAATTAACTGGAAACAAATTCCACGATAAAGTTTACTTGAACTATTCTGGTTACCCAGGTGGTAAGAAAGAAGAAGCTGCTGAAGATTTAATCAAGCGTCGTCCAGAAGTAATTATGGAAAGAGCTTGTAAAGGTATGTTACCTAAAAATCGTTTAGGCCGTAAGATGATCAAGAAATTATTTGTGTATGCTGGACCTAATCATCCTCATGCTGCACAACAGCCTAAAGAATTCAAATTTTAAATCATTCCAAATCTAAATAAATGGAAAAGCAAACAAATGCAGTAGGTCGTCGTAAGGAAGCGGTAACACGCGTCTTCGTCAGCAAAGGTTCTGGTAAGATTACCGTTAATGATAAAGATTACAAAGCGTACTTTCCTTTAGTATACTTACAAAATCAAGTTGAAGCGCCTTTAAAAGCAGCAGGTGTTGAAGGTAAATACGATATCGTAATTAACGCAGCAGGTGGTGGTATGAAAGGTCAAGCAGAAGCAGCCAAATTAGGTATTGCTCGTGTATTGGTAGAGTTAAACCCAGAAGTTCGTCCAACGTTAAAAGCGGCTGGTCAATTGAAGCGTGATCCAAGAAGTGTTGAACGTAAGAAGTTCGGTCACAAGAAGGCACGTAGAAGCTTCCAATTTAGCAAGCGTTAATCGATTCAAATTTTTAATTCATTATTACAATTTATACAAATGGAAAATAACACTTCATTACAACAGCAACTTTTGGAAGCTGGCGTACACTTTGGTCACCTTAAAAAGAAGTGGAACCCAAAGATGTTACCTTACATTTTCGCTGAAAAGAAAGGTATTCACATCATTGACTTGAACAAAACTGTAGAGCACTTACAAGAGACTGCTGCTGCTTTAAAGCAAATCGCTAAGAGTGGTAAGAAGATCATGTTTGTAGCTACAAAAAAGCAAGCAAAAGAAATCGTTAGCGAGTGTGCTAAGAAAGTAAACATGCCTTACGCTACAGAGCGTTGGTTAGGTGGTATGTTGACTAACTTCAACACAGTTCGTAAGAGCGTTAAGAAAATGCAAAGCATCGAGAAGATGTTGAGCGACGGAAGTGCTGAAAGCTTAACTAAAAAAGAGCGTTTAACATTAGGTCGTGATAAAGATAAAATGGAAAAAGTATTAGGTGGTATCGCTCAATTGGGTCGTTTACCAGCCGCTTTATTCTTAGTAGACATCGGTCATGAGCATATCGCATTAGCAGAAGCTAAGCGTTTAGGAATCCAAACATTTGGTATGGTTGATACAAACTGTGATCCAAATAAAGTAGACTTCTCTATTCCTGCGAATGATGATGCTACAAAATCAATTGCTATTATTACTAACTACATCACTGCTGCAATCGCAGAAGGTTTGGCTGAGCGTCAAGCTTCTAAAGATGACGAAGGTGAAGTAGAAGAAGGCAACAACGAATTAGAAGCAAAAGCTAAGAGAATGGAAGCTGAAGCAAACGCAGAAGGCGGAAGAGCTAAGCGTGGTGCGGGTGCTGCTCCAACAACTCCAGGTGCTCCTAAGCGTCGTACTACTACTGGCTCTCGTGGTCCAGTAAGAAAATAATATATTATCCCAATTGGGTTATTGGTATCCTATGGGTACTAATGACCCAATTGTATTTAATTCAATTACAATTTTAAAAATAATTTTATGAGCGCAATAACAGCTGCAGAAATTAATAAATTACGTCAAGCTACAGGTGCTGGTATGATGGATTGTAGAAAAGCATTGACAGAAACAAACGGAGATTTTGAAGGCGCAATTGACTGGTTACGTAAGCAAGGACAAAAAGTTGCTGCTAAGCGTAGCGACCGTGAAGCAAAAGAAGGTGTCATTATTGCACAAACTTCTGCGGATAAAAAAGTAGGATTTGTAGTATGTATTTCTTGTGAAACAGATTTCGTTTCTAAGAATGCTGAATTCGTTGCATTCGCGCAAACTATTGCTGATGCTGCTGTTGCAAACGATGTAAAGTCTGCTGAAGAATTAAACAATGTATCTATCAACGGAACAACTGTTGCAGATATGATCAACGATAAATTAGCTGCAATCGGTGAAAAAATTGCTGTAGCTAAATTCGAAAGAGTAGAAGCGCCATTTGTTGCTTCTTATATCCACGGCGCATACAGAATGGGTGTATTGGTTGGATTGACTTCTGAAGCTGCTGAATTAGGTAAAGATGTTGCAATGCAAATTGCTGCAATGAGCCCAGTAGCAGTAGATCCAGAATCAGTACCTGCTGAAACTGTAGCTCGTGAAAGAGCGATCATCATTGATACAATGAAAGAAGATCCAAAGATGGCAGGTAAGCCAGAAGAAATGATTGCAAAAATTGCTGAAGGCAAGATTGCAGCATTCTTTAAAGAGAATACTTTATTAGCACAATCATTCGTAAAGGATGGCTCTAAGACAGTAGCTGAACATATCAAGTCTGTAGGCGCTGATATGAAAGTGACTGAATTTAAGCGTGTAGCCTTAGGATAAATTGCAAGTCAACACTGTTTGGTCCAAAAGATTCAAATGGTGCAGATTCCAAGAAACTAAGCGTTCAAAGAATATCAAAAGGGAGGTCATTGACCTCCCTTTTTCTTTTTAATCCTTATGCAAAATTTGTATCTTGCAACTATAAAACTCAACCACTATGGAGCCTAAGTACAAACGCGTCTTGTTAAAGTTATCTGGAGAAGCCTTATTGGGAAATGAAAGAAATGGCGATCCGTTTAATCCAAAAATCATCGAACAGTACGCGAATGAAATCAAGCAATTGGTAGACTTAGGGATTGAAGTAGCGATCGTGATTGGTGGAGGAAATATTTATAGAGGAATGAACGAGGCGGATAGTGGTATTGAGAGAGCGCATGGAGATTATATGGGCATGTTGGCCACCGTGATCAACGCCATGGCGATACAAGCGATGTTAGAAAAAATTGGTGTGTACACAAGATTGCAGTCTGCCATTAATATGGAGCAGGTGGCAGAACCATATATTAGAAGAAAAGCATTAAGACATTTAGAAAAAGGACGTGTGGTGATATTTGGTGCAGGTACAGGTAATCCTTATTTCACAACCGATACAGCAGGTTCATTAAGAGCGATTGAAATGAAAGCAGATGTGATCTTAAAAGGCACAAGAGTGGATGGAGTGTATGATGCAGATCCGGAGAAAAATCCAAATGCAAAAAAATACGAGACCATCAGTTTCCAAGAATGTATTTCAAAGAATTTAAAAGTGATGGATATGACTGCTTTCACTTTATGTATGGAGAATAAATTACCAATCATCGTATTTGATATGAATCAGGCCGGTAATTTAATGAAGATAGTTCAAGGGGAGTCAGTAGGAACTTTGGTAAAATAGTCATTGAGACCAAAGGCTTTACCGCTGATGTAAAAATCTTAATGCAATCAAGGTTTCTAGTAAAGCTGGATTAAATTTATACTATGCAAAAACAACATTTCATTGTCTTAATATTTGCGCTTGCTTTTTCACAAGAAAAATTAGCAGCACAAAATAATTTAAGTTTAAAAGAGGCTGTAACCATCGCGGTTCAAAATAGCTACGATATTAAATTAGTAGAAAACAGTGCGACCATTGCAAAAAACAATAACAACTATGGTGTAGCGGGAGGATTACCAACCGTAACTGCTAATGGTACGAATAACAATACCCTTACTACGATCAATCAAACCTTTCCAGACCCATCTAGAAATACAACACGTAATGGTGTAGACGGAACTACCTTGAATGGAGGATTAACTGCTACCATGATTTTGTTCAATGGGTACAGAGTGGCTGCAACAAAAGATCGTTTAGCAAGTATCGAAAAACAAACAGCAGCAGCATTACAAACGCAAATGTTGAATACAAGTTCAACAGTAATGCAACAATATTACAATGTCATTCGACAAGCTGCATTTTTAAAAACAATTGAAAAGTCTATTGAAGCTTCGGAAGAACGTGTGGCAATTGTAAAAACAAGACAGGAAGTTGGCGTAGCAAATCAAGCAGATTTATTACAGTCTAGTTTGGATTTGAATGCATTGTTGCAAGCAAAGCAAAATCAATTGGTGGTGTTAGAGCAAGTGAAAGCCGACTTATACAATAGCATGGTCGTTCCTGCGAATTCAAATTATATTTTTACAGACAGCATTCAGGTAGATCAAAAATTAAGTTTGTCCCAAGTAGAGTCAAAGATGAAAGAACATCCATTGTTACAATCTGCACAACAGTTGATTAACGTGAATCAGTTTTTAGAAAAAGAAACAAAGGCCTTGACTTATCCAACCCTAAGAGCAAATGGAGGGTACAACTACAATAGCAATAAATCTGCGGCAGGTTTCATTTTATTAAACGAAAGCTATGGTCCATTTTTAGGATTGAATTTAAGCATCCCAATTTATGCGGGAAGCACTAGCAAGCGTGCCTATAAAAACGCACAAATCAATACCGTAAGTGCTAAGATTCAATATGACAATACTGCTCAGGATTTAGCTACGGAATTATTTAAGACTTATCAGAACTATCAGAATAGTATCAAACAAACACCCATCGAAGTGCAGAACTACGAAATGTCAGAAGCATTATTGACCTTGGTGATGGAGAAGTTTAAATTAGGACAAGCCACGATTGTGGATGTAAAGCAAGCACAGCAAAGTTTTGAAACTGCAGGCTTTAGATTAACTAGTTTAAAGTTTAGCGCAAAAATTGCAGAGATCGAATTAAAACGTTTGTCTAATCAATTGAGTTTCTAACGAAGAATACGATTATTTCCAGCCGTCGCCGTCTAAGATGTTGCCGATGCCTCCTAAGATGCTCCCTTCCTCTTTGCGCTTATAGGTTCCATAAGCCAGGATACGCCCAGCTAAACGACTGATAGGCAAGGTTTGTATCCAAATTTTACCAGGACCAGTAAGGGTTGCAAAGAACAGGCCTTCGCCACCGAATAAAGTATTTTTAATGCCCCCTACAAATTGAATATCGTAATTCACATTGGAAGTAAAACCAACAATACAGCCGGTATCTACTTTTAGGACTTCACCTGGTTGTAAGTCTCTTTCAATCACATGACCACATGCATGTAAAAATGCCATGCCGTCGCCTTCTAATTTTTCCATAATAAAACCTTCACCACCAAATAAGCCAGTGCCCAATTTGCGTTGGAACTCTATGCCAATGCTCACGCCTTTCGCTGCGCATAAGAAAGCGTCTTTCTGACAAATCACTTTGCCGCCTAAATTAGGTAAGAACATAGGAATGATTTTTCCAGGGTAAGGTGATGCGAAACTTACCTTCTTTTTATAAGAATGCATATTGGTGTAAGCGGTCATAAACAAACTTTCACCTACTAGCGCTCTTTTGCCTGCTTGGAATAATTTACTTAGGATACTACTATCTTGTTGTGTGCCATCACCAAAAATGGTTTCCATTTGGATCCCATCATCCATCATCATAAATGCACCAGGTTCTGCAATCGCAGTTTCTTGAGGATCTAATTCAACTGCAACGTATTGCATTTCCTCGCCAAATATTTGATAGTCTATTTCGTGTGCTGACATAAAATCAATTTAAAATGTAGAAATTTTAGTTTTATTGAAAGAAGAATAAGGTAGTCCCGTTTCAGTATCAAAGCTACTCAATCTACATAAAAAAACCCCCCGAAATTTTCGAGGGGTTAAAATTTAATTTAAAAACGCAGTTTTAAATGATGCATGGTTAGAACCATGAACCATTTAAAACCGAATCTCCATTGGCATTGTTTTTTGCAGCCCTTCTTTTCACTTGCTTATTCTGAATCCATGTACTTACAAACATCAGAGGAATAAAGACAAAAGTTAAAGGAGGGATACCCAACATGCTAATCCACTTGCCACCGAACTGACGACGCATTGGGCGACGCAGTCTTTCTGCAATTAAATACATGGCAGGAACAATGAACAAAGTCATAAAGAAAGCAAAGGCCAATCCAAATATAATGGTCCAGCTCAATGGCTTCCAGAACGATACGTTATCACCACCAAAGAAGATATGTGGATTTAATTCACTGAACAAAGTAATGAAGTTGATATTGAAACCAACAGCAATTGGAATGAATCCAAGGATTGCAGCTAGTGCAGTTAACAATACAGGAATGATTCTAGTTTTACCTGCTTGAATCACCGCTTCTCTGGTTTTATAACCACGGCTTCTTAATTCATCCGCAAACTCAATTACTAGGATACCATTTTTAACAACGATACCCGCCAATCCAACAATACCCAAACCAGTCATGATACCAGACACTTTCATGCCCGTTAAAGCAAATCCTAACAATACACCAATGATACTGAATAAGATCTCTGTTAAAATGATCACCGACTTAGAAATAGAGTTGAACTGTAATACTAAGGTGAATAAGATCAACATCAATGCAATGATCAAAGCTTTACCTAAGAAGGCCACCGTTTCCAATTGTTGTTCGTTTTCACCCGTTTGTTTTACTGTAACACCTTCTGCAATGCCTTTGTAGTTTTCAATATATTGAGCAATCACTGCATTCACGGCAGTAGGATTGTAACCCTCGTTCATCAATACATTCGAGCGCAATTGAATTTGTCTTTTTTGATTCTTTCTTTTTACGCTACCTAAAGTACTGGTAGGCTCTACTTTTACCAAAGAGCTAATTGGGATATTCTTCACCATACCACCAGCTGCCATATCGCGGAAAGACAAACGCATATTCAATAAGTCCACTAAGTTTTTACGTTGCATTTCTTCGTTACGCAATTGGATTTTATATTCATCCTTGCCATCTTTGATTTTAGAAACTTCTCTACCAAATAAAGCGGTACGAATTTGCATACCCACTTGAGCAGAAGAAACACCTTCGCTTAATGCACGCTCTCTGTCAATGGTTAAAGTTAATTCTGGATTTTGTAAATCCACATCCATCTTTAATTCTTCGATACCAGGAATCTGTGCAGCATCTAAATAGTTTTTTAATCCAACAGAAGTTTTGATCAATTTGTCAAAATCATCACCTTGTATTTCAATGTTTACAGGAGGCTCTGTTGGCGGACCGCTAGACTCTTGTGTAACAGTGATTTCGGCACCAGGGATACCTTTCATCTCTTTACGCACTGCCTCTAGATAAGGCATGGTAGAAACGCCATGACGTTTTTCAAATTCTACAAAGTTGACTTGAATACGTCCTAATTCAGATCTTGTACTTCTGTCCCCCGTCATTGGGTCTCCAGCACCTACTGCGATATTTGAAATCGTAGATTCAACTACTGGATTCTTTTTACCATTATCGGTGCCTAAGATTTTATTTACTTTGGCTTCTAAAACCTTAGTAATAGAATCGGTATGTTTTACTTCTGTACCTACTGGTAATTTAAGGTAAACATACAATTGGTTAGGATCTGCTTGAGGGAAAAACTCAATACCAGTTCTACCTGTACCTACGCTAATACCAAAAACGATAAAAGAGAAAATCAATAAGCCAAATGTGGCAAATAATAATTTCACTGGTCTCCAACCGGTTAGTGATCTTCTTAAAATTCGCTCATATAAATCCATCATGTTAGGCAAGGTTTTTTCTTGGAAATGCTTGATCGCAGATGCAATGAAAAACTTATTCGCCACTACCAATAGCATAAAGAAGATCAATAAGTTACCTAGGAAAGTAGCACCCATTAAATCTAATACCAAGCCAAAACCGATTGGAATCCAAAAAGTTTTTTTCTTGAAGATGGCAGATTTTGGTTCAGCACTGTCTTCTTCCTCATGATTCATGAAGTCAACAGCAAATACTGGATTCATGATAAAGGCAACAATTAAAGAAGCCGACAAAGTAAAGATCAACATTGCAGGTAGGTACACCATGAATTTACCGATGATGCCTGGCCAGAACAACAATGGGAAGAAGGGCGCTAAAGTAGTCACGGTTCCTGCTAATACAGGAATGAACACTTCGCCTGCAGCCATCTTAGCCGATGTAGTTGCTGTTAATTTACCCTTGCCTTGAACAAATATTCTGTGTGTATTTTCGATCACCACAATGGCATCATCCACAATAATACCCAAGCCAAATAATAGGGCAAACAACACCATAAAGTTTAAAGTGATATTTGTACCAATTAATAAGTTACCTGCTGGTAAAAACACAAAGGCAACAAACATACTCAATGGTACAGATAAGGCCACAAAGAACGCGTTGGTCACACCCATAAAGAACATCAATACAATCAATACCAATACGAAACCAATTACAATCGAATTCACTAATTCAGTGAAAGAAGACCTTGTCTTAATACTTTGGTCACCCGTAATTACGGTGCTTAAGTCTTTTGGTAAACTGGTTAATTTAGCCTCGTCAACAATTTTCTTTACCGCGTCCGAAGTTTCAATTAGGTTTTCGCCACTACGTTTAATGATATTCAAAGTCAATACATTCTTTCCGTCTAAACGTGCAAAGCTTTCGTTCTTCTTTACGGTATCAATAATAGTTGCCACATCTTTTAAATAGATGGGCGCACCACTTGTATTACGCACAATAATGTTTGCAATGTCGTTGGCGTTTTTAAGTTGACCTTTTAATTGAAGGTTACGCTGCATGGTGCCCACTTCTAAAAGACCGCCAGATAGATCTAGGTTTTCTCTTTGAATTGCATAAGTGATATCGTCGAATGTGATACCAGAGCTTTGCATTCTAAAATTGTCCACATTAATCTGAAACTCACGCTCAGGTGCACCTACTAAGTCAACGCGGTTCACTTGAGTGATGTTTTCTAATTTATCTTTTAAGTCGTCTGCGTATTTTTTTAACTGCACCGAGCTATAATTACCACTAATGTTCACATACATAATGGGCTGTTCACTAAAGTTCACTTCAATTACTCGAGGCTCTTGCGTTAAGTCGTTAGGTAAGTCACCCTTCGCCTTGTCCACCGCATCTTTTACTTTTTGCAAAGCAATATCCGGCTTTACGCTGGTATTGAATTCAACGGTGATGGCAGAGAAATCTTGTTGAGAAACAGAAGTGAATTTATTGATCTTCACTCCAGTGATGCCCTTGATTTGTTTTTCGATAGGGCGTGTCACTAAATTTTCGATATCCTTAGGAGAGTTACCTACATAGATCGTTTGCACGTACATCGTAGGAATCACAATCTCGGGAAATTGTTCCTTAGGTAAGGTTAAGAATTGGTAGATACCACCCAAGCTAATAAACAACATCACTAAATAGATAGATGTTTTGTTGGTGATACTCCAAGAAGTAGGTTTAAATTCTTTAAACTTTTCTTTTATATTGTTAAGTGTCGACATAATGATCGATTAAGCTTTTATAAATTATTGAATGGTAGTAGTGATCAATTGACCATCGTAAACAGACTGATATCCTTCTGTGATCAAGATCTCGCCAGCAGCCAAACCGCCAAGCACTTCGACATTGTTGCCATAGAATTCTCCAGTTGAAACCATTTTCTTACGAGCAACCATCTTGCCAGCTTCTACAACTGCTACATATACGAATTTTCCTTTCTCGTCATTTTGTAATAAGTTAACAGGGATACTGATCGCGTCCTTTTTTTCGTAATCCTTAATTTTAACCTGAGCCAATAAGTTAGGTCTAAAGTTTTTGTCGATAGGTAATTTAGATTCAATAAAGAAGCTTCTGCTTAATGGGTCAATTACATTGCCTAAAACATTTACTTTATTATTGATTGTCTTTTGAATATCAGGGAAGGTTAAAGTTAATTCAGTACCCACTTTCACTTTGCCAGCGTAGTTTTCAGGAACCTGTGCTGTTAACTTAAGTTTAGTGGTGTTTACAATTTTAATTTGACCAGGGCCCATAAACAATTCACCCACTTTTACATTCACTTCTTCTGCTACCCCATCCACGTCGCTATAGATACTTGTAAAAGCCAATTGGTCGCGCACCATACCCAATTGCTCATAAGCAGCTTTTAGTTGACTAGCCATTGCATCTGCATTGGTCTTCGCAGTCATTAACTGAATTTCGCTACCAATGTTTTGCTCCCAAAGGTTTTTTTGTTTTTCATATACAGACTTTGCTAAAGCGGCTTGAGATTTTAAAGTCTCAATGTTTTGCGCAGCAGCTGCAGCGCTTTGCTTGATTAGTGTATTGTCTAATTGTAATAACAGTTGACCTTTTCTAACATTGTCACCTCTTTTAACATAGATGGCTCTTACTTGACCACCACCAGCACGAGGGGTAATAAAAGAAACGCTCTCTGATTCCACCTTGCCTTGTAATTCAATAAAGTGCGTAAAGGTTTCGGTTTGGATGGTGTCTGTGTTCACTAAGATGGCTTTGGCAACAGACGCTCCACCCGCTTTTTCCAAGTCTTTTTCCAATGCTACGATTTGTGCATTTAAGTCAAGCGCTTGCTTTTTTAAGCCAGCTAAAGTTTTTTGTTTGCCTTCAACACTATTGTCGCCACCACCGCATGCAGTTGCGAAAACAAGTAAGCTAAGGGTTAAAAATGTTGCTATTGATTTCATATTGTCTATTTTATAATTTTTATAAAGCGTACTAAATGGATGCTTTGTATTTAAAATGATTGATTGGATTATAATTTACCACTTGCTTTTAATAAATCTACTTTAGCAATTAAAGCAGCATATAAAGCGTTCATGAAATTATTTTGAGCCGATACTAAATCTGCTTGAGCAGCAGAGATCTCGGTGTTCGATCCTGTACCTGCTTCGAATTTCTTTTTGGTTTGACTGTATACATTTTCAGCTAATTGCATGTTCTTTTTTTGAAAGTTCACCGTAGCAACAGAAGACATATAGTTCAACTTGGATTGACTCAACTCATTGTCTATATTGTTTTTCATTGCAGACAATTGGTTGTCTACTTGCTCCAACTCTAGTTTAGCGCGCTTAATTTTAGCTACAGTAGACATGCCGTTGAAAATAGGTAGGTTAATATTTAAACCAATTAATGAAGTCTTAAACCAGTTGCCATTATTGTCAAAGAAATCGAACTTAGTTCTTTGTGCGTTTTTAGTATAAGAGCCATTGATACTAATGGTTGGCAAATAGCTTAGTTGGTAACGCTTCACATTAAATTGACTCATTTTTTTAACCGTAGTCAAGTATTGATAATCCTTACGTACATCGTATTGAAAATCATTTTCAACCAATACATCGGTGCTTAAGCTAGATTCGTTAATGACATCTGTTAATACTAAGCTATCCTTGATAGGCATACCCATTAACATTTTCAAACCCATGAAACCAATGGTAACACTATTGTTTGCTTTTAGTTTTTCGGTTTGAAGGTTGTTTAGTTGCACATTTACTTTGTCTACGTCTAATTTTTCTGCGAAACCATTTTTGTACATTGCCGCAGCGTCATTCGCCAATTTTTGTAGACGCTCAATGTTGGCGTCTAAAATATTTAATTGTGTTTTACTTGCAGCTAACTGGTAGTAAATTTTATAAATATTGGCTTTAATATTTTCTTCGGTCAAAGCTGCGCCTTTCTTTTTCCAATCCAATGAAGTGGCTCTTGCTTGTAATGCAATAAACACCTGACCATCAAAAAGTAATTGATTAAAGTTGGCACCATAAGTGCTATTGTACTTTGTACCAAACTGAACAGGAATAAAGGTTCCAGCAGCTCCGCCAAATATTTGCCCAGGCAATAATGAAGTTGGGATGGTCAAGAAATTGGTTCCACTCAAACTGGTGTTCACCGAAGGCAAAGCAGCAGCAGCTATTTCTCTGTTGGTTTGTGTTTGAATGTCAATATCCAGTAAAGCATTTTTTACTTGAACATTGTTTTTTTGTGCATAACTCACAGCGTCAGCAAGAGAAAATGCATGAACAGTTGTTTGTGCCTGCGCTTGAATTGCAGTAACAAAGAGTGCTGTTACAATAACGATGATTTTTTTCATTGGTATATATAGATTGCTTGTTTACTTAATTAATGTTTTATTATTTAGTTTATATTGTTGCATGACTTCGTAGCCTTTAACAGTCATTAAGCCATATACAAAATGCTCCATGAGTTGGGTATGCACTTTAATTGGATCAAATTTTGATATTGGATATAGGTTAAGGTTGTGTGGGATGAAAATTGTTTCTAAACGAAATTTAGATAACACGTCTACTTCCAAATCGTTCCTATAAAAACCTTGTTCAATTCCTTTGTTAATATTTTCTTTAATCAATGAAAGAAAAAACTCTTCCTTGTGTTTTTTAATGACATCAAATGCGGATGGAAAATATTTCTCTAATTCCATTAATGTTCCCGGATTCATGGTTTTAGCCATTTCTTTCATTGTTTCCATGGTTAAGAACATTTCATGAACTGCATTGTCTGCATTGGACTCGCAATTTTGGCACATCAATTGGTGATTCTTTAATTCAAAACTCACCACCGCTTTCACCAAATCGTCCTTGTCCTTATAATATTGGTAAATGGTCTTTTTGCTAATCCCCAATTGGGTGGCCAAATCGTCCATGGTCACCTGCCTTAGGCCGTTTTGGAACATCAATTCCTTCGCTTTTAATAAAATTCTGTCTTGCATGGCTTCAGTTGAAGGCGCAAAACTACGGAAACTTATATCGTTTTCAAAGTTTCCAACATGAAAAATTTATTAATTTGTTATAAATGGCAAAATTGTGTGAAATTTGAAGCTAAATCAGTACAAAATGCCCAGTTTAAGGCAAAAATTAAGGAGAAAACAGGTTTTAGGCTTTTTGGCACAATTATTCTTTCAGGGGGTGGTCGTGTTGGCGCCCATCGGTGTGACCGTTTGGGTGGTAGTGAGTTTATTTAATTGGGTAGACAATTTCTTACCTAATTTATTAAACGCCATATTCCCAATACAATTTGCCGAAGTGAATGGACAAATTCCCAAAGTAACAGGACTAGGATTTGTAGTGGCTATTACATTGGTATTAATAGTAGGGTGGTTGTCCTCATTATTTTTTGTAGAAAG
>JAGOAO010000011.1:46141-49803 GCA_017983845.1 Sediminibacterium sp.
TCTTATGCCATCTCTGGTATCACTTATATTGTTGCACCAACAAGAATCAAAAAATTACCAAAAGGTATTGCAGCCGCAGAAGCTATGAAGTACGTGGTTTCTGGAGGAGTGACAACTATGGAAGAGAACGCTATATAATTTTATTTATGCAATTACACAATTTCAATTCAGGGCCAGCAATTTTACCACAAGAAGTGTTAGACCAAGCGGCAGCTGCGATTCATAATTTTAATGGAACAGGATTGTCTATTTTAGAAATAGGACATCGAACGGAACATTTTGTAGCAGTGGTGGAAGAAGCAAAACAAATTGTAAAAAGATTGATGGGATTGGGAGACGAATATGAAGTGTTGTTTTTGCAAGGAGGTGCCACGATGCAGTTTATGCAAGTGCCTATGAATTTATTAGACGAAAACGGTTTAGCGGCCATATGTGATAATGGTGTATGGGGGCATAAGGCAGTGAAAGAAGCGCAATTGTTCGGACCTGTAAAAGTGGTATCAGATACAACGGCGGAGAAGCATACATTGATTAACAAGGCCCTCGATTTGCCAGCTGGTACAAGTTATTTGCATATCACCACCAATAATACGGTGGAGGGAACGCAGTGGCATCAATACCCGCAGGTGGGTGTGCCTTTGATTGGGGACATGAGCTCGGATATATTTTGTAGACCCACCCCTTTTCATCAATTTGATTTAATCTATGCAGGTGCACAAAAAAATATGGGTGCTGCAGGTGTCACTATGGTGGTGGTGAAGAAATCTATCTTAGGAAAAACAAATAGACCAATACCAGCAATATTAGATTACCAAAAACATATCGACGCTGGTTCTTTGATGAATACACCACCTGTATTTGCAATTTATGTTAGCTTGTTGACGATGAGGTGGATAGAAAAAGAAGGTGGACTAGTAGAGATGGAAAAAAGAAATACAGCAAAAGCAAATTTGTTATATAACACAATTGATACATCTGAACATTTTTATTGTCCCATTGCAAGAGAAGACAGAAGTATAATGAATGCGGTTTTCTTTTTAAAAGATCAAACAAAAGAAGCTGCATTTTTAGCATTGTGTAAAGAAAAAGGAATGATTGGCGTAAAAGGATATAGGACAGTAGGCGGTATTAGGGTGAGTATGTACAATGCGATGCCCATGTCAAGTGTAGAAGCATTTTGTGCATTGATAAAATCTTTTTCATAAGCAATTCTTGTTCTGTTAAAAAATAAATTTTTTTAAAGAATCAGTTGAATGCAACTCGATTATATTCGATAAAATGAACGATATTTGTCCTCATGGCAAAAATTAGTCCCTTTGAAGCGTTGCGTCCTCAGCCACAATTAGCGAAGCAAGTAGCAAGTAAACCTTACGATGTTTTAAATAGTGCAGAAGCAAAAGCTGAAGCTGTTGGAAACGCATATTCATTTTTACATATCACCAAGAGTGAAATAGATTTACCAGAAACGGTAGACATACATAGTCAACAAGTGTATGACATTGCATTAGAGAATTTAAATGCATTCATGCAAAGAGATGTGTTGTTTAAAGAATCTAAACCTTGTTATTATATCTATCAATTAATTATGGACGGGAGAGCACAAACCGGATTGGTATGTGTGAGTAGCGTAGATGATTATGAAAATGGAATAATCAAAAAACATGAGTTCACGCGCCCAGAGAAAGAACAAGATAGAATCAATCATATCAAGACTACTGGGGCACAAACAGGCAATGTATTCTTAGCTTACCGCAATCAAGCTGCCATAGATACTTTAATAGAAAAGTGGAAGACGACTAAAAATGCAGTCTATGATTTTACTGCAGAAGATGGTATACAACATACCGTTTGGGCAGTGAGTGATACCGATACGATTGCACAAATCACGCATTTATTTGCAACAGAAGTGCCTTGTACTTATATCGCAGACGGACATCACCGCGCAGCATCAGCAGCAAAAGTGAGAACTGCAATTGGAAAAGAAAATACCCAAGCAGATTATTTCTTAACGACTTTGTTTCCATCTAACCAATTGGCGATCATGGATTACAATAGAGTGGTGAAGGATTTAAACGGACATGAAGCAGCAGCCTTTTTAACTGCCTTGTCAGCAGAATTTGATGTTCAAACTGTGGATGCGGCGTTTAAGCCAGATGCATTACATCGCTTTGGATTGTATATGAATCAACAATGGTATGCATTGACTGCAAAACCAGGCACTTATAATGATGCAGATCCAATTGGTGTTTTAGATGTGACCATTTTATCTAATAATATCTTAGACAAACTCTTGGGTATTCAAGACCAAAGAGTAGATAAAAGAATTGATTTTGTTGGTGGAATCAGGGGCATGGAAGCGCTAGAAGCTAGAGTGGATAGTGGAGAAATGGCTTTGGCGATTAGTTTGTATCCAGTAACGATTGACCAGTTATTTAATATTGCCGACGCAGGAGAAGTGATGCCACCAAAAAGTACTTGGTTTGAGCCAAAATTAAGAGATGGCTTATTGACGCATTTGATTTACGATTCAAATAATTAGTGATCCAACTTAAAAGGATACAAATACGGTTTCCTAAAAAGTTAAAAACGCATATTTCCTATCTAAAACCAGTCGAAAGACTGGTTTTTTTTGTACTTTGTTGCACAATTTGCTTGCTATATGGAATCTAAAAGACTCTTTGATTGTATCGAACATCAGTTAAAACATTTTCCTCAAGAGGCGATGTTGGCTGGGAAAGAAAATGGTGGATGGAGAACTTACTCTACTGCCGAAGTGGCATCTACTGTGAATGCATTAAGTGCGGGCTTGTTAAGTTTGGGTTTGTCAGGCAATGATTTTACCCCAGAAGCCTCAGATAAGATTGCCATTATCAGTAGCAATCGCCCAGAGTGGTTGATAGCGGATATGGCCACACAACAAATTGGGGTTATTTGGGTACCCGTTTATCCAACGACCAATCCGTTAGAATTGACTTTTATCTTGAATGATGCATCTGTGAAATACATGTTTGCAAGCAATCAAGAATTGTACAATAAAGTGATGTCTGTAAAAGACAGTGTGCCTTGTTTGAAAGAAGTGTACACATTTGATCAAATTGAAGGCGCAAAGCATTGGTCCGAATTGTGTTTGAAAGATGCGGACTTGTTACAACAAGTAGATGTGATTAAAAAGACCATTCCAGTAGAACAAGTAGCCACTTTTATTTATACTTCAGGAACAACAGGTACACCAAAGGGTGTGATGTTAACGCACCATAATATTTATTTCAATTTACAATCAGGTAAGAATAGTTTTCCTTTTCCAGATGCGCCAGACCAGAAAGTATTGAGCTTCTTACCATTGAATCATATTTTCGAAAAAGTGGCTTCCTATATTTATATGTATAGTGGCATGAGCATATACTATGCAGAATCGATGGAGACCATTGGAGAAAACTTGAAAGAAGTTGCTCCAGACGGATTCTCAACGGTACCAAGGTTATTAGAGAAAGTGTTTGAAAAGATTATGATGAAGGGTGAAGAACTAACTGGCATGAAAAGAAAATTATTTTTCTGGGCAGTGGCATTGGGAGAGCAATATGATAATTTAAAACCAGGATCAGCTTGGTATCGCTTTCAACTGAAGCTTGCTAATAAAATCATTTTCAGCAAGTGGAGAGAAG
>JAGOAO010000011.1:49903-54209 GCA_017983845.1 Sediminibacterium sp.
AAAAGAAAATTATTTTTCTGGGCAGTGGCATTGGGAGAGCAATATGATAATTTAAAACCAGGATCAGCTTGGTATCGCTTTCAACTGAAGCTTGCTAATAAAATCATTTTCAGCAAGTGGAGAGAAGGATTAGGCGGCAATGTGAAATTCATTGTAACTGGCGGTGCTGCTTGTCAAGTAAAATTATTACGCATTTTTAATGCAGCACAAATACCAGTATTTGAAGGCTATGGTCCAACAGAGAATAGTCCTATTATTAGTATCAATTTTAGAACACCGGGTGACATGAAGTTTGGAACAGTAGGATTGCCTATTCAAGGTGTTCAATTGAAGTTAGAAGAAGATGGTGAAATCTGTGTAGCAGGACCAAGTGTAATGAAGGGGTATTACAAATTACCAGAATTAACTGCAGAAACAATCATCAATGGCTGGCTGCATACAGGCGATATAGGGGTGCTTGAGGATGGAAAATATTTGAAAATCACAGATCGTAAAAAAGAATTGTTCAAAACAAGCGGTGGAAAATATGTCGCACCACAACCAATAGAAAACAAGATGAAGGAGAGTCCATTCATCGAGCAGATTGTTTTGGTGGGTGACAATAAAAGGTTTGTGAGCGCATTAATTGTGCCTGGTTTTTCTAAACTAAGAGAATGGGCAAAGCAACATGGTATTGAATATACAAGCAATGAAGCAATCATACAAAACTCCATGGTCATTGCAACAATTGAATCTATTGTGAATGAATACAATCAATTATTCAACCCGGTAGAGCAAGTCAAGAAGTTTACTTTGTTACCTAGAGAGTTTACAATCGACAAAGGTGAAATGACACCTAAGTTAAGTATCCGACGAAAACAAGTACTTGCGAATTTTGAAAAAGAAGTAGACCTAATGTATCTATAAGTTATATGGTTCCCCAAAAAAGCCTCTTCGATTGAAGAGGCTTTTTAAATTCAGGTAGTTGGATCTATCTTGATTAGTGTTTCTCCGAACTAAATTTTTCTTTAATAATCGTCTGTACGTCTTTATTTTGAATACGACTCTCTAACCAAGAGATAATATCTAGGTACATAAATGCACGACTCTCTAATTTATTCTGTTCAAGTGGACGCAATACTTTAAGCAAATCTTCAAAAGCAAGTTTTAAATCTTCTTTGTTCATGCCTGCAACACCAGCGCGGCCGTATTTTTGAATGGATTGTTTTAAGAAATTGAATAACACTTCTTCAACCGTACTTAGGTTATCCATCTTGCCCATAAAGCGGTACACCGATTTAGATAAGTAGTTGACCACTTCCATATTGCCCAATTCAAAATGTGAAATCAGGTGCAATAATCGCGCATAACATTGTAAGTCGTCGCGAAGGTTTAATTTCCAATTGATGATTTTGTTAAGATAATCAATGGCTTTAGCAGACTCCCCTGCGCCAAAATACAAGCAAGCAATTTTATAATAAAACACCAATACGCGATGGCTGTCAATAAAAGGTTCAATTTCTTTTAGTTGTTCCTCCATCTTAGGAATCATGTCCAGCCCCTCGCTAAAACTACCTTCTAAAAAGTGTTGATTAATTTTAGCAATATAGATATAGACAAAACACTGAATCTGGTTGTTTTTATTATTGAGTACAATTGGTTCTTCGCTAAATTTTTCAAGAATCCCAATCGTGTCTTTTAGTTTTTGAATATTGCGTAAGTCAAAATGCGCACTAATTAAATTATGAAGCGCTTTAATGTATTGCGCAGTTTCAATGACTTTCATATTCTCATTGGCATCGTAAAGGTCTACCCATTTTTGACTATAACGATAATGCAATAAAAAATCTTGGTTGATAAATCCATACCAGCACTTGCATTGATAGCGATACATTTTTTCATAAAACCCAGTAGCCGACTTGATTTCTTCCAAGACAGGATCCTTCATCATGGCATCTAATTGCGCACGATCCTCGTCATTGCGTGCATGACCATGTTGAATGTACCAGCCGTAAAGTTGTAAAGAAAGGTTAGATGATTTTGCAATGAGGTAAAGACGCTGATTCACTTCGTCAATTTCTTCGCTCAATTGTTTTGCACGATCCTGCATGCTTCGTGTAATGTGCAAGGATTCGATTTTCTTTTCCAAGAACAACACTTGTAATAAATAAGTGACTTGGTTATTTTGCTTGGTCAGCGTTTTAATTTTTTCAAGCAAACGCAAACTCTGAAGGTAGAGCCCTTTGTTGTATAATATTTTAGCATGGTCCAATTGTTCATGAATCTGCAGGTCGATATTTTCGTGTTGCTTCAAAATGCGGAGGCTCGCTAAAATTTGGTCGTATAAATGCGCTTTAAGGTTAGAGAGCTGTTGCTTCTGGATGGACTCATTTTTGCGAAGCAAATCCTCCTCGTCATATTCCTTCATTTTGTCCAGGGCGTCAAAAAGCTGGATGATCTTTAAATCAGTAGACGCAGAGTTACGGGTAACGTACAATTTGAAATTGCGTTTTTCGGCCCTTTCCAGGGATTTTAACAAAATAAATAGCGCATCCGTACTCAGGTTGGGCATCGTAACTGATTTTGATTCAATTTATTGAAAATCAATGTATTATCCAAATTATGGAGCTCTTACACAGTGTAAAATAGGCATAAAAATGATCCAAAACACCCGGTCGGAATCGATAAATTTGAACAATAAACGGGCATTTAGCCCGTTTTGTATCTATAATATATTCAAAATCAATTAGATGAGCGAAAAAGTCTACATATTCGATACCACCCTTAGAGACGGGGAACAGGTTCCAGGTTGTAAATTAAACACCAAGGAAAAACTAGCCCTAGCAGTTAAGTTAGAGGAGTTAGGCGTGGATATTTTAGAAGCAGGATTCCCTGTGTCAAGCCCGGGTGATTTTGATTCGGTGAACCAGATTGCCAAGACCTTAAAAAACACCGTGGTATGCGGATTGACTAGAGCGGTGCAAAAGGATATCGAAGTAGCTGCAGAAGCCTTGAAGCCAGCTGCACGTTTTAGAATCCATACAGGCATCGGCACTTCCGACTTACACATCAAATACAAATTCAACAGCACCAGAGAAGCAATTATTGAGCGTGCAGTGCAAGCGGTGAAGATGGCAAGAAATTTCACAGACGATGTAGAATTTTATGCAGAAGATGCGGGAAGAACAGACAACGAATATTTAGCACAAGTCATTGAAGCGGTGGTGAAAGCAGGTGCAACCACTTTAAATATACCAGACACCACGGGCTATTGTTTGCCTTATCAGTACCAAGAGAAGATGGCTTATTTATGGAACAATGTTCCAAATATTGACAAAGCAGTTTTATCCTGTCATTGCCATAACGATTTAGGATTGGCCACAGCCAATTCTATTGCAGGTGTGATGGGTGGTGCAAGACAAATTGAATGTACCATCAATGGACTGGGAGAGCGCGCGGGCAATACTGCATTGGAAGAAGTGGTGATGATTTTAAATCAACACAAGGACCTTGGCTATTATACCAATATCAATCCTAAATTATTGAATCCAATCAGTCGTGAAGTATCGGATGTGATGCGTATGGCAGTGCAGCCTAATAAAGCGATTGTAGGAGCGAATGCATTTTCACATTCATCAGGTATCCACCAAGATGGATTTTTGAAAGAAGCACAAACTTATGAAATCATCAATCCTGCCGAAGTGGGTGCAGAAGATAGTAAGATTGTGTTGACAGCAAGAAGCGGAAGATCTGCGCTAGCACACCGTTTGCACAAATTAGGATTTGAATATACAAGAAACGATATCGATGTATTGTATGCGATGTTTGTGGATGTAGCAGACAAAAAGAAAGAAGTATTAGAAATAGATTTACAAGAAATGGCAGCAGCCTACAATAAATAATTTTCGACAAAAAATCGAACTATGGGAAATACATTATTCGGAAAAATTTGGGACAAGCATGTGGTCAAGCAAATTGAAGACGGTCCGTCGGTATTGTATATCGATAAACATTTTATTCATGAGGTAACGAGTCCGCAAGCATTTAGTGGGATCGAAAAAAGAGGCGCAAAATTATTTAGACCCAATCAGGTTGTCGCAACAGCAGATCATAACGTACCAACCATGAATCAGCACTTACCTATTGCAGATCAGTTATCGCGTTTTCAGGTAGATACATTGATCGACAATTGTACAAAGCATGGCGTAACATTATATGGACTAGGACATGAGCACCAAGGTATCGTGCATGTGATTGGGCCCGAGTTAGGCATTACACAACCAGGCATGACCATTGTATGTGGAGACAGTCATACTTCCACACATGG
>JAGOAO010000011.1:54309-61192 GCA_017983845.1 Sediminibacterium sp.
AAGATATCATCTTATATATTATTGCAAAAATATCTGCAAGTGGCGCAACGGGTTATTTTGTAGAGTATGCAGGATCAGCGATACGTGCATTGAGTATGGAAGCAAGAATGACCATCTGTAATATGAGTATCGAGATGGGTGCACGTGGAGGATTGATTGCGCCAGACCAAACTACATTTGATTATATCCAAGGAAGGGAATTTGCACCAAAGGGCGCAGACTGGGATCAGCAATTGGCAGCATGGAAAACATTTTACAGCGATGCAGATGCAATATTTGATATGGAGATCAATATAGATGCGAAAGACATTGAACCCATGATCACTTATGGTACCAACCCTGGTATGGGCTTGTCTGTAACAGGAAGCTTGCCAACTATGGAAAGCTTCACCGATGCAACAGAAAAACAAAACTACGAGAAGGCTTTAAAATACATGGGTTTAACAGCAGGACAAACCTTGATTGGTATGCCGGTACAAAATGTATTCATAGGCTCTTGTACCAATTCAAGAATCGAAGATTTTAGATTGGTAGCGAGTATCATCCAAGGCAAGCAAAAAGATCCAAATGTAAAAACCTTGATTGTGCCAGGCTCACAAGAAGTAGCAAAGCAAATTAAGAAAGAAGGATTGGATAAAATATTTGAAGCAGCAGGTATCGAGATTAGACAAGCAGGCTGTAGCGCGTGTTTGGGTATGAACGAAGACAAAATACCAGCAGGCGAATATTGTGTAAGTACAAGTAACAGAAACTTTGAAGGACGTCAGGGCGCGGGTGCAAGAACCATGTTGGTGAGTCCACTCACAGCAGCGGCTGCATTGTTAACTGGAAAGATCACAGATATTAGAACCTTATTAAATTAATTCAAGCAGTTATAACCACTAACTACTTAATCATTCGAATATGCAATCATTACAAAAAATAACAAGCAGGTTTATTCCTTTACGTATCGAGAATGTAGATACCGATCAGATTATTCCAGCACGTTTTTTAAAGGCCACTACTAAAGATGGTTTTGGAAAAAATTTATTCAGAGACTGGAGATACGAGAACGATGATGAAACCAAACCCAAAGCAGATTTTGTATTGAATCAACCACAATACAGCGGTGAGATATTGGTTGCTGCAAAGAATTTTGGTTGTGGATCCTCCAGAGAGCACGCCGCATGGTCTATTTTAGATTATGGCTTTAAGGTAGTGGTGTCCAGCTTTTTCGCAGACATTTTTAAAAACAATGCTTTGAACAATGGCGTGTTGCCGGTAACAGTAACGGATGCTTTTTTACAACAAATATTTGCGCAAGGACCAGAAGCGACTTTGTCGATTGATTTAGCAGCACAAACTATTACGATAGATGCAACAGGAGCAACAGCAACATTTGAAATTAATTCGTATAAAAAAACATGTTTATTAAATGGATACGATGATATTGATTACCTATTAAGCATGAGAGAAGAGATTGCAGCATTTGAAGCAAAAAAATAAATTGTAGTAATAAACACAGAAATACTTCGTAACGAATATAAAATTTATGGAAAAGAAAATCGCGGTGATATTGGGAGATGGCATTGGTCCAGAAGTAACACAAGAATCTATTAAAGTGTTGAACATGATTGCCAAGCAATATGGTCATAGCTTTAGTTATGACTATGCATTGATGGGTGCGGTAGCGATAGACGAAACAGGTAATCCATTGCCAGACGAAACCATTGCTATTTGTAAAAACAGCGATGCTATTTTATTTGGTGCCATTGGAGATCCAAAATATGATAACGATCCAACTGCAAAAGTAAGACCAGAGCAAGGCTTGTTAAAGCTACGTAAGGAATTACAATTGTTTGCGAATATCCGCCCAGTAAAAACCTATACTTCTTTACAACACTTATCACCACTTAAGTCCAAGCAATTGGAAAATGTGGACTTTGTCATTTTTAGAGAGTTAACAGGTGGTATTTATTTTGGCGCAAAATCATTGAGTGAAGATGGGACGGTAGCAAAAGACGATTGTTCTTATAGTGTGATGGAGATAGAGCGTGTGTCTCATTTGGCATTTCAATATGCACAAAAAAGAAATAAGCATTTAACCTTAGTGGATAAAGCCAATGTATTAGAGACCTCAAGATTATGGCGTAAAGTGGTGCAAGCCATTGCAACAGAGTATAGCGATGTGACTGTAGATTATTTATTTGTAGACAATGCAGCCATGCAGATTATTTTAAATCCTGCACAGTTTGATGTTGTCTTAACAGAAAATTTATTCGGTGACATTATCAGCGATGAAGCTTCTGTCTTAGCAGGATCATTGGGTTTATTGCCTTCTGCCTCTGTAGGAAATTCTGTGGCATTGTTTGAACCTATTCATGGATCTTATCCGCAAGCAAAAGGAAAAGACATTGCCAATCCAATGGGTTCAATTTTATCAGCGGCCATGTTATTAGATCATTTTGGATTGAACGAAGAAGCAAATAGTGTGCGTACTGCAGTGGACTGGTGTTTGAATAATGGATTTGTCACAAAAGACATTGATGCCAATAATAGTTATACAACAACAGCAATTGGTGATATGGTTTCTGAATTTATTGAGCGACATGCAAAGGGCGAAAAGCATCCTATTCATGAGCGTTTACACAAGTCAACTATTATATAAATATTATGGAATTAAATAAATACTCAAAGACCATCACATTAGATCCAACACAACCCGCTGCACAAGCGATGTTTTATGGTATTGGATTAACAGATGAAGATCTACATAAAGCACAAGTGGGCATTGTAAGTATGGGCTATGATGGCAATACTTGTAATATGCATTTGAATGGATTGGCTGCGGATATTAAAAAAAGTATTTGGGAAAATGATTTAGTGGGATTGACATTTCACACGATTGGTGTGAGTGACGGTATGAGCAATGGTACCGATGGTATGCGTTATTCATTGGTGAGTAGAGATGTGATTGCAGACAGTATTGAAACCGTATGTGGTGCACAATATTATGATGGATTGATTGCAGTGCCAGGCTGTGATAAAAACATGCCAGGATCCATTATTGCAATGGGTAGATTGAATCGTCCATCCATTATGATATACGGAGGAACCATTGCACCAGGACATTATAAAGGACAAGACTTAAATATTGTTTCTGCATTCGAAGCCTTAGGACAAAAGATGGCAGGACAATTAGATGAAGCAGATTTTAAAGGCATCGTAAAACATGCATGTCCAGGTGCAGGTGCATGTGGTGGCATGTACACGGCAAATACCATGGCATCGGCGATTGAGGCATTGGGCATGAGTTTACCCTACTCTTCTTCTAATCCAGCGTTGAGCAAAGAGAAGGAACAAGAATGTAAGGATGCAGGAAAAGCAATTAAATTATTATTAGAAAAAGATATTAAGCCAAAAGATATCATGACGCGAAAAGCATTTGAAAATGCAGTAGCGGTGATTATGGTATTGGGTGGAAGCACGAATGCGGTATTGCATATGATTGCCATGGCAAAAAGTGTAGGTGTCGTATTTACGCAAGACGATTTCCAAATCATCAGTGATAAGATCCCAGTATTAGCAGACTTTAAACCATCTGGAAAATATTTAATGCAGGACTTACATCAGTATGGCGGTGTGCCAGCAGTGATGAAATACATGTTGGCGCAAGGATGGTTACATGGAGATTGTTTAACAGTGACAGGAAAAACCATTGCAGAAAATTTAGCGACTGCGCCAGATTTAGATTTCAACCAACAGAAAATAATTCTTCCAAAAGAAAATCCCATTAAAGCAACAGGTCATTTACAAATCATGTATGGCAACTTAGCAACGGGCGGAAGTGTGGCGAAAATTTCTGGTAAAGAAGGCGATATGTTTGAAGGTCCAGCACGCGTATTTGATGGAGAACATGCATTGATAGAAGGCATCAATACAGGAAAAATTAAAGAGGGCGATGTCGTAGTGATCAAAAATGTAGGACCAATTGGTGCACCAGGTATGCCAGAGATGTTGAAACCAACTTCTGCTATCATTGGTGCAGGCTTAGGAAAATCAGTTGCTTTAATTACAGACGGAAGATTCAGCGGAGGTACGCATGGCTTTGTGGTGGGACATATCACTCCAGAAGCCTACAAAGGAGGATTGATAGGTTTGGTTCAAGACAATGACATCATTGAATTGAATGTACCCAAGCGCACCATGACGTTAAAAGTAGATGAAGCAACCATTGCACAACGTAGAGCTGCTTATCAACAACCAGCCATCAAAGCAACACAGGGGGTCTTATTTAAATATGCAAGATCGGTGAAGGATGCAAGTGAAGGATGTGTAACTGATGAGATCTAAACGCGCGCGTTTAGATGAAATGTAATTATTAAAAAAGGGTTTTTATGGAAACAAAACAACTTACAGGATCACAGGCAGTATTGGAAGCATGTATTGCCGAAGGCGTGGATACCATTTTTGGTTATCCAGGCGGAGCGATCATGCCTATCTATGATGCGTTGTATGACTACAAAGAAAAGTTACAGCATATCTTGGTCAGACATGAGCAAGGTGGCATCCATGCTGGACAAGGTTATGCGAGAACATCAGGAAAAGTGGGCGTTGTATTTGCAACCAGCGGACCTGGTGCAACCAATTTAGTCACAGGTTTGGCAGACGCCATGATTGATAGTACCCCATTGGTATGTATCACAGGACAGGTGTTTGCACATTTATTAGGAACGGACGCGTTTCAGGAAACAGACATTATCAATATCACCATGCCGGTGACTAAGTGGAATTATCAAATCACAGATGCCACAGAGATCCCACATATTTTAGCGAAAGCATTTTATTTAGCAAGAAGCGGAAGACCAGGACCAGTGTTGATTGATATATCAAAGAATGCACAATTTCAATCCTTCGATTATGAAGGGTATACGGTGTGCAATCATGTAAGATCCTATAGACCAAAACCAATCATCCGAAAAGAATATATTGACGAAGCGGTTCAACTCATTAATGAAGCAAAAAAGCCATTGGTGATTTTTGGACAAGGAGTGATTTTAGGAAAAGCAGAAAAAGAATTCAAGAAATTTATAGAGAAGTCGGGTATGCCAGCGGCATGGACTATTTTAGGATTGAGTGCATTGCCAACGGATCATCCACAGAATGTGGGAATGCTAGGAATGCATGGCAACTATGGCCCCAATGTATTAACCAATGAATGTGATGTATTGATAGCAGTGGGTATGCGATTTGACGATCGTGTAACAGGAAGATTGGATAAATATGCGAAGCAAGCAAAAATCATCCATTTAGATATTGATCCATCCGAGATAGATAAAAATGTATTAGCGCATGTAGGTGTATGGGGTGATTGTAAAGAAACCCTACCCTTGTTAACCATGGGCATTGAACAAAAAGACAGAACCGAGTGGTTGAATGTTTTTGCAGGTTATGCAAAAGAAGAATATGAGCAATGTATCAAAGAAGAGATGCATCCTACTAGTGAACAAATGAGCATGGCGGAAGTCATCCGCACAGTCAATGAAATTACCAAGGGAGACGCGGTAATGGTCACCGATGTAGGACAACATCAGATGGTCACATGCAGGTATGCCAAGTTCAATCAAACAAGAAGCAATGTTACATCGGGCGGATTGGGCACTATGGGCTTTGGTTTACCAGCAGCAATCGGCGCCAAGTTTGGTGCGCTCGACAGAACAGTGATTGCAGTGATTGGAGATGGCGGTATTCAAATGACTTTGCAAGAGTTTGGCACGATCATGCAAACAGGCATAGACGTAAAAGTGATGATTTTAAATAACGAGTTCTTAGGCATGGTGCGTCAGTGGCAACAATTGTTCATGGACAAGCGATATAGTTTTGTAGACATTCAAAGTCCAGACTATGTGATGCTTGCAAATTCATACAAGATTGCTGCAGCCAAAGTAAGCAAGCGCGAAGAATTGACAGATGCAGTGGCGAAGATGTTGGCGCATAAAGGATCTTATGTATTAGAAGTCATGGTGGGCAAGGAAAATAATGTATTCCCAATGGTACCTCAAGGATGCTCAGTAAGTGAGATAAGGTTAAAATAGTAAAACGAAAGACATGGAAAACGAAAAACAAGAATTTACGATCACGGTATACACCGAAAACCAAGTGGGTTTGTTAAATCGTATTGCCATTATTTTTTCGAGAAGAAAAATAAATGTCGAGAGCTTAAACACTTCTCCATCGGAAGTGCCAGGCATCCATCGTTTTACGATTGTGGTAGAGGAGACAAGAGATACGGTGATTAAAGTAGTGCGACAGATCGAAAAACAAGTAGAAGTATTAAAAGCCTATTATAATACCAACGATGAAATTGTATGGCAGGAGTTGGCATTGTATAAAGTATTGTCGGACGAAATTACTGAGAAAGTAAAAGTAGAAAGATTGTTGAGGGAGTTTGGCGCAAGAGCAGTCGCCATCCGCAAAGACTTTATTGTTTTTGAAACCACAGGACATAGAGAGGAAACCAATAAACTGATGGAAGCCTTGGCACCATATGGTTTGGTGGAATTTGTGAGAAGCGCGCGCGTGGCCATTATCAAAGAAAGTGCAGGCTTTCACGAGAAATTAAAAGACTTCGAAAAAAGAGAACCAGGAGACGAGCTGATAGAAAACGAGTACTTAGGAAAAAGAGAAGCGGTGTTCACTATGTAGTTTGTAAAATAAGAACTATAAAAGGATATTCAAAAACAAGAAATTATTAAATAGAATAAAAATAGAATCAATCAAATCTTTCAATTCATAAACTAAACAAATCATGGCAAAATTAAATTTCGGAGGTACCGAAGAAAACGTGGTAACTAGAGAAGAGTTCCCATTAGCAAAAGCACAGGAAGTATTAAAAAATGAAGTT
>JAGOAO010000026.1 GCA_017983845.1 Sediminibacterium sp.
GTCACCAAACAACTTTGTAAAATTGATTCTTTTTTACTCACTCGCATCGGTCTTCCGTTGAGGGTTGCACCCTTGCCTTTTTCTGCAAAATAAAGTTCATTCATGAAGGGATTGTAAACCGATCCTAAAATCATTTCTCCCTTGTATTCCACACCAATGCTGACACAACAAATAGGGATGCCGTTGGCAAAATTGATCGTGCCATCAATTGGATCGATGATCCACTTGGTGTCTGACGCCGAAGCCATCTCTCCTGTTTCTTCGCTCAATATAAAATGATCTGGAAACTGTGCCTGTATTAATTCAATGATTGCTTTTTCAGAAGCATGGTCCGCTTCTGTTACCAAATCATTTATCGTAGCCTTGCTGGATACGGTAAAGCTGCCATTAAAAAAACGCGTCAGTTCTTTTGCGCCAACCTCTACAGCCTGAATTAAGGTGTTTTTAATCATAGTACAAAAGTAGGCTCGTTTGCTCGAATAACATTCGTATTTTTGTAAGGAATCTATAAAAGTAAAACCCGATTCTGTAGATGCCGATTTTTGAGATTAATTTACCTAAAAGTATTAGCAAGGCACTTGGTATTCCACCAAGAAGCCCTAGAAGCGCACAATTACGTGTACTTAAGAAATTATTAAAGCGCGCACAATACACGGCTTTCGGTCAAAAGAACAATTTCGATGAAATTTTAATGAGCCGACATATTGGAAAGAAATTCCAAGAAGTAGTGCCTAGTTACAATTACAACAAGATTTATAAAGACTGGTGGCACTTAACCCTAGAGGGTCAGACCGATATTTGTTGGCCAGGCAAGATCAACTATTTTGCCCTCAGCAGCGGTACCAGTGAAGCTGCAAGTAAATATATTCCTGTAACCAACGATCTACTAAGAGGCAACAAGGTCATCATGATCAAGCAGCTTATTAGTTTGTTTAAATACCGCGATGTACCCTTGTCTGCGCTAGGTCGCGGATGGCTTACCCTTGGAGGGAGTACCGACCTACAAAAAGGTGCGGGCTATTATGCGGGCGACCTTAGTGGCATTACAGCAAAGAAAGCGCCGTTTTGGTTTCAGCCTTTTTATAAGCCTGGTAAAAAAATAGCCAAAGAACGCGATTGGAATAAAAAATTAAAAGAGATAGTAGAGAAGGCGCCCGAATGGGATATCAGCTTTATCATTGGCGTTCCCGCTTGGATCCAAATGTGTTTAGAAATGGTGATAGAGCGCTATCAACTGAACAATATTCACGAAATCTGGCCTAACCTCACATTTTTCGTACATGGCGGAGTGAGCTTTGAACCCTATAAACATGGATTTGAAAAATTATTAGGTAGACCTATTGAATACATTGAAACCTATTTAGCAAGTGAGGGATTTTTGGCATGGCAGGACAAACAAAATGCAGTGGGCATGCGTTTGTCTTATAACCAACATATCTTTTTTGAATTCGTCCCCTTTGACGAAACCAACTTTGATGAAAACGGAGAAATGGTAGATCAGCCCGAAGCCTTAATGATACACGAAGTAGAAGAGGGTAAGGATTACGCAGTCTTAATTAGTACACCAGCTGGTGCATGGCGTTATTTAATCGGTGATACGGTTCGTTTTGTGGACAAAGCAAACGCCGAGATCATCATCACTGGTAGAACAAAGCATTTTTTAAGCTTAGTGGGCGAGCACCTTAGTGTAGACAATATGAACAAGGCGGTTCAATTGGTAAGTGAGGAGTTAAATTTATCTATTCCTGAATACACGGTTACTGGTGAACCTCATGGCAATTTCTTTGCCCATCATTGGTATGTAGCTTGTGATCAAAATATTGATGAAAAGCTATTGGCTGAGAAGATCGATGAAAAATTAATTCAACTCAACGATGATTATGCGGTGGAGAGAAAGAGTGCGTTGAAGGATATTCAAGTATCCGTATTAAAAGAAAGTTGCTTCATGGGCTTTATGCAAAGCAAAGGGAAGATTGGAGGGCAACATAAATTTCCAAGAGTTTTAAAAGGAGAGATGCTGAATGATTGGAAGGCATTTATAAAAAATCAAGCCTAATGTTGTTTGCGCCAATTATAAAAGGATTGTTGTTGGGATTGATCTTAAGCATCTCTATTGGTCCTGTTATTTTTGCCATCATCAAACAGAGCCTCACCAATGGCAAGCGCTCTGGATATGCTTTTGTTGCAGGTGTTTCAAGCAGTGACCTTGTTTTGCTATTTATATGTAATGTCTTTACTTCCTTGTTTAATCTAGTACTCAATCACAAATCTACTATCGCCCTTGCGGGTGCGGGATTTCTTTTATTGATGGGTTTGTATACTTTATTTTTTAAAAAGTTGAAGCTGGAAAATATGGGCAATGATGGCCAGCAAAAAGTGACAAGTATCAAAGATTTAATTGGTGCCTATTTCTCGGGGTTTTTAATGAATACGCTCAACCCTAGTGTGTTTTTATTTTGGTTTGCCTGGACTGCGGCAATTAACAATAGCGCCGGTGACACCCCCAATCCACTTCAATATAAACTGCTCGTGTTTGGAACCTGTTTAGGTTTTGTATTATTATCTGATTTAGTAAAAGTATTTTTAGCTGGAAAACTTAGGCCTCGTTTAACTGAAAAAAGCCTAGTCTGGATTAATCGAATTTCTGGTATTATCATTTTAATATTCAGTGCCGCCCTTTTATATAGCGCGCTCTTGATCTATTAGATCCTAAAAGTGCATATCTCTTTCACAAACATTTAAACAATTTTGGTTCGTTTTAGTTGGCTTTATTGTAATTTGGACTTGTGAAAAAAATAATCCTTTTATTTTGTTGCTGCTTCGCCCTGATTCAAACGAATCTTTTAGTAGCACAGTCGGGCAGCGTACTTGTCTTAAAAGACAAGGGTGTAACCATTAAGTCTTTTACTAAAGACAATTATATTGAATTTGAATTCAGCAATCGCCAATGGATCACCGGTCAAATTCAATGGGTGAAAAACGACTCAATTCAAGTAAAGCAATATGCATTACAAACCGTGATGACCGCTTATGGCACTTATGGTCAAGACACATTAAGATTGGGACCACTTACGCTTCATATCAATGAAATCCGTGCTTTTGCAAAAGACAAGGGTCAGTACCAAAGTGTTTTTGCCAATGGTGCATTTTTAAAAATTGCAGGTATCTTATATGGTGGTTTAAATATCACCAACTCTGTGATCAACAAAGAAGCAGTATTTGGTGCTAAAAATATACCATCTATTGCCGGCGGATTAGGTGCCTTTATGATTGGAAAATGGATGGCTAAAAAAAATCCACCTTATCGTCCGATTGGAAAAAGATTTAGTGTTGAGATTTTATAATACTAGCGCTCTAAAAAACGGAGCTTTTTTACTTCAATAATAATTGATATAAATTTTGATAAAAAAAATTAAACGCGTCATTTGGTATTTGTTTCTAAGCTCGCTACTTTATGTGGTGATTACGCGTTTTGTCTTTCCGCCCATTACCATCACTCAAATCACCAACGCGTTTGGATTGGGTTTAAAAAGAGATTATGTAGCATGGGAGGATATGTCTTATAATATTAAATTGGCCGCTATCGCCAGCGAGGATCAAGCTTTCCCAGATCATATAGGCGTAGACTGGGAAGCAATGGAACGAAGTTTCAAGCCAAAAAAGAAAAAAAAGAAATCTAGAATTCCATTGGGTGGTGGCGCAAGTACCATCACACAACAGGTTGCCAAAAACGTTTTCTTATGGCAGGGTGGACAATATGATAAATATATACGTAAGCTCCCTGAATTTTATTTTACCTTTTTAGTGGAATTGATTTGGGGTAAAAAAAGAATCTTGGAAGTATACTTAAATGTAATTGAAACTGGTCCGGGTTGTTTTGGGGTTGAAGCGGCTGCGCAACATTATTTTAAAAAATCTGCAAAAAAATTAACCCGTGCAGAAGCAGCAATGATTATTGCAGGCCTTCCTAATCCCAAGAAATTCACAGCTAGACCAATGACAAAAAGAGTTGCGTGGCGTTATCCACAAATCCTTAGAGAAATGAACAATTTAGAAGGAGATGAGGATGTTCGGGATTTAATTCGAAAAAAATAGCAGGGGTTTTGCACTTTTTATTCCACAATAATTTTTGATTTAAAAAGTATTGTGCAAAACCAAACACGCATTGTGTATTATTTTTTGTTTTTTAAAATTCTTGAGTTTGGTTGTTTAACAACTTGTCAACAAGACTAATTGCATTCTGTGTTCTTTGTGTTCCAATTCCACTTACGATTCCCCAAGCTTTATTTTGATTTTGTAATAAATCCTTATAAATAGTAAACAATTCAATACGCGGTTTTTCGTCTGGGTATTCTCTCATTTCGTCTGCTGCCCATGGTAGGTCTATATCGCAGAGCAAATACAAATCATAATGGCGTTCATTAATTTGTTCTAATATAAAGGGATGGCAATTGTTAAATACATATTCAGACCACACTTTCATAACATACATGTCTGTATCAACAATTAGTTTATTCGTTTTTGTTTGGTCGGTATCGGAAGCATTTTTTTGATGCAGCTTTTTGATTGCATTTTCTTCATTTGCAATTTGCCCTTTAGCGATTGTTAATAAATCATCAAAGCTATATTTTGTTCCATGCTCAGACAGGTATTGTCTTGCGTATTCGGGCGTCCAAATGGTTTGATAATGCGCCGCAAGCGCCGCACAGAGCGTTGACTTACCTGTTGACTCTGGACCTAGTACTACTATTTTATGAATTGGTTTCATGGGTTGAAGCTTTTTTGTTCCAAGATATAAATCCCGCTATCGCCAAAATTAGTAAAACAATAAATTGAAAACTTGTAAACGCATAACCCTTAATAAAGTACAATGGAATGGATGTGATATTGGTGATGATCCACCAAATCCAGCTGTCCACCTTTTTCTTTGCCATCAACCACATGGCCGTATACGCCGATGCACTAGCCAATGCGTCTGCCCAAGGAATCGCATCTGGAGCAAAATTTGTTTTTAAAAATTGTAGTCCAAAAAACAAAACGGTATAAAAACCTACAAATACTAAAAATTGCTGCAGCCTCTGTTTTGTCGAACTGTTGGTAATTTTTAAGGCGTTGGTAACATGATCTTCTTTTTTGCGCGTCCACAAATACCAACCATAAATACTCATGATGGTATAATATAAATTAACACTTGCCTCTCCTAATAAGTTGCCTTTAAAGCTTAAATATATAAATAGGGTGGTATTAATGATGCCTGATGGAAATACTAAAATATTTTCTTTACGACTATACCAAACAGATACAATCCCCATGATCACAGCGATAGCTTCCAACCAAGTGGTATTCATCAAGCCTTCATATACTTGTATAAAAAAATCGTTCATGAGTTTATGTTGATGCTTTCATTTTTTCTAATTGTAATTCCATTCTAAACATTTCATCACGCAATTTGGCGGCTTCCATAAAATCCAAGGCCTTCGCCACTTTTTCCATTTGCTTTTTAGTTTGCATAATGGCTTTTTCCATTTGAGGAATTGTTTTGTATTCGCTATTCGGCTCGGCCACCATATTGAGCGCGTCGGTGGTTCTGATATTCATGTTGTCTTGCGTATACCCTTTAATATCCAATACCGCCGTTTGTTTCATCACCTGTTCTATTGATTTCACAATGGTCGTTGGTGTTATATTGTGCTCCTCGTTGTATTGAATCTGTTTTGCGCGTCGTCGATTGGTTTCGTCCATCGTGCGTTGCATGCTCATGGTGATTTGATCCCCATAAAATATAACCCTACCCCTCACATTACGCGCGGCACGCCCTGCGGTTTGGGTTAATGATTTTTCGTTTCTTAAAAAACCTTCTTTATCTGCATCCAATACTACGACCAAAGACACTTCGGGCAAATCCAAGCCCTCTCTTAATAAATTCACGCCCACCAAAACATCAATTACACCCAATCGAAGCTCTCTTAAAATTTCAACACGCTCTAAGGCATCAATATCGCTGTGAATATATTTAGATTTAATATTAATTTTTGACAAGTATCGATCCATCTCCTCTGCCATCTTTTTGGTTAGCGTAGTCACCAACACGCGATCGCCTTTTTCTACCTGCATGGCGATCTCATCTAATAAATCATCTATTTGATTTTTTGTTGGTCGTACTTCGATGGGTGGATCCAATAGTCCAGTGGGTCTTACCACCTGTTCTACAATGAGTCCTCCTGTTTTTTCTAATTCATATTCACCCGGTGTGGCGCTTACATAGATTGTTTGTCCGATGACTTGTTCAAACTCATTAAAATTAAGCGGGCGATTGTCTATAGCACTTGGTAATCTAAAACCAAACTCCACTAAATTCATTTTTCTACTTCTATCTCCGCCATACATTCCAGAAATTTGAGGAATGGTAACATGGCTTTCATCTATCACGCATAAAAAATCTTTTGGAAAATAATCCAATAAACAGAAGGGTCTCGTACCTGGTTTTCTGCGATCAAAAAATCGAGAATAGTTTTCAATACCCGTGCAATAACCCAACTCTCTTACCATCTCTATATCATATTCAACCCTTTCTTTAATTCTTGCTGCTTCTTGTGGTTTTCCTACATTTTTAAAATACTCCACTTGTGCGCGTAACTCATCTTGTATCTCTACAATAATTTCTTGCAGCATTTCTTTAGGTGCCATGTATAAATTTGCAGGAAAGATGGCCGCATTCTCCATGGGCTCAATTCTTTTTCCTGTTTCTATTTCTATACTTTCAATGGATTCAATTTCATCCCCAAAAAAAGTAATGCGGTATCCATAGTCTACATAAGGCAAACGAATATCTACCGTATCTCCATTCACCCTAAATGCACCACGATCAAATTCGGTCACAGAACGATGGTATAAACTATTCACCAATGCGTGTAAAAAAGCTTGACGTGACATTATCTGTCCCTGATGAATACGAATGATTCCATTTTCATATTCTGTAGGATTACCCATACCATAAATACAACTCACACTCGCTACAATGACAATATCTCTTCTACCGCTTAGTAATTGTGCTGTTGCTTGCAGCCTTAACTTATCTAGCTCCTCGTTGATACTTAAATCTTTTTCAATATAAACACCCGATGTGGGGAGATAGGCTTCTGGTTGATAGTAGTCGTAATAAGACACAAAATAGCCCACTGCATTGTCTGGAAAGAATTGTTTAAACTCTCCATACAGTTGAGCAACCAGTGTTTTATTATGTGTTAGGACAAGGGTGGGGCGTTGCACGTTTTGTATTAGGTTGGCAATGGTAAAAGTTTTACCCGAACCCGTAACGCCTAAAAGTGTTTGTTGTTGGTCTCCATTCAGCACACCCTCGGTTAATTGCGCAATGGCTGTTGGCTGATCGCCCGAGGGTGTGTAGTTGGAATGAAGTTTAAAAGGCATACGCAAAGTTAAGCGCAAACCTTAAATATGTGTCTTTAAATTGACGCATTATAGTGTTTCTAAATAAGTAGCAAGTCTATTAATAGCTGCCGCTACTTCGCTCATTTGAGCGGTTGTTTCTGACCAATTTTTTTGCTCGATTGCTTCACGAACTCCTGGTATTGTTTTAACACCATAACCCGTATAAAAACCTGGTGCATAGAGGCTATGCTTGTACCATGGTCTGCGAGGCAAACCTGTAGTCATTAACAATGCTTGTTCTGCTGTATATATTTTTGCGTTGATTGCAGCTAATTTTTGTGCGTCAGCACTTGACTTTAGTTTTTCTACATTTTGTGCTGCTTTTTCTAAATTGGTTAAGCTGTTTAAAATTGGTGAAAAATCTAGATATGGTACTTCGGCAACCACCTTAGGAAGCTTTAACCCCTCTGTTGGATCTGCAGCAACTGCATATGCTTTTGTGTTCACTAGTTCGTTTTCCACTTTTGCTTTTTCACGCATTTGCTCTACATTACCCATCAACTCTGTAATATAGCCTTTTACGGTTTTGTGTAAAGCGGTAAAATCAAATGGTAAAGCATCTGCTTCTGACAATCTTAAAGCTGCACGACCTGCTGTTTGTGCAAGTGCTACGCCATAAGCAAATCCAGGATCTTTGTACTTTGAATAATGGTCATAAGAATCATAAATAGAATGGTATTCTCCACCTTCGTTTTCTCCACCAAAACCAATGTTTAAAGAGGGTACACCCACGTGTTGAATAAATGAAGAATAGTCAGAGCCAGAACCCATTGCTCCTAGTGGATAAGTAGTACTGTTTAAGATTTCTTTTTTAGCGGCTACAGTTGCCGCTTCTGTTGCACGATTGGCTCTTTGTCTTTCAAAAATGGTTACGCCAGTTTGAGGGTCAATAATTGATTTACTAATATCTGTCATTAAGCCAGAGAATGCATGAGAGCCCTCTGCCCCTAAAAAGCCTCTACCGTTACCATCAGAGTTAATATAAGCAACCGCTTTAGCTTGAAGTTCTGCAGCATGGTCTTCCACCCACTCTACCGAACCCATCAAACCTTGTTCTTCGGCATCCCAAGCACAATACACCAATGTTCTTTTTGGCTTCCATCCTGTTTTAACCAATTCTCCAATTGCGATTGCCTCTTCTAATTCTGCTGCCATACCGCTTACAGGGTCATTAGCGCCATTTACCCAGGCGTCGTGGTGATTTCCTCTAATCACCCATTGATCTGGGTATTGACTTCCTTTTATGGTTGCAATGACATTGTATGCAGGACGAATTTTCCAATCGAAATTTAATTTTAAATGAAGCTTAGACTTGCTTGGTCCAATATGATACGTAAACGGTAGGCCTCCTCTCCAAGCTTTTGGAGCAACGGGGCCTGCCATGTCTTGTAATAAAGGAGCCGCATCATGATAGCTAATTGGTAATACAGGGATTTTTAAAAGGTTCTCTGCATTGTTATGATCCACCCTTGGTGCGCCATCAACAGAAGCGTAATTAGGTGTACTTGGGTCTCCAGGGTAAATCACCATATCCATGATAGAACCCCTTTGAACTCCGAATTCGTTTTTAAAAGGACCCGCAGGATACACATCACCCGCACCATATCCATCGTCCTGAGGATCTGAATAAATTAAACAACCAATGGCACCATGTTCTTGTGCTACTTTTGGTTTAATCCCTCTCCAACTTCTACCATATTTAGCAATGACAATTTTTCCTTTCACATCAATACCGTATTTAGCTAAGGTTTCATAGTCTTCTGGTAAACCATAATTTACAAAAACCAATTCTGCATTTACATCACCATCAGCACTCCAACAATTGTAAGTAGGTAATTGATCTGCTTGTCCAGAAGTTGCATCTTCTTTTAAAGCGGGCTCTTTTAATAATGCTTTAAAATTTGTTGCACCTTTCATTTCTAACACACGTGTAATTGGAGTTGGAAATAACAATTGATAGGTTACTATTTTAGTATCCCATCCTGCTGCTTTAAATTGTTTTGCAATTTCATCTGCTACAAATTTTCCACCCACAGATCCAATATGGTGTGGAACAGAGGACATTATTTTAATATTTTCTCCCACACGCTTTGCACTTAGCTTGCTATCAAAACTAGCTTCTAGTTTTTGTTGTGCATCGGTGTTTTTAAATCCTGTGAATTGCTGTGCGATGCTATTGATGCTAAAGCCCACTAACATGGTACACAATACAAGTGTTGATTTCTTATTTGCCATTGGATTAGATTTTATTTGGAAAATTTAGATGATGTATTATAAATTATACTTTTCTATTTAAATATTGGTTGTAGTTGGGTAGCTCGTATTCATATTCCCCTTGCATAAATGGAGAAGTGACTAAAAAATCTGCAGTGGTTCTATCGCAAGCCATAGGAAGGTTCCACGCAACTGCTAGTCTTAATAAAGCTTTTACATCACTGTCATGGGGTTGTGCTTCCATTGGATCAAAGAAGAAAAAAACCATATCAATATCACCAGTAGCAATCATAGCACCAATTTGTTGGTCGCCACCCAGTGGACCGCTTAATAGTTTTACAACCGGTTGGTCTAAAGCCTCTTCAATTAGTTTTCCTGTAGTGCCTGTAGCTACTAAACTATGTTTAGATAAAACAATTTTATTATGCACCGCCCATTCAATTAAATCCTTTTTTTTATTGTCATGTGCAATGAGTGCAATTTTTTTTCTTTTATCAAGCTTTCTTAATGATTTCATGTTTTTTTAAAATTTATATCTTTAATGAACCACTCTTTTACCCATGATTGGTAATAATATCAAGATAAATAAAATAATAGATGGCGTAATATTAAATAGTATTAATACAAGATAAACAAACAAAAGAAAAAGTGGATAGGTAAACAATAAAACCGAAAATAAAACAGAGTCATAAAAAACTGTATACTTTGTTTTTTTGTCAATCCATTTTTTGATCAATCTATAGTATGGTAAGTGGATAATATAAAAAATGTTTTTTGTATCAAAGGTTGTTGGGGTGGATGGAATAATAATATTTTCTTGAAGTTGATGATACACTTGCTGATTAAACAAAACACGATCTCTGCTGTTTTGAATAAGAGGAATCGTATTGAATGCGGTTACAATAAGGTTAATTTTTTTTCCAATACCCCTTAGTTGGTTAAATGCAATTCCTGCAATATGTATTTTAATATCCACATTTAATTTTTGCACCCCTTCTAATATTCTAGCAGTACCTTTTTTAAAAGGTTGTAATTCGTGGCTATTGATACAAATACCTTCTATAAAAATTAATACTGCATAACCCTTACTTAATAAATCAATCGACTTAATAAATGCATAATCGTTTAAATGCAAGAACTCTTTTCCTTCTCTTAAGCGATAGACAGGAATCATATTTAATGATTCTAAAATAAAACGATGTATTGGTTTTTTAAAAGCATCCCCTCTCGCTAAAAAATACATTCTCCTTTTATAATAAGATCCAATAATTAAAGCATCTAAAAAAGAATTAGGATGGTTTGCAATAATTAATAAGGGCCCTTTTGTTGTAAAAAGCTGTTTGTTTTTAAGGTGTATCTCGTGACAAAATAACCATAAACCTGCTTGAATAAATAGTTTTAATAATTGCACCACAGTATAAATATAAAAAAACCGCATCACAAATGATGCGGTCACTACCTACTAACCTTAAAAAAACACGTTTAATTATTTTAATGTGCTGCAGCGGCTTCTATTTTCGCTGCAATTTTAGCTCTTATTTTTGCTTCAATTTCATTGGCCATCTCTGGATTGTCATGAAGAATTGTTTTAACAGAATCACGACCTTGTCCTAGTTTATTACCCTCATAACTAAACCAGCTACCACTTTTGTTAATGATCTCTAATTCAACACCCATGTCAATAATCTCACCAATCTTACTAATACCCTCTCCGAATATAATTTCAAATTCGGCAGCTCTAAATGGCGGTGCTACTTTATTTTTAACCACTTTCACTTTCACTCTATTACCTACCGCTTCGTCACCATCTTTAATTTGTGCCATTCTTCTGATATCCAAACGCACAGAAGCATAGAATTTTAAGGCGTTACCACCGGTTGTTGTTTCTGGATTACCAAACATAACACCAATCTTTTCACGTAACTGATTGATAAAAATACAAACAGTACCTGTTTTATTAATTGTTGCTGTTAATTTTCTCAAAGCCTGAGACATTAAACGAGCGTGTAATCCCATTTTTGAATCTCCCATTTCACCTTCTAACTCACTTTTAGGAACCAATGCAGCAACTGAATCAATCACAACAACATCAATTGCACCAGATAAGATCAAACGATCTGCAATTTCTAAAGCTTGCTCTCCATAATCTGGTTGAGAAACCAATAGGTTATCCACATCTACTCCTAATCTCTTTGCATATGCGCTGTCAAATGCATGTTCCGCATCGATAATTGCACACATTCCACCTTTTTTCTGTGCTTCCGCAATGACATGGATTGCAACAGTCGTTTTACCAGAAGATTCTGGACCATAAATTTCAATAATTCTACCTTTTGGTAAACCACCAATTCCTAACGCAGTATCTAAGCCAATTGATCCTGTTGATATCACTTCCTGAGGCTCTTGGCTGCGCTCATTCATCATCATTACACTACCTTTTCCGTAGTCCTTGTCGATCTTATCAATGGTCAACTTAAGGGCTTTTAATTTTTCTGCGTTACTCATAGCTTGTCGTTTTATGTTTTCGTTTAAATAGAATGTGAAGATAGGGATAAATTGTTAATAAACTAAAATATTTAGTATTATTTTACTAATTAGATTAGTTATTTATTCTCTGTAGGGTTTATTTTTTTTATAAAACATTGATTTTCAGTTATTTATTTTAAATTATTATTTAGTAATAAATTTAGTATTTTTTAGTTTATTGTTTTTAAGTATTTATCTGGCCTGTTAAATTAGTGTTTAATAGGATGGAATAAAAGTAGTTCATTTAAAAATAATCAAGCTAAAATGGAATGTGCATTACTACCGTAGTATTCTTTTATAATACATTTATATAAATAAACTAATACTATTACGGCTGTTAATATCTTAATATCTTAGTTATACACTTTGCATGTTTGAATCATTTACTATTTATTACAACATATTACTACGGCTTAAGTTGACTGTTTATTGATTTTTTAATTTCACATTATATTTTTTCTATATTCATATTCTTTCTTCATTTTAAGATAAGCACAGGTTATACACTGTTAATTAACGGGTATAAGATGACTATTAAATTCTCTAAAACCTACTTATTTGTTTTACCAAAACAGATTATTCGTTTTTTATACCCATTTATTCGATCAAAAAGTGGGTTTATCCACCGAATTTTTAATTATCCACTTAGCTATTGTGTATTTTATTACGAACTCAAACGTATTTGGTTCATATAATATACTAAATTTGCTGCCTATATAATTATAAGATACATATGTCTATTATTCAGAACATTCGTGAAAAAGGTGCTTGGATCATCTTTACAATTATTGTAATCGCATTGATTGCTTTTGTATTACAAGATGGAATTGGTAAACAAGGAAATACAGCTATTTCCGAATTAGGAAAAGTAAATGGAGTAACTATTCAAAAAACTGATTTTGAAGAGAAGGTAGAAATACAAGTTCAGAATTATGCATCACAAGGTGTTAAAAGAGAACAAATAATTGGATTCTTGTGGAATCAAGAAGTGGATCGTATTTTATATAAAACAGAAGAAAAAAAATTGGGTATCTCTGTAGGTACTAAAGAATTATCTGACGTTTTATTTGGAACAGAATCTCCTTTCAAACAAGAGTTTACTGATCCAACTACTGGTGAGTTTAAAGTGAATGATGCGAAGCAAGCTATTGCTCAAGTTAAAAAAGGAAAGAATCAAGATCAAATCAATCAAATTGAGAAGATGTATATCGAACCATCTATTGAAAATAGATTGAGAAATAAATATCAAGCATTGGTTGTTAAGGGTGTACAAGTTCCTTCTTGGATGATACAAAAACAATATGCTGAATTAAATAGTATTGCTAATATTAATATTGTAGGTATTCCTTATGCTAGTATATCTGATAGTACAATAAAAATTAGTGATGATGAAGTAGCTAATTATATCAAAGAAAATGCTGCAGCTTTTCAAGTAGAAGAAGCATCAAAGAATATTAGTTTTGTTGGCTTTAGTGCTGCACCAACTAGTGCAGATTCAACTACTGTTCTAAATGCTATCAATGCTTTAAAAGAAGAGTTTCAAGCTGCACCAGATGCTGCTGTGTTTTTGAACAAAGCTGGTTCTGATTTACCTTTCTATAACAGTTACATTAGTGGCAAGTCTTTACAAGTTCCTAATAAGGATGCAATTATCGCATCTGGTGTTGGTAATGTGTATGGACCTTATATTGATGGCAAGAATTACACTATTGCAAAAGTGATAGGTGTAAAACAATGGCCTGATAGTGCAAGTGTAAGACATATATTAGTTGCTACAGCTGGTCAGAATGGTCAAATCGTTCGCGATGATAGTAGTGCTAAAAAAATTATTGACAGCATTAGAACTGCGATTGCAGGTGGTGTAAGTTTTGATGCCTTGGTGCAAAAATATTCAGACGACGCAGGAAGTAAAGCAAATGGTGGAAAGTATGACATGTTTGCTCAAGGTCAAATGGTTGGACCTTTTAATGATTTTTCTTTTGATAATGCTGTTGGTACAAAAGGTGTTGTAAAAACAGATTTTGGTTATCACTATATTGAAGTTTTAAAACAAACTCCTAGAAGCCCTGCTTATAAAATTGCCTATTTATCTAAAGCTATTTTACCAAGCAATGAAACAATTGGAGTTGCATCAGCTGCTGCTGCTGCTTTTGCTAGTGCAAGTAAAGATGTAAAAACCTTTAATGAAGAAGCGGTAAAATTAAATAAACAAGCTTTCCCTGCTACAGGAATTAAGGCGATGGATTATGAAATACCAGGAATGGGCGAGTCAAGAACTTTGGTTCGTTGGATTTATGAAAAGAACATCAATGCGGTTTCTGAACCAATAGAAGTGGGTGACAATTATTTTGTTGCTGTGATTACTGGTGAAGATAAAGCTGGTTTAGCATCAGTTGTTTCTGCAAGACCACAAGTTGAAGGTATTTTAAGAGATCAAAAGAAAGCGATTCAAATTAAACAAAACTTTAAAGGTAATACGATTGAAGAAATTGCAGCAAGTGCAAAAACGATTGTTCAACCTGCAGATAGTATCAATTTTAACTATTCTTTAATTCCAGGAATTGGTAACGAACCTAAATTAGTGGGTGCTGCTTTTAATAAAACTTTATTAAATAAACCAAGTGCTCCAATTAGTGGAAACGCAGGAGTATTTGTAATCAGTGTTAAATCTCAAGGCGCAAAAGCTGCTACTCAAGATTTAACCAATTTTGAAGCAGAATTAGTTAACAGAACAAGATCTGTACTTTATAGAACAAATATTGGTTTAAAGAAGATTGCTAAGATTGAAGATAATAGAACTAAAGTGTATTAGTAGTTCATTTATAATATCATTTAAACCCTCGATTTATCGGGGGTTTTTTATTCGCATATCGAAACCGCAAAATGGCTGATATTTAGATTTTCGATTTAATTTTGCACTATGTCAGAAACCTTCATCAATAAAGTAGCGGAGAGTGGTTTAATTAGTTTAGACCTTGCTCAATATATCCCAAGTAACGAGATTGTTATTTTTGATATCAAACCTTTTTTATTCATGGAGTTGATTTTAAAAGAAAAAGATTTTCGTGCAAGTTTGAACACAATTGATTGGTCACAATATCAGGACAAGATTATTGGTATATTTTGTAGTACGGATGCTATTATTCCAATGTGGGCTAATATGTTGATTGTTTCAAAATTATCTCCTTTTGCAAAATCTGTATATTTTGGCAACGAATCCACCATTAGAGATTTGGTTTTATTAGAAGCTATTCAAAAAATTGACGCTTCAGTTTTTGCGGATCAACGCATTGTCGTAAAAGGCTGTGGTGATATGCCTATTGGAGAATCCGCTTATATTGCAATTACGCAAAAGTTACGTCCTGTAGCTAAGAGTATAATGTATGGTGAGCCCTGTTCGACAGTCCCTGTTTATAAGAAGAAATAATTTTTAAATAAACTTGTTTCAAAAATTAGTCCTTAAAATAATTATTTTTTTCAATTTCTTCTCTTACTTTTTCTGGAACCAAATAGCGTATAGTTATACCATTTTTGCAATTATTTCGAATCAATGTTGCTGATAGTTCTAACATGGGTGCTTCTAAATATTGCACCCTTGCCCCATGTGTTTCATTAATTTCGAAACCGGGTCTTCTGTACACAATGAATTGATAGTCCTTAACCAGGGTTTCAAAATTTTTCCATTTTGGCAAATTTTGAAAACTATCACCACCCATGATGACATAAAATTCATGTTGCGAAAATTGTTCCTGAACATAGGTTAATGTATCAATCGTATAAGACGGCTTCGGTAATTTGAATTCTATATCAGAGACTTTAATTTGACTATCCTCTTCTATTGCCAATTGAGCAAGATGTAGTCGGTCATATTCATTCAATAAACTTGCTTGCGCTTTATGTGGATTTTGAGGGGAGACCACAAGCCATACTTGTTGTACATCTGTGTGATTAGCGATATAACTCGCAACCATTAAATGGCCATGATGTATTGGATTAAATGAGCCAAAGAATAAACCTACTTTCATCACAAAATATTGATAATCAACTAATTAGATAATTCTTGAGTAATTATGATGCTTTCTGCCTCGTCATTTCTTAAGCTTAATTGATAACCCGCAACAGAAATTGAAATAGGATCTCCAAGTGGCGCAATTTGTTCAACTCTAATTTTTTCGCCAGGTATGCATCCCATTTCCATCAGTTTTAAAAATATTTCATCGTTTTCAAAAGAATGAATTACGCCAATTTCTCCAATTTTTAAATCTGATAATTTCTTCATAATAGACTACAAAGATACCAATGTTTATATTTAAGTGCTTACGAAATATGGAGCATTAAAATTCGTTATAACTATGATCACTTTCAACGATTTATAACGATGTCAATTTATTTTAACAAAGCAGATAAGGGTAGTAGTCTAGGCAATCGAACCGCACTTAAACTGTTCATAGAAAAGCAACTTCGTAAAGAAGGATTATCAATTGAGTCCCTTCAATATGTTTTTTGTTCAGACGAATACCTTCTAGGTATTAATAAGCAGTTTTTAAACCATGATTACTATACCGATATCAT
>JAGOAO010000027.1 GCA_017983845.1 Sediminibacterium sp.
ATTGTGATTGCTTTAAATAGCATTGCGCAATATGATATGAGTCCTTTGTATTGGTATATCATTTGTGTATTCATACAAATTGTTGCATTTTATTTAAGCCAAAACAAACCAGCAAAAACTTTATTAATATTTAGTTTAGTAGGTGTAATTGCAATGGTACTTGGTATTTTCACCAAAGGAACCGTAGCAACTTATGCATTCTTAACAGGAGGATTGGCTTGTTCTATTATGTGGCCATCAATTTTCTCTTTATCCGTATCTGGTTTAGGAAAGTATACGCCACAGGGTTCTGCATTTTTAATTATGATGATTTTAGGGGGTGGTATCATTCCTCCAATTCAAGGAAAAATTGCCGACTATTTACAATCCTCTCATTTAGATCAACCTGGATTTGGTATCCATAATTCATTCTGGGTACCTGCAATCTGTTTTGCTTATTTAGTATTTTTCGCTATTGCAGTGAAAGGCATTTTAAAGAAGCAAGGCATTAATTACGAAGAAGCTGAAACAAGCGGAGGACACTAAAATTTAAACATCGCATTTATGGAATCATATGTTGTAGGCGTCGATATCGGCGGAACAGGTACAAAATTTGGTATTGTAGACAAGGACGGGAATGTACTGTTCTCTAGTGAAATGTCTACCAAAAAACACCTTCAAGTGCATACATTCATTGACGAATTGTATGAACATTTATCAGAGATGATTGAAAAAGTGGGAGGATTTGGCCGTATCAAAGGGATTGGTATTGGTGCACCCAATGGCAATATTTACACGGGCACCATTGAGTATGCACCTAACCTTCCTTGGAAAGGCATTATTCCATTTGCAAAAATGGTGCAAGATAAATTCAAGATCCCTGTAAAATTGACCAATGACGCCAATGCAGCTGCAGTGGGCGAAATGATGTATGGAGCCGCAAAAGGCATGAAGGATTTTATCATGATCACTTTAGGTACTGGAGTTGGAAGTGGTATTGTAGCCAACGGACAACTCATTTATGGACATGATGGATTCGCAGGTGAATTAGGTCATACCATCATTATCCCTGACGGAAGATTGCACTTAGGTACAGGCAAAAAAGGTTCACTAGAAAGTTATGCCTCTGCGACAGGTGTTGCACAATCTGCAAGAGAAATATTAAGTCAATCAGATCGACCAAGTGTATTAAGAGCTTTAGCTATAGACGATATTACTTCTAAAGATGTATATGAAGCAGCTACTAAAGGAGACGAGGTTGCTAAAGAAGTGTTTGAATTTACTGGTAAAATTCTAGGTATGTCTTTGGCTAATTTTGTGATGTTTTCAAGTCCAGAAGCAATCATCTTATTTGGTGGTTTAACCAAAGCAGGCGACTTGATTTTGAAGCCAACCAGAGAACATATGGAAGCAAATGTGATTGAGATATTTGAAAATAAAGTAAAGATTTTAATAAGTCATTTAAAGGAATCCGATGCTGCCATTCTTGGTGCATCTGCTTTAATGTGGGAATAAAAAAAAGAGGCTCGTAATTGAGCCTCTTTTTTTTATTCCCACACCTTCAATAAATTGAAGGATGTGGGATATACTAAAATATATAATTATAATAAAAAAGGCCACACTAAGTGTGGCCTTTTTTATTATGATGTAGCTGAACTATTTATTCAATGCTTGTTCTTCCATCCATTTATTTCTTCCCCATCCTTGTATCACATGCTTTTCCGAATGATAAGAGGATCTTACCAATGGCCCACTCTCTACATAATCAAATCCTAACTCATATCCAATCGCCCTAAGTTCAGCAAATTCATCGGGGTGTACAAAACGTTGAACAGGTAAATGTTTTTTAGTAGGCTGTAAGTATTGACCAATAGTGATCACATCACATCCTACGCCAATCAAGTCCTTCATGGTTTGTATCACTTCGTCTTTTTCTTCTCCAATGCCCAACATAATCCCTGTTTTGGTACGCATACCGCCTTTCTTCAAGGTCTCTAATACTTCTAAACTTCTTCTGTATTTTGCTTGCACACGTACACGTTTAGTATTGCGTTCCACTGTCTCCATATTGTGACTCACTACTTCTGGAGCAGCTTCAATGATTCTTTCTATTTGTTCTTTGATCCCTCTAAAATCTGGAATTAAAGTTTCCAATGTCGTATCTGGCGTCAATGCTTTAATTGCCTTAATGGTATTGGCCCAAATGATAGATCCTCCATCTGGTAATTCATCTCTGTCCACACTTGTCAACACAGCATGTTTTACTTTCATTAAAAAAATGGCTTCGGCAACACGTTGTGGTTCATCCCACTCCACTGGCTTGGGTCTTCCTGTTGCCACAGCACAAAACTGGCAACTTCTTGTACATATATTACCTAGGATCATAAATGTGGCTGTACCTTCTCCCCAACACTCTCCCATATTTGGACAATTACCACTCTCACAAATGGTGTGTAATTTATGTTTGTCTACCAAGCCTCTTACATGTTTGTAGCTTTCTCCAATTGGCAATTTCACTCTCAACCAATTGGGCTTTTTTGTATGTTGTTCTGCTGGTACGATTGGTAATTCTTGCATGCTTTTCTGTTATCGAGTGCAAAAATACAAGACTTGTGCTTAAATTAAGCCTTTCGTCGTAAATTTACCAAAATCACAAATCAATAAAATCGAAGGACATGACAGCAACAGTAACCTATGACGCAAATTTAAGAACCACCTGTTTACACCTTCAAAGCGGCTCTAGTTTTGAAACAGATGCGCCTTCAGATAATAAAGGTCAAGGTGCTCGCTTCTCTCCGACAGATTTAATTGCTACAGGCCTAGGCGCTTGTTTGATTACCACCATGGGAATCAAAGCAGAAACCATGGATATCAAACTCGATGGCGCTAAAGTGGAAGTCACTAAAGTAATGATGAGTGAACCAAGAAGAATTGGCAAAATCGTTATCGCTGTCACCATGCCAGCATTGAACTTAGATGAGAAAACAATAGATATCCTTGAAAGAGTTGGTAGAACATGCCCTGTTGAACGCAGTTTACACCCCGACATGGAATTGGATATTCGTTTTACTTGGTTGTAGGCAAATACCCCAACAACTTACTTACAGGCAATCCCATTACGTTATAGAAGTCGCCTTCTATTCCTTTAATACCCACTACGCCAATCCAGTCTTGTATGCCATAAGCACCTGCTTTGTCATAGGGTTGATATTGGTCAATGTAGTAATGTATCTGTTCTTCTGTTAATGGATGAAAATGCACTAAAGTCGTTTCACTAAAAAAAATCGATTCTGCTCCGTTGATTAAATAAACGCCTGTAATCACTCGATGCGTTTTGCCTGATAATTTTTGCAATATAGCAACTGCATCTGCTTTATTGATTGGTTTGCCAATGATTTCATTTTCTAAAACGACGATGGTATCTGCTGCAATAATCCATTTACCTATATGTGCCGGAAATTCATTTTTTATTTTTTCTTGTACTGCCAATGCTTTGTTTTTAGCAATGTGTACGGGTACATCTTGCACTTCCATAGCTGCAGGATAATCTTCTTCAGCAGCAGAAACAATCACTTCGAATTGCAGGTCTGCCCAGGCTAATAATTGTTTTCTTCTTGGAGATTGGGATGCTAAAATGAATCCATTCATAAATTGCTATTATTAGAGCACGAAATAAAAGAACCCCATGGATAAAATACCCATCAACATGGCCAACTTGATCAAATTGCTTAATTGATTGAAGTCTTTTTTGGTGTAGGCTTGTTTTAAATGAAACAATACATACACCAATGGGGCTATAATTGTAATACTACTGTAAACGATTGGGATCCACCAGCCTAAAGGGATGGCATATAATTGAATGATCGTTAACACTAAAATAATGACCATCAACCAAACAGCTACATACACTTTGGTGGTTTGCAAACCCCATGCAATGGGCATTGTTTTACAACCAAATTTTTCATCACCACCCATGTCTTCCATATCCTTCAAAGCCTCTCTTATTAAGGTTAAGATAAAAGCAAAGCTACTATAGAGTAACATGAGCTTGAAGAACTTTAAATCCGTTGGCAACATATTGGTTGGATGCACTAATTGAAGCAAAGTGAATTTAGAAAAATACACCACACCAATCGTCCATGCTGTTAATACCGCTATTACAACATTGCCTACTAGAAAATCTCTTTTAAAATTGGTAGAGTAAAACCACAAAATAAATATGGTGGCCAAATTAGAAAAATGAATGTGCAGGTATTGTTGAAATGGAAAAACAATCAAGGAGAGATATACGCCGGCCATACTTAAAACCAAGTGCCAAAAAATTACCCAACGTCTACTAATATGCGCACCCACTACAACCATCTTAGGCTTATTGACTTGGTCAATATTCACATCAAAATAATCATTGATAATATACCCAGCTGCGGCAATACAGATACTGGTTGCGACAATAAAATAAAAAGGATCATCCCCCGTCAATGCTGCATTTGGATAGAGCGGCTTATAAATGCAAAAATGAAACAACGCTTCTGCTAAAAATATAAAAAGCAAGTTCGGCCATCTTACTAATCTTAAAAAATGGATCAGGCTTTTCACAGGATTTTATTTAGCTTGGATATGGTCAATCACATCCCATTGACCATTTAGTTTAAGTACTTTTTCAATCACTTCTCTTGCACAACCCTCACCACCTTTAGCAATGGCTTTGTAACTTGAAATATTTTTAATATCAAAACAAGCGTCCGAAGGACAAGCAGCGATGCCTACTACTTGCATGGCTTCATAATCGGGCATATCGTCCCCCATATAAAGCATTTCCTCTAATGGCACCCCTTCTGTCATGGAAAGCTTTTCTAATAATTCTTTTTTATCCTTCACTTTCATGTGGACTTCTTCCACACCCAATTTTTCTAATCTATCTTGCACTTCTGCAGAATACCCGCCAGAAATAATCCAAACCTTATACCCTTTTTTGATGGCCAACTGAATGGCATAACCATCTTTGATATTCATCGTGCGCACCATGACACCATCAGGCATCACGATTAATGTACCGTTGGTTAATACCCCATCGACATCAAATACAAAACATTTTATTTTTTCTAAAGCGGTAAGCAATGGAATTATTTTTTTTGGTTATCGCGCCATTCGTATACCCAAGCGCTTTGGATCATTTCCAAATGCCCTTCGTTAGACTCTTCCTTCTTGCCTTCAAAATGAGGCAAAGTTAATACCCACTCTAAAAGATCGGTAAAACGAACTCTGTAGATTTTAGATTCCGTATAGTCATCCCCAAATTTCTCATACAATTTTTGGGCAATATCTTCGTGGTCATTCCAATGGATTGGTGGCTCAAATTGATTCATACTATTATTATATCTTTTAAATTATTCTCCTAAAAATTGTGTCTGATCAGGTAAGGTAACTTCTATCTCGCCAGAACCAGCTTTCAATTCACATTGACAACCTAGTCTTGACTCAATTCTTGGGCTCACTGCTCTGTCAATAAAATCTTCTTCCTTATCGGACAATTCTGCCAAATGCTCCATCCCTTTTTTTACATACAAGTGACAAGTACTACAAGCACATACCGCACCGCAATTATGGTGCAATTCTATACCTGCATCTAATAGGACTTCTAATAGACTTTGATCAGCTGCCACGTTTTCTATAGTGACTGTTTCTAACCCTTTTTGCTCGAAATTGATTTTTAATGAATACATAATTGCTCGTTACTATTTTTGCAAAAATAGCTTTAAAGCATCAATGGGTAAAGCGCTATGCCCCTTTTATTTGTCGAAATACAAAAAAAATAAGCATGCACACTTGGGGAAGGCTATCTTTGCGTTCAAATCGCATACCTATGGCTACAGTTGGCTTTTCTGAGCGTATTTATTTACAATATTTAAGAACAAAATTCAAGACATTAAGCAAGCTAGCCCCAGCAACTGCTGGCAGGATGGCTTTTGATTTGTTTTGCACGCCCTATCCTAAGTATAAAAAGCGAAAAGCACCAGCTATTTTCAACCATGCTACTAAGCAAACTGTCCAATTAAGCGACAAAACTAAAATCCATGGATTCGAATGGGTCTCCAATACACCCAAAGGCCAAACCGTACTAATTGCACATGGTTACGCTAGTTTTGCCTATAAATTTGAACAGTATATTGCCCCATTGCTAAAAATGGGCTATCGTGTACTTGCCTTTGACGCACCTGGACATGGTCAAAGTGAGGGTAAACATATTAATGTCGTTGTTTACCAAGAAGCGATAGCACATATTATGCAACAATGTGGCACTGTAAACCATTTTATTGGGCATTCATTAGGTGCACTAACTTTATCAATGATTGCTGAGCAAATAGATTGTCCTAATGAAAGAAAATTCGTTTTAATCGCACCTGCCACTAAAACAACAACCACATTTGCTAACTTTTTTAAAATGATGCATTTTAATGAAGTCACTCAAATGGCATTTAACAATGAAGTTTCAAGTAGAACACAGCATCCCATCGAGCATTTTGCAGCTGACAGAGCCTTAACCAACTATAAAGGCCCTTTGCTTTGGGTACATGATGAAGAAGATTTGGTATGCCCTTATAAAGATTTGGAGGAATTTCAAAAAACAGCCCCATCCAATATTGAGTTTCTGATAACCAATGGATTAGGGCATAATAAAGTGTATAAAACGACCGAAGTCATGGATCAAATCATGTCCTTTTTGACCCCGTCCAAGTAGATCATTTTTATTTTTTAGCCGAAAGCTATAATATTGCACCAAGGATAAAGCTGGCTTTTGGAGTTGATTTTACTTTATCTTAGCATATAAATAGTTGATTTTCAATATATAAATAACCCGAAGGAGCGGTTTGAGCTATGTCAAAGAACTTATTAATTGTGGAGTCGCCTGCAAAAGCGAAGACGATAGAAAAGATTTTGGGCGAGGAATTTGAAGTAAGAAGCTGTTATGGCCATATCAGAGATTTGGAGAAGAACGATATGGGTATTGATATGAAAAACCATTTTGCGCCAAGGTATATGGTACCTAGCGAAAAGGAAAAAGTGGTGAAGGAACTTAAATCCATGACCAAGAAGGCTAAAGAAGTCTGGCTTGCATCGGATGAGGACCGTGAAGGAGAAAGTATCAGTTGGCATTTGGCAGAAGTTTTAGGTTTAGACCCTAAAAAAACAAAGCGTATTGTTTTCCACGAAATCACTGCTCCGGCGATTAAAAAAGCAGTCGAGAATCCACGTTTAATCAATATGGATTTGGTAGATGCACAACAAGCAAGAAGAATATTAGATAGAATAGTTGGTTTTGAACTAAGCCCAGTTTTATGGCGAAAAATTGGTATGCAAAGAAGCTTGAGTGCCGGACGTGTGCAAAGTGTTGCTGTTCGATTGATCGCTGAAAGAGAAAGAGAGATTAACCAATTTATTCCTGAGAGTGTATTTAAAGTATCTGCTTTATTTTCTGCATTAGATATCAATAAAAAGAAAGTAAAATTCAAGGCAGACGGACCTCAAAAATTAACCACTGCAGGTGCAGCAGAAAAATTCTTAACAGAATGTAAGGGGGCAAAATATACAGTTAAAGATATTACCGTAAAAGACGGTAAACGCACACCATCTGCACCTTTCACTACTTCTACACTACAACAAGAGGCATCCAGGAAACTAGGCTACGGTGTAAGTAAAACAATGTTGCTTGCGCAGAAATTATACGAGAGTGGTAAGATCACTTACATGAGAACGGATAGTATTAGTTTAAGTGAAACTGCTGTTGATGCTATCAAAGCAGAGATCAATTCTAGCTTTGGAGATAAATACTATCAACCAAGAAAGTTCAAAAATAAAAACGAAAGTGCACAAGAAGCGCACGAAGCCATCCGCCCTACTTATATGAATGAGTCTAAGGTAGATGATGCGGATACCAATCGTTTATATGAATTGATTTGGAAAAGAACTATCGCTTCTCAAATGAGCGATGCACAGTTTGAAAAAACAACTGCTAAAATTGAAATCTCCACCAATAAAGAAACACTCACTGCAAGTGGTGAAGTGATGAAATTTGATGGTTTCTTAAAAGTATATTTAGAAGGAAAAGACGATGATGATATAGAAGAAGACGCAGAGGAGACGGATGGCGAAGCACTATTGCCACCATTGGCAAAAGGTCAAGTCTTAGATTTTATCAGCATGACAGGCTTGGAACGTTTTAGCCGTCCTCCTTCAAGGTTCACTGAAGCAAGTTTGGTAAAGAAATTAGAGGAATTAGGCATTGGAAGACCCTCTACCTATGCACCTACTATTTCTACGATTGTGAAGCGTAACTATGTAGAAAAGAGAGAGAAAGAAGGCGTAAAAAGAGTCTATCAAATACTTTCTTTGGATGCAAAAGATGCCATCAAAACAGAGACTGCCTCTGAAATTACGGGTGCAGAAAAGAATAAATTATCTCCTACCGACTTAGGATTGGTTGTAACCGATTTCTTGAAATTGCATTTTGAGAAAGTAATGGACTTTGGATTCACCGCTAAAATAGAAGGTGAATTTGATGAGATTGCAGAAGGTAAATTAAAATGGAGCAAGATGTTGGAGAATTTCTATCAACCCTTCCATGAAACCATTGAACACACTTTAGAAACAGCAGAGAGAGCAAAAGGCGAACGTGAACTAGGATTTGATCCGGTGAGTGGCAAAAAAGTGATTGCTAGAATGGGTAGATATGGTCCGATGGTTCAGGTTGGACATCAGGATGAGGAAGAAAAACCAAAATTTGCGAAGCTTAAAGCCTCACAAAGTATCGAGACCATCAGTTTCGAAGAAGCGATGGAATTATTCAAGCTTCCAAGAACCTTAGGTTTATTTGAAGAAGAAGAAGTGACAGTGAATATTGGTCGTTTTGGCCCTTACGCTGCCCATAGCAAGAAGTTCTACTCCCTTAACAAGGAAATGGACCCTTATACGGTTACCCTTGAGGAATTGACGCCTATGATTGCAGAAAAGCGTAAGGCAAAGGACGAGAGAACCATTAAAGTATTCGAAAAAGAAAAGATCCAATTATTAAGAGGTCCTTATGGCCCTTATATCAAACAAGGATTACGCAATTTCAAGTTAACTAAAGAGCAACAAGAGAAAGTAGAAGAATTAACGATAGAGGAAGTGAAAGCGGTAATTGAGGAATTGAAAAAGAACCCTCCACGCAAGACGGCAAGAAAGAAGAAAGCTTCATAATAATTATTGTAGCGTTTCAAAGAATATAAACGCTACAATAATTCCACTCTAATGATTTTATAAACCAAAGCTTGCTTTGGTTTATTTTTTTGGGGCAATAACAATACATGGATTAAAGACATAAAGTAAGCCCTTAGAAAGAAATACTAATCTTCTACGAACATTCGAGCTTGCGAGCTGAGAGTAGATGATTATGGTATTTTTTCTAAGGGCTTTTTAATGCTCTAGATGAAGTTTCGATATTTTTAAGCCATTGCTGGGCTAGGCTTGCTCATTGATTTTAAGAAATGTACATGCGCTTTAACTGCACTTAATACGGTTGGGTATTCAATGTAATTCAATTGGAATTCTGCACATGCTTCTTTCACAATCTTGCTGATTGCTGGATAATGTACGTGAGAAATCTTTGGAAACAAGTGGTGTTCAATTTGAAAATTCAATCCACCCACTAACCAACTTACTACCCTGCTTTTTGTCGCAAAATTAGCAGTGGTTTGAATTTGGTGTGCTGCAAACTCGTCAGGCAATCTATTCTCTGGCTGAATTGCAACTGGAAATTCGGTATGCTCTACTGTATGCGCCAATTGGAATACGATGCTCAATACAAATCCTGCAAAGAAAGTACTTACAATAAAGCCAACCAACCAAGCTTGCCATCCTAACATCATGATTGGAATCACCACAAAAATAGCTGCATGGTACACTTTTACAATCCAGAATTCAAAATGATCTGCAATAGACATTTTCTTCAATGGGATTGATCCAATTTTACCCTTAAAATATTTGTTATAGTCTGTAAAGAAAATCCAAAACACATACAATAACATGTAAAGAATACTAAAATAAATATGTTGAAAACGGTGTAATACATAATGCTTTTGAGTAGGCGCCATTCTCATGAATACGCCCACTTCAATATCATCGTCTACTCCATCCACATTGGTATAAGTATGGTGAATGGTTACGTGCTTCATGCTCCACATAAAACGACTCGCTCCAAGAATACTAATAGAAGATGAAGCTAGTTTATTCAACCAGGCATATCTACTAAAACTACCATGACTACCATCGTGCATAATGTTAAATCCAATGGCTGCAATTAACCCACCAAAGAATAAACACTCCACAATTGCAATTGCAGTAGGTGGCGTGAAAAATACCAGGTGAATATAAGTGACAAAAAATAAGCTTACAAGGATCGCCGCTTTGGTAAATAATTTATAATTACCTGTACCACGAATGGAATGTTCTTCTAAATATTGATTGACTCTTTTCTTTAATTCGGCATGTAATGATTTATTGACTACAGGAAATTTAGGAACAGAAACAGTTTGAGTTTGCATAAGCATCTTAGACTTTAGTATATGCAAAGTACGTCAATAAATGATTAGAATTAGCCTAAATAATGCTAAAAATAAGCCAACGTTAGATAATTATTTTTATTATACAATTGCATGCATATATATATCCACAACAGATGAATAACTTAAATCGTTTGTTTAGCATTTTTTACGTCAATTTGAACAAGAAATAGATAGATAAAACGACCCATGTTGCCAAAAACCGAAGAAATAAAAGCTTTATTTAGCCTCATTGACGACCCAGATGAGGAAGTATTTAGTACTATCGCTAATCGACTTTTGGATTACGGCACCCCCATCATCCCAGACCTTGAACACTTATGGGAAAATACTTTAGAAGAAGCTACTTTAGAACGTATCGAAAGGATGATCTATCAACTTCGTCTAAAAGATATACAACAACAATTGATTGAATGGTCTGCGAATCCTAAGCCTTCCCTATTTGAAGGTGCGTTGATCTTAGTCAAATATCAATTTCCAGAATTAGCATTAGATCCATTAAGGCATCAATTAGAAAAAATTCGACGAAACATCTGGTTAGAGTTAAATAATTATTTGACTCCATTGGAACAGGCCAATGTGATTCGCAATATATTATTTAGTTATTACCAAATTAAGGGCGTCGAAGTGAACTATGAAAACCCAGAAGATTTTTTAGTTTCCTCCCCCCTACAATCAAAGCCCGGCAATGCTTTTGCGAATTCTTTAATCTATGCTGAATTGTGTCAGCAATTAGAAATTCACGCAGAGTGGATCAATATTCCAAAGCAATGTATCCTAGCTTATTTTAGCGCAGATTGGGAACCTCATGAAATTGTACCAAACCCACAAGAGTTTATTCAATTTTATGTAGAAGGCACATCTGGTCATCCCTTTTCTCAGAAAGACATGGATCAGTATTTTTTAAGACACAATATTGAACCAAAGACGGTTTATTATAAAAGACTTTCGAATCAAAGAGTAATTAAAAAAATGATCCTTGAATTTGCAAAATGTTTCAATAGTCCTACACTTCAATTTAAACGTGAAGATTTAATAGCATTGGCTGGAATGATTGATCAAGAAACTAAGTAAACAAAATGATGCAACTAGAATTCGAACATATCTATACCAGTCCTATTGGTCGAATTAAAATAGTTGCAGACAAGGATTGTATTCATGCAGTTACTTTTGTAGAGGATGCCGTTTTTTCTTCCAACATAGAAGAGGTGGAAAGCCCCGCTGTCATTCACCAATGTATAGATGAATTGATTGGCTATTTTAATGGTACAAGAACCCAATTCACAGTGCCTATCCACCAAGAAGGAACCGATTTTCAGCAAAAAGTATGGAAGGAATTGTATGAAGTTCCCTATGCTAAAACAATGAGTTATGCCGAGCTTGCAAAAAAATTAGGAGACCCAAAAGTGATTCGTGCTGCAGCTGCAGCTAATGGCAAGAATAAAATTGCCATTATTGTTCCCTGTCATAGAATCATTGGATCTGATAGAAATTTGACTGGTTACGCCTGGGGCTTGGCTAGAAAAAAATGGTTATTGCAGCATGAATTCCGTATTGGCCTTGGCGTTCAAACCTTATTTGCCTAGTATTGAGCCTGTAAAGCCAAATGGAAGGATATCATTGGCAGAAGGAATTACCATGATTTTTCCTGTTTTACCAGCTAAAATAAGCTTAATTGGCGCTTTATACCTTAACTCGTAATCCAATAAAGATTGTCTACACATACCACAAGGGGACAAAGGATGATCCGATTCCACCCCATTAGGAATATAACTAATGGCCATGGCTGTGATCGTCTCATTAGGATGTTGACTTCCTATGCTATTCAACAATGTTCTCTCCGCACAAATACCCACTGGATAACTGGCGCTTTCCTGATTTGAACCTATAATAATATGCCCATTGGACAACCTAGCAGCAGCGCCCACTTTAAATTTGGAGTAAGGAGCAAAAGCAGTTGCTACAGCATCGTATGCTGCATTTAATAATGCAAGATCCTCTGACTTCATTTCCTGCTTTTCATCAAATTCCTCGTATTCAAATTCAAATTTTTTTTGCATGCTTCTTATTTTATCAAATTAAACAACCTGTTCCATCTTATAGATTGACTATAGCTAAACCAAATTAAGGCTGCTCTTCCAACAATATGTGATTCTGGAACAAAACCCCAATAACGACTATCTTGACTACGATGACGATTATCGCCCATCATCCAATAATAATTTTGTTGAATGGTATAGGTGCTTGCAAGTTTGCCATTGATAAAGTATTGACCATTGGTAGATGTAATTGTATTTTTTTCATACCCTTCTATCACTCTTCTGTATAATTCAAGGGTACTATCATTCAACAACACTTGATCACCTTTTTTAGGAATACGTATTGGCCCGAAATTGTCTGCTGTCCAAGGAAAATGGACAATATCATTCGGGAATGTATACCCCACATTTTGATCTTCAAATAAAACAACTGATTTTACATTCGGAAGTCTTTTTAAACTTGCTGCAGCAGAAGCAGTCAAATTCAATTTAAACGTATTTGGACGACCTTCTACAAATTGAAAATCTGCAGTGGCTTCATTGATATTGATCCCTAATGTGTCTTGCACAAAATCTTCTGCCAATGGCCTGCCATCTGTTTCTACAAGATATTCTGTTTGCATAAACGGCGCTACCAATGCTGGCGCTCCATTCACCCATAATTGACTCTTCTTAATTTCAATTACATCGCCTGGAATACCCACACATCTTTTGATATAATTGTCTGTCTTATCCATTGGATGAACTAAGATGGGATAATCCGCCTGAAGCTTCGCTCTGTCATTATTGTATTGTGGACTTCTTAGTACATCGTAGTAAGGAATCTTAGATCCAAAATCTGGTAAATTAATGATGGTATCCCCTGCTGGAAAATTAAATACCACTACATCGTTTCTTTCAACATCTCTTAACTTGGGAAATCTTTTGTAATCTAATTGAATCCACTTTAAATAGGATGGTGTTGTTGGAGCACCTGGTAAAGTATTGTGTACAAAAGGGAAAGACAAAGGTGTTTGTGGGATTCTTGCTCCATAAGTTACTTTATCAACAAACAGAAAATCATTCACTAACAAAGTCTTTTCCATACTCTCTGTTGGAATCACATAAGCTTCAAATAAAAAGGTTCTTATTAAGGTTGCAGCAACAATCGCAAACACACCTGCATCCACCCACTCTCTTGAAGCTGGCTTATGGTAATGTGTTAAAGCTGCCTCCCCAAACCACCTTTCCTCTTTGGATGTACCCAAGTAGGGCAAATAGATGAATGGTACTACAACTGCTAATGTGTGGTGGATTAATTTTACACGCTTAAAATGCATCACAAAAATGATGGTCATCCATAAGCTCACAAACTGTCCCAAAATTGGTATGATTTGTAGCCAAAACCAAAACTTTGGGATTTTGCAAAGCTGCACAAGTTCCCAAGTATTGTAAATTGGAATGATGGCTTTATTAGCAGGCACACCCGCTTTTCTTAACATTGTATAAATTCCGATATGCCAACCTAACCAATAAAGAATAAAAAGTATCATGCCCATATAGATGTAATTAGATAATACAAAAATATCCCTTTGTGAGGGATATTGTATAAAAAGATTTATTAGCTGTTAAGCATTGGTTTGAATGGTGAAATACAAGGATTGACCTTATTTGTATTGTTGTAACACTTCTTTAACCAATTTCACTGAACGTGTAACGTCTGGAATTGCCAAAGCAGTTAAATTAGGCGCATAGTGCATTGGTGCATCCGCACTTGTAATTCTTCTGATAGGTGCATCTAAATAGTCAAATCCCTCTTTTTGTATACGGTAACTTAATTCAGATGAAACTGAAGCAAATGGCCATTGTTCTTCTATAATTACCAATCGATTTGTTTTTTTAACACTCTCTAGAACAGTCATCCAGTCTAATGGACGAATGGTTCTTAAGTCAATCACTTCTGCACTAATTCCTTCTTTCTCTAATTCTTCTGCAGTTGACAAAGCAACTTTCATCATCTTATTGTAAGATACAATTGTGATATCTCTACCCGGACGTTTCACATCTGCTTTACCCAATGGGATATAATACTCCTCTTCTGGTACATCACATTTATCTCCGTACATTACTTCACTCTCCAAGAACATGATTGGATCTTCTTCGTAACGAATGGCTTGCTTTAATAAACCCTTTGCATCATAACCATTAGAAGGTGAAACCACTTTAATTCCAGGAATATTCGCAAGGTAACTTTCAAATGCTGTAGAGTGTTGCGCTCCTAATTGACCAGCGCTACCATTCGGCCCACGCATTACAATAGGACACCCAATTTGGCCACCACTCATCGCCAACATTTTACTAGCTGTGTTTAAAATCTGATCCAAAGGCAATACTGCAAAGTTCCATGTCATGAATTCCACAATAGGTCTTAATCCATTTTGAGCAGCTCCTACAGCAACTGCTGTAAAACCTAATTCAGAAATGGGTGTATCGATGACTCTTTTTGCTCCAAATTCAGCCAACATTCCTTGACTTACTTTGTAGGCACCATTGTACTCAGCTACTTCTTCTCCCATTAAAAATACGCGCTCGTCTCTTCTCATCTCTTCGTTCATCGCTTCGCGTAATGCTTCTCTAAAGGCTATTGATCGCATGAAAATCGTTTTTAATATTGAATTGCAAAAATAGCGTTTTATCAAGGAAAAATGAACTTCTTTAGCCAAAAAAAATCCCCTCCCGAAAATCGGGAAGGGATCACTAACTAACCCATCTGAGTGACTTAGAATACGTTATAAGCAAAGCTTACATAGTACAATCCACCAATTGCTGGACTACCATGTGCTGTGTTATAATAAGTGTTCATAATATTTGTACCACCTGCTTTGATCAAAGACTTGATTGCAGGCAATTTGTATGTTAATACCGCATCTAATGTATTGAACGCAGACACTTCACCTACACCGAATGTTCCTTCGTAAGTAAAGCCATCTTGGTAACGGTAGTTTGCACTAAATCCTAAACGATTCTTCAATGCAAAACCACTGTTGCTCAATCCTACGTTTGCTCTCATTTTAGGCGTGTTGAAGTAAGAAATAAATCCTTCTTCTAAGCCACCAATTTTGTCGCCATAGATGCTACTAGATACTGTAAAGTTTCCAGGTAAAATATAGTCTAAAGAAAGGCCCCATCCTGAAGTTTTTACTTCTTGAGTAGAGTTGGTTGAAATGCTATAAGCAATACGCTTGCTAGCATCTAACACGTCTAATGGACTAGGAGCAGTTGCGTTTCTTGATTGTAATACAGTTACACCGCTAATGAAGTTTTCGTACTTACCAATATAGTAGTAGAAATCGATCATTAATTTTTTAGCCACTAAACCCTTGTAACCAACTTCGTAAGAACTCATAGACTCAGGCTTGAATTCTGGGAATACTTGTTGTTTTAATAAAGCTGGATTTGGCGCACCTGCTAAAGCTGAAGCACCGAATGCATTCACACTCGCTAAAGAGTAGGCAGGATTGGTATTGAAATTGTAGAAATCTCTTAACTGAGGTAAACCTCCCATTAATCTTGTACCACCACCAATCAATAAATTGATCCATTGGTTTTGAGTCGTTGGGAAACGGTAAGCAGTTTGGTAAGAAATACGTAAATTATGATCTTCTTCTAATTTCACTACTAAAGTAGCTCTTGGTGTAAAACGACCTTTAAAGTTATCGTTCTTGTCGTAACGAGCAGATACTGAGAATTTGAATAAATCATCTAAGAAACGCTTAGACAATTGTGCAAATGCACCTGTCTCGTTTACTTTGATTTTAGCAGCAGTATCAGCAAACAAAGTTCCTTGAGAATTCAATAAATATTGTCTTGTGCTCGCACCTACTAAGAAGTCAGCATTGTACTTTG
>JAGOAO010000044.1 GCA_017983845.1 Sediminibacterium sp.
GGTAAACTCGCGCCCACATTGGTTTCAAATAAGAATGCTGCACTATAGGTTCTTGCCAACGCTTTTAATTTTGCATAATGCGCATAAGGAGAAGAACATGCAATTTTATTACATGCCACTACCGATACTGCTTTGCTCAACAATTGCGCATAAGTATCTGCTACTGTGGCGTGCGCTGTTACGTCTACAAAAATAGAATTACGTAAATTGTTTTCTTGGATTGCTGCTACATAATCATCAATCGTTCCTGCTGGTGCATTGGCCAATTGATCTCTCCAATTGCTTAAATCGATACCCTCTATATTGATCAATTGTTTTTTACTATTCGCGATACCTACAATATTAATTTGCAATCTTAATGTGGCTTGTAAATAAGGTACTTGTTTTTTGATTTGCTCAATTAACTTACCGCCCACATTGCCCGCTCCCGCCAAATACACATTCACTTGCTTATAAGATGTTTCAAAAAACTCTTCATGCAATACGTTGATCGCCTTGCGTACATCCTGTGCAGCAATCACTGCTGTTATATTTTTTTCTGACGATCCTTGTGCAATCGCTCTTACATTGATACCATTGCGTCCCAACACTCCAAACATTTTTCCACTCACACCAGGATGGTTGCGCATTTGCTCTCCCACCAATGCAATGATGGATAAATCCTTTTCTATAATCAATGGCTCTACGACCTGTGTATTAATTTCTTGTTCAAATTCCGCATCCACTGCAATCTTCGCCATATGCGTATCCTGCACATTCACACCCACACATATAGAATGCTCTGACGAGCTCTGTGTAATTAAAATAACATTGATCTGTTTTTTTGCCAATGCATCAAACAATCTTTTGGAGAAACCTGGTATACCCACCATGCCCGCACCTTCTAAGCTCAACAAACAGATGTCTTTGATGCTTGAGATACCACGAATAAAATTATCGTCCTTTGGAGATTCATTCTCTATTAATGTGCCTGGATGCTCTGGCTCAAATGTATTCTTGATCCATACTGGGATGTTTTCACGCATCACCGGTTGGATGGTTGGAGGATAAATAATCTTAGCACCAAAATGTGACAACTCCATGGCTTCCTGATAGGAGATCTTTGGAATCTCTTTTGCATTCTGCACCATTCTTGGATCTGCTGTCATCATACCACTTACATCTGTCCAAATTTCCAATACAGCTGCTTTTAAAGCTGCTGCATAAATGGCACCTGTATAATCTGATCCGCCTCTTCCTAGTGTTGTGGTATTACCTTCTGCATCAGATGCAATAAAGCCGGGTGCCATATACAACGCATGTTGGTTAGATGGCGTAGCAAAATACTGTTGAATCGTTTTGTTTGTTAACTCCTTATCTACAACCGCATTAAAGTATTTGCTATTGGTTTTGATCACCGCTCTTGAATCCAACCAAACTTGATCTACCCCTTCTGCTTCAAATGCCGCAGCAATTATTTTTGAGGATAAAATTTCTCCATAGCTTATCAATCGATCCTGCATGCGCATGGTCAATTCTCTTAGCATAAACAAACCGTCACAATTGGATTCAATTTCATTGATCAATTGCTTCACCATGCTCAAAGTGCCCGACTGCTGTTGTATGGGCAACAACGCACGTACTGCGTCTAAATGCTTTTGCTCTAAATTTTGAATAATCGTTTTATAAGCTTCGTTTCCTTGTGATGCACTTTGCGCTAATAAAATCAATTGATCTGTTACGCCACTCATTGCAGATACCACGACAATCGCTTGTTTTGTTTTAACGCGCTCTTTTACAATAGCTATCACTTTTGAGATGGCTTCTGGTGTACCAACGGAGCTTCCTCCAAACTTTAAAACCTGCATATGTATTTATTTTTCCAATACAACTATATCAAATAGCCGTAAATATTGTCGTCTTTATTAATTTCGTTATAGTTGATTTGATATGTTTTCATGTTTTCAATCAACTTGTTATAATCGTTCTTGGACTTTAATTCCAAGCCTACCAAAGCAGGACCCGATTCCTTGTTATGCTTTTGGATATATTCAAACCTAGTGATATCATCATTGTCGCCTAAAACCTTATTCACAAAATCCTTCAATGCGCCTGGTCTTTGTGCAAAGCGAATTAAGAAATAATATTTCAAGCCTTCATAAATTAATGAACGCTCTTTTATTTCTTGCATCCTTGCTATGTCATTGTTACCACCACTTACAATACACAATACATTCTTTCCTTTGATCTGTGCTGCGTAGTCGTCTAATACCGCAACCGACATGGCGCCTGCTGGTTCTACCACAATCGCTTCCTCATTGTACATGTCTAATATGGTAGTACATATTTTTCCTTCTGCAACTAAATGCATATCGTCTAAAACATTTTTACAAATATTAAATGTAACATCGCCTACTCTTTTTACAGAAGCGCCATCTACAAATTTATCTATCTTCTCTAGTTCAACTGGATGTCCTTCTTTTAAAGCTGCCAACATACTTGGCGCACCCTCTGGTTCTAATCCTACAATTTTTGTGTGAGGAGATTTTAATTTAAAGATAGAACCCACACCTGCACTCAATCCCCCGCCACCAATGGGTAAGAATAAATAATCAATTGGCTCCTGTGTAAACTGTGGCAAGTCTTCTAGAATTTCTACGCCTACGGTTGCTTGTCCTGAAATAATATCTGCATGATCGAATGGTGGAATAAAAGTCATACCGTGTTCAATCGTATATGCTTTTGCTGCCACCGCAGTATCATCAAACGTATCGCCTACTAATTTTACTTCTACAAAATCTTCGCCGAACATTTTTGTTTGTGATACTTTTTGCTGTGGCGAGGGGATGGGCATAAACACCACACCCTTTACACCTAATTTTTTACAGCTATACGCAAAGCCTTGTGCATGGTTGCCTGCGCTTGCACACACGACCCCTTTTGCCAATTGCTCCGCAGAGAGTTGACTCATCATATTATAGGCACCTCTTAATTTATAAGAACGCACTATCTGCAAGTCTTCTCTTTTTAAATAAACCCTGCACTGATATTTTCGGGATAGGTTTGCATTATACTGCAATGGGGTATGTGTTACCACCGACTTTAGTCTTTGCATTGCTCCCTCGATATCGAGTGCAGGATCGATCACAAATTTCACTTCGCTCATTAATTATACTTTCACAGTTATTATTTCCCTGGCTGATTCTCTGGACGTAAACTTCTTACAGTTCTTCCAGCTTGCCACATCTCACTGTTATGTAATTCAGCTAATTCTACTTCTAATTTCTCACGGTAATCTGCCTTACTATTTAAGTCGATTGAACGTGCAGATTCTTTTCCAGTAGCTACGCTATCATACAAATCAGTAAATACTGGTAAAGTCGCATCGCGGAACTTTTTCCACCAATCCAATGCACCTCTTTGAGCAGTAGTTGAACAGTTGGCATACATCCAATCCATTCCGTTTTCTGCAACTAGTGGCATTAAAGATTGGGTTAACTCTTCTACTGTTTCATTGAATGATTCAGAAGGGCTATGTCCATTCTTACGCAATACCTCGTATTGTGCTGCAAATATACCTTGAATTGCGCCCATTAAGGTGCCACGCTCCCCAGTTAAATCTGAATAAACCTCTTTTTTGAAGTTGGTCTCGAACAAATAGCCCGATCCTACAGCAATACCCAATGCAATCACTCTATCCCAAGCTTTGCCTGTAGCATCTTGGAAGATCGCATAGCTTGAGTTCAAGCCACGGCCTTGTAAGAACATTCTTCTTAAAGAAGTTCCTGATCCTTTTGGAGCAACCAAAATAACATCCACGTCTGCTGGAGGTACAATACCTGTTTGCTCGTTGAATGTAATACCGAATCCATGAGAGAAATACAATGCCTTACCTGGTGTTAAGTGCTTTTGTACGGTTGGCCACATTGCAATTTGCGCTGCGTCACTCAATAAATAACAGATAATGGTTCCTTTCTCTAATGCTTCTTCTATTTCAAATAAGGTTTGGCCTGGAACAAATCCATCCGCAATTGCCTTATCCCATGATTTTGAGTTTTTTCTTTGACCTACAATGACGTTGATGCCATTTTCTTTTTGGTTCAATGCTTGACCTGGTCCTTGTACGCCATATCCAATGACAGCGACAACTTCATTTTTTAATACTTCCTGTGCTTTTGCTAATGGGAACTCTTCTCTAGTTACCACGTTTTCTTCGGTACCTCCGAAATTTAATTTTGCCATGATTTGTTTAGTTTATGAATTGAAA
>JAGOAO010000045.1 GCA_017983845.1 Sediminibacterium sp.
TCGTCAAAGGCCGATATACCCGATCTAGATTCTTTGTCAAATAATATAATCACCCCTACCAAATCTTTTTTATCTAGTAAGGGTGCAATTAAACCATGCGTACAATTTGTTCTAGTTAAAAAAGGATCATTTGAAATTTCAACATGTATCGCTTTTCGATTCTGATTCACTTCATTGAAAAATCCTCTTTTCTTATTGAATATAATACCCTTTAACGCTTGGACATCAATATTGAATTCTGCTTCTATTTGGAATAAATCGGAATTGTTATTCTGCATTAATATCATGCCAGAAGAAGCATTTAATACCGCACAAGATTTAATTAATATCTCCTCTAGCAATACAGAAACATGCTCAAATGAACTTAGCTCATTGGTAATGTCTAATAAAGTTTCTAATTCTAGATACTTTAGCTGTAATTCGTTTATGTTAAACTGTCTACTCATTATAATCCACTTACCGCTTCTTCTTCTGTAATAAATACAGTTGAATATTTTGTAAGGCCCATGATATTAAAAGTTTTTGAAACAATTGGAGCTAGGTTATAGTAACCAATCTTTCCATCTACTTCTTGTAATTTTTCAATGATTTCAATCAAAATAGACACACCAATACTATTCACTACTTTGGTTCCAGCCATATTGATTAAAAATTTATTCTGGCCTGCACTCATCTTGTCATAACAAATTGCAGAAATAGCTTCTCCGCCTTCATTATTTAAATAACCATCTGTTTCAATGATTACGATTGCGTTTGCCTCTCTTGTACTTTTTATAAATCCACTCATGTTATTTAAATTGTATATTTTATTAAATTTATTTATTGATATTCTTTTTCATTGTCACTGTTGTTCCTTCGCTATTAGATTCAAATTCTACAGAATCCATTAATTCTTGGATTAATTGTAATCCCCATCCACGCTTACGTTCTTCTTTGCCTATTTTGTTTTCTATTTTAGGGATTTCAACTTTTGTTTTATCAAAACCTATACCTTGATCAATCACTTTTACGACGAGTGAATCCTCCTCGATTAAAAAATGGATGAAGACATTATTTTCGGCCTTTGAATGCTCAAATGCATTAATACATGCTTCAATAAGTGCCATACTAATTTCTCCTGCTTGATCTTCGGTAAGATGCATATGCCTAGCTATCACTTCGGCAGTCTGTGTTGCGATTAATTCCATATTTGGAATAATTGGCAACTTTAATTCAACGCTTGGTTGTTTCATTTTTGATTGATTTAAAGTTTTATTTATGTTTAATAATTACAATCGTAATATCGTCTGGATTATGTGCACCAGCAAGCCATTCGTCCGTTTGGCTCATTAACTCAGCGATTAAAGTCTGTGCATCTAAATGGCTATATTCAGTAAGGATGGACTGAATTTTATGGTAATCAAAAAGTTCACCAGTTGCATTGGGTGCTTCTGCCAAACCATCAGATATAATTGCTAAAATATCCCCCTTGTTAAATTCCGTGTGGTGCTGGTCATATTCCACCATATTAAAACTACCTAATGGAATACCAGATAATAAAATCTCCTCTGTCGTTTTGCTTTGTGCACGATAAACAAAATACGGAGGCATACCTGCCGAGCTCAAGGTCAATTGATTGCCTTTTAAATGTGCAATATTCAAACTCATTCTTAAAATGCCTAAATCCACCTTTTTCACCACCGTATTCAAAGCAGATAGCATTTTGTTTGGCGCCATTTGTGGCAAACCTATGATACCCGCTTTAGTGATTGAAACCAACATGCCCGATGGGGTACCGTGTCCTGTTGCATCTCCGCAAATTGCATACAAGGAACCGTCTTCTTGTTCAAAGAAATCATAATAATCTCCTCCCACTTCGGTAGAAGTTCTTAAATAAGTAGCAATATCTAAATGACCAATATTGGGGTTGTTTTTAGGTAATAGTCTTTCTTGTAAAGCTTTGGCTTCTGCTAATTCTCCGTTTTTCCTTTCGTCTTCTAGTTTCTTTATCTGTACCTTCTCTCTATATTTTGCAAATGCATAAATAAATACAGATAAGAAAATGAAATACAATAAGTAAGCCCACCATGTTCTCCAAATAGGTGGCGCAATTACAATCACCACACTTGCCCCAGTTTCATTCCAAACCCCGTCACTGTTTGCTGCTTTAACTCTAAAAGTATAGGTTCCCTCTCTTAAATTGGTATAAGATGCGAAACGTCTTTGACCAACATGAATCCAGTCTTCGTCATAGCCTTCCATTTTATAGGCATACTGGTTTTTAGTTGCATCTCTAAAATTAAATGCCAAGAATTCAAAAGACAGATTATTACTCTTGTATTCGACTTCAATTGGTTGGGCCGTAATGGCAGACTCAATGTATATGACCGTATCCTTTGTGGCAAATTTTTGAATAATCACATTCGGCGGAACCGTATTCACTTTAATTGAATCGGAATAGAAGAAATTAAGTCCAGAAACTCCATTGTACATTATTTCATCCTGTTCTGTTTGAAATGAACTGGTGCTATTGAATTCATAATCTTGCACGCCTTCTTCAGGACCGAAAGTTTTAAACTGATTGGTATACGGGTTGTATCTTATAAGGCCAAAATTGGACGATATCCAAAGAATATTGTCTTTGCCAGCATGTATATCATACAAGTATAAATTAGGTATCCCGTCCTGAAGCGTTAGGAATACTTTTGTTTGTTTTTCTAAATCAACTTTGATTAATCCATTGCCATAAGTAGCAATAAAAGCCATTTTATTGTCAATAACATGAAGAGATGGCCCAGAATACAGGTCATCTTCTTGTAAGAAATTCATGTCTTTTGTTAAAAGCCTTGCTTTGTGCTCTTTTTCATTGAATAAAAAGATGCCATCTTCATTTAAAACATATAACTCAAATTGTGATTTTCTTTTAATGGCATAGAACCCTTTTTCTAATCCCTTAGGTAGTGCGTAAAATTGAAATACTAGCTTTCCATTGGAGTCGGACAAGATAATTGGCTTAGGACCTGCTATAATCACTTCCTTTTTATAGGACATAAATTCAGCCCCGTTTAGACCGCTAGCAGCATCAGGCAACAACTTGTCTACATTTCCAATCGTTGTAAATACATCTTTATTAAAAGGTTTAATAAATAAGTTTAAACCATAAAATGCATTCCCCGTAAACGCATAAATATTTCCCTTTGCGTCTTCCGAAAATTTCCAAGCCCTTAGGGTTGTTCCGTTGGTGTTTTTTAGATAGGATTTTTTAATTTTATTTTTTCTGTCAATAGCTAGCACACCCCCTCCAGATATATATTCGCCTAGCCAAATAATGCCTTTATGGTCTACCATCATTCCCCAGGTGGAACTAATCCCTAAATTAAAATCACTTGGAAATTTATTATTCATTAACCCGATGACTCTTTTTCCTGGATCATATTTTAATAATCCAGAAATAGCAGATCCTATCCATATATTATGGTCTTTGTCTTCAAAAATATCCGCGTAATTGGATTCAATAATCCCATTGTCTTTTGCATTCAACGGATTTAAGTGAACAGTTTTTTTGGTAGTCAAATCAATAATGTCTATGCCCATACCAGTAATGGTTAACCATAATAAATTTTTGTGTTTGTTATAATGAATGCCATTCACATTATTGGAAGCAATTGAATTTTCATTGCCTTCTTGATGTTTGAAAATTTGAAGCGCTTTTGTTTTTGTATTATAAATGAATGCACCAAGTTTATTTGCACCGTAAATAGTATGGTCAATAATTTTAACATCGTTCAATGGCACCAAAAACAAGGAGTCGGTCGAATTGAAAACCTTTTCTAATTGCTTTGTCTTTGTGTCAAAAAACTGCAATCCAATATTTGTCGCGATTAATAATTTTTCTTTTTCAAAACCCTTTACATACATCACTCTCTCAGCTAGTACATCTCCCATTTTAGATTCAGGATGAACAGCAAAGTGTTCGTATTTTTTGGTGACCCTATCATAAGAGACCAAGCCTGTACCTACTGTACCGAGCCATATTTTAGTGCTCAAAGTATCTATAAAAATACTTCGGGGCGTAGCTGCATAAAAAGGACGGTTATTATTTGCCTTAAACAAAGAATCCCTATAAGGTGTAGTGTAATTCGTCCATTTATCTGATTGTCTATCTAGCATGGAGAAATGTCCATAATTATC
>JAGOAO010000046.1 GCA_017983845.1 Sediminibacterium sp.
AGAACGCAAGGATGAGTGTAAAAGAGATTTCAGAGTCTGTACAATTAAGTACCACCCCTGTGCATGAAAGAATTAAAAGGTTAGAAGCCTCTGGTGTAATCAAACAATACGCCACTTTAATAGATGGCGCCAAAATCAATAAAGGCTTAATGGTGATTTGTTATGTCTCCCTGAACCAGCATAGTAAAAAATCGGGTACACAATTCATTAAGCTCATCAATGAATTGCCAGAAGTGGTGGAGTGCTATAGTATCTCTGGTGAATTTGACTTTATGTTAAAAATTGTTGCAGCCGATATGAATAGCTATTATAATTTCCATGTCAATAAATTAAGCCAGGCCGAAAACATTGGGCAAGTGCAGAGTGTGTTCATTATGGGGGTAGTAAAGCAAACCCATGTGTTGATTTAAGTTTTTATTTAAAACCTCAAACGCATCACATAATCGTCCATAAAAAAACCGTTTCCAATGTCAAATTTGAATTCACCCTCTTTCACAAAACCGTTTTTTAAGTAAAAGGTATATGCGTTATTGTGCTTGTTCACTTGTAAGAAGATAGATTCAGCACCCGCATTTTTTGCTACCTCAATGGCTTTTTCTAACAAAGCTTTTCCTGAGCCTGTGCCTTGCGCAGAAGGGAGTACGTATAGTTTATTCAACTTGAAAGCTTTTTGTTGCGTTTTCTTGGTCGTATTGTCTGTTTCGTGATCTACTTCGTCTTCACTCACCGAACAGAATCCAATATCAGATCCATTTAAGCAAGCTATAAAAAATTGATGACCCTTTGTGAATTGTGCTGCAAGTGAACTATCACTGTACATCCAATCCAACATAAAGTCAATCTGTTCTTGAGAAATAATATGTCCATAGGTACTAGGCCAAGTGCGCTCGGAGATAGATCGTATTAATGCTCGATCTTCTAAATTGGCTATTCTAATTTCAGGTTGATTCATCATTCAATGGGCTATAACAATTGAGTCCCCATAAGGAGACTCAATTAAAGGTGATTATTTATAGTTGCGCTAAACTCTCTTCGATTGTTTGAATCCTTGCAAGTGCATCAGCTTTCTTTTTTTGTTCGATAGCAATCACTTCTGGTTTTGCATTTTGAACAAATTTCTCGTTGGCCAATTTCTTTTCTACACTTTCCAAGAATCCTTTTTGGTGTGCTAAGTCTTTTAATAAATTTTCTTTTAAACTAGCAGTATCAATGGCTTGGTCTGCTACTAAATAAAATTTATCTTTTTCTAAAGCCACTACAATACTTGATCCAATAGCTGCATTCGTATAAGCGATTGACTTTGCATTGATCTGCTTAGCCAAGATATTTTGAATACGCTGGTATGCAGTATTGTTATCAGACTGAATGTGTAAATCAATGGTATCCTTAGGCTTAATTTGATTTTTATTTCTCGCATCACGTAAAGTTGAAATCACATTCTTTAATAGAACGCCAGCATGCAATACGCTCTCATCTACTTTTCCAATTGGCGCTAATTCCTGCACACATAAATCTTGTGTTTGTGTTTTTAGTGTGTGGTGAATTTCTTCGGTGATGAAAGGCATGAATGGGTGTAACAATTGTAACAATGCATCGTAGAATTCAATACTCTTTTCAAAAACACCTGTATGAATAGGTTGTTCAAAACCTGGCTTGATCCATTCTAAGTACCAGCTACAATAGTCATCCCATATTAATCCGTAGATGGTTTTTAAAGCTTCACTTAAACGGAAGGTCTTCAACATTTCATCTACCTCTATTTGTGTTGCAGATAATTTTGCTTGGAACCAATCCATTGCAAAAGCAGCATCTTCAGGAATAGTGCCTTCCTTGCTTTGACGTGGCTCCCACATTTTCAATAGCTTAGTGGCATTCCATAATTTGCTATTGAAGTTTCTGCCTTGTTCTAGTGTGGATTCATCAAATAATAAGTCATTACCTGCAGGGGATGCAATCATGATACCAAAACGAACCGCATCGGCACCATATTGGTCTATCAATCCTAATAAGTCCGGAGAATTACCCAAACTCTTACTCATCTTACGTCCTTGCTTATCACGCACAATGCCTGTGAAGTAAACATCTTTAAAAGGAATCTTACCCATATACTCTTCACCTGCCATAATCATTCTTGCTACCCAGAAGAAAATAATTTCTGGTGCAGTGACCAATGTGCTGGTAGGGTAGTAATAATTAATTTCTGCATTGTTTGGATTGGACATGCCTTTAAAAACTTCGATTGGCCATAACCAACTACTAAACCAAGTATCTAAACAGTCTGCGTCTTGGTATAATTCTTTACCCACCGTTTCAGGGTAACTGGCATATACTTTTTCAAGACTCGCTTCTACATATACATTGCCTTCTTTATCATACCATGCTGGAATTCTGTGGCCCCACCATAATTGTCTACTGATACACCAATCCTTGATGTTCTCCATCCAATGACGGTATACATTTTTGAATTTAGCTGGATGAAAATGAATTTCATCCGACATTACTTTCTCTAATGCAGGTGCTGCCAATTGTTTCATATCCACCCACCATTGTAAACTCAATCTTGGCTCTACAATGGCGTCAGTTCTTTCACTAAATCCAACTTGATTCACGTAGTCTTCTATCTTCACCAAATTACCTGCAGTTTCTAAATCTGCTGCAATGATTTTTCTCACTTCAATTCTGTCCTTGCCTAGATACATGGGTGCAGCATCATTCATCGTGCCATCGTCGTTCATGGTATCAATCACTTCTAAACCATGCTTTTGACCCAATTGAAAGTCATTGATATCATGCGCTGGTGTTACTTTCAATGCACCAGTTCCAAATTCTATTTCAATATAATCATCCGCAATAATTGGGATGCGTCTATTGATCATGGGCACAAATGCATGCTTGCCAACTAGGTGCGTATACCTTGGATCTTTTGGATGCACACAGATGGCAGTATCACCAAAAATGGTTTCAGGTCTTACCGTTGCAATCGTGATATATTCATCTCCAGGTAGGTCTAGTTTGTACTTAATATGGTACATCTTCCCGTTGACTTCTTTATGTATTACTTCTTCATCACTTAAAGCAGTTTTTGCTTTCACATCCCAGTTGATCATTCTTTTGCCACGATAAATCTTGCCCTTCTTGTATAGATCAATGAATACCTTTATAACAGTCTCGTAATAATCTGGGTCCATGGTGAAAGAAGTTCTTTCCCAATCCAAACTACAGCCCATCTTTCTCAACTGCTGTAAAATGATGCCGCCATATTTTTCTTTCCATTCCCATGCATAACTTAAAAACTCTTCTCTACTCAAAGACGATTTAGCAATGCCTCTTTCTCTTAACATCGCAACCACTTTTGCCTCGGTGGCTATAGAAGCATGGTCTGTTCCAGGCACCCAACATGGGTTCATCCCTTGCATACGCGCACGACGTACTAAAATATCCTGAATGGTATTGTTCAAGCAATGGCCCATGTGTAAAACACCGGTTACATTTGGAGGGGGGATGACCACCGTATAAGCTGGTTTGTCATTGGGTACGCTATGAAAATAACCTTGGTCAATCCAATGTTGGTACCATTTTGTCTCTACTGCTCCGGGTATAAAATTTTTACTCAATTCCATGCTAAATGCTTTTCCTATAATGAGTTACAAAAATAAGGAAAAGCCGCAAGCTATTATTGACAAAAAAAGGCGATCTTGCCAACAAATGGAATTTGCTATAGTAGACATAGAAACCACTGGCGGCATGCCCCATATGCATGGGATCACCGAAATTGCGATTGTGATGCACAATGGCGTAGAAGTGACGGGTAAATATGTGACTTTGGTGAATCCAAGACAAAAAATTCCTCCGTTTATAGTCAATATGACTGGGATAAGTGATGCCATGGTGGCCGAAGCGCCTCTTTTTGAGGAAGTGGCTCCTCAGATTTACAATCTTTTGAAAGACCGCATCTTTGTGGCACATAACGTAAGTTTTGACTATTCCTTTGTGCATTACCTTTTGGGCAAGTCTGGCTTTCAATGGTCGGCACCTAAACTATGTACCATTAAATTAAG
>JAGOAO010000047.1 GCA_017983845.1 Sediminibacterium sp.
GCTTTTTACTTTTACTACTTCATGATATCTTGAATGATTTTCAAATGATGTCTTGTGTGAATGGCTAAAAAACGGATTGTTTGTTGTTGATTTAGCACACCAAAAAATGGATGCATAAAGTGTTGATTTTTTTGGCAACCCTTTAGGTATGCTACAGCTTGTATGGTATGTGTAACACTTTCCTCTAATGCCTTTAAATTCAAGTCTTCGCCTGGTATCACTACTTTTGGCGCCTTCGCTTTTCCTCTAGGAATATAACTCAATAGAAACACCCAAAATCGTGTAAAATTAAATTTACGTTGGTATACCTTAGGATCTGATTGCGCTACAGTTGCTGTGATTTGTTTGATCACTAATAAACAATGTTCAATATGCCATCCCACCGAAGCGGCAGATACCTCCAAATTGGTTGTTTCAAAATTGGGAAGGAATGTAACCAATTGCTTTATCTGAAATTCTAGTTGCTTCATTGAAAGTTAAAATTAAGTGAATTGCTTTAGAATTAAATGATTTTAGAATTCAATCATAAAGCCAATCGTTGGAATAAAAGTACCTTCGGCGTTTTCTAAAAAATAAGGGACTGCATTGCTTCCGTTTAGTTGCACTGGTTGTCCATTGTTACTTAAGAAAGCCGAATTGTCGTCTTTTCTTTTAAAGGTATATTGAGGAGCACCCGTGCTTTTTGAAGCGTAAAAGTTTTGTATGTCTATATAAAAATCAAAAGTCGTTTTTTTATAGTTCCACTTTTTATCTAAACGAATATCGCCAGAATGGAATGCCTTCAATCTTAAACTATTCACTTGATCATAATCAAAAACACCCGACCCTAAACTCAAGTAATTCAACCTGCTTTGCTCTAAATTATAAGGGGTATAAGGTGCAGCACCTTGATATCTAAATTTAATACCCAATTCCCAGTTTTTAGGAAGCTTATAACCAGCAGTTGCGCTAATTAAGTGGCGATTGTCCCAGCTTGCTGGTTTAAACTTCTTATCCATTCCAGTGAATTCACTCCAGTAAAGTGTGTAACTAAATACCCCAAAGAATTTTTCGGTTAGTTTCTGTTGCGCAAAGAACTCAAAGCCATATGCTTTTCCTTTCCCGTCTTGCTGAATGGGTTCGTTACCAATCGCGCCAAATTCTATCCCTTTATTTGCTATACTAATTTTATCAAGAATACTTACTGGATAGTTTTGGTAGCCTTTATAAAAACCTTCAAAAGTAAATCTGGTTGTGCTAGAGGGGAGGTATTCAAAACCAGCTACATAGTGATTGGACCTGATATACTTTCCTGGATTATTGAACCCATTATTACTATAAGCCAATTGAGTATAACTCGGTAGTCTGTAGTAAGTGCCATAACTCGCACTGAAATTCCAAGTATTGTTTAGTGCATAGCTTAAACTAATTCTTGGACTTAATTGATCCAACGGATTTTGACTACTTGCACTAAAACTATTTGCATCTGCTCTTACACCTGTGCTTATTGCTAAACGGTCGTCCAACAATCTTGTGCCTAGCTGTGCGAATCCTCCATATCTAAAAAAGTTGACCCCTGTATTGGTATTAAAGGTAATTGCATTTTGCAAAGTATTGCCTGCGCTGTCTTTCAGAGCTGGTCTGAATAATTGATAAAATGCATTGTCAAACTGAACATATTGTGCAACCAATCCATAGCTCAAGCTAATTTTTCGAATATTCTTTGTCACATCAAAACGAAATTTGTTTTCTGTCTCATTGCTCCTAATCTGATAAGTGCGTGTTGCATCTGAAGGTTTTTCATTGTCTTCGTACCTATCTGCCTGATTGTCTAATGTGTTTCTGCTTAAAGATAGATTCCAATACCCATCTTGGATTAATTTTTTCAAAGAAACACCAATCGTATAGTTCCATTGATTGATCAATGGATTGCTATTAATTGCAAATAATTTTTCTGGAGTGGCTTCTTTTGGCGCTACTAATTTAAAATCATCAATTGCTGCAAGTCCAATGGTAGTAAGGGTTGTTTTATCGTTGATTTTAGTAGTCGTCTTGAATTGATAGTCCCAATAATTAGGACGGATAGGCAAATCCAATGCCTGAAATAACAGTTCTAAATAACTCCTTCTTACAGATGCTAAAAATGTAGTACGTTTTGAAATAGGCCCATCCAAAGTAGCTGCTACTTCTGTACCACTCATTCTAAAATTACCTTGTAGTTGATTGGGATTGCCATTTTTTTGACGAAATTGAAAAACACTACTCAATGCATTGTCATATCTCGCATCAAAAGCAGAGGTACTTAACTTTACATCTTGAATAAAACTTACATTCAAAATGCCTTGAGGACCCCCACCACTTCCCTGTGTACTAAAGTGATTGATAATGGGCACTTCAATTCCATCTAAATAAAAAACATTTTCACTTGGAGCACCACCTCTTATAATAATATCGTTTCTAAAAGTGCCTCCCGCTGCACCACCTCCCACTCCAGGCAAAGATTGAATGACTTTACTGATATCAAAATTGCCGCCTGGGTTGGCTTTAATATCCTCTGATGTTAGCCTTTGTATACTTAAAGGACTTTCTAATGTAGTTGCTTTTGCTGTATTCCTTCTTCCTGTAACAGTAACGCTATTTAGTAGGTTGATGGATGGCTCTAATTCAATCGTTAATATATTTTCATTACCAGATGTGACAATCACATTGGTCAATAATTTATCTTGAATACCAAGTCCGGTTATTTTAATGGAATAAGCCCCTGGCAATAAACGCGTAAATCTGAAAGCACCATTGCTATCCGAGATCATTTTTTCACTACCCGGCGCCAGTGTGATCACAAGACCGCCTATATTTTGTTGTGACTTTCGGTTCACCAAGACGCCGCTCAATTTGCCTGTATTTTGAACTTTATCTTGAGCTACTGCTACATTTAGGCTTAAAATAACAGCCAAGCCAACTAAAACCACCTTAGACCAACGCATATTCATTGTTTTAAATTCAAGTATAAAACAATGTAAACGAAGGTTTTGTTTAAGAAAAAGCCTAAAATATTAGATTTTCTTTGCAATATGGTCAAGTACTTGAAAAGCAGTCTCAGCCATCAAATTTCCTTTATTGTCTAATAAAGGATTGACTTCGGTGAATTCAATACAAACAATTTTATTGGAAAGCAATAAGGCGTCGAAAATTCGGACAATCTCTTCGGCAAAAAAGCCAATCGGCACCGGCGTTCCCGTACCAGTAGAAACATGGTCACAATCCATTGAATCTACGTCAAATGAAATATAGATCTGATCACATGCTTTAAGTTTTTCAACCGCTTCGGCTACACAAACTTCAAGTCCACGAAATCTAATTTCCTCTACCTTATATGCTTTTATATGTTCTTTTTCTATGACAGCTGCTTCTGCTGATTCAAAATCCCTTAATCCAAAATAAACCAAGTCTGCTGCATTGATTTTTTTTGTCGCTGTCCCAATTTTTTTCATGTTTTCCCAATGCAATTCAGTGGTTGCACCTGGTTCATTTATTTTACACGCAATATTATCCTCCCACAGCGCGGCAGCCAATGGCATACCATGGATATTACCAGAGGGCGAAGTGAATGGGGAGTGCAGATCGGCATGGGCATCAATCCAAATCACGCCCAATCTTTTGTTGGGTGCACTTGCCTTAAGACCACTAATAGTGCCCAGTGCAGAAGAATGATCGCCCGACAAGACAATGGGGAAAAACCCATCTTGTACAGTTGCTTTTACTGCATCCGCCACGCGCTGGCATTGTTCCACAACATGTTCAATTCGTTTGGCGAAATTGTTGTTGTTTTTATTATAGATGGTCTCATTATGCGTCTCAACATCTAAAAAGAGATTGCGATGGAAAAAATCATTGTTATGATTGATGGCTGCAATTT
>JAGOAO010000028.1 GCA_017983845.1 Sediminibacterium sp.
TCAGTTGCATCTAATTTATTCTTCGCTTCTTTCTTTCTTGTTTTGTAAATGGTAATACCAGCAGCTTGCTCTAACATTTTACGACGACTATTATCCTTATCCTTGATAATGTCATCTACCATGCCTAATTCAATAATCGCATAACTGTCTGTGCTTACACCTGTATCCATGAATAAATTATGGATGTCTTTCAAACGACAAGCCACATCATTCAAACGGTATTCACTTTCTCCATTTTTATAATAACGACGTGTCACCGTAATGGTGCTAAATTCTGTAGGTAATAAATTTTTGGTATTCTCGAAAGTCAAACTTACTTCCGCCATGCTACTCGCATTTCTAGTTTTAGAACCATTGAAAACCAATGAATCTAAATTCTCAGATCTAAGGGCAGAAATCTTGGATTCACCAATCACCCATCTGATACTATCAATGATATTACTTTTACCACAACCGTTTGGCCCAATAATACCCGTTATACCCTCGTCAAAACTGACAATGGTTTTATCAGCAAAACTCTTGAACCCCTTGATTTCTAATGACTTTAATCTCACTTTTGTAACGCTTTAAATTGTCTGCGAACATATGAAAAAACAGCCAAAAAGTCAAGGAAAATTGGGCTTTTTAGATTGAAAAAGGCGAAAAACTACCCCTTTTCTACTAGGCGACCACCTTCAGTAGTTAGGGTACGGGCAGGGAATTTATTCACCACCATATAATCGTGGGTGGCCATTACGATAGCTGTGCCGTCTTCTTTGGCAATTTGGAACAGTAATTGCATGATTTCGTCACTGGTTTCTGGGTCTAGACTGCCAGTTGGCTCGTCTGCAAGGATCAATTTTGGTGAATTTAGCAAGGCACGAGCAATATCCACTCTCTGTTGCTCACCTCCACTCATTTCGAAGGTCATTTTAAAGCCCTTATTTTGAAGCCCCACTTTGGTCAAAACGTCATCAATTTTTTGTTGAATTAATTGTTCATCCTGCCAGCCAGTTGCTTTAAGTACAAATCTTAGATTTTCATTGACATTACGGTCGGTTAATAATTGAAAATCTTGGAAAACTACCCCTAAATTTCTTCTTAGAAATGGGAGTTTTTTCCAATCCATCTCCTTTAAATTAAAACCAACCACATTGCCTATTCCTTCGGTTAATGTGATTTCACCGTACAAAGTTTTCAATAAGCTACTTTTACCTGTTCCAGTTTTACCAACTAGGTAAACGAATTCCCCTTTTTGGACATTCAAGTTGACATCTTGTAAAATAAGATTACCACTTTGGTAAATATTTGCGTGCTCAATTTGTACGACAATCTCACTCATATAGTTCTTGTTAATAGATTAAAATTAATAGCTAAATACTTCCTTTCCAAAACTTCCTTCCAAAACCAATTCTTTATGGTCTGCAGCTTCTACATACCCAACCACCTGCGCTTCAATTCCTAATCCCTTTGCAATCTCAATTAATGAGTCAGCAGATGCAGCGTCTGTGAATATTTCTAAGCGATGGCCCATGTTAAAAACCTGGTACATTTCTTTTGTGTTCGCGCCAGAATTTGCTTGTATCAATTTAAAAATGGGAGGCGCGTCAAATAAATTATTTTTCACGATACGCATATTGCCTGGTAAATATTTCATGCACTTTGTTTGACCACCACCACTGCAATGGATCATCCCTTTGACTGCATCAAAATGATTTGTCAAAATCGCTTTCACCAATGGCGCATAAGTACGAGTTGGACTCAACAATAATTTGCCCACGCTAATCTCTCCAAACCCTTCTATAGTCAACTTATCCGTCATTTTGTTTTTTCCTAAGTACACCACTTCATCCTTTAATGTGGGCTCAAATGATTCAGGAAAAGCAGTGGCATAATGATGCGACAACACATCGTGTCGAGCACTTGTTAAACCATTACTTCCTAATCCGCTATTGTATTCTGTTTCATAATTGGCTTTGCCAAAACTTGAAAATCCAACAATCACTTGGCCAGGAGCAATCAAGTCATTGGTAATTAATTTTGATTTAGGCCATCTTGCTGTCATCGTCCCATTAACAGCAATGGTTCTTACTACATCCCCTACGTCGGCAGTTTCGCCACCAAGAAAAGCCACTTGCACACCAAATTCCTTGAGTGTATTAAAAAAGTCCTGTGTACCGTTAATCACTTGGCTAATTACTTCTCCAGTGATTAATAATTTATTGCGGTCGATGGTGGAAGAAAATAAAATTTGATCATAAATACCCACACATAGTAAGTCATCCAAATTCATAGCGATGGCGTCTTGCGCAATCCCTTTCCATACAGACACATCCCCCGTTTCTTTCCAGTATAAATAAGCAAGGATGCTTTTTGTCCCTGCACCATCTGCATGCATGATATTAATATGGTCTGCACTGCCTCCTAAAAAATCGGCATATAATTTACAAAAAGCATATGGATATAAGCCCTGGTCTAAATCTTGAATTGCGGCATGAACTTCTTCTTTTTGAGCGGAGACACCGCGCTGGGCATACAATGACATAACTGTAAATTGATTTTACAACAAAGGTACAATTGTTTTACATTTGTGCCACATTTACAGCATTAAGATGAAGGTTCATTACGATTTAGCTACCCTGCCGCAATTTAAAGACGCCATTGTTACCATGGGGGCCTTTGACGGCGTGCATAAAGGCCATCAGCAGATCATTCAAAGAATGAAGCAATTGGCGGGGGAAGTGCTTGGGGAAACGATCATTATCACCTTTCACCCTCACCCAAGAAAGATTATTTCTTCGGTCCCTGGCGAAATCAAGCAATTGAGCAATATCAAAGAAAGGATTGAACTATTAGAAGCTGCTGGCATTGACCATTTAGTAATTATTGACTTCAATTATAATTTCTCCAACATGACTGCGGAACAGTATGTGGAAGACTTCTTATACCAAAACTTTAAACCTAATACGGTCATTGTAGGCTATGACCATCATTTTGGGAAAGGTAGAAACGGCAATATTGACTTGTTGAAAACTATGGGCAGTCGATTGCATTTTAAAGTAGAAGAAATTCATGAACAAGTAGTCAATCATGAAATTATTAGCTCTACCCTAATTAGAAATTATATTTCAGAACAAACCATAGCCAAAGCAAATACTTTATTGGGTTATCCTTACCGTTTTGAAGGTTTTGTAGTTAGAGGCAATCAATTAGGCAGAACCATTGGCTACCCTACTGCCAATTTACATATCAATGATGAAGAAAAATTAATTCCTGCCAATGGCGTTTATGCCGTTAAAGTAAAAGGCATTTGCACCAATCATCAACCTATTGACGGCATGATGAATATTGGGATACGCCCCACTGTGGATGGGCAGAAGAAAGTCATTGAAGTGAATATCTTTGATTTTGACCAAGACATTTACGAACAATACATTACCGTAATGGTGTATGAATTCATTAGAGGCGAAGTAAAGTTCAATGGACTTGATGCTCTAAAAGACCAACTTCACCAAGATAAAGTAACTGCCTCCAAAATGTTGAGTTGCTATAAATAGCACTGGAATTATAACCTTTGAATTGCTATAAATTCGAGGATCAGTTCCTGTTTAAGACATGATTTTCACTACCAACTCCTTTAATAAATCTGCGTCGGTATTGCTCGCGTCATTGATACCCAAAACACGTAAATTGTATTCGTGGATCAACAAAAGAATCTGTTCCACTTTCGCGTAATTGTAATGCCTAGTGGCCGCCATGGTAGTTTTAATTGAAAAGAAATTCAATCCAACTTCGGCCATGATTCTTTTTTCGTCATTCGTCCCTAACCCATAAACCGCATAGAGTTTACTGAAAAAGCCATACAAGGTTGGCAGGATCAATTGAATAGGTGCTGCTTTATGATTGGATTCAAAATATTGAATCATCTGTATTGCCCTAGAGAATTTTTTATGCGCAATGGCATCTTGAAATTCAAATGCATTAAACTCTTTACTAATGCCAATATATTTTTCAATGTCATCTTCGGTGATTTTTTTTCGATCTCCTAAGTTGACCATCAATTTCTCTAATTCATTCTTGATTCTACTTAAATCATTGCCTATATGATCTACAATAATTTGAACTGCTTTTGGGCTTATTTGAAACCCATTATCTGCTACCCATTGATTTACCCAGTCAGGCAACTTGTTGTCGTACATTTTTTTGGTACTTACAACAACCGCTTTTGTTTTTAATATTTTAGCGAGTGCTGAACGTCCGTCTACACTTTTTTCTTTATGAGAAATTACGAGTATTGTAGAAGCCAATGGATGTTCGATATATGGAACTAATTTCTCCAAGGCATCTTTATGCATGTGTTGAGCCTCTTTCAAAATAACCACCTGCTTTTCTGCAAAAACAGGATAGCGCTTACAAGCGTTCATCACATCTGCCCATTCGGCATCTTTGCCATAAAAAATAGTTAAATTAAATGCCTGATCGGCGTCAGGCAACAACTTGTGTTCTGCATAATGTACCACCTGATCAATGTAAAACGACTCTTCCCCTTCAAGCCAATAGACAGCATCGTAGACATTATTTTTCCAATTGGATAAAATTTTAGAGATAGGCATGCTCAAAGATATACAGGAATGGCGTTTTTTTTATATCTTGTGCCAAATAAATAAACACATTTTATTATGAGCAACGAAACTTCAGGCAACGGAGGCAAAATTTTAATCGGCGTATTGGCTATTGCCCTTATAGGTTCTTGGATTTATTTCAGTACTTCTAAGACTGAAATCATCAACAACTACACTACCCAAGTAAACACACTAGATAGTGCAAAGAATGCAATACAAGCTGATTTTATTGCCGTATCTGCAAAAGCAGATTCATTGACACAGCAAAACACACAATTACAAGGTGATTTATTAGCTAAGTCAACTGATATCCAACAATTAAAATCAAATATCAGCAGCATCTTACGTAAGAAGAATGCATCAGATAAGGAATTAGCAGAAGCTAAGTCTATGATTGCAGAATTAAATGGTAAAGTAGCTGGTTTATTAACTGATTTGGCTAAAGCACAAGAGGAAAACAAAGTATTGACAGTAAAGAACGAAACTTTAACTACTGAAAATACCAACTTGAATACCAACTTGACTGCTACTACAAAAGAGAAAGAGCGTTTACAAGATCTTGGTTCAACTTTACATGCTTCTGCTTTTAGCATTCAAGCGGTAAGAGTGAAAGGAGATGGCACTGAAAAAGTGACAAAATCTGCAAAGCGTGCGAACACGATTCGCTTGTCTTTCCAAATTGACAAAAACAAAATCACTCCTTCTGGCGCTCAAGATTTATATGTTTGTATCACTGCTCCAAATGGTAATATTTTCTCTGAAGGTGGCAAAATCAACACTAGAGAAGATGGCACAAAAGCATATGCAAATAAAATAGCTGTTCAATACGTGCAAAACGCGGTATTGCCTATTAGCTATGATGTAAAGCAAGCTTCTAAATTTGTTGAAGGTGAATACTTAGTAGAAGTTTACCACAATGGATTTAAAATTGGTGAAGGTAAAACAGCTTTGAAAAAAGGTGGTTTATTCTAACCTATTGTACAATACTAAAAAAGCCACTCTTTTTAGAGTGGCTTTTTTTATGCAACTAATTTGAAGTTGATTCGAAACAAATAAAATTACTTTAACACGATGGCAGACAATGCAGGCAATTCTACATGTAATACCTGCCAATGATTCGTGCCATCCACCGAAACACCTTTCACCTCTTGATTGAATAAATCACCGACACCCCAGAACATTTTAGCATCACTATTAAAGATTTCCTTCCATTTTGTTTTGCCATATACATGTATTGGGAATGCGTGTCTTGGCACAGGGGTCATATTCAAAACAACCAAAATTTCTTCTTTTGGATCTCTGCCTTTGCGTTTAAAAGCAATGACGCCCTCTTGTCGCTTATTGGTTTCTACCCATTCAAATCCTCCTGTGTCATATTGTAGTTCATACAAAGCCGGATGGGCTTTATACAATGCATTTAGTTGTTGAACACAGGATTTCATCCCACCATGACTTGCATGTTGCAATAAGTCCCATTGCAATTCCGACTGATAGTCCCATTCTTGAGTCGCTGCAAATTCATTCCCCATGAACAATAGTTTTGCACCTGGATGCAAGAACATATAACTATACATTAATCTAAGATTTGCAAATTTTTGCCATTCATCGCCTGGCATTTTATACAACATAGGACTTTTCCCATGCACCACTTCGTCATGACTTAAAGGCAACATAAAATGTTCGTCATAATAATACATCATGGAAAAACTAAACTTATCCTGCGCACCAGAACGCATAATTGGATCTAGTTTAAAGTAATCCAAAGTATCATGCATCCATCCCATCATCCATTTCATTCCAAAACCCAATCCATCCATAAATACGGGTTGACTAATACCTGGCCAATCGGAAGCCTCTTCGGCGATGGTTTGTATGGCTGGAAAATCTCTGTACAAAGTGATGTTTAAATCTTTTATGAATTCTATGGCTTCGATATTGCCATTGCCGCCAAATTCATTCGGTTCCCATTCACCTGCTTCTCTACTGTAATCCAATCTTAACATAGAGCTAACTGCGTCCACTCTTAATGCATCAATATGAAATTGATCACACCAGAACTTTGCACTACTAATTAAGAAGGATTTTACCTCACCTCTTTTATAATTGAAAATATAAGAATTCCAGTCTGGGTGATAGCCCTTGCGCATGTCTGCGTATTCATAGGTATTGGCGCCATCAAACATAAATAAGCCATGGCTATCATATGGGAAATGCGAAGGCACCCAATCCAAAATTACGCCAATTCCTGCTTGGTGAAATGCATCCACCAAAGCAGCAAATTCTTGAGGATTGCCGAACCTCGATGTAGGTGCAAAAAATCCAACTCCTTGGTATCCCCAACTTCCGTCAAATGGATGCTCCATCACTGGCATAAATTCCACATGAGTAAAACCCATTTCTTGAACATAGGGTACCATTAAGTCAATCAGCTGAGTATAAGAATTATAACTATCCTCATTCGTTTTATCTGGTCGCATCCAACTTGCCAAATGCACTTCATACACTGAATAAGGTTGGTCTGTTCTATTTTTAATCTTCCTGTCTTCTAACCATTGTTGATCCTTCCATTGATAAGCAGTCGGCCATGTAATTGAAGCGGTCAGTGGTCTTCGTTCCCAATAATGTGCAAATGGATCCCCCTTATCTAATATCATGCCTTTATAGCCATGTATATGGTATTTATACACTTCGCCCTGACCAATATTTGGAATAAACCCTTCCCATATACCAGAGGACTCTAGCCTTACTTTTAAGGGATGTGCTTCATTGCTCCAATCATTGAAATTGCCTTTTACAAATACCGCAGTCGCATTAGGTGCCCAAACACTAAAATAAGTACCCTGTACTCCTAATACTTCAATTTGCTTATTGCCAAATAATTGATATAAAGTGGAATGCGTACCATGTTGAAAAGCATGAATATCCTCCTCTGAAAAAAGAGAATAATTCCATACCGCTTGCGCAGTATCTACAAAATGTATTGCTTCGTATTTTGACATGTTTATTTGGTTAATTCTATTACCTGCATCGTCATTGTTGGTATAGAAAATTCAGCTCCTATTAAATTTCCAGAAATAATATCTTTTCCTCCTGTAAATGAACCTGTTCTTTCGGCATATTTAGACAAGTTAACATTCCTAGCCTTGGTATCTGTATTCATAACGCACATGACAGTTTGGTTATTGTCATACCTGAAATATACATACAAACCATCTTCAGGAATATATTGCATCATTTGGCCTGTTTTAAGCGCAGATGACTTAGTTCTATACGCACCTAAAGTTTGAACATAATGTAAAAAATCCGCCTCTTCTTTTGTCAAACCTGTTTCGGTAAAAGCATTCTTTTTATCTCCTGCCCATCCACCAGGAAAATCTAATCGCACCCAACCATCCGGATTTGAAATGCCTTTCATGAGTATTTCAGATCCATAATACAATTGAGGAATACCACGACAGGTATACAACCAAGCATAGGCCATTTTAGTTTTAGGGATACTTTCTCCTAAAGAAGAATGGATACGCGTCATATCATGATTGTCTAAGAAAATCACGTTGTTATTGGCTTGCTTGTATAAAAAATCCGAAGCCAAAGTATTGTACAATTTTATTACGCCATTAGACCAGCCATTGGTTTCATTTAATGCAGGTAGTATTCCTCCAAATAATAAACTAAAATCAGAAGTCGCTTTTAGATTGCTTTTAAAAGGTAAATTATAATTGTTCTCCACATAGTAGGCTTGAGATGCGACTCCTTCTACCCAACATTCACCAAACGTAAATATTTTTGGATACTCCTCTAATAAAGCTTTGTTCAATCGGTTCATTACATCCACATTGCAATATTTATACGTATCTACTCTAAACGCGTCGATACCAAATGTTTCAACAGACCAAATTGCATTTTGTGTCAAATATTTTTCGACCATTGGGTTTTCATGATTGATGTCTGGCATCTCAGTGGTAAACCAACCGTCGATCATACGTTTTGCATCCGCAGCACTATGATATGGATCAAATACTGCTTGCTCTCTATAATGGGTTTGCGTATAAGTTGGCCACTGATGTACCCAATCTTTTGAAGGTGCATCTTGAACCAAAAAATGAAATCTTCCAAAATGATTGTAGACAATATCTTGAATCAATTTCATCCCTCTTTTGTGCAAATTTTCACTTAATGCTAAATAAGCTTTATCTCCACCAAACCTAGTCTCTGTCTTGTAGTTATTTGTAGCCGCATAACCATGCTCAGTTCTATCTGGCATATCGTTCTCCACAACTGGTGTCATCCATAAAGTGGTTGTACCAAGTTTTTGTAAGTAATCTAAATGATTAGATACCCCTTGCAAATCGCCACCATGTCTTAAAAATATTTCGTTCCTATTTAAAGATTGATCCTTCAATCCTGATAATCGATCATTCGTTGAATCTCCATTGCTGAATCGATCGGGCATTAAAAAATAAACCAAATCAGCCGAAGTCAAACCTTGTGCAAAATCAATACCCCTGTTTTTTCTTCTAGGTAGTAATGGCCAATTGAATGTACTTGTTTTTCCTTCAGATTCGATGACAATTACAACATTTCCTGGTTTTGCAAGTGGACTAATTTCCAAATCAACAGCAATATAATGCCCATTTTCAAAATGACTAGTCGCCTTTAATACAACCCCTGTATAATTCACTTTAACAGTTGCCTTAGAAAAATTGTCATTCATTGACCTCAATAAAACTTGAACCTGATTGTTCTTCATATTGACAAACCAATTACTTGGATATGCCTCTATTGCGAAAGCTTGCATCGACACAAATAACAATGCAAGAAATGATATGCTAAATACTCTAAATTGATTGTTCATTTTAAATTATACTTTAATAATAGAATTACTCCTTTTATAATCTCTTCGGACTAGGCTTCTTTTTGCTCTTCTTTAATGATGATTGCGCAAACAATACCCGCAATAATCAACAATACACCCCCAATCAACACGGCCATCAATCGGTCATTGTTTAAATAAGTGGACATGATTTTACCAAAAAATAAAGAAGCAATAATTTCTGGCAATACAATGAAGAAATTAAAAATGCCCATATAGATGCCCATTTTGTGCTCCGGTATAAAACCAGCTAACATAGAATAAGGCATGGATAAGATAGAAGCCCAGGCAATACCCACCAAGCCCATGCTGACATATAGCAAATTAGGTTGATCCACAAAATAAACCGAAATCAAACCTACACCACCAATCAACAAACATAAAGTGTGGGTATACTTTTTGCCAATTCGACTAACCCAAAAAGGCAAGCTAAATGAAAAACCAAAAGTGACTAAATTCAATATCGCCGATGTTGTATTCGCATGCTCCAATCCTAAAGTAAAAACGGTACTATTGGTTGCCGGGTCTCCATGAAAAATTTGTGTCGCTACACCAGTACTGTAATAAAACCACATTAAAAATAAACCAGGCCAAGTAATAAAATTAACCAATGCCAATCTTTTCATTTGAATGGGCATATGCTTTATAGAATGTATGATTTCTTGTACAATACCTAGTTTTGGTTCACTAGCTGCTTCTGCTTTATTTGGATTAGAAGGTGGATACTCTTTACTTGAAATAATAGTGTATAAAACAGAAACGAAAAAGACTGCTCCGCCAATATAAAATGACATCAATATATTCTGTGGAATAGCGCCATTGATTTTATCTCTGGAAACATCAAACCAATTCGCCAATAACTGAGGCAAGTAGCCTGCAATAAAAGAGGCCAATCCTATAAACATACTTTGCATCGCAAAACCAAATGAGCGTTGTTTTTCATTTAAGTTATCTGCTACAAATGCCCTAAATGGCTCCATGGTAATATTAATACTCGAATCTAAAATCCACAATACCCCCGCAGCCATCCACACGGTGGGTGAATTGGGCATCACAAATAACAATGCAGAGCTTAAAATTGCACCCACTAAAAAGAAGGGACGACGTCTCCCCAGTTTTGGATGCCAGGTACGATCACTAAAATAACCAACTATGGGTTGAATAATTAATCCTGTCATTGGGGCAGCCAACCACAAACCAGGAATTTCATCTGGTGCGGCACCTAAGAATTCATAGATCGCACTCATATTCCCCATCTGCAAACTCCATCCAAATTGGATACCAAAAAAACCAAAACACATGTTCCAGATTTGCCAGAAACTTAACTTTACTTTTTCGCCTGTATATGCTGTACTCATTATTTATTAAAATTTATTCTTATTTTTTTGTCTTTAAATCGAAAAACCGTTTGGAATGATTGCGCCTTTTTTGATCACAATAATATTGTCTTTAATGGTATATAAAGGATGGTCTACTTTTTCTAAATGCGCGCCTCCCTTAATATGTACATCATTGCCAATGGAACAGTTTTTATCTACAATCGCATCTTCGATGGTACAACGTTCTCCAATGCCTAGGATTGGTTCGCCTGCAGCATTTTTTTTATGAATTTGTTCAATTGTTTCATAATAGTCACATCCCATAATATAGGAATTCTTTACCACCGTGTCTTTACCTATTCTTGATCGAATACCAATCACAGATTGTGTAATCTCTTTTGCGTGTATGATAGAACCTTCTGCAATAATCGCTTTGTTAATGATTGTTCCACTAATTTTTGCAGGTGGCAACATCCTTGGCCTTGTGTATACTGTTTGTGCGCTGTCAAATAAATTGAATGGAGGAATTTCGTCAGTTAAAGCCAGATTCGCTTCAAAGAAAGAATAAATATTTCCAATATCTGTCCAGTATCCATCATACTGATAGCTCAATACTTTGTAATTCGAAATAGAGTCTGGAATAATTTCTTTTCCAAAATCGGTGGCATTAGGATGCACTTCATTTAATAATTGAAATAAGATTTCTTTATTAAACACATAGATCCCCATGGATGCTAAATAATTGCGTCCTTGAGATTGCATCGCCATACCTGTATCACTCACCCAATCTGGCAATAACTCTTTCTTGGGCTTTTCTATAAAGGAGGTGATTACATGTGCTTCATTTGATTTCAAAATGCCAAATTCAGGTGCATCTCTTTCTCCAACTGGAATTGTTGCAATGGTCAATGCTGCTCCACTTTCTCTGTGCGCATCAATCATTTTACTAAAGTCCATTTGATACAACTGATCCCCACTTAAAATCAACACATATTCAAAATCAAAATTTTGGATATGTCTTAATGATTGCCTCACGGCATCTGCTGTTCCCTGAAACCATCCTGGATTATCAGGAGTTTGCTCTGCAGCAAGTATATCTACAAAACCAGAACTAAAAGCACTAAAATGATAGGTATTTTTAATATGCTGATTCAATGAAGCTGAATTGAATTGTGTTAATACAAAAATTCGATTCAAATTGCTATTGATACAATTACTAATTGGAATGTCCACCAATCTATATTTACCTGCAATAGATACAGCAGGTTTTGAACGACTAGCCGTAAGCGGATACAATCTTGACCCTGCGCCGCCTCCTAAAATAATGGAGACTGCTTTTTTTGCATAATTAGACATGGTGGTATAAATTAATGTGGTTAATAAGATTCATAAACAGATTGATAAGCATGGACAACCGATTCCCAACTATGGTCTATTGTCATTGCCTTTTTGATCATATCCTTCATTGTATTTTTATCTTGATACACTTCAATGGCTCGTTCTATTGCATGAACGATATCTTGTTCACTCGCATGCATAAATCGGATACCAAATCCCCCTTCATCCCCCATGTCTATCACTGTATCATGCAAGCCTCCTGTATCTCTTACCATGGGTATGGTTCCATACCTCAATGCATACAATTGATTCAAGCCACAGGGTTCCACCCTACTTGGCATCAATAAAAAATCTGCCGCCGCATAAGCTTCATGTCCCACTTTCTCATCATATCCAATATAGGTATTGTAGACCCCTGGATACAATTGCACTAAATAATTTAAAGCAGATTCAACAGGGGTTTCACCCGCACCAATCATTAAAAAATTGGCGCCTCCATTGGTTTTATCCAATGCATGCTGAATTGCTCCTGGCAAAACATCCGCCGCTTTTTCATGCACCAGTCTTCCAATAAAAACGATCAATGGTTTATTGAAATCTAAATGAAATCTTTCACAGAGTAACCATTTGTTTTTTTGTTTCTCTGTTGCAAATGTTGCTACATTAAAATGATGTGGCACAAATGGATCTGTATCTGGATTCCAAACTTCATTGTCAATCCCATTTAATATACCCACACATTTCCCTTGTTCATATTCAAATAAAGGTTCCAAGCCATTGGATTGATACCTTAATTGCTGCATATACGTGGGGCTTACGGTAGTGACTTTATCGACACATTTAATGGCAGTAGCCAATGGATTGATACAGCCATCCCATTCTAATAAGCCTCTTTTCCAAGTATCCCATCTTGGTATTAGTGTAGACTTTTCCCATCCCATTGCGCCATGGTATTGCGCATTATGTATGGTTAAAATGGTTTTAATGGAAGCTAATTTTTGATAATCATAACAGTACTTCATCATAAAAGGAACCAAGCCTGCTTGATGGTCATGACAATGCACTAAATCAGGTGCTTCATGCCAAGTTTTTAACCAATCTACTACTGCAATTTGAAAACCAATAAAACGATCCGCATCATCCTCGTATCCGTATATTTTTGGCCTATCTAATAACCCATGTATATCCACCAAATACAAAGGATAGCCTAAGTTTCCCGTACTTTCTTTGATAATTGTATAATTGAAAAACCAATTGCCTAAATAAGCATTGCCCTGATGCACTGTATCCCAACTTGATTGCTCTAAAAAAGGAGTTCTATACATGGGCATTACCACCATTGCTTCCTGCCCTATCTTTTGCTGATATTTAGGCAAAGCACCTACTACATCCCCTAAGCCACCAGCCTTGGCCATTGGATAACATTCGGCACTAACATGTACTATTCGCATGAAGCAATCATTTTGCTTTCAATTTACTAAATACTATTAACATTAATTGCTTTTTTGTAGTCTAGGATTAAAAAAAATTGAGTATTTTGGGGGATCGATTCAACGAATAAACAAACGAATGCTATGAGCCAAACCAAACAGCCAACCAATACAGGTGCGCTTACAACCCTTATTGTGGTTTTCTTTTTCTGGGGATTTATTGCAGCTGGAAACAGCGTTTTTATCCCTTTTTGTAAAAACTACTTTGAACTAGATCAGTTCCAAAGTCA
>JAGOAO010000029.1 GCA_017983845.1 Sediminibacterium sp.
GCTTAAGCTTTCTACATTCTTTGATTCCCAGGTTAAATATACTTGAGGTATAAATGTAACACAGCTTAAAAAAGAACCAAAATAACCAATGGCTTCTACTAGTTTAGGATTGATTTGTTTTTCGCTCATAATTTTAATTTGATCAAAGATTGTTTTAAACTTTGAATTTATCCTTGCGTGATACCTGCTTTTTGCATCACTAAATCACTTACACCTGTTGTTGAATAACCACCATCATGGAATAAGTTCTGCATGGTCACCATCTTAGTTAAGTCAGAGAACAAAGTGATACAATAGTTGGCGCAATCTTCTGCTGTTGCGTTGCCTAATGGAGCGATGGCATCTGCGTAATCGTAGAAATCACCGAATCCTTTAATACCTGTTCCTGCAGTTGTTTTTGTAGGAGATTGAGATACGGTGTTTACACGCACTTTATTCTTTAAGCCATAGTGGTAGCCAAAGCTACGCGCGATAGATTCTAATAATGCTTTGATATCCGCCATGTCGGTATAGAATGGATAGGTTCTTTGAGCAGCAGCATAAGTTAAAGCAACTACGCTAGCGTGTTCATTTAAGGCATCCATATTGTAAGCAACACTTAACATCTTGTGTAAAGACATTGCAGAAACGTCTACGCCTTTTGCATAGTAGTCGTAGTTCAAAGATGGATAAGGAATATTTTTTCTAATATTGACACTCATGCCAATAGAATGTAAAACGAAATCAATTTTACCACCCAAAATTTCTTGAGACTGAGTAAATAAGTTAGTTAACTCTTCTACATTAGTTGCGTCTGCAGGAATAATCTTTGAGTTGGTCTTTTCTGCCAATGCATTGATCTCACCCATACGCATTGCGATAGGTGCATTGGTTAATACGAATGTAGCACCTTCAGCATGTGCTTGTTCAGCTACTTTCCATGCAATTGAATTGCTATCTAAAGCACCAGTAATAATTCCTCTCTTACCTTTTAATAAATTGTATGCCATCGTTATGGGTTTATTTAATTCTTGTAAAAATAATTATAATATCCTATAAAACAGCCTTTCAGATGGCTTAATATAGCTTATGCTAGTAATTCTTGTGCATGTTCCAAAGCGGCTTTGGTTGGTGGGTCGCCACCAATCATGCGGGCAATATGGATCACACGCTCGTCAGCTGCCAGTGTGCGCACATGGGTATGGGTGGTATTGCCTTCCTGGGCTTTGTAAACGTATAAGTGTGCTTGACCTTTTGCAGCAATTTGTGGTTGGTGCGTGATACAAAGTACCTGGCGTGCCTGACCTAGTTCTTGCAATAAAAGACCCACTTGTTTAGCAGGCTCACCAGAAATACCAGAATCAATTTCATCAAAAATCATGGTGGGTAAATCAATCGATTTTCCGACTAATGATTTAATGCAAAGCATCAATCTACTTAATTCACCACCACTTGCCACTTTTTTAATGGGTTCAAATTTATTGGTATTGTTGGCGTCAAAAAGGAAATCAATTTTATCGATCCCAAATTGATTAAACGGCACTGGATCTATCTGCACTTTTAATTGTGCATTTGGCATACCCACTTGTTTCAATAAAGTATTTACTTGTTTAGCAAATGGAACTGCTTGTTTTTTGCGTTGGTCACTTAGGTCTGAAGCCAATTTTGTAATCGCTTTTTCAGCATCCGCTACTTTTTTAGTGTAGGTATCAATGGCCTCGTCAATATGCAATACAGCTTCTAGGTCTTTTGCTAGTCCTTGCTGAATCTCTAATAGGGCAGCGGTGGACTGCACTTTATGCTTTTTCTGTAAATGATATCCTTGTGATAATCTTTCTTGAATGGTTGTAATTTTTGCTGCGTCAAAATCAATCTTATCCTGCCAAGTATTGAGTTCGCTTGCGATATCCGCTAGTTCAATTTGTGCAGCTTTGAGTCTTTCTAATAGAGGCTCAAAATCATTTTGGAATTTTGTGATACTTTCTAAATTGTGTGCAATCTGTTTTATTTGTTGTACAATCGGTTGGTCAGACTCATCTAATGCATGTATGCTTTGTGACAACTGCGCTTTTATTTCAGCTGCATTTTCCATGAATTTTAAATCAATCTCTAATTGTTCTAATTCATTTTCTTGTAAATCCAAGGCAGTCAACTCTTCTAATAAATGAGACTTATAAGCAACAGTTTGATCAAAGTTTTCTTTTTGTTCAATCAAAACACTTAGTTGCTTCGTGTCGGCCTTCCATTGAAAAAATCCGCTTTGATATGTTTCAAGATCTTTGTGCACATTCGCCAACGCATCTAACACCGTTCGCTGAAATTCCATATCACCCAAGGTAAGTGTATCAAATTGTTGATGCAGGTCTACCAATTGAGAAGTAAGCTGTCTTAGTTCCGATAAATTAATGGGGGTGTCATTGACAAATGCCCTGGATTTTCCTTGTGCATTGATTTCTCTTCTAATGATTAATTCATCTGCAAGGTCCAGATCGTTTGCTTCAAAAAATGTAGCATACTGATTTTTATTGGCAAGGGTAAAAGTCCCTTCGATCACACATTTTTTTTCAGGATTTCGGCAAACAGCACTGTCAGCACGATCACCCAAAATCAATCCAAGTGCACCCATAATAATACTTTTACCCGCACCAGTTTCTCCAGTAATCACGGAGAGTTGGTTGGATAGATTAATCTTGAGTTCGTCGATTAAAATATAGTTCTGTATGTCTAAATGAGTTAGCATGAATCACTGCAATATACACCCAATTTTATTTCTTCAAACAACGTTGAATACCTGTTTTTGCTTTTTGGTCTAAGGAATTTTTAAAAGCGTGGTTTTTCATTTCTAAGCAGGTGTTAAAATAGGAGATCGCGAATGTTGGATTGCCTCTTTGTTCATAAATTAATCCAATTTGGAGTGCCGCTCTCGCTGCAAAATATTCAGGTTGGTTGCTGCCTTTTTCGATGGCCGATTTATAAAAATGAATGGCTTGATCGGGCTGTCCTGCCAAATCATAGATGCGTCCAAGACGGTAGGCAAATTCTGTTTTGTCCGCGTCTTTGTCAAAATCCTTACTCGTTTTCCCTGCTAAAATAGCCAAAGCTTGATTTTGATATCCTCCGTCGCTGAGTAATCTAGCCCTTAATAAAACAGGGTGTGGCCAAGTCCCTTTTTTAGCATTTTGTAAGGCTTGTTTATCCGCATCTGTGATATCACTTCCTTGTGAGAGCACATTGTTTCGGTAGGCATTGGCTTTTGCTTGGTCGCCTTGTATATAGGCAATCCAACTTAGTTTTTCATAGGCGTCTTTTACATAAAACTGACCTTTGAAACTAGCTATAAAATGATGCAAGGCAGTTTTAGCGGCGTCTAATTTCAACTCATTTAAATAGGCATAGCCTTTTTCAAGCTCCCAAAAAGGTAGCTCCAAATAGGCATTGGATGGATTGATGTCAGAGGCAATTTGCAATGCTTTTTGAGATTGCTGGTTGTTCAAATACAAATTGGTGGCCATATAAGCGTGCAGGTGATTATTGGTATAATCGTATGCTGTTTTTTCAATAAAATCAAAAGCCTTTTTCTTATTTCCTTCAAAGTTCATGATGAGGTAAGGGTATACAAAAAGCGCTTCATTGCGGCATTGGCTGGAGAATGCATCTTTGCTATTGATGTATTTCAAAACAAGTGCATTGCCATCTGCAATTTTACCGGTCATACCCAATACATTCGCCATCCATTGATAACCCTTAGGGATGGTGCCAATCACAGTGGTCATTAAACCAAGGTAGACGTCGTTGGGGGAGAAATTGGGATGGGCTTTTTTATTCTCTTTTAAAAGCAAGAAGGCTTTTCTAAAATCAAGGGCAGCTTCAAAGTTTTTATTAAAACGAATAGCGATCAAAGATTTGTGCAAGTGTCCCAGGGCGATACTGTAAAGGTGATAGGGGGATTGTTTAGGACCAGATTCCAATAGTTTGATCCTTTGTTCAAAGGCCGGATAGGTTCGGTTGTATTCAGCCCTATTTTCATTTAAAAATAATTGGTAAAAATCGGCATAGCTTTCGAGGAGGGGATAGATGAGGTTGGCACTATTGGCTTTTTTATCTTGAAGGATCAAGGTCCTTGCTTCTGGGATACGCAAACTGGTGATCGACTCATAAATCTTTTGGGTACGAGGGGTCCAATTGTATTGGTATTGTCCAAAGGATTGAATCGTAAGGACCAGGATCAAAGCAAGCACAAAGCATTTTCTCATGGTGTAAAATTAAGAAAGGGTAGCCGATTGGCTACCCTTTCTGGGAATATTTTAAACTTAAATGTAATTAAGCTTCTTTACCTGCTAATTCACCTTCTACCAAGATTCTACCACAGTTTTCACAAACAATGATCTTCTTATGTAAACGGATCTCACTTTGACGTTGAGGAGGGATGGAGTTAAAACATCCACCACAAGCATCACGCTCTACAGTCACCACCGCTAAACCATTACGATATGAGTTTCTGATACGGTCGTAGCTATACAATAAACGCTCATCGATATGTGCTCTAGCTTCTTCGCTCTTTACTCTTAATTCTTTCTCTTCAATCTCTGTATCAGCGATGATCTTTTCTAATTCACTTTTCTTGTGCGTCAACACACCGTCTTTTACAGCGATGGTCTTTTTAGCAGCATCCAAAGTCTTGATCTTTTCAGCCAATTCTTCGTTTGCGTCACGGATATGTTTTTCTGAAAGTTTGATTTCCAAACCTTGCATTTCTAATTCTTTGTTGATTGCTTCGAACTCACGGTTGTTCTTTACGTTCTCGCTTTGCTTCTCGTATTTAGCGATCAATTCTTCGCTTTCTTTGATGGCAGCTTTTTTGCTTTCGATGAACTCGGTGATACCGTTGATCTCTTCTTCGATTCGAGTTTGTCTGTTCACCAATCCTTGAACTTCGTCTTCCAAGTCTTTCACTTCCATAGGTAATTCACCGCGAAGAATTTCGATCTGGTCGATACTGCTATCTACGGTTTGAAGCTTGTGAAGATTCACTAATTTTTCTTCTACTGAAAAGTCTTTGACTGATGCCATATGAATGTTTTATTTTAAGTAGCTTATAGGTTGCGTTTTCACCTCAGATTCGAGGACGGCAAAGGTAAGGAATTTACGCTTTAAATAGTCAACAATTAGTGCAGGAACAAATTGTTCACTTTCGCCGTGTCCAATATCCATTAAAAGGAACTTTCCATCGGCTTCAAAAAACTCGTGGTATTTTAGGTCGCTTGTGATAAAACAATCAATGTTTTGAGCCCTAATTTGATCTAATAAAAAACTTCCGCTACCTCCACATAATGCTATGGTAATCAGTTTTTTATCATTTAATTTAGTGTACTTAATTACAGATAAGTTAAACTTCTCTTTGACCCACTTGATAAAGGCTTCTGGCTCGGTTTCAAGGGGTAGTTCACCCACAATACCTGCGCCAACTGCTTGTCCATTCTGGTCAAAAAGTCCTGGAATTGGGGCTAAAATTTTTCTATTTTCTAGGTGTAATCGGTCCGCTAAGCTGCTGTTTACCCCATGAATCACATTGTCCAAATTGGTATGAATGGCATACAAAGCAATGTTATTTTGGATGGCTTTTAGCACTGTTCTGTTCACATAATGGTCTCCGCTAAACTGCTTAATCCCCTTAAAGATGATTGGGTGATGGCTTACAATGAGGTTGCATCCCTTTTGGATTGCCTCTTCTACTACTGCCTCAGTACAGTCCAAAGAACATAAGATACCAGTACAATTTGCTTCAGGATCTCCTACAATCAGCCCCGAATTGTCGTAAGATTCTTGGTATTGAAGTGGTGCCCATTCTTCGAGGCTTGCGATAAAGGCTTTAATTTGCATGAGCTAAATTAATTATTAATTGATAAATTGAGCCCGCCTTAGAACTATTTATGGCGTCAAATGTTATAATCCTATTATGAGTGCATCCGTTATTCTATTTTGGTTTCGAAGAGATCTAAGATTTAAAGACAATACTGGGCTTTACCATGCCCTAAAGTTGGCTCAAAAAGAGGGGGTTAAAGTGCTACCAATTTTTGTTTTCGATCAATTTATTTTAGATAAGCTGGAGGATAAATCCGATCGAAGAGTCGATTTTATCCATCGTGCCATCACCGAAATGCAGGCCGAATTAACCGAAAAAGGGAAGTCTTTATGGGTGCATTACGGGACGCCAGCTACGGCATTCGAGGCGTTAAATAAGCAATATCAAATTAAAGCTGTTTTTACAAATAAAGACTATGAACCATATGGTATTCAAAGAGATATGGATATTAGTTCACAATTAATTAAAAATCAAATACCCTTTCATTCCTATAAGGATCAAGTGATTTTTGAGCAGGCCGAAGTGACCAAAGAGGACGGCAAACCTTATACCGTGTTTACCCCATATTCCAGAAAATGGAAAGCAGCATGGGAAGCCAATCCTCCTAAATTACTGCCTTCGGAAAAAGGCCTTGAGTACTTTTTAGACAGCAAGCCTTTGCCGATTCCAAGTTTAAAAGACATGGGATTTGAACCAACGGATTTAGAAGTGCCTGCAAAAAAATGGAAAGAAGCGACTGTTAAAAATTATACGACCCAAAGAGATTTTCCAGCGATTGAAGGTGGGACTTCCCATTTGGGCCTCCACCTAAGATTTGGTACCATCTCTATTAGACAGTTGGCTTTGGAGACCGCATCGGTGAACACGACTTATTTGAATGAATTAATCTGGCGCGATTTTTACCATATGATCTTATGGCATTTTCCGCATGTGGCAGAGGGAAAATCTTTTAGGGCTCAATATGACTTAATCGAATGGCGCAATAATGAAAAAGAGTTTGAAGCCTGGTGCCAGGGTCAAACAGGGTATCCAATTGTGGATGCAGGCATGCGAGAATTAAACGCAACTGGTTTCATGCACAACCGAGTTCGTATGGTGGTAGCTAGTTTTTTGACCAAGCACTTATTGATAGATTGGCGATGGGGGGAAGCCTATTTTGCTCAAAAATTATTGGACTTCGATTTTGCTGCAAACAATGGGGGATGGCAGTGGGCAAGTGGAAGTGGATGTGATGCCGCACCTTATTTTAGGGTATTCAATCCAAGGTTACAAACCGAAAAGTTTGACAAGCAATTGAAATATATCCGCAAATGGGTCCCAGAATTAGATAGCTTATCTTATCCTAAACCAATAGTCGTGCATGAGGAAGCTAGGGTAAGGGTATTGGCTGCTTATGCAAAAGCGTTAAAGCCTTAGTAGATAAAACTAGTATTGAGGTATTTATGAATGAACCAACTTGGAGTAAACTTCCTCTAATTTGGCGATGGCATTTTTACCTATATCGCCCATTTGGATACTAAAATCATTCACATATAAATCTATATGCTGACGCATCACTTGTTCGGACATTTCTTGGGAATGACATTTAACGAATTCAGGCAATTGATCGTAACTATTTTTAAAAGCGTATTGCACACTTTCTTTTATCAAGTTATCAATTAGGTCAATCTCTTCTTGAGGCTGGTCTTTTCTCGCAATGATGCCACCTAAAGGAATTGGTGCATTAAATGTAGTTTCAAAATAATGACCTAGATCCATCCACTTAGATAAACCTTTATCTGCATAGGTAAATCTATTTTCATGGATGATCACACCAGCATCCACTTTTCCAGAAAGTACTGCTTCCTCAATTTCATTGAACACTAAAAAAACTTTATTAGTTACTTCAGGAAAAGCGAGACTAAATAATAAATGTGCAGTCGTGTCAATGCCAGGGATAGCCACACGCATGGTGGATGCATTGGGTTGAACATTTTTATAGATCAACAATGGTCCAACGCCTTTACCTAATGCACCACCACTTTCTAACAATTGGTATTGGTTTTTAAGTTTTGGCCACACTCCGTAACTAATTTTTGAATAGGGTAGTTTGCCTTGTAAAGCCCACTCATTCAAGGTTTGCACGTCTTCAAGATGCAATTTAAATTCATATCCCTTCGTGTCAATTTTATGATTCACTAAAGCATCAAAAATAAATGTATCGTTAGGGCAGGGTGAAAATCCAAGGTCAATGGTAGGCATATAATATTTGTGTTCTTTTTCAGTTAGGATTTAAAAAGCATGATTGGACAATGCTTCCAAATAGCTTAAGACGGTCTCATTCAAATTATAAATTGCTTCTTGCATTTTCCATTTTGCTTTATTGCGTTCACCCACATAATTAGAAACGGAACGTATTTGTATAAAGGGCACATTTAAATCTCTTCCTATATAATGCAATGCTGCACCTTCCATAGATTCAATATGCGCTTTATATTTAGTGCGATACCTTTCTGCTATTTTTTTGTCTGTTGTAATGGTATTAATAGTAACGCCTTTTTTAGTGGGCAGTTTCAATAAATTGTATTGATTCAACCAATAATTAGGGAGTGATTTTTTTTCATAAGGCGCATCATTTGCACCATCCAATTTTAAATCAAATAGATCCTTCCATTGTTTATTTTCTGTCACCCCTAAATCGCCCACTACATCATCTTTCATTGCGAACACTTTACCCAATGGAATTTTCGGATCCAAGCTGCCTGCTACCCCCATTTGTATGATTAGGGAAGGGGTTTCTTGCACCACCATCTTCATTAAAGAAACGCTACTCGCCAACATGCCCACACCAGATTCATGGAAGCCAACAGAGAACTTTTTATTCGGTGTGACGAATTTTGGGTTGATTTTTTGAAAAAGGGGCATCCATTCCCCATTGGTTGCAGCAGATATAATGATTCTCATAGGATAAAGTTCCATCAAATTTATATCTTTGCAAAAATAAACGGTGATGGTATACTTAACTCGAGTGGAACATTTTAACGCAGCCCATAAATTAGCCAACCCTAATTGGACTAAGGAAAAAAATGAGGAAGTGTTTGGCGTTTGTGCAAATGAAAATTGGCATGGACACAACTATGAGTTATTGGTTACTATTAAGGGTACCCCAAATGCGGAAACTGGCTTCCTATTTGATGTAAAGAAGCTAAGCACCATTATTAAGCAATACGTGATAGATCCATTGGATCATAAGAACCTGAACTTAGACGTGCCTTTTATGGAAGGTAAATTATGCTCTACCGAGAATTTAGCGATTGCTATTTGGGAGCAGTTACAACCCCATATTCCATCAGAAGTGCAATTGCATTGCATCAAATTGTACGAGACCCCACGCATATTTGTGGAGTATTTTGGCTAGTTTTTCAGTCAATCCATTAACAATATCGATTTTATATCCATTTTGTTTAATTTAATTACACTTAAGTTAAACAATATGACCGATTCCTTGTTCTATATATTGTAACTTTATCCTCTTAATTAGGAACCTATGGAACATCAAGTGGCGGTATATAGAAAAGAGCATTTTAATGCCGCACACAAGTTGTATTGTGCAGACTGGTCAGACGAAGAGAACAAGCGTGTTTTTGGTGCTTGTAGCAATCCTAATTTTCATGGACATAACTACGACTTAGTTGTAAAAGTAGTAGGTGTACCGGATCCAATCACAGGCTTCGTAATTAACACCAAGGACTTAAGCAAAATAGTTGCAGAAGAAGTTATCTCCAGATTTGATCACAAAAACTTAAACCTAGACACCGAGTTGTTTAAAAATTTAAATCCATCGGCAGAAAATATTGCCATTGTGATTTACAATTTATTAAGACCTCGTATTGCTGAGCAATTGGCATTAAAAATTCGACTTTATGAAACAGAAAGAAACTTTGTTGACTACCCCGCTTAGTGAACAGAAAATTGAATTGAGCCATTTAATCATCGAAGAAATGGGAGATGAGCATAAAGCAAGTTCCGTAGATACACCTATGCGTGCTGATGCTTTTGATAAAACCGATGCAGAAAAAATAGCATTGATAGAGCCACATTTCAGAGCCATCATGGAGACATTGGGTATGGATTTAAATGATGATAGCTTGAGAGGTACGCCTTTAAGAGTAGCAAAAATGTATGTGCAAGAATTGTTTCAAGGGTTGAACCCAGCGAACATGCCAAGCATGACTTTGTTTGAAAATAAATTCCAGTACAATGAAATGTTGGTAGAAAAAAACATCAATTTCTATACCAATTGTGAGCATCATTTTGTACCCTTTTTTGGTAAGGCACATGTAGCGTATATCAGCAGTGGCAAAGTGATTGGACTGAGTAAATTAAATAGATTGGTTGAATATTATTCTAAGCGCCCACAAGTACAAGAGCGTTTGACTATGCAGATAGGCAAAGCATTACAGACTGTTTTACAAACACAGGATGTGGCTGTATTCATGGATGCAAAACATTTATGTGTGGCAAGTAGAGGGGTGAAAGATGATAGTTCCAATACCATTACAGCCTTCTATGGCGGTAAGTTCCAAGAAGAAAATACCAAAGCTGAATTTTTAAAATATTTGGATATCAACGCCTAAAGATTTGGTTTGGGTTAGTAGTTAGTTCGTTAGTGAATGGTGGAGTTTAACTCCACCATTTTTATTTGTATAGTCACTGGTTTTTGATTTATTTTTGGCCAAACGATTCAATATGTCAAAACACGCATTTGTATTCCCGGGGCAAGGAAGTCAGTTTTCTGGAATGGGGAAAAATTTATACGAGTCCAATGAAGCCGCAAAAGCTTTGTTCGAAAAAGCCAATGAAATAGTAGGATTCAGAATTAGTGATATCATGTTCGAGGGAACAGATGAGCAGTTAAAACAAACCAATGTAACGCAGCCTGCTATTTTCATACATTCTGTAGTGGCTTATTTAACAATGGATGCTGCAGCACCAGATATGGTGGCAGGACATTCTTTAGGAGAATTTTCTGCATTGGTTGCGAACAAGACTTTAAGTTTTGAAGATGCTTTACGTTTAGTAAGCATCCGTGCAAAAGCGATGCAATCTGCTTGTGAACTACAACCATCTACCATGGCTGCAGTGTTGGCATTGGCAGATGACAAAGTAGAAGAAATTTGTGCATCGGTGTCTGCTGAGTCTGGAGAAGTAGTAGTTCCAGCAAACTATAATTGTCCGGGTCAATTGGTGATTTCTGGTTCAACCAAGGGTATTGAAATTGCATGTGAGCAAATGAAAGCTGCAGGTGCAAAAAGAGCATTGGTCTTACCAGTAGGAGGGGCATTCCACTCCCCATTGATGGAGCCTGCAAAAATCGAACTCGCATCAGCGATTGAATCAACTACATTTAACACTCCAATCTGTCCAGTATACCAAAATGTGGTAGCTAGCGCGGTGACAGATCCAGCTCAAATCAAGGCAAATTTAATAGCACAATTAACCGGCGCTGTGAAATGGACCCAAACAGTTCAAGCCATGGTAGCAGATGGTGCCACCGAATTCACTGAAGTGGGGCCAGGTAAAGTTTTACAGGGCCTAGTGCAAAAGGTTCATAAAGAAGCAGTTGTGAACGGAGTACAATAAAATGAATATGTCCTAATTAACATAGACTTTATACTATTTGTAGTAATTTTAGGGGCCTTTTGGAGTGAATCCAAGAGGCCTTAAATTTTCGTGTAATTGGGTAAGCAACTTCTTTTATTTTTTTTATTGTTTTTCACTGGCTTTGTATCATTATCAGTGAATGCTCAAGTAGTAGCTGATTTTCATACTTCAGATGCAGATAATGTTATATGTAGGAATGAGCCATTTACGTTGTACATGACACCCTCTCAGACAATTAGATATGTATTTCAATATTCACAGTATGATGGTACAAGTTGGTCAACATGGACTGCATTAACAACCTTAAGTTCTGAAGCTACAGCTGGGATGGAGGTATCCCAATCCATTACTTTAGTTGCTAATACAAAATTTAGAGTTTATTATACAACTTCAACTTCTGTTGGTGCTGAACCTAACACAGTTGATCCAACTGAGATCTCAATAACTGTTAATCAATTGCCTGGAATAACCCCAATTTTATTTAGCTCAAATTTATTGTGTCAAAATTCCACAACTACTTTCAGTAACTTAACTGCATCTGGTGTATGGACTTCAAATAATACTAATATTGCCACAGTGAATAGTTCAACTGGCCTAGTAACGGGATTGTTACAAGGAACTACATTTATTCGATATCAAGTAACAGACCCCAATACACAATGTAAAAATCAGGTAATTCAGACAATTACAATTAATCCTACTCCCTCAATTGCCTCTTTTACAGAAGCAGTTTGTACAGGAATTCCTTATACAAGAGTTCCCAATAGTGGCGGAGGAAATTTTATTCCGCCCAATACCAGTTATACATGGCCATTGCCCACTGCCACAGCGACTGGGTTAAATGGTTTGGCAGCATCCCCAAGTGATCAGGCAAATATCAATGCAAGTTTAACAAATACAACCAATGCCGCGATTGATGCTATTTATTTAATTACGCCAAAAACGGGTGCTTGTGCTGGACCAGCATTTACTTTAACATTAACCGTTACACCTAAACCGGTAATTTCAGATAAGAATAAAGCAACTTGTAGTAACAGCATATATAGTTTTACGCCAACCAACGGAACAGATGGTATAGTGCCTATAAATACTACTTACACTTGGTCGGCACCAGCTCCGGTGAGCAATATTTCTGGATTAGCAGGTGGATCGATTCAAAATAATTTCACCGCAAATTTGACCAATGCGACCAATGCAGCAATCACTGTAGAATATACGATTGCAACTTCGAACAACGGTTGCGATGGATCCAGTTTTAAAATCAACTTGACTGTCAATCCAACTCCTTTAGCGCATGATAGATCTACTGCTATTTGTAGTGGAACAGGCTTTAATGAAATACCATCCAATGGAACGAATGGGGGAGATTTAATTCCTTCAGGAACATTGTATAATTGGAATGCACCAACAGCAAATGGAATCACTGGATTGTTAGCAGGAGTGAATCAAACAGCTATCAGTGGTACATTAACTAATACTACGAATGCACCAATTAATGTGGTATATGTTGTTAGTCCAATTTCAGGTTCATGTACTGGTCCTACTGCGAATATTACAGTGACAGTGAATCCAATTCCTGTGATTGCAAACAGAGCACAAGAGCAAGTGGGAAGTGCCAATCCGTTTAATTTTATCATCAATGAAATTGGTTCTGATAAAATTCCAATCAATACATTGTACAATTGGGCTGCACCTGCTGCTCAACCAGATTTGTCTGGGCAGGCTGCTGGAGTGAATCAAAATACTTTAAATGGACAGTTGACAAATGCAGGTCAACAACCAATCTATGTAACATATACTATCACTCCGAAATTTTTAACCTGTGTTGGTGCAAGTTTTGACTTTCCTATTGCAGTGTATCCTAAGCCTATCATTTCTGTGAAACAAGCAGTGATATGTAGTGGTGAAACTTTTACAGTAACACCGGTAGATGGGGAAGGATTGGATGTAGTGCCAACAGGTACAACGTATAGATGGGCGGCGCCAACCACTGCAAATATAACTGGTTTGCAATCGGGGAATAATGCATCATCAATTTCTGGAACCTTATTCAATAATACAAATGCGACCATACTTGTGGTATATAGTGTTATACCAACAGCGAATACACAAGATGGAGATACGGTAAAGGTGGAA
>JAGOAO010000012.1 GCA_017983845.1 Sediminibacterium sp.
CGAAAAGTTAAATATATAAGATAATGAAGATAATTATTTCATTAATTTTTTTGTTTACATTTATTTTTTCATTTGGGCAAGTAAACTCACATGAACAATCATTTGATTCTTTATGTAAGAACAAATACCAGATCAATTTGAATATCGGGAATGAATATGAAACTTTTAGTCATCAACGTGTTTTTATTCCAACTTACGTTGACTATTCATGTATGCCTCATTTTTATAAGAAAGCGATTATAAATAAAAAATTTAAAAATAATTATGTCATATATTTTGAATTTAATCCAACAGCTAGTTCTAATTATGTAGATTCTTTCATTGTAAAATATTTAAACCCGGGTTTCAGTAAGAATACAAATTATTTAGGTGGAAAATTATGTGAAGCAGAAAGGAAGAAAGGTATAATAAATGTGTTTACTCCAAATGATTTACTTAAATTTAATGCGAACGATGTATTATGTATTCGACCATCTCAAAATGCGATCCAAAAGAATGACTCATTATTAAATAATTTTATTTACGTAGTTATCCACAAAGAGAATATCGGTGATATGTATGTTGCATTTGTATACCAAAAAGAATCTGAACCAGAAGTTATGAATGAGATTAGAAATCTTTGGCGTATAATCCAATTCCAATAAAACATTCGCTAAAAAAAAGCCCTCAAAAAGTATATCACTTGATGAGGGCTTTTTTTATAAGATTATTTTATTTCATCTCAGCAGCAGCAATACTTGCTTTTGGATTTTTTAAAAATTCTTCCTTACATCCTGCAGAACAAAATCCTAATACTTTGTTTTCATAATGTGCTGTGTCGCTGATGCCTGCAGTAACTGGCATACCGCAAGTTGGATCTTTTTTGTTATCGACTAAGCTAATGTCAAAAGACACTGTGGAATCTTGCGCTGTAGTAGTTGCTGCACTATCCATTGTGGCTGTAGAGGTTGCTGTGTTATTGCCACAAGCGGTTAAAAAAATACTCATAGAAACTGCGAATAATCTTGTGCTATTCATAATTGTCTTTTTCATGTTCGATAATTTTAACAAAGTTATGAATTCGTTTAAAAAGGAGGCCGAAAAGCGCCACTTAAAAACTAACAAGTATTCATTTGCAAGATAAATTGGGTTGTTAGGTCCATAAATAATCAAATTTGCCCTTTGTTATGGCCTGTTTTGTCTATTTTATTGCATAAATTTGTACTCAACATGAAACAGGGAAACAAACATACTTTAAACACGACTGCAAATTTTGCAGCAGCCCTTGTTTTGCACAGTCCCATTAGGCTGCCGCAATCTCCGCGACGCGGATTCTGATAGGACGAGCAGTTGGCAATTGCCCCTATCAGTGGAAAAATCCCCGAAAGCGCATTCAACGCCATCACTGTCATTCCTTTAAATTTTATTGATCATTGGAACAGAAAATTATAGTACGTGTAGCCTTAGTTGGCGATACATCTTATGCAAACGCTATTACAGATGAAATGGAATCCTCTGCAAAAGCAAGAGGTACGGGTATTGCAAAAAGAAGCCCAGCCTATGTGGCTCAAAAAATTGAAGAAGGTAAATCTGTGATTGCACATACCGAAGATGGAACTTGGGTAGGTTTTTGCTATATCGAAGCATGGCAGCATGGCCAGTTTGTAGCAAATAGTGGTTTGATTGTGGCGCCTGCTTTTAGAAAAAGCGGCATTGCAAAAAAAATCAAACAAGCCATTTTTCAATTGTCTAGAGATAAATATCCTGATGCAAAAATATTTGGGTTGACTACAGGGTTAGCAGTGATGAAAATCAACTCTGAGTTGGGTTACGAGCCTGTGACGTATAGTGAGCTTACAGATGATGAAGAGTTTTGGGCAGGCTGTAAGAGCTGTGTGAATTATGAAATTCTAAAGAGTAAAGATCGCAAGAACTGTATGTGTACTGCGATGTTGTTTGAACCAAAAAAATAAATGAGCATGGAAAAAGTTGTTTTAGGTTTTAGCGGTGGTTTGGATACGACGTTTTGCGTAAAGTATTTAACAGAAGATAAAGGGTTAGAAGTACATAGTGTGGTAGTGAACACCGGTGGATTTGATGAAGCCGAATTGAAAAAAATAGAAGCACATGCGTATGCTTTGGGTGTGAAAACGCATACGACAGTGCAAGCTGTTGAAGGCTATTATGATAGCATCATCAAGTACTTGGTCTATGGTAATGTATTAAAGAACAATACCTATCCTTTAAGTGTGAGTGCCGAAAGATTGAGTCAGGCTTTACATATAGCGGAGCATGTGAAAAAATTAGATGCTAAATTAGTTGCACATGGTAGTACTGGTGCAGGAAATGACCAAGTGCGTTTTGATATGATTTTCCAGATCTTAATTCCAGGAGTAGAAATTTTAACCCCAATTCGTGACTTACAATTAAGTAGAGAAGCAGAGATTGACTATTTAAAGTCAAAAGGGGTGGAGATGAATTTTGAAAAAGCAGCTTATTCAATCAATAAAGGATTATGGGGTACAAGTGTAGGTGGTAAAGAAACCTTACAATCTAAAGGTATGCTGCCTGAAGCTGCATGGCCTACGCCAATGACCAAGGAAGGTGCTACAGAAGAAATGGTGATTGGTTTTGAAAAAGGAGAAATCGTAAAAGTGAATGGACAAAGCTTTGCACATCCTACTGCAGCGATTCAGTATATTCAATCCATTGCTGGTGCTTATGGCATTGGTAGGGATATTCATGTGGGTGACACCATCATTGGTATTAAAGGTAGAGTAGGATTTGAAGCTGCTGCGCCAATGGTGATTTTAAAAGCGCATCATGCTTTAGAAAAACATGTGTTAACCAAATGGCAATTGTCTTGGAAAGATCAGTTAGCACAATTCTATGGCAACTGGTTGCATGAAGGTCAAATTTTGGATCCAGTGATGCGTGATATTGAAGCTTATTTAACCAATTCACAAGAACAAGTAACGGGTGAAGTGTTTATTCAATTGAATCCTTACCGCTTCCAAATTATCGGCATTGAATCTGCGAACGATTTGATGAGCGCTAAGTTTGGTAAGTATGGCGAGATGAATACAGGATGGACTGGTGCAGATGTAAGAGGATTCACCAAAATATTTGGCAATCAAGTGGGCATTTATCATCATGTGAAAGAAAGTAATAAAAAATAACACAGTTCAAATGAGCCTCTGTTTAAATTAAATATGGGTTGAAGTTAAAAAAATTAAAGATGCAAAAAGTAAAAATTGGAATTGTTGGAGGAGCGGGATATACAGGTGGTGAATTGCTACGTGTGTTATTGCGCCATCCCAATGCAGTGATTACTTTTGTGCATAGTACAAGCAATGCAGGAGAATCGGTGAGCAAAGTGCATGCCGATTTAGTAGGCGATACGGATTTAAAATTTGCAAGTGCATTAGATCAAGCGATTGACGTATTGTTTTTATGCGTTGGTCATGGTGATGCAAAAAAGTTTTTAGCTGCAAATGCAATAGATGCGAAAGTAAAAATCATTGACCTATCTCAAGATTTTAGAATTGCAAATACTGCAAGTATAGGAGAGAGAACATTTGTATACGGTTTACCAGAATTACAAAGAACTGCAATTCAACAAGCGAAAAATATTGCGAATCCAGGATGTTTTGCCACAGCGATTCAATTGGGTTTATTGCCATTGGCGGCTAAAAGCCTATTGACTGATGTATATACCACGGGTATTACTGGTTCAACGGGTGCTGGACAAAGCTTGTCATCAACGAGTCATTTTAGTTGGAGAGCGAATAATATTCAAGCATATAAAACATTACAACATCAGCACTTACATGAGATAACTCAAAGTTTGGCGCAGCTTCAGGGCAATGGAAAAGCGGATCTGCATTTTGTGCCTTGGAGAGGTGATTTTACAAGAGGCATTTTTGTAACATCGGTTATTAGTTCGGATTGGTCTATTGATGCATTGTATGATTTGTATGAAGCCTATTATGCTGGACATGCATTTACACATGTTTCAAAAAGCAATATCGATTTAAAGCAAGTAGTCAATACCAATAAATGTTTAATCCATATCGAAAAGCAGGGGAATAAAATCGCAATTCATTCTGTGATTGATAATTTATTAAAAGGTGCAGTGGGTCAAGCGGTTCAAAATATGAACTTGATGTTTGAAATAGAAGAAACGACTGGCTTGCATTTAAAGGCAAATTATTTTTAACAATCATACATCATTCTTACAATCTAATTTGTATCAAAACATTCTAAATTTTACCTCATGTCTTTATTCAATGTCTATCCTTTAAATCCAATCGCTATCACTAAAGCTGCAGGCAGCCGTGTATGGGACGACAAAGGGCAGGAATATTTAGATATGTACGGTGGACATGCGGTGATTAGTATTGGTCATACGCATCCACATTGGGTAAAAAGAATCGAGGATCAATTACATGCAATTGCATTTTATTCTAATTCTGTGATTATGCCTATACAGGCGCAGTTGGCGGATGCGTTGAATGCAATTAGTGGTAAAAAAGATTTTCAATTATTCTTATGCAATAGCGGGGCAGAAGCGAATGAAAACGCTTTGAAGTTGGCTTCTTTTCATACAGGCAGAAAAAAAATCATTGCTTTTAAAAAAGCATTTCATGGTAGAACTTCTTTAGCAGTCGCTGCCACGGACAATCCAAGTATTGTGGCACCTGTAAACGAAACAGACAATATTATACTTCTTCCTTTGAATGATATTCCAGCTTTGCAAGCATGCTTTGCGCAGCAAGGAAATCAAATTGCTGCGGTGATTATTGAAGGAATACAAGGGGTTGCTGGAATTTATGAAGCAACAGATGCTTTCTTACAAGCCATCAGAAAAGCATGTGATGATTTTGGTGCAGTCTATATTGCGGATAGTGTGCAATGCGGATACGGAAGAACAGGTCAGTTTTTTGCGCATGACCATGCTGGTGTAAATGCAGATATCTATTCTATGGCGAAGGGTATGGGGAATGGATTTCCCATTGGTGGCATTTTGATTGCCCCACATATTCAAGCGAAGTTTGGCATGCTGGGTACTACTTTTGGCGGTAATCCTTTGGCTTGTGCTGCTGCATTGGCTGTGATTGAAGTGATGCAGCAAGATCAATTGATCGAAAATGCCAAAACACAGGGTGCTTATTTAATCGATGCCTTGAAGCAAACTAAAGGAGTGAAACTGGTAAGAGGAAGAGGCCTGATGATTGGTTTTGAAATGGAAGAGGCATTTCAAGACATCCGAAAAATATTGTTAAACGATTTTAAAGTGTTTACTGGAGAAGCAAAACCGAATGTCATTCGTTTATTGCCTTCTTTGGCCATTACCAAAACCGATATCGATTTATTTTTAAATAGAATGCAGGATGCGATTGCGCAGCTGCAAGAAAAGACCGTTTAAATAGTGCAAATGAAACAATTTATTAGTGTAAAGGATGTAACAGATATCAATGCGATTGTTCAAAAAGCATTGGCATATAAGGCATCTCCCTTGCTCGATAAACATTTAGGTGTAGGTAAAAGAATTGGGTTATTATTCTTAAATCCAAGTTTAAGAACCAGACTGAGTACACAAGTGGCTGCACAGAACTTAGGCATGGAAGCCATTGTTTTTAACGTAGATAAAGAAGGATGGGCTTTAGAATTTACAGAGGGCGCTATCATGAATGGCACTACGGTTGAACATATCAAAGATGCCGCTCCTGTACTTGGAAACTATTTTGATATTTTATGTATTAGAACATTTCCTGGACTACTGAGTCAGTCGGATGATTATAGTGAAAAAATTATCAACCAGTTTATACAATACGCTGGGATTCCCGTGGTGAGTTTAGAATCTGCGACATTGCATCCTTTGCAATCATTGACAGATATCATTACCATTCAGGAATCAATGGCTTCTAATAGTGCATTCAACAATAAAAAACCGAAAGTGGTTTTGACTTGGGCGCCGCATATTAAATCCATCCCTCAATGTGTTTCCAATAGCTTTAGTGAATGGGTGAATGCATGGGGTGAAGCAGATTTTGTGATTACGCATCCAGAAGGATATGATTTAGCGACACAGTTTACTAAAGGCGCTACCATTACACATGACCAAGCTGCTGCTTTAAAAGACGCAGATTTTGTGTATGTAAAAAACTGGAGTGCATACAATGATTACGGAAAAGTATTGTGCACAGATGCCAATTGGATGTTGACGAACCAGAAATTAGCAACAACCAATCATGCGAAAGTGATGCATTGTTTGCCCGTGCGTCGTAATGTGGAATTGAGTGATGAAATTTTAGATGGTCCAAATAGTTTGGTTACTAAAGAAGCCTCAAACCGCGTTTGGGCAGCACAGGCAGTTTTAGCTGAAATTTTAAAAACAATGGATACGTCAAAATAAATAGCATAACAATAACTTATGGAAACCTTATACGTCATTAAAATAGGAGGCAATATCGTTGACAATCCAGCATTGTTAACCGAATGCTTGCAAGCTTTTGCAACCGTAAAGGGGCAAGCTATTTTAGTGCACGGAGGTGGCAAGTTGGCCACTAGTTTGGCAAGCGATATGGGTGTACAACAAACGATGATCGAAGGAAGAAGGGTAACAGACGCCGAGACACTTAAGATTGTCACCATGGTGTATGCTGGAGCGATCAATAAAAATATCGTTGCACAATTACAATCTATTGGTGTCAATGCAATTGGCTTAACTGGTGCGGATGGAAATTTAATTCAAGCACATAAAAGAGTCCATGCAACCATTGACTATGGTTTTGTGGGGGATGTAGACGCAGTGAATAAGGAGTTGATTCAGTCTTTACTTACTAGTCAAATGAGATTGGTGATTGCACCTATTTCACATGACGGACAGGGACAGTTGTTAAATACCAACGCAGATACTATTGCACAATCTATTGCAGTGGCGATGGCCGCTCAATACCATGTGCATTTAATATATGGATTTGAAAAAGAAGGGGTTTTAGCGGACATCAATGACCCCAATTCAATCATTGCAAAAATCGATCAACCCAGTTACGCCAAACTGAAAGAGGATAAAATCATCTTTGAAGGAATGGTGCCTAAAATCGACAATGCTTATAAAGCCTTAGAAGGTGGTGTACAATCTGTCATCATTGGAAAGGCAGAAAAAATGAATGAATTAATCAACGGTACAGCGGGTACCACAATAAAAATCTAATGTCACAACATAAACAATTACAACATCATACCGATAGCATACAATTGCTTCAATCAGAAGCTGTACAATTATTAAAACAATTGATTGCAACGCCTTCTTTTAGTAAAGAAGAAGCCGGCACAGCAAGCATAATTCAACAGTATTTTGATACACACCAGGTTGCTACAAATCGTATTCAAAATAATATTTGGGCAACGAATTTGCATTTTGATCAAAACAAACCAACCATTTTATTGAATTCTCATCATGATACAGTGAAACCTAATAAGGGTTATACGCTTGATCCATTTGAGGTAATTGAAAAAGAAGGTAAATTATATGGATTGGGTAGCAATGATGCAGGCGGATGTTTGGTGAGTTTAATGGCGAGTTTTTTATACTTCTATGACAGAAAAGATATGCCTTATAATTTTGTTTTTGTCGCTTCTGCAGAGGAGGAAATTTCTGGCCACAATGGGATTGAACTAGCGCTTAAAGCAATTCCGAAAATTGATTTTGGTATTGTTGGTGAGCCAACTTTATTAGAGATGGCTATTGCAGAAAGAGGCCTGATGGTTTTAGATGTAGAAGCTACAGGCAAAGCAGGACACGCAGCAAGAGAAGAAGGAGAAAGCGCTTTGTATAAAATCTTAAAAGACTTGGAATGGTTTAGGACTTATGCTTTTGAAAAAATTTCACCTTTATTGGGTGCGGTTAAAATGAGCGTGACTGTAATTGAGACAGATAATAAACAACACAATGTGGTGCCATCTACCTGCAAAATGGTGGTAGATGTGCGTGTAAACGAATTATATACTTTCGAGGAAATTTTAGATACGATCGCAAAGCATGTAAGTGCTAAAGTAACGCCAAGAAGTTTAAGACTTAGATCTACAGGCATTGCATTAGATCATGTATTGATCAAGGCGGGTAAGGAATTGGGAAAAGGTCATTATGGCTCGGTGACTACTTCGGATAAGGCTTTGATGTCTTTTCCAACTTTAAAAATGGGTCCTGGAGATTCTGCACGAAGTCATTCTGCAGATGAATTTATCTATACACAAGAAATTGAAACAGGTATCACCACCTATATTCAACTACTTGAAAATATTTTATCTTATGAGTAAGCTTTGGCAAAAAAACAATGTAACATCCACCTCTGTGGAGCAATTTACTATTGGCAAGGATCAGCAAATGGATCAATACCTTGCTGCTTATGATGTAATGGGCTCCATTGCCCATACAACGATGTTGTCTGAAGTAGGCTTATTGACCAAGGAGGAGCAAGTGCAGCTTAAAAAAGCATTGATCGAAATTTATGCTACCATCCAAGCCGGTGATTTTGAATTGGAAGCAGGCGTAGAGGACATTCACTCACAGGTAGAAATGCTATTGACTAAAAAATTGGGGGATATCGGTAAGAAAATTCATAGTGCTAGAAGCAGAAACGATCAAGTGCTTGTGGACATTAAATTGTTTTTACGTGCAGAAATCACCCAATTAAGTGGCGCTATTCAATCCTTCTTCACTTTATTACAAGCAAAGAGCGAGGCACATAAAGCAGATCTTTTACCCGGCTATACGCATTTACAATTGGCCATGCCCTCTTCGTTTGGTTTATGGTTTGGCGCGTATGCAGAGAGCTTGGTAGACGATATGACGATGTTACAGGCGGCCTATAAAGTGGTGAATAAAAATCCATTAGGTTCTGCTGCTGGATATGGCTCTTCCTTTCCTATCAATCGAACAAGAACCACTGAGTTATTGGGTTTTGATACACTGAATTTTAATGTAGTGTATGCACAAATGGGTAGAGGTAAGGCCGAACGCATTACTGCAATGGCCATGGCCAATGTGGCGGATACATTAGCTAGATTAAGTATGGATGCATGTTTATTCTTGAATCAGAATTTTAGTTTCATCCAATTTCCTGAATCCTTAACAACGGGATCAAGTATCATGCCGCATAAAAAAAATCCGGATGTATTTGAACTCATTCGTTCTTATTGTAATCGCATCAAGGCATTGCCCAATGAAATTATGATGATGACGACCAATTTGCCTTCGGGTTACCATCGTGATTTACAATTATTAAAAGAACATTTGTTCCCTGCATTTGCAGAATTAAATCATTGCATTGAAATGGCGACCTTGATGATTGAAAATATGGAAGTGAAAAAAGACCTTTTGAACGACCCTAAATACCAATTCTTATTCAGCGTGGAAGAAGTGAATAAACTAGTGAACAATGGGATGCCATTTAGAGATGCGTATAAAAAAATTGGTTTGGATATTGAGGCTGGTCAGTTCACTTATAGTACCGAAATAAAGCACCAACACGAAGGAAGCATCGGAAATTTATGCAATCCTCAAATTGCTGCTCAAATGGACTTGATTATCAAGGGCTTTGGAGCGGATAAGGTTGCACAAAGAATTCAGGATTTATTAGCATAATCACCCGATTCTGATGTACTTTTGGACTCTAAATTTCAATATGTTGAAGATGAAAAAAACAATCATTTTGGCCTTAGCATTCGTATGTAGCGTTTCTGGCTGGGCGCAAACCAAACAAGTTGTTCCAGTAAAAGCTGCAACTGTGGTAAAATCAGTACAGCCTTACAAAAAGGCGGTGGCTGCTAAAACAACAAGTATTGCACCTGTTTTCAAGAATACAAAAGACAGTGCTTCTTATGCATTGGGATATAGAATTGCACAAAGTTTAAAAGGGCAGGGCTTACAAGATGTGAATTTCGAATTCTTTAAAAAAGGCATGAATGCAGGTGTGGCTTCTAAGGGTGCCATCCCGGATAGCTTATTAGATATATGTATTAAAAACTACCAAGATAAAATGAGTACAGAAAAAATCGCTGTAAACAGAGCAGCAGGAGCGGCATTTTTAGCAGAAAATGCAAAAAGACCAGGTGTGGTTCGTTTAACCAATGGTTTACAATATGAAGTAATGGTGGCTGGTACAGATACCACTAAGCCAACTTTAAAAAACACAGTAAGATGTCATTACCATGGCACTTTAATCACTGGTGAAGTATTTGACAGTTCTGTGCAAAGAGGTGAACCAATCAGTTTCCCTTTAAACGGAGTGATCAAAGGATGGCAAGAAGCTTTACAGTTAATGACTGTAGGAAGTAAGTGGAAATTATTTATTCCTTCTGAATTGGCTTATGGCGAACGTTCAGCTGGACCAGTCATTGGGCCAGGTTCTACTTTGATTTTTGAAGTGGAGTTGTTGGGTGTACAATAGTATTTGTTACACATAAATTATAATACAATACACTTCACATCTTCTTGTGGAGTGTATTTTGTTTCATAGCCTTTTCAATTTAATTTTATGCAAAAGATTTTAGTTTTCATTCTTATCGCTTTCGGTGCATTTGCTTGCACACCAAATAATGTAAAAATTAGTACAGCTATTGGTAAGCAAATTGATAGTGCGGGTATGCAAGGTAGTTTTGCATTGATGGAAAACAGTACAGAAGCTTTTACGATTTATAATTTATCTGCGTATAAGGATAGTGGCTATGCACCATTGAACACATTTTTTGCTTTGCCTATTTTAATTGGGTTTGACCAAGGACAATTGAATGCAGATACCAATACATGGGTTTCACTTGATTCAAGTGCTTACTATCAGCAATTGGTAAAGCAAATTGGCAGAACCACATTGTTACAAGAAATTGATTCCATTCATTACGGTAAAGGGATTGTGAGTGCGAATATGGATAGTTTTTGGAGAGATGCATCTTTGTTGATCACAGCAGATGAGCAATTGGGTTTTATCAAACAATTGTATTTTAAAGGATTGCCTTTTCAAAAAAGAAGTCAGGAACTATTTAGTAAAATGATTTTAAAAGAGCAGAACTCTAATTACAAATTAAGTTATTTGGTAGCGACGGATACTGCCTTGGGTAACGAGGCATGGGTGGTTGGGTATATTGAAGAAAACCTACATCCTTATTTTTTCGTGTTACACACGAGTGCAACAGAAGGGAATGATCTTAAAAATAGAAACATCAATTTATTAAAATCAATCCTGACAAAAGAAGGTTTTTTCAAAGGGGTTCGTTAATTTGAATTTTCATTTATTATTTATAAGAACGCTTTATGCAATATTATTCTGAATCATTAACATCTTATAAGCGCGTCCAAACAAGACCTGTTAAAGTAGGTAATCTAGTCATTGGCGGGGGACATCCAATTCGTGTCCAAACCATGACGACGACAGACACCATGGACACAGAAGCAACGGTTGCCCAGGTGATTCGTTGTATTGAAGCGGGTGCTGAATTGGTTCGTGTCACAGCACCAAGTAAAAAGGAGGCAGAGAACTTAGCGAATATTAAAGCGATGCTCCATGCAAAAGGATATACAACTCCTTTGGTGGCAGACATTCATTTTACACCCAATGCGGCAGAGATTGCAGCAAAGATTGTAGAAAAAGTGAGGGTGAATCCAGGGAATTATGTTGACAAAAAGAAATTTGAACAGATTGATTATACCGATGCGGAATATGTAGAAGAGATTGAACGCATCAGAGAAAGATTTACACCACTTGTGCTAATTTGTAAAGAACATGGCACTGCAATGCGTATTGGCACCAATCATGGTTCTTTAAGTGATCGTATCATGAGCCGCTATGGTGATACTGCAATTGGCATGGTAGAGAGTGCCATGGAGTTTCTAAGAATAGCTAGAAGCTTGGATTATCATCAGATTATCTTGAGTATGAAATCAAGTAATCCTCAAGTAATGGTACAAGCATATCGTTTATTGATTCAACAAATGCAACAGGAGTTCAATGAATTATATCCATTGCATTTAGGTGTGACAGAAGCGGGCGATGGGGAAGATGGTAGAATCAAAAGTGCGATTGGTATTGGCACTTTATTAGAAGATGGCATTGGTGATACCATTAGGGTGAGTTTAACAGAGGATCCTGAATTAGAAATCCCTGTGTGTAAAGACTTAGTGAAAAGATATCAAAGTCGCTCTGCACAAGGCACTGAGACCATCCCTTCCATTACACAATTGCCTTATAGTCCGTTTGAGTATAAAAGAAATACGACTGTTTCAGTAAAAAATATTGGCGGAAAACAAGTCCCTGTGGTAGTAGCAGATTTAAGTCATTTGTCAAATATTAAAGCAAGTGATTTAGTAGCTATTGGGTATACTTATGATGCAGCGACAGACAAATGGGCGATTTCGGATGCAGCAGCAGACTATGTTTATATTGGCCATGCGCCATTGGATTTTAATTTGCCTGGAACATTAAGCATCATTGCTTCGCCAGCTGTTTGTGCACTTGCAAACAACACAGAAAAATACCATCCAATTATAGATGCGGCTGCCTATTTGGCTTTTGAATCCAAGCATCCTCAACTCAATTTTGTACAAATAGATTGTTATAGTGATCTTCAGCCAATTGCAGCTGAATTGTTATTACAGATTGCAAAAGATAGTTCAGTAGTATTTTGCTTGAGTAGTCAATGTAAAAATGCAATGCAAGCGGTGAGAAGGATGGCAATTCAATTGATGCAATTGGATATTCACCAACCTATTATTTTAGTAACAGATAGTCAATGGGAAACCACCGACGAGCATTTGATTCATTTTGCAATTGAGACGGGTGCTTTATTATTAGAAGGAATAGGTGATGGTATCTGTTTAGGATTGAGTAAGGCTGCTTATGAAGCGAGTGTTACTGGATCGAATGTATCGGGTCGTAATTATTTCAACAACGCGAGTTTGGAGCAGTTATTGAATACTACTGCTTTTGGTATTTTGCAAGCCACTAGAACTAGAATTTCTAAAACAGAATATATTTCTTGTCCAAGTTGTGGTAGGACTTTATTTGAATTGCAAGAAACCACTGCAAAAATTAGGGCGGTGACCAACCATTTAAAAGGGTTGAAGATTGCGATTATGGGTTGTATTGTAAATGGTCCTGGAGAAATGGCAGACGCTGATTTTGGCTATGTGGGAAGTGGTGTAGGGAAAATTACCCTCTATAAAGGAAAAGAGGTGATGAAGCGCAATATTGATAGCAATGTAGCAGTGGATGAATTAATTTTATTACTTAAAGAACACAATGCTTGGATTGAACCTAGCAAATAATTATTTTATGTATTCTATTTTTTACGCTGTATTCTATTTGATTTCATTGATCCCATGGCCGGTCATTTATTTTTTAAGTGACGGTGTTGCTTTTTTATTAAGAAAGGTGTTAAAGTATAGAGTTGCTGTTGTTGATCATAATTTAGCCATTGCCTTTCCCAATAAATCAGTTCAAGAGCGAAAGCAAATTGCTAAGGAATTTTATCAAAAATTTTCAGATTCATTTTTCGAGACCATCAAGTTGATCTCTATGTCTGATAAGACCTTCACAAATCGATTCACCTCGAATGTAGAAGTACTTAACGACTTGTACGCGTCTGGACAAAATGTACAATTGATGGCGGGGCATTTTTTCAACTGGGAATTTGCAAACTGGGGTGTGGCTAAGTATGGTAAGTATCCCTTTATTGCTGTGTATATGCCATTGAGCAGTGCTTATTTTGATCGTTTGATTTTGGATATGCGCAAACGTTATGGCAGTATCATGATTCCTGCAACGAATTTTAAAAATCAGTTTCATAAATATGCAACCAGTGGACAATATGCAATGGCTTTGGCTGCGGATCAAAATCCAGGCAATCCTAAGTCTGCTTATTGGGTGCCCTTTTTTGGACAACTCACCCCTTTTGTAAAAGGACCTGAAAAGGGGGCTAAATTAAATAACACTGCACAGGTATTCATTCATTTTTACAGCCCTAAGAGAGGCTACCATCATGCACATTACGAAGTGATGACAACCGCACCTAATTATTTTAAAGATGGCCAGTTGACTGCGCAATATGTGAAAGTGTTAGAGGAGAAAATAAAACAACATCCTGCTAATTATTTATGGAGTCATCGTAGATGGCGTTATCCATATGATGCAGCGACCTATGGGCATTTGGTAGTTGATTAGTTTCAAATGATTTACACACCGACTTGGCCTTAAAATTCTTCTGTACTAGTTGGCTTCTTTGGAGAAGCAACAATGGTGAATTTATTTTTCAAAAATTCCACGGCATCCCATCCGTCTTGTACAATTCTTATGTTATGGATGCCTTGTTTTTTGAGTACAGATGCGGCTAATAATAATTCTTTGCCTAAATCATCTATAAGATAGATATTAAAGTGCTCGTCTAATTCAGACATGGAGCCTGGGTCACTAAATTCAATTAAAGGAAGGTTGATGGAGTCTTTAATATGTGCTTTATCGTAAACATCTTCTGTTCGAATATCTAATATCATCAAGTACTCGTCAAATGGAATGTCCATTGCCAGTTCATCCACTTCTACTTCAATGATTAAATCTATTTTTTGATCTGCCTCTACCCATGTAGTAAATCCACCTTTTAAAAAACCTCTTACTTGAGTGTAACCTAAGAGTTCAAATCGTTTTATAGCTAGTTCCTCCGTGCCTTCGGTACACACCAAAATAATGGGGCAATCCTGCTCCATTATTTTGAGTGCATTTAAAGTTTTTATTGCATCTAATTCTATATGAATCGCTCCAGGTATATAACCTTGAAGAAATTCATTGCTGATTCTAGTATCAATAATTTGTACTGCATCGTCTTTAGAAAAATCTAAAAATTGAGCTAAGCTTAACTCCATATTATCCAACTAATTGTTCTACAAATTGGTTCACTTGCTCTAGACGATTGTAATCTACCATATAGAATATGAATTTACCTTCGCGAACAGTAACAACGATTCCGGCTCTTCTTAAAATTGCTAAATGTTGTGAGGCAACCGATTGTTCTAATCTAAGTTTTACATAGATCTCAGTTACGGTCATCTTTTGATGCTCGTCAATCAATTTTAAAATTTGTTGACGTAGTTTATGGTTTAATGCCCTTAATATCATAGCAGCTTTTTTGCTATGTATTAAATCCACTTTTAATGGTGTGGTGCCATTGGCTAATTGTAGCAAGGGTAATGATTGATTCATGACAAATTACATATTGGGGGTTATGAATTGTGTTTCACTACAAAGTTAATGAATAATTAATACATAATATTTTAATATATGTATTATTTACTTGGAAGGATGTAAACTTCTTTAAGGTAATTAGGTCCAACATAGGCTAAGTCTTCAAATTGCGCTAAATTGAATTGGATGGTCGCCATTTCAAGAAGTTCCAAACTTGTATAATGCACATCTAGATAAATCACTTCCTGCGTTGTAGGAAATGACTTAGTTTTTGTACTTCCGTTTCCAATACATATAGTGGGTTGGCTAATTAAGCTATTCCATTTTTGTTCATCTAGTACAATGGCTTGTTCTTGGATGATCGGGTTGCATAATGGATCATAGATTGCACCAAATACTTCCATTCTTCTTGCATCTATCATTGAAAAGACTTGACATGCTTGCCCTAATTCTTTCGGCAAGGATTTAACCGCTTTTTGAGCTAAAGCTGTTAGGGTAGATAGTCCTATAAGTGGTTTTTGAAGGGCATAAGCAATGCCTTTTGCGCTTGCTAGACCAACTCTAAGACCTGTGTAACTTCCTGGACCTAATGTTACAACGATGGCATCAAGATCTTCCATTGCGCATTTTTCACTTGCCATCATATTGCCAATAGCAACTTGAATGAAACTAGCATGGCTATTTGCTTCCTTATTGACAAGTTCAGCTACAATGCTGCCATCCTTGCTTAGCGCAACAACGGCTTGTTCTAATGCGGTATCTATGATTAAAAATGTAGGCAAGTTCTAAAATTGTAGTACAAAAATAGGTTGGTTTTGGTCAAAATATTAGAAATTGCAATTCTAAAATAAAATATATGTCTAAACAGATCATCCAAACCAATAAAGTGCCTGCGCCAATTGGTCCATATAGTCAAGCAGTGATTGCCAATGGATTTTTATTTGCAAGTGGGCAAGTTGCTTTTGATCCTGCCACAGGTGAATTAGTATTGAGTTCTATCGAAGCTGAAACAAAGCAAGTCATGGAAAATATCAAAGCAATTTTAGAGGAAGCTAAAATCAACTTTGATCATATTGTGAAGACCAGCATCTTTTTAAGTAATATGGATTTATTTGCTGCAGTGAACCAAGTATACGGCAGTTATTTTACAGCGGATTTCCCTGCTCGTGAAACAGTAGCTGTGAAAACATTGCCTAGAAACGTGAATGTTGAAATTAGTGTTACAGCTGTGATGCAGCCATAGACTTATGTATCACTAGTTGATGAAACATTATTTTGATGTAGCATTAAATTGATAACTCGTTTCAAAATAAATTTGTTCTTGGGGTTCCACTAGTTGGAGCCCCATTTTATTGTTAAAACAATTGGGTGCGCCACTTAAATTTTCAATTGCAATACTTTGTCGGTCGTCGGGCGTGTAGAGCTGTAAATAAGGATAATTGTGTATTGGCGTTACTGTGATTGTTTTTCCTTCATGACTTAATTGAATCCTATTTTGGGATGGCTGCAGCAAGTAACAATCATCAAAATGAGTTGTGCCTATTGGTTTTCCTATGTTAAAACTATTGGCTTCAATTATTTTTCCAGTAGGAATCATTGAATCATTCATCTCAAGTTTACCATCGGATGTAAATGCAAGTGTATACGCATCTACAAAGCCACCTAATGTAAAATAGGGATGCCATCCATCCATGATCGGGATTGCATGGTTCGATATATTGCGTATCGTTGTTTTAATGCCAATGAGGCTGTTTGCATATAAAGACCATTGAATCCTAATTTGATAGGGGAATGGAAAACCGGGGTCTGTTCCTTGATAATCAAATCCAAGTTCAACCACCGCGCGGTCTTCGTGAATTGCGGATGAAAGCAGTTCAAAATTTGCATCATAGATCAATCCATGCATGGCATGTTCGCCTAAATAGAATTTGTCGAATCGATATGTTTGATCTTCCCAGTGGTACATGCCTTTATTGATGCGGCAAGAAAATGGGCTCATTTTGCCACTTCTAAATCCGTTCATTTCAAAACTCAAATCTTTGTCTACTGACAATTTGTTGACTGACCCGTTGTCATTTAAATCGGTTTGATTGCCTACAATAAGTTCCAAAAGCTGGGACTCGAATTGAACCTTCCAGCTATTCATTAAAGCACCCTTACAATGTATGGTCACATTAGTATCATTGTTATAATCAATTAGTTGGATGCTTTTACTGCTTTCTTTTCCTTGTATTTTTAGGTCAAATGCCATAGACTGTGTTTGAGTTGAAAATTAAAACTATTCTATTAACTTTGAAAGATCAATTTTTAAGTATGCGCACTATTTTATCTTTTCTTTTTATGGTTTTAGTTGTACCGATTTTTGGACAGGTTTGGTCTAAATACGATAGTACGATGAAAATTGGCAAAGCAGGTTACCGTATTGCCTGCTTAAACAGGAGTCCTGATAGAAATGTGTTAAATATTCGTCCAGTTGGATTTAAGTCAGAATCTAGGGAAGCGTCTATAGAAATTAGAGCGAGGGTGTATGGTGCTGAAATTGACGATTTAAACAATGATGGCTTTCCTGATATTGTAATTTATATTGAAGATGCTGCAGGTAAAAAAAGTATTTTCCCGATTTGTTCTCAAGACAACGAAAGAATCGCACCCATTTTATTTCCCGATATCTTAAATGATATGGAAATGAGTAAAGGCTATAGAGGCAAGGATGAATACAAATTAGTGGAAGGTGTATTGTTTAGGAAGTTTCCTGTCTATCCTACTGACACTGCCATTAAAGTCCCTACAAATAAAATGAGGCAATTGATGTATCGTGTTGTGCCAGGAGAAAGAGATTCATGGAAATTTAAAATGTTTAAGCAATTTGAATTTACTGCCAACTAATAACCTGCTGTAATCATAATTTTACCTACTGCTTTTTCATTGCCTGCTTCGTCCCGCACAAATATCAAATACATTCCAGATGCTACTTTGTGTTGATTTTGGTCTCGGCCATTCCATGTAGCCTGTCCTCCTAGTGCCCTTGTTTGTGCCATCAATTGCCCATTCAAATTCGTGATTTTAACTAGGGCATTATTGACTAAATTTTTTATGATGATTGGACCATTGTATGCTGGTGCAACAGGGTTGGGGTAAATTTTTATTTTGCTCTGATCGGTGCTTCCTTCAGTGGCTTGACCTTTATAACTTATAATTTCATTCCCAGTAAAGAAAAAAACATCGCCTTCGCTTGGCTCAATGCCAATAGCGCGTACTTTGTTATTGGGGAGGGGACTATTTTCAGTAGTGAAATGCTGGAGTACTTCGGTACCATCTTTACTAATTAACCAGGCGCCATTATTGGTACCAATCCATTTTTGATTAGCGCCATCTACACTGATACAATAAATGGTTTCCTTTTGAAATAAGTAACCATTAAATCCATTGCCTTCGACAATTGGCAAATAGGCATCGCATGCTTCATTGATATCGCCGCACTGATATAGTGCAATACCATTGTCGGTCCCTACCCAAATAGTGCCATCTTTGTCTTGGGCAATAGAAGTCACTTCCATGCTAGGTAAATTGCCCGATCCTTTTCCTGTGTTTAACTGTCTCCAACGCGCTTGGTTATTTTGTTTTTGAAACAATAGAATGCCTTGTTGGGATGGACCTATGATCCAACTCAATCCATTGGATCCAACAATCATTTGTTTCAAATTTGTAGTCAAAAAGCCTGCTGGAATTGGGAAGCTATTCCATTGTGTCCCTTCTTTTACAACAAGTCCAACCCCTTCTTTTAAGAGGGTCATACTCCCATCTGTATTTTGTTGAATGGATTGAATCGCGCCAACATTTGGATGAGGTAATGATACATTTACTGATCTTTGATTTGGATTGTATTGGACTAATTGAGCACCCATGCCCATCCACCAACTTTGATCCAGTGGATCAATGGTTAGGGCTTCTATATTCGTTAAGTTTAAGTTTTGAACTTGATTGATATTTGACCAGCCATTTTCATTTAAGCTAGACACCCCAATTTTATTTACACCATAGCTCATTAACAATTGTTGATTGGCAATTGCTATTTTCCCACTGCCTTGAGTGAGTGGACCGCCCAATGAAACCCATTTGGATTGTTCATTGTTTTGATACAATCCTTTATTATTATCTGCCACCCATATCGTATTGCCGTCTTTTAAAATCCCTACAGGGCGGGATAATACATTGGTGTCTACTAGAATAGTGTTGACCTTATTGCTATTCAGTTGAAGGACTGCGCCTTTGTTCCCATAAGTAATGCCAGCATAAATTTGTGCTCCGTCTGTCGTAATTGTTTGAATGCTACCAGCATTGATTTGGTATGTTGGAATATTGGATGAGTAGGCGTAAATATGTTGTTGGTTATTAAAATACAATTGATCTTTAAATAGAAACATATTTTGAATGCCATTGATCCCGTTGGTGTTTTCCTGAATCCAATTGGTTCCTTGTCCCAAGATGCTTGACCAGACACCGTTTTCTGTTAATGCGAATAATTTATTTTGGAAATTAACCGTTTGAAAAACACGAATAGTTTGACGGTTGTTATTGGGATAGATGGTTTCTTTAATTTCTTTTTTTAATAAGTCTATTACAACAATCCCAAAATTACATGAGAGATAGGCATAGTTATGAATAACAATAAGATCATTGATGGTCTTGTCAGAAAATAAATTTGAAACGGATAGGTCATCTATCAAGGTGACTTGATCGTCCTGAACAATGTCTATTCGACTGTTTTTATATGCAATTACAAGTTGCGATGTAATGGGAGCCCAGGCAATTTTATGCACCCCAATTGCGTGTAAACCATTCGTTGTATTGAGGTAGTCTATTTCTTGCTTTGCATTTATTTGTATTACCTGGTTGGCTGCTGCAATGTATAGATGGTCACCTTTGATGATTTGCTGAATGGAGTCATTTGCAAAATGTGCACGCCAAGTTCCTATTGGACCCAATTGCATTTGAGCAATCGTTCCCTCATGAATGCCTAGAATACATAATATAACGCAGATCCATTTTTGCATTTTATTTTTTTATCGCTTGGTAAATTTGCTCTTGAATTTTTGCTCTAAGATTCAAGTTGCTAAATGCCTTATTGTCCCTAGTAGGGAACACTCTGTTCGAAAGAAAAATATACAATAATTGATTTTCTGGATCTGCCCAAACACATGTGCCCGTAAATCCTGTATGGCCAAATACACTTGTGGGTGCACTTAAACTTGGGTATGGATCTTTTGAAGTCGCATTGTCTTTCGCTGTTTTATCAAAACCTAAGCCCCTTCTACTTGTGGCAGATTGGTAACTCGTAAACAATTGAATCGTCTTGGGATCTAAGTATTGTTGACCATCCCAATTGCCTTTGTTCAATAGCATCATGTATAATTTTGCTAAATCAGTTGCATTGCTAAATAAGCCGGCATGTCCTGCAATGCCACCCATGGTGGATGCGCCTTCGTCATGTACAGAACCTTGAATTAATTCTTTTCTAAAATAGTTGTCTATCTCAGTTGCAGCAATATTGGATTTTTCTGCTCTTTCAAGCGGTAAAAATCCTGTACTACGCATGTTCATTGGCCCATAGAACGTCTTGGTGCAATATTCTTGAAGGCTCATGCCGGAAACTTGTTCTACAATATTGCCAAGGAAAATAAAGTCATTATCGCTGTAGATATATTTTCCGGGGGTGGACACTGGACTATTCAATATTTTTATTCGAATACTATCCATCCAATTGTTAGCAAGGTATTTGCCAGGTGTCACCATCAATTGATGGGTCGCATCTTGCACAGGCACAATCCATTTTGAATGGATACTGCCATCTGCATTTAATAAGAATTCGTAAAATTTAATATAAGGGTACAAGCCTGCTTCATGTAAAAGCAAATCTTTTAAACGAATTGTTGCTTTTGCATTGCCTGCAACCCATGGCAAATAGTCGCCAATTGTTTTTTGAATATCCACTTTGCCTTCTTCTACTAATTTCATGATCGCTACGGTTGTAGCACTGGTCTTAGTGACAGAAGCAAGGTCATATAAAGTAGCATTGGTGACCAAGGGAGTTTGCTTTCCTGCAATGGTACCGTAGCTTTTATTAAAAACAATTTGATTGTCTTTGGCAACCAATACTTGACATCCAGGAATTGCTTCTTGTTGAATTGCATCTGCAACGATAGAATCAATTAATGCCAATTTCGTTTGATCAATAATTGCTGGCAGGCATTGTTCTGCTAGAATTTTTTTTTTAACAGGTGCTTCTGAAAGCATACCATAATTCAATCCTTCCGCAATGGTTACTGGTAAAATCCCACTTGCTTGCGCTTTACCTTCAAGCCATTTTTGCACAGCGGCATGACTATACTTGGTGTCTTCGTATGCCAATAAAATATTGTTGATCTTACTAAAATCGCCTACTGCATAAGGGTTTCCGAACAATACATGTATCCAATTTTCATGCCCCATACCATTTAAAAATTGTATTGTAGCTGCAGGGATTTCAAAATGATTTGCTGGCCTTCTGTTGTATCCATGAAGTCCAACAATAACTTGGTCATAGGCTTTCAAGCTGTCATTGATCAATGCCAATTCGTTTGCGTCTTTGCCATTTGTATAAAATACTTTCACCCCGAATGCCTTTGCCATTTCGGAAGTAAATGCATTTGCATTTTTTGCATTGAATGCAAGGTAGGCCGTCTTGTTGTCCAATACAGGGCTATTGTTGGCTCTTAAGAATGTAAGTGATTGAGCAGCCATAGCGGTGTTGATGGTACCCACAGATTGATTTAGGTCTGCTACAATATGCGTGGTGTCAATTTGCTGAAACGAAGAAAGGCCATATTTGTATTTGGCTGTTAAAATCTTTTTAACTCTTGCGTTAATTTCGGTGCGTTTAATCCTTCTTTCTTTAACCGCTGCTCTAATTTTTTTGATAGATTGTCCAATATCTCCCGGTAAACATAACATATCGTTGCCCGCTAAAATGGCTTGCACATTGGCTTCTCCTTGTGGGAAGTAGTTAGCGATTGCTTTCATATCCATCGCATCGGTCACGCTAATACCTTTAAAACCTAATTCCTTTTTCAATAATCCATTCACGGCTTTTGGGGACAATGATGTGGCATATTTTGGTCTGTCGTCAATGGCAGGTACAGATAAATGTGCGACCATAATTGATTCTACACCTGCATCAATCAAGGCTTTAAATGGCGCCAATTCTAGGCTATCTAATGCAGCTCTTGATTTTGTAATGACTGGTAAGTCTTTATGTGAATCCACAGTTACATCACCATGACCAGGGAAGTGTTTTGCAGTGGCCATTACACCATTGTCTTGCATCCCTTTCATATAGGCAATACCTTGTTGAATTACTTTCTCCTTACTTTGTCCAAAACTGCGGTCATTGATCACTGGATTCAATGGATTGTTATTGACATCAATATCTGGTGCATAATTGATTTGAATACCTAGTCTTTTGCATTGTGCTGCAATGGCTGCACCCATTTGGTAGACTAAGTTGCTAGATGTAAATGCACCCATGGACAATTGTCTTGGAAACAATTCCACACTGTCCAAGCGCATGCCTACGCCCCATTCTGCGTCAATCGTAATAAATAAAGGGGTTTTAGCAATACTTTGGTATTTGTTTGTTTGCATCGCCTGACGTACTGGTCCACCTTGAAAAAAGCATAAGCCTCCTACATTGTATTGTTGAATCAATTGACTGATTGAATCTATTTTATCTTGTTTCCATTCGCTATGGGCTCTTAATACCATTAACTGGCCAATCTTCTCGTTCATATTTAAAGCAGAAAATTGTTTTCTCACCCATTTTTTCTCACTCATTTTTTGTGCGTCAACAGTGGTTGCTACACCTGTCAATAATAAGCCAACTAAAAGTATTTTTTTCATATCGAATTTATGTACTGCAATTTAAGGATAAAAAAAGGCTTACCTGTTGATAGGTAAGCCTTTTATATAAAAATTTTATTTTAACTATCTAGTGATGTAAAAAGCCAGGCTTCTTCATCAACTGAAGCCTACTAGGCTTCAGTTTCGCCTTCTTCAAGTTCAGGCAAGGTTGGTTCTACTTTATGCTGTTGTAATTGTGCGAACCATTTTACCATTTTCTTCATATCACTTGCATAAACACGCTCAAAATCCATGTTTGGGTATACTTTTTTAAAGTAAGCCTGAGTTGCTTTTGCGTCTTTTTCGTTAGGAAGGGCTTCTTTTGACTTTCCCATCGCAATAAATACCTCTGCCAAAAACACGTTGTCTTTAGTTGTAAACACCTCAATGCTCTCTAAGTGAGAGAATTGATAGGCTCTAGAACTGATAAATTGGGTGGCATTTGTTTCCAAGGATCTCGCGATCGCTCCGTCACTTTTACTTGTTAATAATTCAAATAAACCTGACATACCAGATACGGAAATCAATTTGTTATACTCCATGGGATCTTGTCTTTTTTTTAGGAATGCAAAATACGGAAAAACCCTCAATTTTCATTTTTTAAACTACCTTTGTTTATCATTAAAAATCAAGCATATGCCCGGTTTTGAATTCTTTGGAGAAGAAGAAAAGAAAGAAGTAAATGAAGTCCTGGAAACAGGAATTTTAATGCGTTATGGATTTGACGGTCCTCGAAAGGGGATTTGGAAATCCAAAGAACTAGAAGCAGCAGTTTGTGCCACTTTTGGGGCTCAATATGCGCAACTTACCTCAAGCGGAACTGCTGCGTTAACAACAGCAATGGCAGCCTTGGGTATTGGTGCGGGAGACGAGGTGATTATGCCTGCTTTTACATTCGTAGCAAGTTTTGAAGCAATATTAAGTGCGGGTGCAATTCCTGTATTAGTGGATATAGATGAAACATTGACATTGTCTCCAGCTGCAGTTAAGGCGGCAATTACATCCAAGACAAAATGCGTGATGCCAGTACACATGTGTGGTAGCATGGCGGACATGGATGCCTTAGTAGCAATTTGTAAAGAGCACAATTTAATTTTATTAGAAGATGCTTGTCAGAGTATCGGCGGAACCTATAAAGGAAAACATTTAGGTACCATTGGTCATGCCGGAACATTTTCTTTTGATTTTGTTAAAACAATTACATGCGGTGAAGGTGGAGTTGTGATGACCAATGATAAAGAAGTGTATACTAAGTCTGATGCGTTTACAGACCATGGTCATGATCATTTAGGAGTAGATAGAGGTGCGGATTTGCATCCAGCTTTGGGGTATAATTTCCGCATCAGTGAACTTCATGCTGCGGTTGGTTTAGCTCAAATTAGAAAATTAGATACTTTTTTAGCGATACAGAAAAAGAACAACCACATTTTACGTTCTTATTTAGAGCAAGTTCCTGGTATTCAATTTAGAGTAGTGCCAGATCCTTCAGGAGATAGTGCAAGCTTTTTAACTTGGTTTTTGCCAAGTCAGGAATTGACTGAGAAAGCAATTGCGGCATTTAAAGAAGCGGGTATATTAGCTGGAAATTTTTATTGGTTTGCCAATAACTGGCATTATATCAGAAAATGGGATCATCTAAAAAATGCCACAAGCTTATATCCTTTGTCTGAGGCTCAACAAAAAGCCTTGATAGCACTACAACATACTGATTTTTCAAAAAGTGATGCAGTCATGAGCAAATGTATTTCAACTGCGATTAGTTTAACATGGACAGAAGAGCAGGTGCATGAAAAAGGAGCAGCTTTCCTAGCAGTGTTAAAAAAAATTGTAGCGTAAGCTAGGATTATGGCATTAGGACAATCCATGCAGCAAAGACAATTACAAAGATTGTCGCCTCAGCAAATCCAATTGATGAAGTTGTTGCAAATTCCTAGTGTGCAAATTGAGCAAAGAATTAAAGAAGAATTAGAGGAAAATCCTGCATTGGAATTGGATGCCGCTTTGTTGGAATCTGATTTTACTTCTCCGGACGAAATGAACGACGAATTGCTTCAGGACATCCATGATGACGAAGAAGCTGTTCCTGTGGACGAGTTTGAAATGAGCAATGAAGAATTAAGTGAGTATAGTTATGATGATGAAGTTGCAGACTATAAAACAAGAGACGATTTTTATCCAGAATTAGACAATGATAAAGTCATTCCCATAAAAGCGGAAATGAGTTTGCATGAAGTATTGATGGATCAATTAAGCATGTTGGCTTTAGATGAAAGGGGTTTTAAAATAGCAGAACAAATTATAGGAAGCCTAGATGATGATGGTTATTTAAGAAGGGCCATGCAGTCCATTGCGGACGATCTTGCATTTAAACAAAGCATGTGGGTGGAGGAAAAAGAAATTGAAGTTATTTTAAAGCAAGTACAGGCATTTGATCCTGTTGGCATTGCAGCCAGAGATTTACAAGAATGTTTGCTCATTCAATTGCGCAGAAAAGGAGAAGGCGAATCGGCGCATTTATCTGACGGTAGAGGTAAATTATATTCAGATGATGAAGCAAGAAAAATTGCCATACTCATTATAGAAAAATACTTTGAAGAGTTCACGCGCAAGCATTATGATAAAATTCAAAGGAGCTTGCATTTGGATGAGTCTGGAATGAAAGAAGTATTACATCAAATTCTAACCCTGAATCCAAAGCCAGGTGCCGAAACCAGCTATAACAATGAGGCTGAGATGTATATTATACCCGATTTTACAGTCTTGATTAATAATGGCAAATTAGAATTGACTTTGAACAGTCGTAATGCGCCGCCCTTGGTAATTAGTGACGACTATAAGTTGATGCTGAAAGAATACGAAGGCAGTAAAAAGCAGGATAAGTCACAAAAAGAAGCTGTATTTTTTATCAAGCAAAAGATAGATGCAGCGAAATGGTTCATCGAAATGATTTTACAAAGACAGCAAACATTGTTATTAACGATGAATGCCATTTTAGAGTATCAGTCTGCTTTTTTCTTGAGTGGCGATACTACCTCGCTTCGCCCCATGATTTTAAAAGACATTGCAGAAAAAACCAACCTAGATGTTTCAACTGTGAGTAGGGTAGCCAATAGCAAATATGTGCAAACTGAATTTGGCACTTATTTGTTGAAATACTTTTTTAGTGAATCTTTGACCACGGATAGTGGCGAAGAAGTAAGTACGAAAGAAGTAAAGGCAATTTTACAAGAACTGATAGAAGGGGAAGATAAATTAAAGCCATTGAGTGATGATGAACTAACCGAACAGTTACAAGAAAAGGGCTACAATATAGCAAGGAGAACAGTGGCAAAATATAGAGAACTTTTAAACATACCAGTCGCTAGGCTTAGAAAAGAATGGTAGACCAACTAAATATGGAAAATCCACAACCCAAAATCGTAAAGTATATAGCACATTTATTGTCTTATGTATTTCATCCATTATTTATTCCAACTTATTTTTTCCTTTATTTAATGCAGGTTTTGCCTTTTGAATTTGTGGGCATCACAGATTGGCAATTAAAGATGCGCTTATTCAGTGTAGCTTGGTTAACCGCATTTTTCCCTGCCTTTGCTGTTTTCTTATTGTGGAGATTAAAATTAAGCGACAGTATTTTTTTAAGAACACAAAAAGAACGTATTATTCCTTATGTCATCACCATGTTTTTTTATTGGTGGATGTACTATTTAAGTAGAAATTTTACAGACCAACCTATTGCTTTAAAATTCTTTTATCTAGGCATTTTTGTGGCAAGTGCAATTGGGATGACAGTGAATAATTTCATGAAAGTAAGCTTACATGCAATGGGTATCGCCGGGATTACTACAGCCATGGTATTGGTAAGTGTTTTTTATCCAGTAACAAATGCAATATGGGTGCCTTTGGCTATCTTATTAACTGCACTCGTAATTAGTGCAAGATTGGTAGTGAGTGATCATAGTAAAAAAGAATTGGTGGTGGGACTTTTTATTGGCGTCTTCACTCAGTTGGCCGCTTATTTATGGGTCATCTAATTTAAAAATAAACATTATGTGGTATCGTTTAGGTCAGAATATATTAAAGTTTAAAAAAACCTATTTGTTTTTTGTGGTCCTGTCCACCATAGTGATGGGGTATTTTGCTGCTCAAATTAAATTGAGTTACGAATACACTAAAGCAATCCCTTCTGACAATCCTAAGTTTGTGGTGTACAATGATTTTGTTAAAAAATATGGGGTTGATGGAACAACAGTAGTGGTAGGATTTAAAACAGAAGATTTTTACACTAAAAACTTCTTCAATCAAGTAGATGCCTTACATAAAAAGATCAAACAAAATACTTCTGTGGCAGAAGTAATGAGCATTCCCACCGCTTATACGATTGTAAAAGACAGCCTGGATACAAAGTTCAATGCTGCAAAAATTTTCCATGCACCTTATACTAGTGATAGTTTATTGCTTGCAGATAAAATGACATTTGAAAACCTTCCATTTTACAAGCACTTATATTATAACCCAGATAGTAGTAGTTATATCATGGCAATTTCTTTTATTGCAGATTCTATCAATAGCGGATCTAGAACAAAGATTATTGCTAGTGTACAAAAGGATTTAGATCAGTTTAGTCAAGCCACCCATACCCAAGTGCATGTAAGCGGTTTGCCATTTATTAGAACGATTATGGCGGATAGGATCAAAAAAGAAATGCTTTGGTTTTTGATTGGATCACTCGTATTATCTGCCATCACCTTATTGCTATTTTTTAGGTCTATTTCTGCCACCATTATGAGCTTAGCAGTGGTATTGATGGGGGTAATATGGAGTTTAGGTAGCATGGTTTTATTGGGTCAGAAAATCACTTTATTGACTGCATTGATTCCGCCATTGATTGTGGTGATAGGCATACCTAATTGCATCTATTTTTTAAATAAGTACCATACTTCATTTAAGGAAACCTTAGACAAAGACAAAGCAATTGTACAGATGGTAGGTAGGATGGGTGTGGTGACATTATTTTGTAACCTCACTGCTGCTATTGGATTCTTTGTTTTTGCATTAACCAAGAGTCCTTTACTTAAAGAATTTGGTTGGGTGTCTGGCGTCAATATCATGTTATTATTTTTCATTAGTTTATTTTTTATACCTCCCATACTTTCATATTTGCCTGCACCTAAGGAAAAGCATGTGCGCTATTTAGAAAACAAATATTTAGAAAAATTATTGGTGAAAATAGAACGCTGGGCGTTTACGCATACTAAGTGGGTATTTGGCATCACCATACTAGCTGTAATCATTTCTTTAGTGGGGGTATTGCAAATTAAAAAAGAAGCATTTATTGTAGATGATTTGCCTAAACAAGATAAATTATACACCGACCTTAAATGGTTTGAACAACATGCAGGTGGCGTTATGCCTTTGGAGATTGTAGTTGATACTAAAAAGCCAAATGGCTTAATTAGGTCCATCAAGCCATTGGAACAAATTGAGGAATTGAATGGGTTCTTGCTTGAACAACCTGAATTAGGAAAACCATTGGGCCTATTAGATGGTGTAAAGTTTGCTAAGCAAGCTTTTTACGATGGAGATAGTTTATCCTATGCGGTACCAACTGGAACGGAGATGGCGTTTATTGGGCCCTATTTTGCAAGTGCCGCTCCAAAAGAGGGTATAAAACCAGCTGGCAATAATCCTGCACAGTTATTGAATAAGTTTATAGATTCCGCAAAAAGGCAAACAAGAATTACGGTCAATATGAAAGATATTGGTAGTGCAAAGCTGCCCGTATTGTTGCATAAAATTGACAGTGCTTCCGTAGCTATTTTTGATACTGCTAAGTACAACGTAGTGATCACAGGAAGTAGTGTGACATTTTTGGAAGGCAGTAATTTTATTGTAAAAGGCCTAGGAGAATCCATTTTTTGGGCTTTTTTATTGATCGCAATCTGCATGATCTTCTTGTTTAGATCTTTCCCAATTTTAATCTGTTCATTGATCCCTAATATTGTGCCTTTGTTTATTACAGCGGGGATCATGGGTTGGACAGGCATTTCTTTAAAGCCTTCTACCGTATTGGTATTTAGTGTAGCATTGGGGATTGCCATTGATGTGACCATTCGTTTTTTGGTCAATTACAAACAAGAATTGCCGCATTTAAATTACCAAGTACACACCACACTAGTGCAAACCATCAAGCATACAGGTATCAGTATTATATACACTTCGTTGGTATTGGTTGCAGGATTTGTGATATTCTGTTTTAGCGATTTTGGAGGGACTAAGGCTTTGGGCTGGCTTACTTCAATCACTTTAGTTGTAAGCACTTTAACTAACCTAGTTTTACTTCCAGCTTTGATCAAAACTTTTATTAAGTCTAAGTAATTAAGGTAGTAGTTGCTTTAATGTGTTTTGTAAAGCGCTACCTCTTAAATCGGTTGCAATGATTTTTCCTGTTGGATCTAATAATACATTAAAAGGAATACCCTGTATTTGATAAGCACTCACAACGGTACTTTCCCATTTTTTCAAGTCACTTATTTGTAGCCAATTTAATTTGTCTTGTTGTATAGCTGCAAGCCAGTCTTCTTTATCGTCGTCTAAAGAGACACCTAAAATGGTGAAATTTTTATTTTTGAATGCTTCGTAAGCCGCTACCACATTTGGATTCTCTCTTCTACATGGACCGCACCAACTTGCCCAAAAATCTACTAAAACATATTTGCCTTTAAGGCTACTCAATGTGACGATTTTTCCGGTAGGATCCTGTAAAGCAATTTCCGGTGCCATAGCACCTACAGTAATTGCAGTCGCTGGATTGGCTGTTTGTACTTGTCCACTTAAAATATTGACAAATTCAATCAATGGTTCAGCTTTTGTTTTTTCTGCAGCAGCTTTAGCCATTGCAAGCACTTTATTGATCTCCATAGACCTTAGAGCCATACCAAGTGCAAAATAAATGAGTGCGGGGCTATTCGCACCATTCACTGTCTGCTCTACATGTGCATTCAATGCTTGTATTTTTGTATCTTTTTGTTGTTGTAAATATAAAATACTACTATCCTTGCCATTGCTTTGTTGTAAATTATCAAGGGCATAAAGAGTTGAAAATAAAGAGGAGTCTTTACTTCTGTAAGCTTTCATGTATTGAATCAATGCTTCGCTATGGGGAGAGCCTTTAACAGTATAGCTAGCGCTATTATTAGCATCTGCATTAATTTGAATTTGATCTTCGTCATTGATGAAATTAATGTCTAAAATTTCACCGCTACTGAGTCTGTAGATGCCTTCTTGTTTTGCAATAAACTCAAAACTATATTTACCATTAGCATCTAAGGTTAAAGAATCTAAAGTGATGATTGGTTTTCCACCATAGGGGATTTCCTGTAGTAGTAAAGGCTTATTTGCTGCATTTTTAATGGTTCCAGCAATGGTATAACGTGCTTCTTGATTTTTTTCTTTACAAGCAGGCGCTAAGAACAAAAACAGGGCAATAGCTATAAAGTTGACATATTTATTCATAAAATAATTTTTCTATTTAGACAATAGGGTTTCTAAGAGTTGGGTTGTTTTTTGTGGATCTGCTTTGCCTTTGCTGATTTTTTTTACTTCTCCAACAAATACGCCAATCAATCCTTTTTTACCTTTTTTATACGCTTCAACTTTGTCGGGATGATTACTCAAAACAGCATTGATCCAAGTGGTCAATTCATCTTCGCTACTGTTTTGTAGTAATTGATGCGCAGTAGCATATTCCATTGGAGACTGCGTTGATAACAGAATCCCTTTAAATACTTTATCAGAAGCCACAGAGAAGCTTAGTAAATGTTGATCCACCATCAACAATAATTCAGATAGTTGTGGAATGAACGGTATAAGGTCACTGTATGCCTTATTGCTTTCGTTTAAATAAGCACGAATTGGACCAATAATCCAGTTGGCAGCTGCTTTATATAAAGATGTTTGCCCTGTCCATAGTAAATAAAAATCAGCCTCTTGTTTGTGCTCGCAGAGTTGATCGATGTCGTAACTGCTCAATCCGAATTGACTGCTCCAGTCTTTTTTCAATTGATTGGGTAGGGCAGGTAAAGCTGCTTGAATAGCACTAATATCAGCATCCGTGAGGCTAAGTGGAGCTAGGTCGGGGTCTGGAAAATACCTATAATCATTTGCGTCTTCCTTATCTCTAATGGAAAATGTGGTATCGTTGCTCGCATCAAAACTCCTAGTCTGTTGAACAATTGTTTCACCTTTCTCCACTAAATCGATCAATCGATCAATTTCAAACTCAATCGCTTTTTTAATATTGCGAATAGAATTTAAATTTTTGACTTCAACCCTCGTGCCTAATTTTTCATCTCCTTTTAAACGAACAGAAATATTGGCGTCACATCTTAAACTGCCTTCCTCCATATTTCCATCGCAAATGCCTAACCATCTTACTAATTTGCGTACTTCTGTTACATATAAAAATGCATCTTCTGCACTATGAATACAAGGTTCGGTCACCATTTCAATTAAAGGAGTGCCAGCTCTGTTTAAGTCTATATAAGAATGGTTGGGAGCAAGATCATGTATACTTTTTCCTGCGTCTTCCTCTAAATGTATTCTGTTGAGTTGTATATATTTTTCGCCCTCGCTTGTTTGAATGGCCACTTGACCACCTTCACAAATAGGTGTTGTGTGTTGAGAAATTTGATAGCCCTTTGGCAAGTCTGCATAGAAATAATTTTTTCTTGCGAAATAATTTTCTTTTGCAATTTTAGAACCACAAGCCAATCCCATTTTTATGGCATATTCAACCGCTTTTGCATTCGTTTTTGGTAAGCTACCCGGATGACCTAAAGTGATAGGACTTACATGCGTGTTTGGTCCTGCCCCAAAACTAGTTGCATCACCACAAAATAGTTTAGTTTTTGTAGCTAATTGAGCATGTATTTCTAGTCCGATGACTGCTTGGTATAGCGTCTTATTTGGCATGGCACAAAAATACAGATTAATCAAGCAATAGCATAAAAAAGCCACCCATTTCAGGGTGGCTTTTTAGGGGACGCATCTATCTAAGGAACTTATAAGTCGGCTGTATTTATTTTTTTAGGTATTTTAACTTCAATTGTTCTTTTTTCACCTTTTCGCTCTAAAGTTATTTTTAAAACCTGTCCTGGAAAATAGTATTGCCATTTCATAAAGTTAACATCTGTTATTTCGGCATCATTTAAATTCAAAAGCAGATCTTCTTTTTGAATGCCTGCTTTTGCGGCAGGACTTTCAGCTGTCACATTGGTTACCTTAACCCCTTTACCTGTTTCAAGGTCCTCGACACTAATGCCTAATTTTGTTTTTTTATCAGCTCTAGTCATTAGCTGATCCATATTCGGTAGTTCAGGAAATGAAAATTGATATTGTCCGCCTTTAGGAGTTAACATTTCAAGTTCGTCTAGTTCTATTTCATCACCGTTCAACGTCATGCCTTGTTTTGTGTTTGTATTTTTTTCCAGATTGATGGTCACTTTTGCAGATTTGTTCTCTCTTGTGTAGCCAAGGGTGATTTTATCATTCGGCTTGTATTTCCCAATGGCAGCATATAAGTCTTCTGGGTGCTTTATCTTGGTTTCGTTAACACTTGTAATGATATCGCCGATTTTTAATTTTGCTTTTGCAGCCGGGCTTGCTTCGTTGATGTCTACAATCATTGCGCCAGCAGGATCCATTGAAGTGACTACTCCCAAAAATGCTAGATTAGGTTGATTTGGTTTTTTAAAAACAAAGGACTTAGAAACACCTTCTTGTCTATTTGATTTAGGTTGAATAGTGAATCCTTGAACATTGCCTCTTTTTATCTTCTTTAATCTTGGATCATCCGCATTTGCTTCTTCTCCATTGATGGTAATTTTTTCACCATCCATTACTATTGAAATATTTTCAGTGGTATCTCCATTGATCATGACAGTCACTTGCATACTTGAATCAACCTTTACTTTATTTGGCTTGGTTACTTTTTTTTCAATGATGACTTCTTTTGTTTTTGATCCTGCTTCTTGTGCTTTTACAAAGGAGAAAAGCCCCATGCAAGAAAGAAGTAATAATGTCTTTTTCATGATCTACTGTTTTAGGTATGTTGAAAATGTAGTTGAACTACGAAATATATTGTAGGTCAAAAATAAGGAATAATTTATCTACGAAACTATTCGGAAATGTTAAAATTGTATAAAAAAGCCATCTAGGGAGATACTAGATGGCTTTAGACTTAATGTATTGTAAATCAATATTATAAAAGCGATTTGATTTGCGATAAAACCTGGTCCAATTGACTTGCGTCTTGTCCACCAGCAGCAGCCAAGGTCTTTTGACCCCCTCCGCCACCTTTAATTAAACCGGCAATAGGTGATTTAATCAGTTGAGGGGCTTCCCATTTTTTAGCTTCAACCAAGGCTTCACTCATTGATAAAGCAGCAAAGGCTTTATCGCCTTGAGCACCTACTAATAAAACCATGACTTCGCCAGATTGAGTTTGCGTTAACAACTGAGCAGCTTTTTTATACTGATCGGTATTGCTTAATGCGACTTGCATGCCTAAATATTGTACCCCATTGATGGTTTCAAAATTATTTTTATTTGCTTCAACTAATTCATTGACTAGGATTGCCTCTTGACTTTCTAATTGTTTTTTTAATTCTTTTTGTTGATTTTGTAAATCAAGTATATAACTCGCAAGTTGATCTATGGTGTCATTAGAAACATCTTTTGCAACTTGTTTTTTATTTAGGCTTGCAGCAATGGTCGAATTTGCTTCCTCTAATTGTGTAATTTGTTTTCTCAATTTATCTTTCGCTTCTTCTTGAAACTGCGCTGCTGCATGTCCAACTACTGCTTCAATTCTTCTCACACCTGCTGCTACAGAGGATTCTGCCTTTAATACAAAATGTCCAATCTCTCCTGTATGGCCCACATGGGTCCCGCCACATAGTTCGATGGAATAGTTTGGATCCATTACTACTACACGAACCCTGTCGCCGTATTTTTCTCCAAATAAAGCCATCGCACCTAATGCAACTGCTTCATCCTTGCTCATTTCTTTAATCACAACAGGTACATTCTCTTTCACTTTTTCGTTCACCATTTTAGCAACTGCGTCCAGCTCTTCATTGGTCATTTTTGCAAAATGCGAAAAGTCAAAACGCAATTGATCTGCATGTACTAAGCTTCCTTTTTGTGCCACATGTTTACCCAATACGGTTCTAAGTGCAGCATGCAATAAATGCGTAGCAGAGTGGTGTTGAGTAGTATGCGCTCTTAGAGTTTCATCTACAGCTGCTTTAACAACCTGTCCAATGGATGCAGGTAAACTGTCTGTAAAGTGAATGAATAAATTATTCTCTTTTTTTGTATCAGTTACTGCAAGTATTGTACCATCTTCAAATTGAAGGGTACCCTTGTCTCCCACCTGACCACCACTTTCCGCATAAAAAGGGGTTTCTGCCAATACCCATTGGTAAGCTTCTTTTCCTTTTGCTTTGACGTTTCTATATTTAACAATTTTCGTAGTGGCTTCCGTTGCAGTATAGCCAATGAACTTCGTTTCTGCATCTTCTCCAACTTGGATCCAGTCTCCTGTGTCAATTGCTGTAGCGGCTCTACTTCTATCTTTTTGTTGCTGCATTTCTTGTTCAAATCCAGCTTCGTCAATCGTCAATTCGTTCTCACTTGCGATCAATCGAGTTAAGTCAACAGGGAATCCATAAGTGTCAAACAATTCAAATACCAATTTACCTTCTACTAAACTGTTTTTTTCTTGCGTATGAATGATATCATCCATGCGCTTTAATCCTTTTTCCAAAGTTCTTAAGAAGCCTTCTTCTTCCTCTTTAATCACTTTCGTCACAAAGTCTAATTGTTGATTAAGCTCTGGGAAAACATGTTCAAATTGTTTTGCTAATAAAGGCATCAATTGAAATAACAATGGACGCTTGTAATCCAAATAAGAATAGTAGTAACGCACTGCTCTTCTTAAAATTCTTCTAATCACATAACCTGCGCCTGTGTTAGAAGGTAATTGTCCATCTGCTATGGCAAATGCAATAGCGCGTATATGGTCTGCTAAAACACGAAAGGCAATGGCTTCTTTGCCATCTCCAAAATCGTATACTTTGCCAGTAATTTGTGCAACTGCATCAATTGTGCCCGTAAAGACATCTGTATCGTAGTTGCTTTTCTTATTTTGTATAGCGCGAACCAATCTTTCAAATCCCATACCAGTATCCACATGCTTATTAGGTAATGGTTCTAGACTGCCATCTTTTTTACGATTGTATTGGATAAATACGTTGTTCCAAATTTCAATCACTTGAGGATGGTCCTTATTCACTAAGTCACGTCCAGGAATTTTTGCAATTTCCTCCTCCGATCTCATATCAATATGAATCTCGCTACATGGACCACAAGGTCCAGTATCACCCATCTCCCAGAAATTATCTTTTTTGTTTCCGTAGATAATTTTATCTGTAGGTACCCATTTTTTCCATTCTTCTAAAGCCACACTTGAAGGGGGCAAGTTTTCTGAAGCATCTCCTTCAAACACCGTTACATACAATCTATTCGGATCTAATTGGTATACTTTGGTTAATAGCTCCCAGCTCCATGCAATGGCGTCCGCTTTAAAATAATCTCCAAAGCTCCAGTTGCCTAACATTTCAAACATGGTATGATGGTAAGTGTCTACACCTACTTCCTCTAAGTCATTGTGTTTACCACTTACTCTTAAGCATTTTTGTGTATCTGCTATTTTAGAGTGCTTGGGTTGTTGGTTGCCTAAAAAGTAATCCTTGAATTGATTCATCCCAGAATTGGTAAACAATAATGTTGGGTCGTTTTTTACTACGATTGGGGCCGATGGAACAATGGCATGTCCTTTGGACGCAAAAAAATCTAAAAACTGTTGTCTTATTTCTGAACTCTTCATCATGGGACTATATTTTAAGCTTTGAGCTGAATTAAAAAGCTATCTTTGTAGCGTTTCTAAAAGTCTCCAAAGGTAAGCATTTGAGCCTTTTTATAGGACTTTAGAAGGCAAATAATCATTCGACATGAAGAAAATAAAATATTTCTTTAATACCCATACTTTAAGGTTCGAAAAAATCGAAGTGCCTTTTAAGGTAAGGCTTTTGCAAACCATTGGTTTTATCCTTGCGTCCATTGCATTGGGGGTACTTTTTGTAGCCATTCTTTTTCAATACATTGATTCTCCAAAAGAACGTTTGTTAAGACAGCAAAATACTGCTTATAAAGAGAGTTATGCTGTTTTGCAAGAAAGGATGAAGCAACTAGAATTACAGATGGTGGAATTAGAGCAAAGAGACAACGAAGTGTATCGTTCTATTTTTGAAGCAACGCCTATTCCTGATAGTGCAAGGGTTAAAGAAATGTTGGCTAAAAATGAAATCAGACTCATCCAAAGTTTATCCAATACGGAGTTGATTGAGAATATGCGCAATCAATTGAATAATTTGAGCTTAAGAATGTCTTTCCAGAGTCAATCCTTTGTAGAAATTACGACAATGGTGAAGAACAAAGAAAAATTATTAAGGGCAATTCCTGCGATACAGCCTGTCAGTAATAAAAATTTGAAAAGAGTCGCCTCAGGTTTTGGATACCGTATCGACCCATTATATAAAGATTTTCGTTTGCATGCGGGGCTTGATTTTTCTGCACCAACAGGTACGCCAATCTATGCCACTTCTGATGGGGTTGTTCAGGCAGCTGGGTTCAATACAGACGGCTATGGTAATAAAGTAGTGATCAATCATGGTTATGGTTTCCAAACCTTATATGCACATATGGTTCGTGTGAAAGCAAAACAGGGCCAGACTGTGAAGCGGGGGGAAGTGATTGGTTATGTGGGTAGTACTGGAAAAAGTACGGGGTCGCATTTACATTACGAAGTCATTAAACGTGGGGCGAAAGTAGATCCGGTATATTATTTCTTTAACGATTTAACACCAGCGCAATTCGATAGATTATTGAAAGAAGCTGCTGCAAACAAACAAAGCTTAGATTAATGGATCCAGAAGTAATGGCTTTTTTAAATAGAATTTCAAGAACCATTGGTTTCACCTTATTATGGATGGGGTTGAATTCCACATTGGGTATTATGTTAGGCTATGCATTTGTGGAAGGCGAATGGCATTGGTTCAATTATGTGTATTATTTATTCTTAATCATAAGTTCGACTGGATATCTTTTTTTACTTTACAAAATATGGAAAGACCCCATTGGGTTTACCCACTAATGAGTGATGCAGAAAAATAAAAGATGGATACTATGCACAGGATTGTGCTTGATTGTATTGGTCAAGTTTATTATCAGACCATTTGTTTTAGTGCCTCCTGCATTTTATTTATACCGTGATGTGGCGCCTAATTTAATCAGTGCATTTTTGATTCCATTTGGGGCAGACTTTTTTTTAAAAAAATGGATATCATTCGTCGATAAGCGATCGGTGCTATTGATTTGTATTCTTGGCCTCATTGTTATTACGCTAAACGAATTGGCGCAATTGTTTCCTGTGTTTGGAAGGACATTTGATTATTTTGATCTTATCTTTTCTCTAATTGGCGTTGGTATTGGCTACCTGGTATTTACTCGATGCTTTATGGGTTCAACCCTGATGAACAATGAAGCCATCAATGAGCAGACTGAATCATAGTCCCTTAACTACTATGGTCTGAAATGATTTTCCATTCCCCATTTATTTTCTGAAGCAATAAGGTATAGTGTCCGCTTAAATTACCCACTGTTCTAGTGAGTTCCCATTTTCCTATTACACGATAAAATTGCTTACCTAATGGCTGCATGGAAAGGATGGTAAATTTTAAATTACCCATATAGGTTTTATCAGGGTAGCCTTTTTTATAATTAGCCAATGTATTGTTATAGCCATAAGTGAGTCCGCTTTTTCCTACAAATACAAGACTATCGTTTTCCCAATAACCCTTCATAAACTGTTCGATATCTCCTTCATTCCATGCTTTTTCTTGGGCTGACATTATTTGCAGGATCTTATTGGCGTCTTTGGTTTGTGCATTGGCAAATTGTGCAAACAATAGCATGCACAAGCAGAGTATATTTTTGATCATTAGGTTGTTTTTGAATTGGCTGAATTAAAATTGTACTCAAAATAAGTATTTCAACTTAATTTGCAACAATGGAGTACAAGCTACATTTAAATAAAGACAAAAAATTGGCTACTATTTTAATAGAAGCAGACCATATTATTAAGCGAAGAAAAAACACGCCAGTACGCTTAATGGCAAGTATTATAAGTCAACAACTAAGTACTAAAGTGGCTGCCATTATCTTTGGGCGTTTTATTGCTCTGTTTGACGGGAAAGAACCTAGCTGTGAACAGGTATTGGCTTGCACCAACGACCAGTTGAGGTCTATAGGACTAAGTCAATCTAAAGTGAATTACATCCAAAATGTAGCTCAGTTTTTTATCACAGAAAAAATCACAGACAAGCAGCTCTATGCGATGGAGCCAGATGCGATTTTGGATTTGTTGACTCAAATTAAAGGCGTTGGCAAATGGACGGTAGAAATGTTGATGCTTTTTAGTTTAGGACAGGAGGATGTGTTTGCGGTGGATGATTTAGGGATTCAACAAGCCATGACTCGTTTGTATAAAATCAAATTTACGACTAAGAAAGAACTGCATACAAAAATGCTGCAACTGTCTAAAAACTGGGCGCCTTATAGAAGTTATGCCTGTCTTCATTTATGGCAATGGAAAGACCAAGGAGCTGTTTAAGCAGAATTTCTTGAGGCATTGATGATGCCAAACATTGTTCTGGTTAAAAGCTTTTCGTAATCTGCTTTTTCCGCAGCGCTAAGTCCATCTTCTTGAATTTTACACAATGCATATTGTTGTATCGTTAGCAAAGGCAATACAATTCGATCTCTTAATAATATGGAGTGCTTTGCAAGTGTATCCTGCTCCATTAGGCTATTGCTATTACTGAGTTCAAGATAAAGCTGTGTTGTTAATTGAAATTCGTCTTTGATATTTTTCCAGATGGCACTATAAGTTGGATCCTTTTCAATATACTTGGTAATAGCAAAATTAGATTTTACCATACTCATCATGCTATTGTCAATTAAGGTTTTAAAGAAGCCAATATTATTAAATAAAGATTGTACTTCTTTCCACAATCCCTTTTCCTTAAGCACTTGTAAGGCGGTGCCTACTCCATAATAACCTGGTACATTTTGTTTCAATTGACTCCAGCTTCCCACAAATGGTATTGCGCGAAGGTCTTGAAATTGTAAACTATTTCCCGTGCCTCTTTTAGCTGGACGACTAGCGATATTACTTTTACTATAATAGTTAAGTGGACTAAATTTTTGAAGATAAGGCAAGAAATGACTGTCCTGCTTTAATTGTTGATAGGCTTCAAAACTGATATTGCCAAGGGTTTCTAATATCTGACGATCCTGCTGTGTTAGTTGCACTTTCGTTTCTGAAAACAGACTATGACTTACGCCTGCGCTTAATAGTTGTTCTAAATTAAATTGAGCAGAATGGATGGTGCCGAAATTAGAGGTAATCGTTTGGCCTTGTACAGTCAATTGAATTTCTTCATTTTCAACCCCATTGCCCATAGAAGCATAAAATTGATGGGTCTTTCCACCACCTCTCGATGGGGGACCTCCTCGGCCATCAAAAAATTTAACAACGATATCGTTTTTTCTAGAAACAGAAGTGAGTGTTTCTTTTGCTTTGTAAATACTCCAGTTGGCTTGCAAATAGCCACCATCTTTGGTGCCATCACTAAAGCCAAGCATGATGGTTTGTTCCTTATTTCTTGCTTTAACATGCGTTCCATAAATATTGGAAGCGTATAAGGTAGACATGATTGCTTCAGATGCTGCAAGGTCATCAATGGTTTCAAAAAGTGGTACAATGTCTATTGTGGCCAATTCGCTATCCCATCCACATAATCTAAATAAAGCATACAATTCCATTACGTTCACTGCGGTTTGGCAGTTACTTATGACATATCGTTGACAGCCCATGATGCCGTTAAATGCTTGAATTTCTTTGATCGCATAAATACTTTCTAAAGTATCTTTTCCAATCTCGGTTTGCATGGTCTTTGGATCAATATTGCCTGATAGTTTTGTAAGCAAGTCCATTTGTGCCGCCTCGTCTAAGTCTACATAATTGGTTGGCAAGACCCCTGTTTCTACTAATACCGCGCGATGGATTCTTGAATCCTGACGGATATCTAAAGCGGCGAAATGCGTTCCAAATAGTTGTACTCTGTTTAAAAGCTGGGTAAGTCTATTTAAATAAAGTGAATGGTGTTCGTTGATTAATTTTTCCTTAATGGTCGTCAAGCAATCCACAATGGTTTGCTTAGAAATAGGCGTACTATCTTCTGGTTTGAATACGTTTTCGTATAATGCTGCTTCTAAGTCAGTCAATAGATTGGCAACCCCAGAAAAAGTCAATCTTCTTTTTAATTTTCTTACATCCCTATAATAACAAACAATGATGCTGCTTCTTAATGCTTGTGCTACTTTGATGGTGGTGGCTGCATTGACAAATGGATTGCCATCGCGATCTCCTCCTGGCCAAAAGCCCAATTCAATAAATGGATTGTGGGCATCATATTCACCATCAAAAACATCTTTCACAATGGTGCTATAAATATTGCCGATGGATTGATAAAAAACATGTTCTAAATACCACATTAAGTTGAGTGCCTCGTCTGTGGGAGTGGGTTGCTTTTTATTAAAAAAAGGTGTAAGTCCAAGTTGTTGAATGTATTGATTGATCGTGCCATAGTCGTTCTTGGCAATAGCATCACCCATGTCATGTATGATGCCTAACACATTCGCTGGATAGAACTGAGTTGGATGAGCGGTTAAAACAATCTTTACTTTAAAATCCTTTAATTTATTTTTAAGCGCCTGTGATTTACCTGTAAAATTTGCTTCTTTAATTAATGACTTAATACTACCAGCTCCTTCCATATCATGAATACTTGTAAAAGCGGCATCTTCAATGGCATCAAATAAAACAACCTGTCTTTCTACATATTGAACATATTTAAACAAGTGATCTATTTGTTCTTTTTCCAATTCAACATTGGTATGCTGTTTGAAGAATGAGTCAATGATTTCAATAGGGGATTTACCTTTTGCAAAACCTTCTTCACAATTTTGAATCAAAATAGGCAATAACGCGCCTACATTGGCAATGCCAGAATAAGGAAGTGCTGCAAATAAACTATTGTAAATAATATACTTGTCAGAAACATTCGTTCTAAACTGTTGCAAATAATTTTGTGTGGTGTTATTCATCATGACAAAATAAAGATACAGAAAAAATGATGCTTTCTCTGAAACCCTTGTCTATATTGATGCCTAATGAATGTTCGTTTAACCTAAACTGTTAGGCTTGAATAAAGGATGACTGATGTCGTGGTAAAATGCAAATCGCCATCCTTCTTTTTGACCCTGCTCCCACCATTTTTGTCGCCATTCCATGGCTAGTTTGCCATCCATATCGTATTTGGCCACAAACTTTGATTTGATTTGCTGCAATTGTGGTGCTACGTCTGCGCCAAAGAAAAAGATTTCATCGTCTTCCTTAATCCATGCAACTTGATGGTAAGGGCAATGCCCGCCAGTCAATAAGTAATGGATGCTGTTATCAATAACACCTTGATCTTCAGTGAGCCAAACCACTTTTGAAAAGTCTTCCAAAAATTCAAATTGTTCTTTAATATAAGAAGCGGTTGGATGGGTCATCGCTAAGTCAAACTCTCTTTGTTGAACATAGTAGGTGGCGTAAGGAAAGCTTACAAAACGCTCATGAAATTGTGGATGGATATAGCTCATTCCGCCTGCATGGTCCTTATGTAAATGACTCATGAATACTTTGGTGACGGAACTTGGATTAATACCAATGGACATTAAATTGTCATGAATTTGCAATACACCTTGGTTGTTCATATAGCCTAACCCTGTATCAAATAAAATGATATCCTTTTCGGTGATCACCACAAAGGGTTGAATCTCTACAAGAATGCTTCCTTTTGGACGGTCTTGAATCTGCTCCCTTTGGGTATCAAATGGGACAAAAACTTTTGTTTGATCAATGCTAAAACTGCCTTCAGATAATGGGTAAATACGCATGCTGCAAAAATACAATTATCGCAGTACCATTTGTCTATCTGCATCCAATCTTAATAAAATAAAAACCAAGGCAGTGAATGTAAGCAAGGAGGATCCTCCATAACTAATTAGGGGTAGTGGAATACCGACTACTGGAAATAAGCCAATGGTCATGCTAATATTAACTGCAATATGGAAAAAGAAAATGCCTACCACACTATAAGCATAGACCCTCGAGAAAGTACTTCTTTGTCTTTCTGCAATTCTGATTAATCTAAATAAGAAAAATAAATACAATCCTAAAAATGTAAAAGTACCTACAAAGCCAAATGCCTCTCCAATGGAGGTGAATATAAAGTCGGTATTTTGTTCAGGAACATACCTGCCTCTTGTTTGTGTTCCTTTCAAGAATCCTCTGCCCCAAAATCCACCAGACCCAATGGCGATCTTACTTTGTTTTACATTATAGTCATCTGGCTTTCTTGCAGCTTTGGCACCTGGTTTTTGAACAGAACGTTGATTCAAACTGCAATCGTATTCCTTACCTACCATGCTATAAATACGCGTGGTCTGATAGCATTCAAATACATTATTAAAGATATAGGGAACTGCAAAACGAACAGTTCCTACGCAGAATATCCAAATACTAGCAACAACAATGATCGCTTGTTTATTGCGTTTAAAACTTTTACCTAAATACATCAATATCAATCCTGCAATAATGGTTAATAGGATAGCCAAAAGGGTAGGGTCTAATAATAAAGTTGCAATAACAAGTATTGCGAAGGATAATAAAACCACAAGGATAATGGGAGGTAAACCCTCTCTGTACATCGCAAAAATAAAAGCACTATACACAATAGCTAGTCCAAGCTCATGCTGCATGATGGACAAGATGGCTGGAATGGAGATCATGGCGCCTGCTACCAAATGAGATTGAAGTTTTGTGAAATCGGTTTCAGGTCTGGAGATAAATTTTGCCAAAGCCAATGCAGTAAATATTTTGCAGAGTTCGGCAGGTTGAAGGTTAAAGCCAGCTGCAATCGGAATCCAGCTTTTTGAACCATTGATTTCTTTTCCTAGAACAAAAGTGGCAAGCATCAATAAGATGCCTCCTGCAAAAAGAATATTCGCTAAGGCAGTAAAAACTTTACTGTCCATTAATAAAATAAATACGCCAATAAAAGAACAAAAGATCAAGAAAAAAAACTGTTTGCTATAACCGGTTTTGCCACTGATAAAACTGGTTGCCCAGTCGCTATTGGGGTTGTACTCCACCATAAAAATACTGAGGATGCCAATACAGGCCATCAGTAAATACAGAACGATCACGGCAAGATCGGTACCTTTTGAAAAATTATTATTATAGTTAGAGGACATAGGTTATGGCTTAAGCCTTTTCTTTTTATCGGTATTGGGAAGCAAACTATCCTTATTGGTTTTGTCTGCATTCGGTAATGGGGTAGGTGCAGCTGGGGTTGTGTCTTTTGCTTTAGTTTTCACTACACCTTCTGCTAACATCTCCATATCCCAAACGTCCGATAATTCGTCGTTATTGTATTCGATAGGGGTTAAATAGGCGGACTTATTATGTTGCACATACCAGTTTTTAATCGCTTCTGGCATTAAATCGACCTGTGATAGGTTGTCTGCTTTGACTTTACTTTCTGTAGTTAAGGTATCATTTAAATATTGTTCCATCAATAAACCACCAATGGGCCCAGCCCAAGTAGATCCATATCCTGCGTTTTCTACAATGACAGCAACGGCTATTTTGGGATTGTCTTTTGGCGCAAAGCAAACAAATAAAGAGTGATTTTTCCCATGTGGATTTTGAGCTGTTCCTGTTTTTGCGCAATAGTCATGGCCTGGTACTTTAATAAACGCAGCTGTTCCATAGACGGTTACATCATGCATGCCCTCTTTGATTACATCAAAATATTCCTTTGGAATTTTCGTCACTTTTTGTTTGGTTCTAAATGGTGCCAACTGTTCTGCTTCTTCTTCGGTTTCATTTTCAATACTGTCAACAAAATGTGGCGTATAATAATAACCACTATTGGCGATGAATGCCATTGAATTGGCTAATTGTAAAGGCGTCGCTGTCATTCTATCCTGACCAATACCTAATGTAAGCATATAGCAACTATTCCAATACCTTGGGTTGCCAAAGTCTTTATTGTATTGCGCTGTATCTGGGATATTTGCTTTGTTTTCACTTGGCAAATCCACTCCCAATTTACGCCCAAACCCAAAAGCATTCATGTATTCCTTCCACTTTAAATATCCCCCTTTGGCAGATTTATATTTTGGATTGTCAATCGCCATTCTAAATACTTGTAAAAAATAAGAGTTACAAGAATAGGCCAATGCCAATTGTAAATTAGCAGCATGGCCTGCATTATGGTGTTCACATTTTCTTGGATCACCGCAAGCGCCATAAGATCCAAAACAGTTGTATCCAAAATTTGGGGTGATCAATCCTTCGTCTAATGCAATCAAAGCGCCCAATGGCTTGAAGGTAGAACCTGGAGGGTATTGTCCTTTGATGGCACGATTGTAAATAGGCCTAGCCGTATCTAATAACAATCTTCCAATTGTCTTTCTTCTTTGACTTCCAGTCAATAGGTTAGGATTATAGCCAGGACTAGAGGCCATTGCAATGACACCACCTGTTTTAGGATTAATTGCTACAGCACTTCCAATTTTATTTTGTAATAATTTTTCGGCAAGCTGTTGCACTTGTACATCGATACTTGTATATAAATTTTTACCTGCAATGGCTACTGTGTCAAACTCTCCTTTTTCATAGGGGCCTTGTATCTTTCCTTTATTGTCTCTTAAAAAACGCTTTACACCTCTTTGTCCCATCAATACAGTTTCGTAATTTTTTTCAAGTCCAGTCATGCCTGCATAATCCCCCATCTCGTATCCTTCTGATTCATGCTTCTTTAAAAAATTCACATCCACTTCGGCCACATAACCTAATACATGTGCTGCGGTGTTGTAGGGGTAATTTCTGATAGAGCGTTCAGACAATGAAAAGCCAGGGAATCGGTATAAGTTTTCATTCAATTGTGCATAGAGCTCAGGTGTTAAAAAAGGTTCAAAGACGCCTGCTTTAACTCTCGTGTTTTTAATGATCGCTTCCACGATTCTTTTGCTGTATTCTGCTTTGTCTATTTGTAGAATAGCACACAATGCAGCTGTATCTACTCCCTTTGCTTCATTTGGGATGACCACTAAGTCATAACTGATTGAGTTTTCTAGTAGTGCTCTTTTTTTACGATCGTAAATAATACCACGATCTGGGTAGATGATTTTTCTATAGATCGCATTGTTGTCCGCTGCTAACTTGTATTTATTAGACACAATTTGCAAACTAATTAATTGACCTACAATCAGTATAAAAATAGTGCCAATAATAATTTGAATAATTCCGCCTCGGTTCTGATTGTAAACTGACATGTATTATCTTTTTAGCTTCCTTCTGTTCAGTAAGAGTTCCACTAGTAAAATAAGGAGGATACTCATTACACTTGTAAAGAATACTTTTCCAATGAAATAGCTAAAGTTACCAAATTGCAGCCACTCCAATAACACTAAATAGAAGTGGTGTATAAATGTGAGTGAAAAAATATAAAATGCAAATGGCCCCCATCCCATGGTGCCAATGCTTGGTTCTTTATTGATTTCTTCCGATGCTTCTTGTGCTAAAAGAATATTCAAAATGGTAGGTCTTAAATAACCAATTAAGGTTGCTGCAGCAGCATGCAATCCTGGTGTATTGGTGAACATGTCAAGACAGTAACCTAATGCAAATCCTAGTAAAGTGGTGGCTAATCTGCTTGTGCCAAATGGCAACCAAAGAATAAAGATAAAATAGAGATAAGGCGTAATGAATTGATGCACTGGCGGAATCTCATTCAGAATGATGATTTGAATCAATAAGAACAGGATGAATCTTGCTGCATTTTTTAGGATATTATTCATTGTTATCCCCCTTTTGCTCAATGTCGGACTGAGCGCCCATTCTTTTATTTTCTACCAAATACACAAATTCTAAATTATAGAAATTGGTGGCAGATTTAATATTCAAGGTCAAAAAATTACTGGATGGATCTTGTACAATACTGGTCACTCTTCCTACCATTAACTGCGCAGGAAAACTAGAAGAATAGGGGCTTGTTAAAACCGTATCGCCAATTTTAGGCAAAGCACTTTTAGAAATATTTTTTAAGGACAATATCTCCGGACTTTTCCCATCCCATTCTATACTTCCTGCAATACGATCTCTTTTTAACATCGCACTCACTTTGCTATTGCGGTGCAATAAGCTCATGATTTTACTGTAGTGGTCATTCACTTCTACCACTACACCCACAATCGATCCGTCTGGACTAATGGCTGCCATATCTTTTTTCACACCTTGCAAAGCGCCACGTTCAATGGTGATATAGTTCTTTTGTAAAGTAAAACTGTTGCCCACCACTTTGGCTGGGTAATACAAGAATTTTCTAATTTTTTCTAGACTGTCTTTTCTTAAAATCAAAGTACCAGATTTCACACTGGTGTCGTAGGGTACAAAATTTTGTGCAAGTTCGTTTCTGAGTGCAACATTTTCTGCAACTAGTTTTGCGTTGGTTGCTTTCAAATCAAAAAAGTAAGACCACTCATTGTAGTAGCTATTCACTCTTCCCGCTACTGCATTATTCCAGTTGCCAAAAAAAGTCTGGTGTGATTTGCTGTAGGAAGACAACATGACCAACGATACAATTTGAAGTATCAGAAAACTAAAAAAAGTAAAGTTCTGTCGTATAAAGCCAATGATATTCTTCATTAGGTATTATCTCATAATAAATGGAAAACGTTGGTAGTTTTTCAATGCAATACCTGTTCCGCGCACCACACTCTTTAAAGGATCGTCGGCTACATGAACTGGTAATTTAATTTTTGCACTCAATCTTTTATCTAAACCTCTTAATAGAGAACCACCACCAGTAATATACAAACCTCTACGATAGATGTCTGCAGCCAATTCTGGAGGCGTTGTTTCTAAAGCTTTTAAGATGGCTTCTTCGATTTTGAAAATACTTTTATCTAATGCTTCTGCTACCTCTTGGTAAGAAACCATAATTTGTTTTGGAATACCTGTCACCAAGTCTCTACCATTCACTGGCATATCTTCTGGTGGATTGTCTAAATCTTTTAAAGCAGCACCCACATGTATTTTAATTTGTTCTGCAGTACGCTCACCAATTAATAAACTATGGTAACGTCTTAATGCTTCCATGATATCTGCGGTAAACTCATCTCCTGCAACACGGATACTTTGATCACAAACAATTCCTGCTAATGCAATCACGGTAATACCTGTTGTACCACCACCAATATCAATAATCATATTTCCAACTGGCTCTTCTACATCGATACCAATACCTAATGCAGCAGCCATCGGCTCATGAATCATATAAACTTCTTTTGCACCTGCTTGTTCTGCACTATCACGAACCGCTCTTTTTTCTACTTCAGTAATAGAAGAAGGAATACAAATGACCATTCTCCAACTTGGAGGAAACAAGGGCTTCTTAGGATAAATCATTTTCATCAACTCGCGAATCATTAATTCCGCAGCGTTGAAGTCTGCAATTACGCCATCTTTTAATGGACGAACCGTTTTAATACTTTCGTGTGTTTTTTCGTGCATCAACAATGCCTTCTTTCCGACACCCAAAACTTCTTTCATATTATTCCTGTTTAAGGCAATAATTGAAGGTTCATTTACAACCACTTCATCATTGTGGATGATCAGTGTATTTGCAGTGCCCAAGTCCATCGCAATCTCTTGGGTAAAAAAGTTAAATAAGCCCATATTCGTTCAGTATTTTACATTCATTGGAATGATGCAAAATTCATCTAAAATCCTTGAACTACAAAGCTTTTTAAAAAAATGAACAAGATTATTTTTTGAAGGGACTAGCTAGCAAATTCGTAACCGATATCTTTTCTAAAATTCATGCCTTCAAATTGGATTTTGGTCAATGCAGTTTTTGCCGTGTCGACCGCTTCTTGAATTGTGTCTCCTTGAGCAGTTATCGTTAAAACGCGGCCCCCATTTGTAACAATTGCTTCGGCCTTAAAGCCAGTGCCAGCTTGGAATAGGGTGGTTTTAGGTGTTTGAGCGGCAAGGTCCAAACCACTGATTGGGTATCCCTTTTGATAGTCTCCAGGATAACCACCACTTACTGCCATGACGGTCGCAAAAGCACCATCATTGTATTCAATATTTACATCTTCTAAAGTGCCATTATCTGTTGCAGCTAAGATGCTGACTAGATCGGTTTGTAAGCGAGGTAGAATTACCTCTGTTTCAGGATCGCCCAAACGGCAATTGTATTCTATCACAGAAGGTTCTCCATGGCAGTTCATTAAGCCAAAAAACACAAACCCTTTGTACACCAATCCTTCTTTAGCAAGGCCTTGGATGGTAGGACGGACAATTTTTTGCTCCACTTTTTCCATAAATGCAGCATCCATAAAAGGGACCGGGCTTACACAACCCATTCCGCCTGTATTCAGGCCTGTATCTCCCTCGCCAATGCGCTTGTAATCCTTTGCATGCCCTATAATTTGGTAATTTTTGCCATCTGTTAATGCAAAAACGCTCACTTCGATTCCTGTTAAAAATTCCTCAATCACCACTCTGGCACTCGCTGAGCCAAATTGTTTATGTTGCAACATGGATTCAAAACAATCCAAAGCTTCCTGGTGTGTACTGGCAATAATAACGCCCTTTCCAGCAGCTAGGCCATCCGCTTTCAATACAATAGGTAAGCTATGCGCGGCAATATAGGTTTTACCTGCTTCGTAATTATCGATGGTAAATTCAGCATAACCAGCCGTTGGAATCTGGTGTCTTTGCATAAAATGCTTACTGAATGCCTTGCTGCCTTCTAATTGTGCTGCAGCGGCTGATGGTCCAATGACATTGATGGACTCTGTTGCAGGGTCATTCGCAAAAAAATCAAAAATACCTTTTACCAAGGGTTCTTCAGGTCCCACAATGATCATGTCTATTTGGTTCAAGATAGCCGCTTGCTTCAATCCCTCAAAATCGTCTACTGCAATGGACAAATTGGTGCCAATCGCTGCGGTGCCTGGATTCCCGGGTGCGATAAACAATTGGTCACAGTGGTAACTTTGCGTTATTTTCCAAGCCAATGCATGTTCTCTTCCGCCAGAACCAATAAGTAAAATATTCATAATTAAGGTGATTGCAGCACGAAAGTAAAAATTATTGAAGGGATTTTATTATTTTGTACCAATTAAATAAACCTTTTATTATGTCTACAACGACACAACGCCACCCAAAAGGACTCTATGTTTTATTCGCTACAGAAATGTGGGAGCGATTCAACTACTATGGAATGCGTGCCATTTTGGTCTTGTTTTTAGTTAAAGCAATGGCTTTTAATCAGAACGATGCTTCGCAGGTCTATGGAAGCTATACTGGCTTGATCTATCTAACGCCCTTGTTGGGAGGCTATATTGCAGATCGTTATTGGGGGAACAAACGTTCTATTATTGCAGGTGGCTTGGTGATGGCGATTGGAGAGTTTGTCTTGTTTTTTTGTGGTCATTTTTATGACAATGCTGCATTGGCCATGCCTTTATTTTATACAGGTTTGGGTTGTATGATTGCTGGGAATGGCTTTTTCAAGCCTAATATTTCGAGCATGGTAGGCCAGTTGTACAAAAAAGGGGATTCAAAAATTGATGCTGCTTATACCATTTTTTATATGGGGATTAATACAGGTGGTGCACTTGGACCATTGGTTTGTGGCTTTTTTGGAGATACAGGCAACAATGGTGATTTTAAATGGGCCTTTTTTGCTGGCGGTGTTGCGATGCTTTTAAGTGTGATCACGCAAATTATTTTTCAGAAGAAATATTTAGTGGATGCAGATGGAGTAGCGATTGGTGATGCGCCAAAAGAAGCACCAACCATGTTTCAAAAAATTCCAGTGATGGTAGGATTCCTATTCTTACTTTCATTAGTAACCATCGCCTTAGTCTACATTGATATTAAAGTAGTGAGTTATTTATTCTGGTTATTAATCGCATGTATTCTTTTAATTGCTTTTATTATTTTTTCTGATAAGTCACTTGATCTAATTCAAAAGAAAAAAGTAGCGGTGTTGTTTACCGTGTCTTTCTTTGTGATCTTTTTCTGGAGCGCATTTGAACAAGCAGGTGCATCACTTACCTTTTTCGCTTCTGAAAACACACAGCGAGATTTGGGATTTTATGTAGTCCCTGCAAGTTTCTTCCAATCTTTAAATTCCATCTTTGTAGTCACACTTGCTCCTTTGGTTGCGTGGATTTGGATTAAGCTTGGCAAAGCAAATCGTGAACCTTCTTCTCCATTTAAAATGGCGATGGGTTTGATGTTGTTGGCATTGGGTTATTTATGGATTGCAACCGGTGTCAACGGAGTAGGGACTGGTATTAAAGTAAGCATGATTTGGTTAATTGGTATGTACATGATGCACACATTTGGTGAGCTTTGTTTATCTCCAATTGGCCTGTCTTTATTTAATAAATTGGCGCCAGTTAAATTTGCTTCTTTGTTAATGGCAGTATGGTTTACAGCCAATGCATTTGCGAATAAGTTGGCAGGTGTTTTTAGTACATTGTATCCGGAAAATGGCAAGACAACTTCTTTTGTTGGTTATCAAATTACCAACTTACATGAATTCTTTATGTTCTTTGTATTCATGGCAGGCATCGCTTCTATAATTCTTTTCTTGTTGTCTAAAAAATTAAAGAATTTAATGGAACAATAATTGATTCAACCTATTGAAATAAAAAATGCCTCGATGATGTCGAGGCATTTTTTTATG
>JAGOAO010000004.1:0-22051 GCA_017983845.1 Sediminibacterium sp.
CTCATCAAGTTCATATTTTCTTTTTTAGAATCAATGTACTTAAATGCAATACGAATGGCTACTTTTATTTGTTCTTCATTCCAGGGCTTTACAATATAGTTGATTGGATGCGTTTCGTCAGCCTCTTCGGTGTACTTTACACTGGTATAACTCGTAATGTAGATGACTTCTGTAAATGGATAAATTTTATTCACCTCTTTTGCAAAATCAATCCCATTGGCTTTTCCATTCAAATTAATATCGCAAAGCACTAATTGTGGTTGAAATGTGGTTATTTCTAGCATGCCCTCGTCAAAAGAGTGAACAAGATTGGTTTTGTATCCCTCTTGAATCAATATTTCTTGCAAATCTAGTCCTACAATAAGCTCATCTTCTAGTATGAGTATTTTTTTGTTTTTGATCATTTTTTATGCTTTAAAATAAATTATATAAGTAGTACCGTCTATGCTTTCGACTTCATATTTTCCTTGTAGTTGCTTGACTAAATTTTTAATCAAGTACATACCTAAACTCTTAGACTTTGTCTCATTCGCAATGAAACCGTTTCCATTATCACTAATTTTCATTTGATAGCCATCGTGAAAGCCTTGAAAAGAGATCGCAATTGCTCCCTTGGTTTTTCCTTTAAAAGCATATTTTAAACTATTGGACATAATTTCATTCACCAACAACCCAATAGTGATAGATTTATCCATCGTCAAAGCGATCTTATCATCTATGTTTAAATCAACCATAATTTCCTTTTCATCCGTCAAATAAAGTGACTTTAAATAATCTGCTATCGTTTTAATGTATGCTGCAAGATTTACGTCTTTCAGGCTTTCATTTTCATGTAAATTTTGGTGTACTAAAGACATGGTTTTAATACGATTTTGTACCATGGACAAGGATTGATTCAATTCCGGGGTTTTAAGCCTTCTTTTTTGCAAATTGATTAAGCTATAAATTACTTGTAAATTGTTTTTTACACGGTGATGCAATTCTTTTAATAAGAGTTCATTTTCTTCGTTTTTCTTTTCAATAATCGACCTGCTTTTTGTTTTTTGTAGGGTATACACAAATAGGATCACTAAGGAAACGCTTGTCATTAAAGCAACAATAATCGATGCCCATAAAAAAGTTGATTGTGCCTTTTTTTCTGACCTTTCTATCTCTAAATTCGCCTTGGTGATGATTAAATCTTTCTTACGCGCATCAGCTTCGATATTACTTAATAATAAAATGGCTTGATTTTCGCGGATAGAGGCTGTTTGAATATCTTTTAGGGCAATGTATTGGCTGGCATAATAGTAAGCAGAGTCGAATGCATTTTTTTGTTTATAGTATTTTGATTTTAATTCATAAAACCGCAACACCATTCTTTTATCTTCCTTATTTTTAGTCAATTGATCCAGTTCTCTGATGTAATAGAGCGCATTGGAAACATCTTTCAATTGTATATAGCAATTTGTTAGATGTATCATTTTAAATATCTTATTATTTGCATCCTCGTCACTTTGTTTGATATCTATTAATAATAATGGAATGGCTTTTTTATAATTGCCTTCCTCCATATAGCACCTACCTAAATAGCCTTTGAAACTTGCATTGGTATTTAAATGAATTTGCTTTGGGACTTTGTTATTTGCTTGTTTTAATTGCTGATTACTCAATGCCAGCCCTTTTGTATAATATTTTTTTGCGCTGTCTATTTTCCCTGTTTCAAAATACAAAACACCTAACATTTTGAAATATCTGTATTGGTCTATTATTTTCTTTTGATTGGGATTTTCGTATAATAAAAAATCTTTCAATGCCAATTCGGGCAAGTCGAAATCCTGGTATAAATCATAGGAACTTTCAGTGAATCCTTTTCTCAAACGCTCTTTTCTAATTCGTAAAGCTTTATTCAAATCATTGGTTTGGATATAGGCTTTTTCTAATTTAGCGTATGTTTTTTGGATTTGTAGTTTCGTCAAATAGTTACTTGATTGTAATAGTTGAATTTGAATTGGGATGGATTTAGAGAATAATTTTTGTCCGTGATAAATATGGGCCAAGTAATATTGAAGCCTTAAAGTAAGTTGTTTGTTCTTTTGCTTTTTCGCCCAATTCAGTTCTTGCTGAATTAATTGCTCCCAAATTGTATCAGATAGGGCATTGGTTACTTGTACCTTTTTGCCAATATCGTATAAGCTATCCCAGATGGCCATGATTTGATTTGCCTGAGGTTGGCTCAATTGTAATTGACTATCTACAATAATTCCAAGTTGTTGGAGTTTAAGGATTTCTTTTTGATTGTCTTTTTGCCCCATCAATGTGATCGGTAAAATGAACAAAATGCACCATCTAATAATTCTTTTAGTTGTTTTCATGGAGTTGTAAAGGTCGTTCTGGTTATAATCTCATTTTTGAGGTTTAAGCCTCATTCTTTTCCTAGGTTTTTTTCTTTCTTTTACTTCAATGAATATACCTTATATATCTCCATCGATTTATGCTGTTTTTAAGAACTGGACTAAATTGGTCCTACTTATTTTATTAATGCTCCCTTTCTTAGGTAAAGCGCAGATTCAAGAATTAGGAATCCCATTTCAAGGCGTTGCAAAGGACTATTCTGGTCAATTTGTGAATGAAAGAACAATCTATATTGAGCTTAGTATATTTTCTAAGGATGATCCTACTAGGATATTGTTTAATGAATTGCATCAAACAAAGTCGGATGAATGGGGACTTTTTTCCGTTTTAATAGGTAAAGGACAATCACTAAGTGCAGTTTATGCTAGGTTAAGTCAAATGGATTGGTCTTATGGAAATTATCATTTGCAGATTAAAATGGCCATTGTGCCAGAAGCGCCTTTGGGAAACTGGGAATACAAACAACACCTTATTTCTTTAGGAACCACCCCTTTTGGTATTGTCCCTTATGCTTTATATAGTATTAAATCTGGAACTGCCTCAGGAAATTTAACGGATAAGTTGTCCATTTCGGATACGAGTCAAATGCTTCAATCCTATCTAAAGAAAACCGAATCTGTAGATAAAGCTACGTTGGATAGTTTAATGAGGTTGAAGATTTCAATGAAGGATAGTGGATTGACTTACATTACCCCAACACAATTTTCAATAACTACAAATGCTGAGTTGAGGAAGAAATTAAATATTGCTGATAGTTTATTAAGTTATGTGACACCTACTCAATTAAGCACTAAAACATTTGATACAGTGTCGCTGTCAAATAGAATCAATGAACGTGAACATTTAGATAATAAGTCGACTGATATGAATGCCCTTGCAGATTATACAGATCAAAAATATCCTTCCGTAAAAGCAACCAAAGATTATGTAGACAACCAAATTTCAATGGGAGCACCTGATGCGACCATCAATAATAGAGGGATTCTACAATTAACTGGTGATTTAACTGGGTCTTCTACAGATCCAAGAATCGCATCTAATGCGGTTACAACTTCAAAAGTCCTTGATGCCGCTATTACAGATGCTAAAATTTCGACAGGTATTCAGGCTTCTAAAGTGGGATTAGGAAATGTAAGTAACCATGCACAATTGTATAATTTAAATGGTTTGACATCACAAGTTCAGAATTTTGCATCACCTGGATCTGCAGGATTATCTCCTAATTGGAGTTCAGTTGGCTCTAATCATACACTTAATTTGCCAATGGCCAATGCGAGTTCAGTAACAGCTGGATTGATTAGTAAATCCGAGTATGATAGATTTAATACTGCAGCGACTTCGAATATCAATACCCTTACAACGACAGGGAATGCGGGTATTGCAATTGTTACTGGACAAAATTTAAATATTCCAAACTATACGATTGCAGGATTATCTGGAACAGTGAATCCTAATTTTATCCTAGCAGGGCCTTCAAGTGGCGCAGCAGGCGCTGTCCAATATAGGGCATTGGTTGCTGCAGATATTCCAGATCATGCAGCAAACACGACTGGTAATGCAAGTACTGCATCTCAGTTACAAGCTGCTAGACTCATTAATGGTGTTGCTTTTGATGGTTCACAAGATATCGACATCAAAGCAAGGACTATTAATAAACTTATCTTTAGTGTTGCGGGAATGGGGGCAAATGGCACTGAATATTTTGATGGAAATAGTAACAAAACGATTTCTTATAATACGATTGGTGCTGCTCCAAAATTTGGTTCTACTGATATTTCAACACTTGGCACAATCACTGTTGGCACGTGGAGTGGAGATGTGATAGGATCCACATTTGGTGGGGCTGGAACCATTAATGGCATCATGAAAGCCAATGGGGTTGGCGTTGTTACAGCAGCTTCATCTGTTACGGATTTTCAGGTCCCATTAACTTTTGCAACGCCATTAAGTAACGCATCCAATACCATTTCAATCCATCAAGCCAATACGAATACGGATGGGTATCTTTCAAGTGCAGATTGGAATAGCTTTAATAATAAAATCAGTGCTACTGAAAAAGCTAGCGCGAATGGGGTTGCTACTTTAAATGCATTGGGTAAAATACCAACTTCTCAAATTCCAGCCATTTCATTTTCAAGTGGCTATGTAGTTAGTTCGCAGTCGGCGATGCTTGCATTGTCTGCGGCTGTGGTAGGAAGTATTGCCATTAGAACTGATAATAGTAAAAATTATGTGCTTAGTGCATCTGATCCAGCTGTTTTAAGCAATTGGTTAGAATTATTGATGCCAGCTGCTGTGTCATCTGTAAATGGCTATACCACAGGTTCTATTACACTTACTTCGAGTGATATTGCAGAGGGAACCAATCTTTATTTTAACAATGCAAGGGTAAAATCAGCAGTAGATGCTTTTTTAGGTGGAGATGCGCCCATAAATTATAATGCATCCACTGGTAAAATCGGCATCACTCAATCTGCCACGAATGCAAATGGTTATTTAAGTGCAACAGATTGGAATACATTTAACAATAAACAAAATACATTTGGTGCACAGTCTGCCAATAGTTTTTATGCTGGACCAAATGGACTATCCGGAACACCAAGTTTTAGAACTATTCTTGCAGCAGATATTCCAACTTTAAATCAAAGCACGACTGGTAATGCAGCCACTGCAACTGCATTACTGAATGCAAGATCAATCAATGGTGTTTCTTTTAACGGAACAGCAGATATTACCATTCCATCTAATACCGCCAATGCTATTACATTTAACAATAGCGGAACAGGTGTAGCTTCTGCCTCTAGTTTTAATGGTTCCAGCCCTTTGACAATTTCTTATAATACGATTGGTGCCTTACCAACCATTGGAGCAAATACGATTACAACATTGGGCACAATTAATACTGGAACTTGGAATGCGAATATCATTGGATCTAATTATGGTGGCGCAGGTACGAACAGTGGCATCTTAAAAGCCAACGGCGCTGGAGTGGTAAGTGCTGCTGTTGTGGGCACAGATTATGAATCGCCTCTGAGTTTTACTTCACCATTGATTAGAACAACCAATGCAATCTCTATTCAGACTGCAACAACAAGTAGTAGTGGTATACTTACTTCTAGTGATTGGCAATTATTCAACAATAAGCAAGCAACCATTGTTGCTGGAACTGGTGTGGGTATTACTGGAGGAAATACAATAAACATAGGTCAAGCAGTTAGTACTGCTAGTTCGCCAAGTTTCGCTGGGATGACTTTATCTGGATTAAGCGTGAGTGGTTTGGTCGCTAATTCTGCAGCTGGAGTTTTAAGTAGCGTTGGAATAACAGGAACAGGATTGGTTGTAAAAGAAAACACACCCACATTGATCACTCCAATATTAGGGGTTGCGTCTGCAACAAGTTTGAATGTCGGAACAATCACTGCTACAAGTGCTATTGTATCCAATGGAGATATTAGTGCAAAACGATTTAAATTAACCATGCCCAGTGCAATTACTGCAGCAGCTACTACCACGATTGATATGAGTACAGGTAATGTATTTACGGTGAATTTGGCAGCAAATATTACGACATTAACTTTGACGAATGCGGGTGTGGGTACCTATCTAATAAAATTTGCACAAACTGTGGGTAGTAAAACAGTTACTTTCCCGCTAGGATGGAGATGGGCAGGAGGCATTACTCCAACAATCACATCTACCCTCAATAAATTAGATATTGTGACTTTGATTTTTGATGGCACCACTTATTATGCAACCATCGTTCAAAATTTTTAAGATGAAAAAAATTTTACAAATAATATTATTTTGTAGTGTATTCGTTCCTTGTTTTTCATTTGCACAGGTGATGCCACAAGGTTATTTAATAGGACCAAGTGGCATGATTGGATCACAGCTTTGGGCAGCCAGTAACTTAAAATCGAATGTATTTGAAAATGGAGAATCAATTCCTTATTATACCACTTCGGTATTCGCAGGAAAGACAACACCGGCTTCTTGTTCGGTGAATAATAATTCGGCAAATGATGCAATCTATGGAAGGCTCTACAATTGGTATGCAATCACAGATGTAAGAAATGTCTGTCCTGTGAATTGGCATGTTCCTTCAACTGCAGAATTTGTTATTTTAAGTAATACGATTGGGGGCAACGGAAACAGTTTAAAAGAAATAGGCACTGCACATTGGGCAAATGCATTAGGTACAGATATTTATGAATTTAAAGCAGTTGGCACTGGCTATATGGGTACTACCACCTATAGCGGTTTAGGTCAGTCTACTTATTTCTGGACAACCAACGAAACCTCTGCGGGATCTACAACTGCCTATACTTGGGGCTTAGTTGCCGGAAGTGGTAGTTTTACCCAAGGTACTCAAGGGAAAGTTGGTGGCTTTTCTGTGAGATGTATTCATGATTAATTTTGAAGGAATCTATTTTTTCAAAATCGGTGATAGCACTTTTATTTTCCCATCAATTTTGTTTTCATCTACTTTTAATCCGAGAATTTTCGCCACCAATGGGTACACGTGTACGTTTTCAAAACCTTCAATCATCAACCCTTTTTTAAAGGCTGGGCCCCAAGCCATAAAGCTCGCCCTCATATCCACCTCTTTATTATCAAATCCATGTTTTCCAGGAGTGGGTTTGCGTGTCCCAAGATTAAAAACTTGATGAATCGTTTTTGGGACTAAAATAAGATCACCTAATCGGTTAAATCTGTCGTCTGCTTTTTTATAATGCCAATTGGCAGGAGTTTCATCTAATTTATAAGTTGTAAAACGATTGTCTTTTTTTAAAGCTTGGTAAGTGGATTCAATTTTACTTGTATCTTTTGCATACAAGTGCAATAATGCATCTCCCCATGGGACATTAAAATAATTCTTGTCAACTACCTCTGGTAATCCAATCGTATTGTCTATATCCACCGTGGTCATGCCATGATCGGATACAAAAATATAATTGATTGGCAGGTTCAATGGTGCTAATGCTTGTTGCAGAGCATTGATACTGCTATCTACAAATTGAACTGAATTTTTTACAATTGGCTGTTCAGGGCCATAAGTATGTGCATCATGATCTACATCTGGAAAATACAAGGTGATTAAATGTGGTCGTCTTGCTTCGGGTAGTGACAACCAATCCTTCACAGTTTGAATTCTTTTTCCAATAGGTGTTTTTTCATTATAGATATAATGGTAAGTAGGCTTAATGCCTTGTATATCCGCTTCTGATGCGACCCAGAAAAAACTTGCAGCAATCATTTTTTGTTGCTCAGCCAATACCCATAATGGAGTGCCTCCATACCATTTACCTTCGCTCACCATTTTCTTATTACCCATACTATATTGTTGCCCACTTGCTACATCTATATAGGTGTTGTCTACTAGGCCATGGTGTGATGGATACAATCCAGTCACAATCGTATAATGGTTAGGGAAAGTAACAGAAGGATAGGAGGGTTGCATGTATTTTGCACGAACCCCCGTCTTGCTGATGGATTGCAAAAATCTTGCATCATATTTTTCTGTAAAATCTGCTCTAAATCCGTCTGCTGAAATTAAAATAACATAAGGCTGATTGTAATGACTAGGATCGTTTTTAGTCAATAAATTAATTTGTTGTGCAGTGTCTTGTGCAAATAAATAAATCGTTCCTAATAGACTCGTTACAATTAAACCAAGGCCTCTTTTAATATAACTACTTAATTTATTTTTCATCTTGTTGTATTTTTAATACTATTTTTTCTATTTGAAATGCGCTGACAGATTGTGATACTTAATTGTAAACTAATTACGGATACAAGGATCCCTCCGCCCAAGTCCATAGGGAAATGTTGCCCTAAATAAACTCTCGAATAAGCACATATAAGAGCGTAGATCGCGCCAATTGCAAAAACCCATTTATTCGGAAACAAATAAACGGTTAATAAGAATAAAGTAAATGCAGTTGCTGTATGTCCAGAAGGGAAACTATTCCATGAATGCATGACAACGCCAGGCACGGTATGGATTTCGCCAGCAGGAATGCCACTTGCAATGGGTCTGCTCACTGCATCCCAAATTAGTTGTTTTGGTATCTGTGTGATGACTGTGGAGAGTAAAAAATTCAATAATATGAATTTGGCATCTTTCTTTAACCAAGTAAATAATAGGATAAAATAGGGGATCCAAATCCATCCCTCTGCACCCCAAGTAGCCCACTTGAAAAAAAGGTCTGCTTTTTGACCGCCATCCCTATTGAATAAAAGGAAAATCGATATCCTACTAAAGTAAGCACTCGCCCCAATAAGCAATAGAGCAAGCAATAAGCTTAAATTTCTTGCTTTAAAGTACAAAGAGGGGGTTTTTTGAAACATGGTTAAATCGACTTTTGCTCCTGCAAATTTACAAAATGTTTCAGCGCCAAGTCAACTAATTATAGGAATGGTTGTTATAACTTTACGCCATCCCATGAGTAAAGTCAACGACAATATAGAAGTAATAGGTGCCAGAGAGCATAATTTGAAGAATTTTGATCTGTCTATTCCTAAAAATCAGTTAGTGGTTTTTACCGGAGTGAGCGGAAGTGGTAAATCCTCCTTGGCATTTGACACCATTTATAATGAGGGCCAACGCCGTTATATGGAAAGCTTCAGTGCCTATGCAAGGCAATTTATGGGGGATATGGAGCGCCCGGATGTAGATCAAATAACAGGATTGTCTCCTGTAATTGCGATTGAGCAAAAAACGACTAATAAAAATCCAAGATCAACTGTTGGAACAGTAACGGAATTGTATGATTTCCTGCGTTTATTGTATGCCCGCGCGGGCAAGGCCTATAGTTATGAAACAGGGAAGCCGATGGTGCAGTTTTCTGAAGCGGAAATTATTCAGGATATTCAGAAGAAATTCAAGGATAAAAAAATTAATTTACTAGCCCCTGTGGTGAGAGGAAGAAAAGGGCATTATAGAGAACTGTTTGAAGAGATTAGAAAGAAAGGCTTTGTGAAAGCAAGAGTGGATGGAGAGATCATTGAGCTAAGACCAAAATTCCAAGTAGACCGTTATAAGATTCATGATATTGAAATTGTGGTGGATCGAATTCCCGTGACCGATGCCATGAAAACCAGGTTGGCAGACAGTGTACAACAGAGTTTGAAAATGGGGAAGGATTTATTATTTGTATTAGAAGAAGGAAAGGAAAAAACAGTTCAATATTCAAAACAATTAATGTGTATTGAAACAGGGTTAAGTTACGAGACGCCTTCTCCCAATAGTTTTTCGTTTAACTCGCCTTATGGTGCATGTCCAACCTGTAAGGGTTTGGGTAATGTGTATGCCATTGATATGGATTTATTGATTCCAGATGCAAGTATCAGTGTGAATGCAGGCGGTATCGCTCCATTAGGTGAAGCGCGTGAGGCAAGTGTATTTGCGCAAGTAAAACAATTTGCTAGAAAGCATAAGATCAATCTAGATAAATCCATTGATAGCTTAACCAAAGAGCAGTTAGATTTGCTTTTGTTTGGCGATAAAAATATTAGTTCCTCTTTAGGCTTGGATTTAAATGACGAGAATATACCAGACACTTATACGGGTAGTTATGAAGGCATTGTGCCGATGTTAAAAAGGTGGTTCACCTCATCTCAAAGTACGGATGTATTAAAGGGATGGGTGGAACAATACATGCAATTAAATACCTGTACTGCATGTAATGGGGCAAGGTTAAAAAAAGAAAGTCTTTGGTTTAAAGTCAACGAACTCAATATTGCAGCCTTGAATGAGATGCATTTAAATGAGCTGCAACAATGGTTTTTAGACCTGCCAAAAAAATTAGACAAAAAGGATACACAAATTGCAAGTGGTATCTTAAAAGAGATCAACGATCGAATAGAGTTTTTGATGAATGTAGGCTTGTCTTATTTGTCTTTAAGTAGACCCTCTAAATCATTGAGTGGCGGAGAGTCACAACGCATTCGTTTAGCAACACAGATTGGTTCTCAATTGCAAGGCATCACTTATATTTTAGATGAACCATCTATTGGCTTACATCAAAGAGACAATCAGCGATTGATTGTAGCATTGAAACAATTAAGAGATATTGGCAATACCGTCTTGGTGGTAGAGCATGATAAGGATATTATGATGGCTTCGGACTATTTAGTAGACATTGGTCCTAGGGCAGGTATTCATGGTGGTCATGTGGTAGCTGCGGGTACACCTAAATCATTCTTGAAATTAAAGTCGGATACGGCATTGTATTTAGCGGGGAAAAAATCGATTGTGCTTCCTGCAGAACGTAGAAAAGGGAATGGACATCATATTGAAATTAAAGGAGCCACAGGAAATACATTGAAAAAAGTAAATGCAAGTTTCCCTTTAGGTACTTTGACATTGGTTACAGGCGTGAGTGGATCTGGTAAGTCCACCTTGATTAATGAAACTTTATATCCTATTTTATCTCAACATTGTTACAATAGCAAGACCAAGCCAATGCCTTATGCGTCGGTGAGCGGATTGGAACATATTGATAAAGTGATTGAGATTGACCAGTCGCCCATTGGACGTACCCCAAGAAGCAATCCAGCAACCTATTGCGGATTCTTCACAGATATTAGAACCTTATTTGCAGCAGTGCCGGAAGCAAAAATTAGAGGCTATCAAGCTGGACGTTTTTCTTTCAATGTAAAAGGTGGAAGATGCGAAGTCTGCGAAGGGGGTGGCATGCGTGTGATAGAAATGAATTTTTTACCAGATGTTTATGTGCACTGTGAAAAATGTGCAGGCAAAAGATACAATAGAGAGACTTTGGAAATTAGGTATAAGGGCAAATCAATTAGTGATGTGTTGAATATGACAGTTGAAGAAGCTTGTGAATTCTTCCAAGCTGTGCCGTTTATTTACAGAAAAGTAAAAGTATTACAAGAAGTAGGATTGGGTTATATCACATTGGGACAGTCCGCAGTGACATTGAGTGGAGGAGAAGCGCAGCGTATTAAGTTGGCCACTGAGTTAGGTAAAAAAGATACAGGTAAAACTTTTTATATTTTAGATGAGCCAACTACTGGATTGCATTTTCAAGACATTCAATTGTTAATTGGGGTATTGAATCGTTTGGTAGACAGGGGTAACACTGTTTTGGTGATTGAGCACAATATGGATGTGATCAAAATGGCCGATCATATTATTGACATGGGGCCTGAAGGTGGTTCAGCCGGTGGTGTGGTTCAATTCATTGGCACGCCAGAGCAGATGATTAAAAAATCAAAAACACATACTGCACAGTTTTTGGAAATCGAAATGAAGTAAGCTTATTTTCTGATCATTGGAATATGCTCAATAGCATCTTCATAATACATATCACCTGATTTTTCAAACCCTTGTTCTTCGTAGAATTTTTTAAGGTACAATTGAGCACCAATTTTAATGGGACCTTTCCCAAAGAGTCTTTCGCATTCCGCGATGGAGTATTGCATTAAAGCTTTGCCAGCACCAATGCCTCTGTATTTTGGTGAGCCAACAACGCGTCCAATACTTTGGTATCCAGGATAAGACTGGTCTTTGTCAAACAATCGCGTACTAGCCACTAAATCTTGGCCGATCCAACCCATGGTATGGTAGGCAATTTGGTCATTGTTGTCCATGTCTAAAAACACACAATTTTGTTCTACCACAAATACTTCAGATCTAAGTCTTAAAATTGCATAAAGCTCGTCTACTGTAAGTGCTGAAAAGGGCTTTGTGACCCATATTATGTTAGAATGGTTTGACATAGACACAAAAATAGGGGATAAACCAAACTCATTGTTGATTAATGATGGCAATCCCAACTTTATTTTGCAATTTTGCCCAAATTATAACCCTCCATGAGCAAAAAAGTAGCCATTATAGGTGCCGGTCCAGCAGGTTTAACTGCTGCTTATTTATTAGGAAAAGCTGCACAAGATGTAACCGTATTTGAGAAGGATCCGCAATATGTGGGAGGGATTTCTCGAACTGAATCTTATAAAGGGTATCATTTTGATATTGGTGGTCACCGCTTTTTCTCAAAATCAAAAGAAGTAGAAGATTTTTGGACAGAGATTTTATCAGATGAATTATTAGAGCGTCCAAGAAGTTCAAGAATATTTTACAATAAAAAATTCTTCTCTTATCCTTTAGCTGCATTTGAAGCGTTAATGAAGTTGGGCATATTTGAAAGCTTCTTATGCGTGATGAGTTATTTAAATGCAAAATTATTTCCTATTAAAGATCCTCAAAATTTTGAGGATTGGGTAACCAATCAATTTGGAAAACGTTTGTTCAATATTTTCTTTAAAACGTATACTGAAAAAGTATGGGGTATTCCTTGTAAGGAAATTTCTGCAGACTGGGCAGCACAACGTATTAAAGGCTTGTCTTTGAGTAGTGCCGTTTGGAATGCTTTGTTTAAGCCATCTGGTAAAAAGAGCAAGGGAGACGTTATTAAAACTTTAATTGATTCTTTCCGTTATCCAAAGCGTGGTCCAGGAATGATGTGGGAAGAATGTGTGGTGAAGAGTAAGGCTTTAGGTGTGAAGATTGAGATGAATACAGGAGTAAACAAAATCGATAAAACAGGGGAGACTTGGAAAGTATACACTTCGAATGGCGCTGTTTTAGAAGGCTTTGATTATGTGTTGTCTTCTGCACCGATGCGTGAATTAATTCCAGCAGTTGCACCTGCATTCAGTGCACCAGTTTTACATGCAGCAAGTCAATTAAAATATAGAGACTTCTTAACAGTAGTCTTAATTTGTAAGGATCAAGATGCATTTAGTGATAACTGGATTTATATTCACGAGCCCAATGTAAAAGTGGGTCGTATTCAAAACTTTAAGTCTTGGAGCCCTTTCATGGTTCCAGATCCAGAAATGGCATGTTATGGTTTAGAGTATTTCTGTTTCGAAGGAGATGGTTTATGGACAAGCAGCAATGAGGAATTAATTGCATTAGGAACCAAAGAGATTGATCAAATTGGTTTAACCAAGCCTTCTGCTGTTGTGGATGGTTATGTGGTGAGACAGCCTAAAGCTTACCCAGTATACGATCATGAATACAAGGATCATTTAAATGTCATACGTCAAGCGTTAAAGGAATATAAAGGATTGTATTTGGTAGGCCGTAATGGTATGCATAAGTACAATAACCAAGACCATAGTATGATGACAGCGATGTTAGCTGCAAAAAATATTATAGCAGGAAAGGAATTGTTTGACCTATGGGATGTGAACGAAGACGCGGAATACCACGAGGGTGGGGATCGCGGCGCGGCGAGTGGAATAGTTGGACGTGCTGTCCCAGAAAAGATATCCTAATATCCATATTTATCTTTCCATCGTTCGTGCAAGAACTTCTTTAGTTCTTCTTCTCTTGCATTCTTCTGAGGTTGGTATAGGGTAGTGCCTTTTATTTCATCAGGCAGGTATTCTTGTTCAAGGAAATTGTTTTCGCCTAAATGGGAGTATTGGTATGCTTTGCCATAATTCAAATCCTTCATGAGTTTTGTAGGGGCATTGCGTAAATGTAAAGGCACAGGTAGATTACCTGTTTTGTTTACCAATGCTAATCCATTGTTAATGGCTTCATAAGCGGCGTTGCTTTTAGCCGAGCTTGCCAAATATATAGCACATTGCGATAAGATGATTCTACTCTCAGGATACCCAATTTTATTGACGGCATCAAAACAGCTATTGGCCAATAAAAAAGCATTGGGATTCGCGTTGCCAATATCTTCACTTGCAAAAATGAGCATACGCCTTGCGATGAATTTCACATCCTCACCACCTGCTATCATCCTGGACAACCAATATATGGCACCATTAGGATCTGAACCACGCATACTTTTGATAAATGCAGAGATGATATCATAATGCTGCTCCCCATTTTTATCGTAGAGGGCAATATTGGTTTGAGCCACTTGCATCACCCAATCATTGGTCAAGACAAGGGGTGCTTCCTTAGAAGTAGCAGTACCAATTAAAGCTTCAGTAGCTAACTCTAAAAGATTGAGTAGTTTTCTACCATCACCTCCTGATAACTGGAACAAAGCTTCTGTTTCCTTGATCTCAATGGGGTGTTGTTTGAAAAGTGGATCTTTTTCTACTGCTTGTGCTACTAGTTTTGTAAGTGCTTCTTTGTCTAGGGCCTTCAAAATAAAAACTTGACAACGGCTTAGTAAGGCGCTATTGACTTCGAAGCTAGGATTTTCAGTCGTGGCGCCAATCAAAGTGATGACTCCTTTTTCTACTGCACCTAATAAAGCATCTTGTTGCCCCTTATTGAAACGGTGAATCTCGTCTATAAATAAAATCGCGCCATCTTTGGTCTTCGCTTCTTCAATCACTTCTCTTAATTCTTTCACACCACTGCTAATAGCACTCAGTTGATAGTAGGCGCTGTTAAATGTAGTGGCAATAATATTTGCAAGGGTGGTTTTTCCTACGCCAGGAGGGCCCCATAATATCATAGAGGGGACTTTGCCTTTTTGAATTGCTTTTTGTAGTACACTATTTTCCCCAGACAAATGTTCTTGCCCAATCAAGTCGGCTAGTGTATGCGGACGTAATCTTTCTGCTAAGGGAATGTGCTGGTTCATGGGTATAAAGTTACACCATTTACTATTCGAAGAGGTAGTCGTATTCTTTTACCAATTTCAAAGTCATGCGTATATGTAAAATCCCTACGGCTCCAATAACAAATAAGAAATAAGCGGCAGTGCGCATGATCTTCAATACAAATTGACTGTTAAATTCAGGAGGCAGCCCAGATTGCTGTGCTAAAAATTCATCTATGAAACTTATTAATGTAGCATCATTTGAAATTAAAATACTTACCGCATTCAAGAAAATCAAACTAAACATCATCAGGCTTACATAGGCATTGACTTTGATCCAATCTTTTAATTTACTGGTTTGAGTTTGCTCTCTTTCTATGCCTAGTTTTAAAAATTTAAAACTAGCAATGCTATAAATCACAATACAAGCCATTGCAAAAACCAAGATCAACGCGCTTGGATTTGCTAATGCAGAAAGGAGTAAAAGGCTGTCCATAAAACCAAAGAACAACGCAATAGGAAGCAATATATAAGACAATACAATGTACAATTTCGAAGGTTGTTGCATAAGTCTACTTTAAATTTAGTTTGATATGCAATTCGTCAAATTGTTTATCGTCAATACTACTTGGTGCATCTAACATGACATCACGTCCGCTATTGTTTTTAGGGAAGGCAATAAAGTCTCTGATGCTTTCACTGCCACCAAGCAATGCGCAAAGACGATCAAATCCAAATGCGATACCGCCATGTGGGGGAGCGCCATATTCAAATGCCCCTAATAAGAAGCCAAATTTATGTTGTGCTTCTTCTGGTGACATGCCTAAAGCTGCAAACATTTTCTCTTGTAAGTTTCTTTGGAAAATACGGATAGATCCGCCACCAATTTCATTACCATTTAAGACCATATCGTAAGCGTTGGCTTTGATATTGGCATAAGGATGTTCAAGATACTTAGCTGCGTCTTTAATTTCTGGGGCATTGTTGATCATGATATCAATATGATCGGGCTTTGGAGATGTGAATGGATGGTGTCTAGCTACCCAACGGTTGCCTTCTTCATCATATTCAAATAATGGGAAGTCCATTACCCACAATAATTTAAATTCATCTTCTTTTCTGAAACCTAATTGCTTTCCTAATTCTAATCTTAACTCACTAATCGCCTTACGTGTTCTCTCTTCAGCACCTGCTAAGATTAAAATTAAATCACCCGCCTTAGCATTTGCTGCAGCAGCGATTGCTTTTAATTTATCTTCTGAATAGAATTTATCTACACTGCTTTTGAAAGTTCCGTCTGCATTACATTTGATAAATACCATGCCCTTCATGCCAATCTGAGGACGCTTTACCCACTCCGTTAATTCGTCTGTTTGTTTACGTGTAAACTCACTACAACCTGGGGCTGCAATCGCAATTACCGTTTCAGCTTCGTCAAATACTTTAAAATCAACACCATCGATCAATGCAGCTTGGTCTGCTTTGTCTGAAAATACATGGGCTGGTTTTTTCAAGTTGCATAATTCCATACCAAAGCGAATGTCTGGCTTGTCATTACCATAATGCCACATGGCATTTTCCCAAGTCATTCTTTGTACTTGCTCCGTGTAATCTATATTCTTAACGTCTTTGAAAATGCTTTTAATTAACCCTTCAAACATGTTCAAAATATCTTCTTGCTCTACAAAGCTCATCTCACAGTCAATCTGTGTAAACTCTGGTTGACGATCTGCTCTTAAATCCTCATCTCTAAAACATTTTACAATTTGATAGTAACGATCGTATCCACTCACCATTAACAATTGCTTGAAGGTTTGAGGTGACTGAGGTAATGCATAAAATTCACCTGGGTTCATTCTACTTGGCACCACAAAATCTCGCGCTCCTTCTGGAGTAGACTTGATTAAAAATGGCGTTTCAATATCCATGAATCCTTTTTCATGTAAATAGTTTCGTGTTGCACGATTCACACTATACCTTAATTCAATATTCTTTTTAACTGCGTTTCTTCTTAGGTCCAAGAAACGGTATTTCATTCTAATATCATCTCCACCATCTGTGTCATCTTGAATCGTGAATGGAGGCACAATGGAGGCGTTCAATATTTTGAATTCAGTGACATTGATTTCAATTTCACCCGTTGGGATATTGGCATTTTTGCTTGAACGTTCAATGACTGTTCCTTTAGCTTGTATCACGAACTCACGGCCTAATGGTTGTGCGTCTAGTTGCGCTTGTAAAGCCTCACCTAATAATAGTTGAGTAATGCCATAACGGTCCCTTAGGTCCACAAAAGTGATGGCACCGAATTTACGAATGGTTTGAACCCAACCAGCAAGGGTCACTTCCTGATTGACAAATTGGATATTTAACTGACCACAATGGTGTGTACGATACATAGTTTACTATTATAATGAATGGTTTGCAAATATAGCCCAAATCCTATAAAATACCGATCTTTGGGGCATGAGTGAATCAAGTATATCCAAACAGGCTAGGCGTGTTATTTTATCTGGTTATTTTTTCTTTACAGGGATCTGTTTTGCTAGTTGGGCGAGTAGAATCCCCGATATTAAATTGGCACTAGGATTGACCGATGCGCAGTTTGGGGGGATGCTCTTGTTTTTGCCTTTAGGATCTTTTTTAGGAATACCTATTTCGGGAAGTTTGACTGCGAGACATGGCAGTAATAAAATGCTTAAAATTGCCTCTATTTTATATCCCATTGCGCTAGTTAATATTGGCTGGGCTGCTGATACTTTTGTTTGGCATTTAGCGATTGCCTTATTTTTATTTGGTATGATTGGCAATTTATTCAATGTTGCTGTCAATACACAAGCAGTTGAATTGGCTAAATTATTTGAAAAAAGCATCATCTCCAGCTTTCATGGATTTTGGAGTTTGGCTGGATTTGTTGGGGGATTGGTAGGCAGTTATTTTATTGCGAAATCGATGACGCCCTTAATGCAGTTTTTGGTGATCCTGACATTGGGTTATGTTTTTCTCATCACAACCCATCAGCACTTATTACATAGTGAATCGAATAAGCAGTCGCTTAAAAAAATGTGGACTAAACCAACCCCTTTGATGTTTCAATTTGGACTGATTGCTTTAAGTAATATGATTTGTGAAGGAATGATGTTTGATTGGAGTGGGGTATTTTATCAAACTGTTGTAAAAGTATCAGAAAGTCAAAGAACCATTGGGTATATTAGTTTCATGGCATGTATGACCACAGGCAGGATGTTCGCAGATGCGTTAATCAATTATTGGGGTCCAAGAAAGCAATTGATGTTGAGTGGTTTATTGGTGACAGTTGGTTTGGTGATTGCCATTATTTACCCATCTATTTATACGAGCACCATTGGATTTATGTTGGTCGGCTTTGGGGTATCTTCTGTCATACCAACTATTTATGGCAGTGTAGGAAAGTCAGCAGAACCAGGGCAAGCAAGTATTGCATTGGCTTCTGTATCTTCAATAGGATTCTTTGGTTTTTTAATTGGCCCACCGATTGTAGGCTTCCTGTCTGGTGCATTAGGATTAAGATGGGCGTTTTTATCCATCTCCATTTTAGGATTGGTAACATTTATTCAGTCTTACAGACTAAAGAAATACTTATAAGGTTTGTGGATCCTCTTGGTGTCTTGGTTTATACCAAATATAATAGTATCCAAGTATGAGCATTCCAATCACAAAAGGAATCATGGCCAAATGCTTTACATTTAAACCATAGCCAATCGCAACATGGTCTACACCAAAAAATTCGGTACACATCCAAAAGGAGTTCGCTGAAATCCAAACGGTGATGGCAAGGTTATGGCAAAGTTCTGAAACAATTTTTCTGGTTCTCCATGCAATCACAATGGAGATAATCATGGTAGGAATGATCATAAAAATACCCAACCATTTAAAATTCATACACCAGCCAATGTCTTTGAAAATCCAAAATACAATATGTAGGTTTTCCATTTTGCGATAAGCAATCGGAATATTATAATAAGTGTTTTGTTCTTCTGTCATTAAATAGTATTGATAAAGGATCGTGATGATGGTGATTGAAAATAAAGATAATTATTTATACAATAGATTAAGTTGGAGGGACTTGATTTTCTAAAATTACTTTAAATCTTTCTAAGCTTGCTTCAACATGTATTGCAGTGCCATATTCACAGTGGTCAATCAATGCCTGCGCAAAATAAGGTGCAAGAGAACAGCCTTTGGTGCCCATGCCATTGCAGATGCCAATAGCTGGGTAGCTGGGATGCATGCCAACAAAGGGCCTTCGCTCCTGATTGGCAGGACGTAATCCTGTAATATGATCAACGATTGTAAAAGGAATTTTCAATAATTGATGGAGGGATGTTTCCATCTTCATTCTAAAAGCAGCACTAGGTGCGGTATCTGTATAATGCCATTCATAATTAGAGCCCACCCAAAACAATTGATCCTTCCATGGTACAATAGATAAATTATGTTTGTAGATGGCTTTATTGGGTAGGTCTTTTATTTCAACAATCAATGCTTCTCCCTTATTGGGTGCAAAGGGTAAGCCTTTAAAATAGGGATTTTGCATGCTGTTCAATCCATCACTAAACAAAATTCGTTTTGCTTGGATGCCTTTCCATTCAACGCCATATTCCGTTATTTTCAAATCTTCAATTTTAAATTGATCGTCGATCAATTGTTGATTTGAAACTAATGTTTGCGCCCATGCTTCAATCATTTTGTTTAGATCGATCCAAATACTTTGACTGATCTGGCCTGTGCCAAAAGGTGCATGCATGAATGCTTCAAAATCTGCGACATTGTTTTTTTGTAAATAAACATTCTCATGCTCTAAACGATAGTCAAAACTTTCTTGCATTTGTTCGGATGGATGAATCAAAACTACGGGTGCTTCTTTAACAATCTCCTTGTTTAATTTTGCGCCTAAATCTGAGTAGGCTTTTAGGGCAAATGGAAGTAAGGTTTCAATCATCCATGTCTGCACAATGCGTCTTCCAGTCACTGGATTAATCACGCCGCTTGCTACTTTAGATGCTGCAGGTGCATGGGAGTCATTCACTACCACAAATGATTTGCCAGCTTGCTGTGCATAATAACTCAGCCAAGTGCCCACCACGCCTTGGCCTACGATGATATAATCCACTTTTTGAATGGTAAATGTTTTGTCCAATGTTTATCGCTTAATCAAAGTGGGGATGGAGATACGGATACTGTCTTTAATGGTATTTACTTGTGCGACTAGTTCGAGTTCAAATTTGCCCACATAATCATTGGGTACCGTAAAAGGAAATTCGGTTTCAAAATTTTCATTCGCTAGTGTTGTAAAATATTGAAAAGGAAAAAAGTTTAAGAACCATCCATCCACCGATTGTTTTGTCTCGGCATTGAATAAGGCAAGTTGTAAATGGCCTGTTTGCTCTTTTGTGATTTGATGTTTGATCTGCACTTTTAATTTAATAGATTCACCTTGATACATTTGTGTAGGTGCGATAAATTGAATGCTCAAAGGCTTTTGTTGTGCAATTGCATTTTTGCTTGTGAAGACACCAATCAATAGGGTAGTCAATAATATAGTCCAGTTGAATTTCATGGTTCAAAAATACAATAAAAAATCCCTTAGCATGGGTATACTAAGGGATTCCTTTATTCAAATGAAACAGCTTATTTCTTTAAAGCAGCAGCCATTGTTTTACCAATATCAGCTGGACTTGCACACACGTGGATACCACATGCAGCCATAATTTTCATCTTAGCTTCTGCAGTATCATCCGCTCCACCAATGATGGCACCTGCGTGGCCCATACGGCGTCCTGGAGGCGCTGTTTGACCTGCGATGAATCCTACAACTGGCTTTCTCATATTGTCTTTAATCCAGTTTGCAGCATCTGCTTCCATGCTACCACCAATCTCACCAATCATGATGATACCTTCTGTAGCTGGATCGTTCATTAATAATTCAACTGCTTCTTTAGTAGTTGTTCCAATGATTGGATCACCACCAATACCAATTGCTGTAGTGATACCTAATCCTGCTTTCACTACTTGATCAGCAGCTTCGTATGTTAACGTACCGCTCTTTGAAACGATACCAATGGTTCCTTTCTTGAAAATAAATCCTGGCATGATACCTACTTTCGCTTCTTCTGCAGTGATGACACCTGGACAGTTTGGTCCGATTAATCTTGTGCTTTTGCCTGCTAAGAAATTCTTTGCCTTCACCATATCTTGCACTGGGATACCTTCTGTAATACAAACAACTAAAGCAATACCTGCGTCTGCAGCTTCCATGATTGCATCTGCAGCAAAAGCTGGAGGTACAAAAATGATACTTACATCAGCACCAGTTGCTTTAACAGCGTCAGCTACTGTATTAAAAACTGGGCGGTCTAAATGGGTTGTACCACCTTTACCAGGGGTTACACCACCTACCACTTGTGTTCCATATTCCATCATTTGAGTGGCATGGAAACTACCTTCTGTACCTGTGAAACCCTGTACAATGATCTTCGATTGCTTATTTACTAGTACTGACATAGTCTACTATTTATTAATTATGGCGCAAAAATAGGCTAAACGAGCTTTTTTTACCTTTATTTTTCAACAAAAATTTGATGTTTTTTTCTAAATGGCTCGCAAGTACTACTTTTGCGCTTCACATAGTCATTTTAATAAAACATACTTATGGCAACAACATCAGACATCACACGTGGAATGATCCTAAAATTGGACAATAGTTTATATACTGTAGTTGAGTTTGGAGAGAACAAAACAGCTCGTGCAGCTGCTAAAATTTGGGCTAAATTAAAGGGCGTAGACAATAAGCGCTCAATTGAAAAGACCTGGAACAGTGGTGAAACCGTTTACCCAGTGCGTGTAGAGAAAAAGACTTTTCAGTTCTTATACAAGGACGATAGTGGATATAACTTAATGAACAATGAGACTTTTGAGCAAATCGTAATGGCAGAAGAAATGATCGATGCCCCTCAATATTTGATCGAAGGTGCTGAAGTTTTCGTATTCATGAATACCGAGACCGAATTGCCAATTGGTGCTGAATTACCTGAGAAATTAGACGTTTTGATCACTTATTGTGAGAATGG
>JAGOAO010000004.1:22151-131481 GCA_017983845.1 Sediminibacterium sp.
TCGATGCCCCTCAATATTTGATCGAAGGTGCTGAAGTTTTCGTATTCATGAATACCGAGACCGAATTGCCAATTGGTGCTGAATTACCTGAGAAATTAGACGTTTTGATCACTTATTGTGAGAATGGAGTGAAAGGGGATACCGCAACTCGTGCTTTAAAAGCTGCTACCATTGAATCTGGTGCAACCGTAATGGTGCCTTTGTTTGTAAACGAAGGAGAGAAGATCAAGATCAATACTAAGAACGGAGAGTACGTAGAGCGCGTTAAGTAGTATTTTAAGCCTCTTTTCAAAAAGTCGGCTTCATATAAATTCCTTAAAAAAGGGTCATTTTTAATAAAAAATGACCCTTTTTTTGTTGTTTTTGGCAAAAAAGGCCCATTTTTGTCCAAATTAACCAAACATGGACTTAAAACAAATTCACGATTTAATTAAGGTAGTAAACAAAAGCAATATTGGAGAAATTAGCATCGAAGACAAAGATGGTAAAGTAACCATTAAGCAAAAAGAAGATAAAATCACTGTAACATCTGCACCTGCAACACAAACAGTGTATGCATCTGCTCCGGCTGCTGCTCCAGCGGCGCCTGTTGCATCTACTCCAGCTGCTGCTCCAGTAGCAGACAATTTGATCACTATTAAGAGTCCAATGATTGGTACTTTTTATAGAAGAGCAGCTCCTGATAAGCCATTGATGGCAGAAGAAGGAACTGAAGTTAGCCCAGGTAAAGTGGTTTGTATCATTGAAGCAATGAAGTTGTTCAATGAAATCGAATCTGAGGTAAAAGGTACCATTGTAAAAGTATTGGTAGAAGATGCAAGCCCAGTAGAGTTTGATCAGCCATTATTTTTAGTGCAGCCTGCATAAGGTCTCCCCAACCTATTTAACTTAAATTAAAACGATGTTTAAAAAAATATTGATTGCCAACAGAGGCGAGATCGCTTTGCGTATCATAAGAACTTGTAGAGAGATGGGTATCAAAACGGTAGCCGTTTATTCTACAGCCGATAAGGATAGCTTGCATGTAAAATTTGCAGACGAAGCTGTTTGTATTGGTGGTCCAAAAGGAGCAGAGTCTTATTTGAATATCCCCCATATCATGGCAGCTTGTGAAATCACCAACGCGGATGCAGTGCATCCAGGTTATGGTTTCTTAGCAGAGAATTCAAAGTTCGCACAAATCTGTGCGGATCATGGTATCAAGTTCATTGGGCCAACCCCAGAGATGATTAATAAAATGGGCGATAAGATCACCGCTAAAGAAACAATGATCAAAGCGGGTGTACCTGTTGTCCCAGGTGGAGAAGGTTTGTTAGAGAGTGTGGAAGAAGCAAAAAAATTAGCGAAAGAGATTGTATATCCAGTGATCATCAAAGCAACAGCCGGTGGTGGTGGTAAAGGAATGCGCGTGGTGTGGAATGAGTCTGAAATTGAAAAAGCATTTAGCGATGCGAAGATGGAAGCTGCAGCAAGTTTTAAAAACGATGGTTTATACATGGAGAAATTCGTGGAAGAACCAAGACATATTGAGATTCAAATTGCAGGTGACCAATTTGGCAATGTGTGTCATTTGAGTGAGCGTGATTGTTCTATTCAGAGAAGACACCAAAAATTAGTGGAGGAATCTCCATCACCATTCATGACTCCGGATTTACGTCAAAGAATGGGTGAGGCTGCTATTAAAGCGGCGTCAGCAATTAATTATGAAAGTGTTGGTACGATCGAGTTCCTAGTGGACAAGCATCGCAACTTCTACTTTATGGAGATGAATACGCGTATTCAAGTAGAGCATTGCGTTACAGAGGAAGTAGTAAGCTATGATTTGATCAAAGAGCAAATAAAAATTGCAGCCGGCGAGAAAATCTCTGGTAAAAACTACGAGCCACAATTGCACGCTATTGAATGTCGTATCAATGCAGAAGATCCATACAATGATTTTAGACCTTCACCAGGTAAAATCACTGTATTGCATACGCCAGGTGGACATGGTGTTCGTGTAGATAGCCATGTATATGCTGGTTATGTCATTCCTCCTTATTACGATTCCATGATTGGTAAATTAATCACTGTGGCACAAACACGTGAGGAAGCAATCAATACCATGTACCGTGCATTGAGTGAATATGTAATCGAAGGTGTAAAAACGACGATACCATTCCATTTGCAATTGATGCAGAACGAAGACTTTAGAAAAGGAAACTTTACTACTAAGTTTTTGGAATCATTTAAAATGAAGTAATTTTTATACTACGTTTTGCTTCGCAAAATAAACGTAGTATAAAAATTCTCTAATGAAAATAAAAGAAGGGACCCCGTAAAGGAGTCCCTTCTTTTATTTAGAGGAGTATGTCTTTTTAAATGTCTTCTATTTGTCAATTTTCAAAACAATTTTGAGCGAGCTTTCGAGCAATGCGCAGAGCGAGTCGAGAAATTAGTTTTGAAAATTATTTCAGAGCTTTTATAAAACTAAGCTTGCTTAAAAATAAATTTAATGATATTAAAAATGCCCCGATTACTCGGGGCATTTTTGTTTGGGGGTATTACCTCTGGGGGGAATATCCTTGATATTTACTAGCGCTACTATCTCAAAAATAACAATTCTCTATACTTAGGTAAGGTCCATAATTCGTCGTCTACCAATTGCTCTAATTTGTCAACGTGGTAACGGATCTTGTCAAAATACTGCGCTTTTACTTTTGCTTCATAAGCAATTGCTTTTTCTCTAGTATCTACAATATTATTGGCTACTTTTCTTGCTTCTACCATTTCGTATACATTGTCATATACTTGTTGGATATGCGTGCTTACGTCTTTTAATAAAGTCAATTGACCTTTGTATAATTTTTCTGGTAAAGCTGCTTCACGAAGTAAGCTTACATTTTTAAGCAATTCATTTTGGTACTTAATAGAAGCAGGGATGATATGGTTGGTTGCTAAGTCGCCCATAATACGTGCTTCAATTTGTACTTTTTTGATGTACTTTTCTAATTCAATTTCATGACGTGCTTCTAATTCACCATGTGTATAGATGCCATTGTCCTTGAATAATTTCTTCGCTTTTTCAGTTACCATTGCATCCAAAGCAACAGGTGTTGTCTTTAAATTAGGTAAGCCTCTTTTTTCAGCTTCTTGATGCCAAGCTTCACTATAACCATCTCCTTCAAATAAGATCTTCTTACTTGATACAATGTATTTTTGAATCACTTGCATGATCGCGATCTCCTTCTTGTCTCCTTTTTCAATTAACGCATCTACTTCAGCAGCAAATTTAGTTAAGGTATCCGCGATGATGGTATTCAAAACTGTCATTGGATGTCCGCAGTTTGCAGTAGAACCTACAGCGCGGAATTCAAATTTGTTACCGGTAAATGCAAATGGAGAAGTTCTGTTACGATCTGTGTTATCGATCATTAATTCAGGGATGCTTCTGTGTAAGTCTAATTTTAAGATTGCTTCGTCTTGTTCGTCAAACTTATTGCCCACACGCGTTTCAACATCATTCAAAACTTTAGTTAAATAATCACCAATGAATACAGAGATGATTGCAGGAGGTGCTTCGTTGGCGCCTAAACGGAAATCGTTAGATGCAGAAGCAATAGAAGCTCTTAAGATATCTGCATAATCATGTACTGCCTTAATGGTGTTCACAAAGAAAGTCAAGAACATCAAGTTGGTCTTTGGTGTCTTACCAGGTGCTAATAAATTAATGCCCGTATCTGTAGCCAAGCTCCAGTTATTGTGCTTGCCGCTACCGTTGATACCCGCAAATGGTTTCTCGTGTAACAATACCACTAAACGATGTCTTTTTGCAACGCGTGTCATTACATCCATTAAAAGAATGTTATGATCCACTGCAATATTTACTTCTTCAAAAATTGGGGCACACTCGAACTGAGCAGGTGCTACTTCATTATGTCTTGTTCTTAAAGGAATACCTAATTTGTAAGATTCATTTTCAAAGTCACGCATGAACGCATAAACTCTTTCTGGAATTGAACCAAAATAATGGTCTTCTAATTGTTGACCTTTCGCAGGAGTAAAACCAAATACAGTTCTACCACATTGTACTAAGTCAGGTCTTGCATTGACTAATGCTTCGTCAATAACAAAATATTCTTGCTCCCATCCTAAAGTAGGGATGACTTTGTTTACGTTCTTGTCAAAATAATTACAAACTGTAACTGCAGCTTTATTTACAGCATCTACTGCTTTCATCAATGGTGCTTTATAGTCCAAAGACTCACCTGTGTAGGCGATGAAGATGGTAGGAATACATAAAGTTTTTCCGTTGCCAATTTCAATGATGAATGGGGGAGAAGAAGGATCCCAAGCTGTATACCCTCTTGCTTCAAATGTCGCTCTCAATCCGCCGTTAGGGAATGAAGACGCATCTGGTTCTTGTTGTATTAATGTAGCACCGTCAAATTCTTCAATGGCAGTACCATCCCCTTTTAAAGTAAAAAATGAGTCATGCTTTTCAGCAGTGGCACCAGTCAATGGTTGGAACCAGTGTGTAAAGTGTGTAACGCCTCTGCTCTCTGCCCATGCACGCATACCAGAAGCAATTTGACCAGCAACTGTGCGATCAATTTTTTTACCGCCTTTGATACTTGTTACTAAGCTTTTGTAAGCTTCATCACTTAAATATTCTCTTGCTGTTTTAATAGTGAAAACACTCTCGCCAAAAACGCCCGTAATCTTTGCGCTTTTGATATCTGGTGAATCAGGTTTAAAATGGCTTACATGGTTGACTGCATCGGTTCTTAATGACATATATTATTTATTTTAAATATAAATGATTAACCCAAAGATATTGTGTTTTATTAATTTTTCGCGCTAAGAATTTTCATAAATTATTCAAATGTGCATAAAATATAAATATTATAAAATATACAAATATGAATATGGACTACAATCCATTGATAATCACAATTATCCCTTTTGAAACTACTAACAGTCGGGATTTCTAATGTTGGTAAATCCCTAATTACTTAAGTCTGTCGTTTTGTAACTTCGCCACATCTATTCAAGCATAAGCCCAAATCATGGAAATAACTGTAAAAACAGCCCAACAATTAAGATTAACCGAAGCGGAATTTGAAAGTATCAAAGAGAAGCTGGGTCGTACACCCAATTTCACAGAGTTATGTGCTTTTAGTGGCATGTGGAGTGAGCACTGTAGTTATAAGAACTCCATTAAATGGTTAAAGACCTTGCCTCGTGATGGTGGAAGAATGTTGGTTGCTGCAGGAGAAGAGAATGCAGGCTTGATGGATATTGGAAATGATTATGGTGTGGTATTTAAAATAGAAAGTCATAACCACCCAAGTGCGTTGGAGCCTTTTCAAGGTGCTGCCACTGGTGTAGGTGGAATACAAAGAGATATTTTCACCATGGGCGCTCGTCCAATTGCTTCTTTAAATAGTTTACGTTTCGGAAATTTAGAAGATACTAAAACCAAAAGATTATTGGCTGGAGTAGTGCATGGTATTGGTCATTACGGAAACTGTTTTGGTGTACCAACAGTGGGTGGTGAATTGTATTTTGAAGATTGTTACCATACCAATCCATTGGTAAACGCAATGAGTGTGGGTATTGTAAAAGCGGGCAAAACAGTAAGTGCAATTGCATTAGGTAAAGGCAATCCTGTATTTTTTGTGGGTAGTGCAACTGGTAAAGATGGGATTGGTGGTGCAAGTTTTGCATCAGCAGAAATTACAGCAGATAGTGTAGAAGAATTACCAGCAGTGCAAGTGGGTGATCCTTTTCAAGAAAAGAAATTACTAGAAGCTTGTTTGGAAGTCATTGAAACAGGTGGTGTGGTTGGTATGCAAGATATGGGTGCAGCAGGAATTATTTGTTCCACTGCAGAAATGAGTGCAAAAGGACAAGTGGGTATGCGCATCGATTTAGACAAAGTGCCAACGCGTCAACAAAATATGAAAGCTTGGGAATTGTTATTAAGTGAGAGCCAAGAGCGTATGTTGATGGTGGTTGAGAAAGGAAGAGAGGCGGATGTATTAGCTGTGTTTGAAAAATGGGATTTGTCTTGTAGTAATATTGGTGAGGTAACAGAGGATGGTTTATTGAATTTTTACATGCATGGTGAACTAGAAGCTTCCTTACCTGCTTATGAATTGGTATTGGGTGGCGGTGCACCAGTGTATGAAAGAGACTACAAAGCACCCGCTTATTTAGCCAAAGTGAATGCATTTGACATGACTACGATTGCAGACACCACTAATTTACAGGATGCTGTAAAAGCAATGGTACAAATTCCAAATATTGCATCTAAGCGTTGGGTCTATACGCAATATGATAGTATGGTTGGTGCTGCAAATACGTCTACCAATGCACCAAGTGATGCGGCAGTAGTGTTGGCAAAAGGAACTGGCAAAGCACTAGCAATGACAGTAGATTGTAATAGTAAATATGTTTTTGCAGATCCTGAAAAAGGAGCCATGATTGCAGTAGCAGAAGCAGCAAGAAATATTGTTTGTTCTGGTGGAGAGCCAATTGGTGTGACCAACTGTTTGAATTTTGGTAATCCATATGATCCAGAAGTATACTATCAGTTTGTGAAATCTGTTGAAGGCATGGGCGCAGCTTGTAGAAAATTCAATACCCCAGTAACTGGTGGTAACGTGAGTTTCTACAACCAAAATCCGGATGGTCCAGTTTTCCCTACACCAACTATTGGTATGGTTGGGATTGTAGAGGACATGAACAATAGAATGACTCTAGATTTCAAAAACGAAGGAGATTCAATTGTATTATTGGGTCAACAAAGAAACGATATTGGATCTTCTGAATATTTGAATAAAATTAAAGGAGTGGCTTTCTCTCATGCACCGCATTTTGATTTAGAAGAAGAGTTTAAATTACAACAATTTGTTGCAAATTTGATTAAAGCAAAACAAATTAAATCTGCACATGATATAAGTGAAGGTGGATTGATCATCACTTTATTAGAATCTGCTTTCTTTAACAATAAAGGTTTTAAGGTTAGTTCAAATAATAGCGATTTAAGAAAAGATGCATATTGGTTAGGAGAAGCGCAAAGCAGGGTAGTGGTTTCTTGTAATGCCAATCAAGTTGCTCAATTAGAAGCATCTGCTAAAGCTGCAGGTGTAGCATTTGCTGTTTTAGGAAATGTAACCAATGGGGAGGTCGTGGTGAATGATGAAAATTGGGGAACGATTGCTACATGGAAAAACGAATATGATACAGCGATAGAAAAAAAATTATAAGTCGAAATTAAAAAAATTCAATGTCAAAACAGCCAACAATAGTTGTTACAGGAGCCGCTGGTTTTATAGGTTCTGTTTTTGTTCAATTTTTAAATGAACAAGGACTCAATCATTTATTACTTGTGGATGACTTTGGTGTTGAATCAAAAAGAAAAAACTGGGAGTCTAAAAAATTCATTAAGGCAATTGAACGACAAGCTTTTTTAGCGCAGCTAGATGCAGGTGAACATGAAATTGATTTGATTGTACATTTAGGTGCAAGAACAGATACGACAGAATTTAATTACGCGATACACGAGGCGTTGAATGTGGAATATTCTAAATCCATTTGGAATTATGCTACACAAAAAAATATTCCATTGATCTATGCTTCTTCTGCTGCCACTTATGGTGCAGGTGAACATGGATATGAAGACAGTCATGCTATTTTAGATCAATTAGCGCCTTTAAACCCATACGGAGTAAGTAAGAATGAATTTGATAAATGGGCAATAGCACAGCCAACTTGTCCTCCATGTTGGACTGGGTTGAAATTCTTTAATGTCTATGGTCCTAATGAAGCACATAAAGGAAGAATGGCAAGTGTGATTTTTCATTCCTTCAATCAGATCAAAGCATCTGGCGTGGTGAAATTATTTAGAAGTCATCGTCCTGATTATAAAGATGGACAACAGTTGCGTGATTTTATTTATGTCAAAGATCTTGTTGCTGTAATTGGATGGATGCTGCATCATATGTATGCGCAACAATGGGATAAAACAAAGAATGGTTTATACAATTTAGGTACAGGCAAAGCAAGGTCTTTCTACGATTTAGCTGCCAATACTTTTATAGCACAAGGCCTTGAGCCAAACATTGAATTTGTGGATATGCCCGAAGATATCCGAGATAAATACCAATATTTTACTGAAGCCAATATGGCTAAATTGCGCGCCGCTGGATACGACAAGCCATTTTCAAGTTTAGAGGAAGGAGTACATGATTATGTGGCGAATTATTTAGTGCCCGCAAAGGGATATTAAATTTTCTTCCTTACAATTCGTAGTTACATTTATTTCTGGGAGTTCAAAAGAAATATTTTTCAAATACATAAATGAGTATTTACACTTATTCCTAGGCTCACGGCTCGCTTTGCTCGAACGCTCGCTACGGAATAGTATAAATACTCATTAGTCTTATAAATTATACTTTCATTCTAACTTTTTAAATTCAATTCAAATCTTCTTCCATATGAATCATAATATCGCAATCATCGGTGGTGGGAACTTAGGAGCTTCTATTGCAGAAGGGTTAATCGCTAGTGGCTTTGTACAAGCAAGTCAAATTACCATCACTAAAAGAAATCTATCTACCATTCAGCATTTGGCCGATAAAGGGGTGCGCATTAGCACAGACAATGCCAATGCAATTAAGACAGCGAACTATATTCTACTTGCTGTAAAGCCATTTCAAATCAAAGAAATACTGGAGTCTTTAAAACCAAATTTATCAGAATCACAGCATACTATTATTAGTGTGGCAACAGGTGTTTGGATTAAAGATCTAGAATCTATCATATCCAATCAGTTCCCAATTATAAGAGCCATGCCCAATACAGCAATTGCGATTCAAGAAAGCATGACTTGTATCTGTTCCAATCAGTTAGGTCAGGGTAAAATAGATTTTGTTACTGACTTGTTCAATCAATTAGGAAAGTCAATTGTGATAGATGAAAAATTAATGGACGCAGCAACCGTATTGGGCGCATGCGGCACTGCTTATGCATTAAGGTTTATTAGAGCAAATATCCAAGGAGGAATTGAAATCGGATTTAATGCCACACAAGCTGCTTTGATCGCTGCACAAACTGCGAAGGGTGCTGCAGATTTATTATTGATAAAAAATACGCATCCAGAACAAGAGATCGATAAAGTAACTACACCAATGGGTTGTACGATTGCAGGATTAAATGAAATGGAGCATCAAGGATTTAGCTCATCATTAATAAGAGGGCTCACTGCAAGCTACAAGAAGATCAAAAACGATATGTAATTCATTTTAAAAAGTACAAAGAGAAAATATACTATTCCGTAGCGAGCGTTCGAGCTTGCGAGCCGTGAGCCTAGGGATAGGTATATTTTCTATTTTATTAAGTTGAAATAACTAGTGTGATTTTAAGAAAGCAATAGCTTTCGCATAGGAATCTGCTTTTGCAGCAGCATTAAAACTAGGATTGCTAGGATTCGCAAATCCATGACCAGCTTCATATTTGTAAGCAGTTAAATTTTTACCCGCTAATTTCATGTTCGCTTCAAAATCATTCACCATCGCTGGAGAAGGAGATTGGTCTAAGTTGCCAAAGAAGCCAATGATATCACATTGAATGGATTTCAATTTTTCCATATTGGATTCAGGACGGCCATAATACATGACAGATCCCTTTGCTTGTGGTCCAGCTAAAATGGCAGTTTGCAAACTCCACATACCACCAAAACACCAACCCACACTATAAATAGCCGCTTTGGATCCTGCATGTTTAATCGCACCTTGGATCAATGCAACCATACGATTCATATCTGCACCACGCATTAATTTCATGGCACTATCTGGAGTGGCTGCCACTTTTCCGTCGTACATATCTACCGCCATGACGTTCACATCCCCTAAATCCTTAAAATACTGATCGGCTTCCATTTTGATATTGTCATTTAAGCCCCACCATTCTTGGATGACAATCAACCATTTGTCTGATTTCTTTTTAGCTGGAATAAAATAAGCCTGTCCTGGTTTTCCGTCAGCAGCATTAAATGGGACAATTTTACCCAATAAATTTGCTGGATCAACCTGGATTGGTGCAAGGTGCATTTGAGCAAATTTGGATTGACTAGCTTCTATTTGATAAGCCTGTTGGGTTTCCATGTTTAGACATTCAATCACTTCCGCTTTGTCTATTGCTGGATATTGTGTTTTTTCCCATTGCCAGCTTAATAAACCTGCAGTTAAAAGCAGTACAAACAAGGTATAAAGGGTCTTTTTCATAGCATTTTTTTATTTTGATTTAAGATGTTCACTTTTATATAACAGTTATAAACATTTATTGTTTAGGCGCTTGTATACATTTTGTAGGCGGTGTTTTTTAGCTTATTTTTGTATGACCTCTAAGAAATTTTCCAAAAAATAAGGCGGTCACATTAAAAACCAATTGATTGGGTAGTCCTCAATAGGCAACTATTGCTGGAATTCCTTTTTCAATATTATATGAATTTAAAGTTATGGCAAAGTATATTTTTGTTACGGGTGGTGTTACTAGTAGTTTAGGAAAAGGTATTATTGCCGCATCCCTAGCTAAGTTATTACAGGCTCGTGGTCTTACTGCTACGATCCAAAAGTTTGACCCGTACATTAACGTAGATCCAGGAACATTAAATCCTTATGAGCATGGAGAGTGTTTTGTAACGGAAGATGGTGCAGAAACCGATTTAGATTTAGGCCATTATGAGCGTTTCTTAAATATCCCTACTTCTCAAGCGAACAATGTAACTACTGGTAGAATTTATCAAACAGTCATTAATAAAGAAAGAGCAGGTGAATTTTTGGGTAAAACGGTACAAGTGGTGCCACATATTACAGATGAGATTAAGCACCGTATGTTGTTGTTGGGAAAAGATGGAAAATTTGATGTAGTCATTACCGAAATTGGTGGAACAGTGGGGGATATAGAAAGTTTACCATTTGTAGAAACAGTGAGACAAATTCAATGGGAACTTCCAGAAGAAGATGTGATGGTGGTGCATTTAACCTTAGTACCCTATTTAAAAGCGGCTAAAGAATTAAAAACAAAACCTACACAACATAGTGTGCGAATGTTAAGTGAGGCAGGCGTTCACCCAGATGTAATTGTTTGTAGAGCCGAAGAGCCTTTAAATGATGATATTAAAAGAAAGATTGCATTGTTTTGTAATGTAAGGGCAGGTAGAGTGATTGAAGCTGCGGATGCTTCAACTATTTATGAAGTGCCTTTGAAAATGTTAGAAGAAAAATTAGATTTAATTGTACTTGAAAAATTAAAAATAACGAATTACAAAGAACCAGATTTAACAAAATGGAATATCTTCTTAAACAAATTAAAAAATCCTAAAGCAATAGTTAATATTGGATTAATTGGAAAGTATATTGAACTTCAAGATGCCTACAAGTCTATCTTGGAAAGCTTTATACATGCTGGTGCAATGAATGAGGTTAAAGTAAATGTGGTGAATGTACATAGTGAAGATATTACCAATGACAATGTAAAGGAATTAGTAGGGGGATTAGATGGTTTGTTGGTAGCACCTGGTTTTGGTAATAGAGGAATTGAAGGAAAAATTGTGGCTGTTCAATATGCAAGAGAAAATAATTTACCATTCTTTGGTATCTGTTTAGGTATGCAAATGGCGGTCATTGAATTTGCAAGAAATGTGGTTGGATTGACTGGGGCCCATTCTGTAGAGATGGATCCAGAAGCACCACATCCAGTGATTAACATGATGGAAGAACAAAAGAGAATCACCATGAAAGGTGGTACAATGCGTTTAGGTGCTTATCCTTGTGCAATACAAAAAGATACTTTAGCATATAAAATTTATGGTAGTGAATTAATTAGCGAGCGTCACAGACATCGTTATGAGTTCAACAACGAATACTTAAAAGCATTCCAAGAAAAGGGTATGGTATACAGTGGTATTAACCCTACAAGTGGATTGGTTGAGATTGTTGAATTACCCAATCATCCATTCTTTATTGGGGTACAATACCATCCTGAATTAAAGAGTACTGTAGAAGCTCCAGCGCCTTTATTTGTGCATTTTATTGCTGCAGCAAAAGCATACGCTAAAAAGTAATTTTACACTTTGTTATACCGCTAACATATGTTAGTTTTGTGGTATGCAAAAAATAAGAATTCTTACTTCTACTAGTTTGTTTGATGGACATGATGCCTCTATCAATATCATGCGTCGTGTATTACAAGAACAAGGTGCAGAAGTCATACATCTAGGACACAATCGTTCAGCCCAAGAAATTGTAGAAGCCGCGATTGAAGAAGATGTGCAATTGATTGCCATCACTTCTTATCAAGGAGGGCATATTGAATTCTTTACTTATCTCAGAAAATTATTGGATGATGCAGGCTACCAACATGTCAAAATTGTTGGAGGAGGAGGCGGTACCATTTTACCATCTGAGGCTGCGACCATTCACGCTAAAGGGATTTCGAAAATATATTTACCCAAAGATGGTTTAGCAATGGGTATCGAAGGGATGATTCGTGAAGTGATTGCATTTGCCAATTTCCCTTTAAAATCAAATCAAGCAAAGAAATATGCCAAATTACCTTTTGATAAAAAAGTGGATCCAAGAAAATTGGCGAGGGATATTACACTATTGCAAAATGGCAGTTTAAAAATCAAGAAAGACAAAAAAGTACTTTCCAAAAATATTCCTGTCATTGGATTGACTGGTACTGGTGGTGCGGGTAAGTCAACAGTGTGCGATCGTTTGGTTCATTATTTTGTACAATCCAATCCTTCATTAAGTATTGCTGTTGTTTCTGTGGATCCTACAAAGAAAAAAACGGGAGGTGCTTTATTAGGGGATAGGATAAGAATGAATGCCATCCATCATCCCAATGTGTTTATGCGTTCGTTGGCAACAAGATCAGACAATCAATCGATAGCTAGTTCATTAGAGCAAGTGATTTATTTATGTAAGGAAGCAGGATATGACGCCATCATTATTGAAACAGCGGGTGTGGGTCAAAATGATGCATCGATTGTGGATTATGTAACGATGCCTATTTATATAATGACGCCGGAGTTTGGTGCTGCTAGTCAATTGGAAAAAATCAATATGATTGACTATGCTCAAATTATTGGTATCAATAAATTTGATCGATCTGGTGGATTAGATGCAATAAGAGATGTTAAAAAGCAGTATGCAAGGTCACATCATTTATTTGATCATAAGCATCAAGACTTACCAGTGTATGGTACCATCGCTTCTAAGTTCAATGATCCAGGTATTCAGCAATTGTTTAATCAGTTAGTACTTAAGGTAAATCAACAACATCAATTAAACTGGCATCCAATTGCGAAGCCTTTAGCATATGATGCTAGTATTGTTGCTATACCTACCATACCATTGAACCGGTTTAATTATTTAAATGAAATTGTAGATACGATTCAAAAAAATAAAGTCTGGATTTCGGAACAAAAACATTTGGCATCTCAGTGGTATAGTTATGAGCAAGTGATGCAAAATCCAAAACTAAAAAAGTTACCCTTATTAAAAGAAGAAGCAGATAAGGTGGAGGGATCAATTGATCCTGAAGTTAAAAAGTCAATACAGTCTTGGGAGGCCACTAAAACAAAATACCAACAAGATGCATTGGTATATGAAATAAGAGGTAAGAAAATACATCAGCCCTTAAAATTTATAACAGAGTCGGGGTTGTCTTTGCAAAAAGTGTATTTACCCAATTTTAAAGACTGGGGCGATATTGCAGAATGGCAATTAAAAGAAAATCTGCCAGGGCATTATCCCTATACTGCAGGCGTATTTGATCTAAAACGAACTGGGGAAGATCCTACAAGAATGTTTGCAGGAGAAGGTGGTCCAGAGAAAACCAATCAACGCTTTCATTTTTTAGCCAAGGGTCAACCTGCTACAAGATTGTCTACTGCATTTGATAGTGTGACTTTATATGGTCAAGATCCTTCTAATAGAATGGATGTATTTGGTAAAATAGGAAATGCAGGCGTGAATATTGCTTCGGTGGATGACATTAAAAAATTATATTCTGGTATCAATTTAAATGATCCCACCAGTTCGGTAAGTATGACGATCAACGGTCCTGCTACAATCCTACTTGCTATGTTCTTTAATGCCGCAATTGATCAAGCTTGTGAGCAATACATTACAGCACAAAAATTATGGCCAACGGTCAATAAAAAAATCAATCAAATTTTAAAGGGCAAAGAAAAACCAGTGTATGCTGATTTTAATGCTTTGAAAAAACAATCCATCGAACACAATGGATTGGGATTAAAATTATTGGGCGTAAGTGGAGACCAGGTTTTGGATGCGAAGATTTATAATAGCATTCGAAATCAAGTATTGCAAAATGTACGTGGTACGCTACAAGCAGATATCTTAAAAGAAGATCAAGCGCAGAATACTTGTATTTTCTCTATTGATTTTGCATTAAAGTTAATGGGCGATGTGCAAGCTTATTTTGTAAATGAAAAAGTGAAGAATTTTTATAGCATCTCAATTTCTGGTTACCATATTGCAGAAGCTGGCGCAAATCCAATTACACAGTTGGCATTTACTTTGGCCAATGGTTTTACCTATATTGAATATTTCTTGAACAGAGGATTGGCGATAGATGATTTTATTCCCAACTTTAGTTTCTTTTTTAGCAATGGAATGGATCCAGAATATGCAGTGATAGGTAGAGTTGCAAGAAGAATATGGGCACAGACAATGAAATTAAAGTACCATGCCAATGCAAGGTCTCAAAAATTAAAATACCATATCCAGACCAGTGGAAGAAGTTTGCATGCACAGGAGATTGATTTTAATGACATTAGAACTACGCTACAAGCTTTGTACGCAATCTATGACCAATGTAATAGCTTGCACACGAACGCCTATGATGAAGCCATCACAACACCCACCAAAGAGAGTGTAAGAAGGGCGCTTGCGATACAGTTAATCATCAATAAGGAATTGGGTACCGCTAAAGTGGAGAATGCACAACAAGGTAGTTTCCTAATGAATGAGTTAACCGACTTAGTAGAAGAAGCTGTCTTGCAAGAATTAGAACGCATCAATGCAAGAGGTGGGGTATTGGGTGCGATGGAAAGAATGTACCAAAGGTCCAAGATACAGGAAGAAAGTATGTTGTATGAAACTAGAAAGCATCATGGAGAAATACCAATCATTGGGGTGAATACATTTATAGATGAGGCGGATCAAAACAGCAATGACCGTCGTCCTGTATTTAGATCCTCTTCGGCCGAAAAGAAATTACAAATTAGCAATCTTGGGCATTTTAAAAATAGGCACAAGGATCAAGCAGCGCATTATTTAAGTTTGTTGCATACTGCTGCAGTGCAAAATGAAAACATTTTCGAAGTATTGATGGAGGCGGTGAAGTATTGTAGTTTAGGAGATATTACGAATTTGCTCTACCATACAGGGGGGAAATACAGTAGGAATCTATAATAAAGGCTTAAAATAGCACTAAAATGGGGCCAAATTAGGGCCTATTGAGTGTTAAATACACCTTAAAAACATACCTTTGCGCCATCTATTTAGATTAATTAAAAAGTATGAAAACGGACAAAAATACGGTCATTGGGTTTGTATTGTTAGCAGGTTTATTCTTTGTTTACTTCTGGTACACCAGTAAGCAACAAAATGAAATAGCAGCGTATAAAAAGAGATTTGACGATTCAGTTGCCATGGTGAAAGCGACTGCTGAAAAAGCAGCAGCTTTGAAAACGGTGCAATTGGTTGATTCAACAAAAAAAGATACAACAACAATTGCTGTTGTTACTGATACATTAAAAGAGCAAATTGCTATTTTAGAGAATGATTTAATAAAAGTAGAGTTGACCAATAAAGGTGGTCAGGTTGCAAGAGTTACCTTAAAAGGGTATACCAATTCAAAAAAAGAATTGGTGCAATTAGGGGACAGTAGTTCCTTAACTTATGCAGTGAACGCTGGGAATAACCAAACTGTTCAAATCAATCAGGTTTTATTTCCAACGGTGAATGCATCTACAGATCAAAATGGGGTACAAAAAATTGAATATGTTTGGACTGCACCCAATGGTAAAACGATTAAGCACCAATTTGCTTTGGCAAAAGGAAAATTCAATGTGGATTGGACCATCGTGATGGATGGTGCTGACCAATTGTTGACCAACAATCAAATGAATGTGTTGTGGGATGTACATTCTTATGGACAAGAAAAGACGACTACTTACGAACGTCAAATGTCCAATATCTGTTTTTCTGAAGGCAATGAATTTGACTATATCTCTAGCAATACCAATAAGGTTTTTGAAAAGCCTGTTCAATGGGTAGGTTTAGTGCAGCAGTTTTTCTCTACTACTGTCATTTACAAAGACGGATTTAATTCAGGTAAAATTGATTGGCAGCGCAAAACAGATAGCAGCAATGGCTTGGCTACACTACAAGCACAATTTCAAACAAAATTAGCTGGCTCGAATGTGGCAATGCCATTGTCTTTATATTATGGACCGAATGATTTTCAAATTCTACAATCACAGGCGCCAGAAATGGAGAAGATGGTGAATTTGGGAAGAGACTTATATTCTTTTGTTCGTCCAATTAATAAATACATCATCATGCCAGTATTTGATTTCTTTGCTGGCTTTGTAAAAAATTACGGATGGGTTGTATTCTTATTGACCATCTTTATTCGTTTGGTGACTTCTCCTTTAACCTACACAAGTTTCTTGAGTACAGCTAAGATGAAAGTGTTGAAGCCTGAATTAGATGAGATAAAGAAAAAGACAGGTGACGATCAACAAGCTTTCGCAATGGAGCAAATGAAGTTGTTTAGAGAAGCGGGTGTGAATCCTTTAGGTGGATGTATCCCAGCATTGCTTCAAATTCCTATCTTCTTTGCATTGTATAGTTTCTTTAATTCCAATATTGCATTAAGAGGGCAGTCCTTTTTGTGGAGTCAGGATTTATCTAGCTATGATTCTATTTTCACTTTACCTTTTAGTATTCCAATGGGATTCGGAAGCCATATTAGTTTATTTACCTTAACCGCAGTATTGACTACGTTCATCTCGTCTATTTACAATATGTCGATGACGCCTACGCAAGATAATCCTGCATTAAAGTACATGCCTTATATCTTCCCGTTCATGTTGTTGTTTATCTTCAATAGTTTGCCATCTGCATTAACATGGTATTATACAGTTTCTAATATTGTGACTCTATTATTACAATTGGTGATTCAGAAACTGATCATTAATCATGATAAGATTTTAGCAGATATTGACATCAAAAGAAAGACGCCAAAGAAAAAAAGTAATTGGCAGGAGAAGTACGAGCAGATGATGGATGCGCAAAAGAAAGTACAAGCGCTAAAAGATAAAACAAAAAAATAATTATTTAAACTAAAGAGACCTAACTAATACTTGGGTCTCTTTTTAGATTTATATTAGCGCACTATGCTTCGATTATCCCCCCTAATTGCTTGCTTTTTTAGTTGTTTGATTTTACAATTGAATGCCCAAACTAAAGTGGTAGGCGAGTGTGCAATAACTTATGATATTCATCAAATAGGAGGGATAGGGGATACCATTTATATAGGTCAAAAGCAAGTGTATATCAAAGGGAATAGTTGCAAGACCATCTTAAAGACGCCTGAATTAACGCAGACCTTAATCTTTAATACACAAAAGGATTCTGCGATTATCTTAAAAGAAATTGGTTTGAATAAGTTGCTTCAGCAAATAAAATACACCCCTTTAAATAGTACTAGTCTAGTCGCCTCTAAAAAAAAGGATTCAACCATTACAATACTAGATTATCCATGTGAATCTATTACGCTTTCTTGGGCAGATGGCACATCGATGGAAGTAATGTATACTACTACAGTGATTCCTACAGTTACAGTATATGAACAAGCGTTTAAAGAAATACCAGGTTTGGTTTTAGGCTATGAATTAAACACTAAAAAGGGAGACAAGATTTTGTACAAGGCAACAAAAATTGACTTGAGTCCAATTACATTAAATGTTTTTGAAATCAACAAAGCACTCTATCAAGAAATCAATTAAGGATTTTGTGGACTAGGCGTCTTGAACTTAGGCAAAATTACTTTGTGACGATAAGGGATCACATAGGTGATATTGCCCTTATTGTATTTAAGGTAATTAGATTGGTTAGCGGCTCCATTCAAATTGGTATGGATAGAAAGCCCTTTGTAAACTAATCCTGATTTTAGTTGCTGAAAAGTGCTTGTCTTTTGACTTAAGCTACTCAAGTTCTTTAAACTGTATTTTTCCGATGCTTTTTTTGATTCATTAGTTCCTGTTACAATAGTAGAGGCATGAACAGTAGATGAAACTACTGCCATGAGAACAAATGATGTTAATATGGTTCTTAGGTTTGGCACGGATAAAACGAAGTTAAAACATTATAACAATTCTACATAAATATTTTTTTAACGATATATTAAGCTTACTGTGAACAATAATTTGATGCAATTTAAGGGCTAACACGTACATTTATTTAAGTATTGATAGGTATGTTTTAGGCTTATGATGTTGATTTTCAGTACTTTATTTATCATGAATCAATGGATGCTATGTTCAATCATCAATTTGACGAAGAAAGTGGGGATATTCAAGACCTACTTTTGCGCTACCAGAACTTAAAAACGGGTAAAGCGCATTCCTATATAGAAGAAGATGATTTTGAGAAAATCATAGCGCATTTGGACGAGAAAGATGCCATTGTGGAAGCCATTGAAGCTGCAGACATTGCGTTGGCGCAATTCCCCTCATCTGCTGTTTTAATGATCAAAAAAGCAGACTTATTATTGGCTACAAGAAAATACACAGAAGCATTAGAATTATTGAATACGGCAACATTGTATGATCACAAAGACATGAATTTATTCATTCTAAAAACAGATGCTTATTTGGCATTAGATCAACCAGAGGAAGCCATTGTTCTTTTGCAAGAAGCGTTGCATTTATTTGAAGGCCCCGAAAGAACAGAATTACTTTTTGAATTAGCAGATGTGTATGATGACCATGAAGCTTTTGATAAAGTATTTGATTGCTTACAATTGATTTTAGAGGAAGAACCCACCAACGAAGAAGCTTTGTATAAAATTTGTTTTTGGACAGATTTCACAGGACGCAATGAGGAAAGTATTATTCTCCATCAAAAAATGATTGATGAACAACCCTATAATGCTTTGGCTTGGTTCAATCTAGCTGCAGCATATCAAGGGATTAAATTATATGAGAAAGCAATTGATGCCTATCAGTTTGCAGTAGTCATTGATGAAAAATTTGATTATGCTTATCGAAACATGGGGGATGCTTATTTGAGAATTAGAAAATACAAAGAAGCCATTGAAGCCTTAGAAAAGGTACTTGAATTATCCAGACCCGAAGATGTAATTTATGAAGCAATAGGCCATTGTTACCATCGTTTAAAAAACTATGCACAAGCTAGGTTCCATTATAAAAAAGCAGTGCACTTAAATCAAGAAGATAGTAGGTTGTACCAGAAGATAGCATCTACCTATATGTTGGAATCAAAATGGCAAATGGCGATTAAACAAATAGAGCATGCGATTAGAATCAACAAACAGATCAATGAGTATTATATCATGATGGGAGAATGCTACATGCATTTAGAGGCATACAAAGAAGCAGCTACTTATTTTGGCATTGTCGTGAAACATAAGCCAAAGCAAATTGCAGGCTGGGAAAGCTTTATTAAATGTCTTATCGCCAATAAACAATTAGATTCAGCTTTGGAACAAACAGAACTAGCTTATATGTCTACACAAGGCAAAGTGATCTTTGTATATTACCGAAGCGCTATCTTGTTTATGATGCACAAGCGTAAGGAGGGCTTATTGCAGTTGGAAATGGCTTTGTCTAAGTCGGGTAAATGGCTGAATAAGCTGATTAAGTTTTATCCAGAGCTGATCCAAGATGCAAAAGTGGTTGAATTAATAAGTCAATACAAGAAGCTTAAATAACCTAAGCATTTTTAATTTATCTTTGCAAAAATAGAAGCGTCATGATGAATTTCAATTTAACACAGATTCCAGAGAGAACAAAGCAGCCGAGACAATATGGTTTAACTATGGTGATGGACAAAGGCCTTAGTTTAAGAGATGCAGAAAACTTTTTAAGTGTTGGTGCGCCACATACAGATATCGTTAAATTGGGATTTGGTACTTCATTTGTTACGCCAAATTTGAGAGCAAAAATTGAGTTATACCAAGCGCATAATATTCCAGTATATTTTGGTGGAACTTTATTCGAAGCATTTGTCATTAGAAATCAATTTGATGACTATATAGCAATGTGTAAGGATTACAATATTGACGTGATAGAAGTGAGCGATGGTTCAATCGTAATTCCGCATACTGAGAAGTGTGGGTACATTGAAAAAATTTCAAAGTTTGCAAAAGTATTTAGCGAAGTAGGTAGTAAGGATGCAGCACATATTATCCCGCCATATAAGTGGATCGAATTAATGGGGGCAGAATTGAATGCAGGTGCGTCTTATGTCATAGCTGAAGCTAGAGAAGCAGGAAACGTAGGTATATATAGAGGTTCAGGAGAAGTGAGAGAAGGATTGGTACAAGAAATTTTAACTCAGATTCCTGCAGAAAAAATTCTTTGGGAAGCGCCTCAAAAAGCACAGCAATTGTATTTTCTTGAATTAATAGGTTGCAATGTGAACTTAGGTAATATTGCACCATCAGAAATTATCCCATTAGAAGCAATGCGTATTGGATTGCGTGGTGATACTTTTGATTTATATTTAAATAAGTAAATGTGCGCCAGTTTGGATTAATAGGGTTTCCATTATCGCATTCTTTTTCTAAAGGATATTTTGCTGATAAATTTTCGACAGAAAATATATCGGATGCGCAATATGAAAATTACCCTATCCAATCCATTGATTTATTCCCAAAACTTTGGGAAGACAATGCGTCCTTACAAGGTTTGAACGTAACCATCCCTTATAAAAAAGCGGTCATTCCATTTTTACAATTTCCATCCACAGTGGTCGAATCCATCCAAGCATGCAATTGTATTCGATTGTTTGAAGGGGCATTATATGGTTATAATACAGACGTCATTGGGTTTGAGCAATCATTGCGCCCATTTTTACAACCTCACCATCAAAAAGCGTTGATTTTTGGTACTGGTGGCGCTGCGGCAGCAGTAGAGTGGGTGATGAAAAAATTGGGGATCACTTATCAGTTGGTGTCTAGGACAGAAGCAGAAGGCTGTATCACTTATGCATCGCTCAATACAGACATGATTGCTTCGCATACACTGCTTATTAATACGAGTCCTGTTGGTATGTACCCAAATGTAGATGAAGCCCCTAATTTGCCTTACGAGGCCATTACTAAAGAACATCACTTGTACGACCTAGTGTACAATCCTGCACAAACTAAATTCTTGGAATTAGGCGCAAAACAGGGCGCTACTATACAAAACGGGTTAGAGATGTTGCATATCCAGGCCAATGCGAGTTGGGAGATTTGGAATAGCCCTTTGCCTTTGAAGCAATAAAGTACACGCTTACTGGATGCAGTTGCATAGCATTTTAAGCCTCGTTTTAATTATAAGCTGTTCAAGAATTCGAATAATTGAGTGACGGCTTTTTGTCTATGACTGTATTGATTCTTTTCCTCCATCGTCATACTAGCAAAGCTTTTGGTAGCACCTTCGGGAACAAAAATGGGGTCATAACCAAAGCCCTTTTCTCCCTGCATTGTAGTTAATATTTGCCCTTTACAGATGCCCTCGAAATAGTATTCTTTTTGATCCCAGATAAGACAAATCACGGTCCTAAACTGTGCAGATCTATCTTCTACACCCGCCATTTTGCTTAAAACAAGGTCGATATTGGCTTGAAAATCCCGGTCTTCACCAGCATATCTGGCACTTTTTACCCCAGGCGCTCCTCCTAAACTGACAATCTCCAGTCCCGTGTCTTCGCTAAAACAATTTTGATGGGTCATGCTAAAAATCGTCCTCGCTTTTTCTGTAGCATTCGCTTCTAATTGATCATGTGGTTCTGGAATATCAATATCAATTCCTGCTTCTTTCAATGGAATAATTTCAAAATCATTGCCTACTAAAGATTGAATTTCGGCAACTTTATTTCGGTTGTTGGTAGCAAAAATTAAGGTGTGCATTTATAAAAATATCTGAGGTACTATAATTTAAAAATCAATTTCAATGCATTCCATAATTTCATTTTTTCAACTTTAGAATCTTGATCAATTCCTTGCATGTTGGATAAATTATTACAGAATAATAATTGTGTTGCACCCAATAAAATTGGACTGTATAATTTAGTAGGTAATTTTATTTTTAATTGCGTTGGATTGATATCAAAAATCAATACAAAATCGGAAGGTGCTTGTTCTAGAATTTGATGCAGTGAAAAGTTTTTATTGGAGAGGTTGATTAATGCAATATCTGCAATGGTTAATTTGCATGCATTTAATATAGAAGTTAATAAATCAAAGTCTCTTTCATTTAAATGAACTGCACTGGAATCTTGCACTAAAACTAGGATCTTTTTTTGGTGTTCGCCCAGAAATTTAATAGGTGCGATTGGATCGTTTTCTGCAGTGATAATTGCATTTTCAGGCTCAATAACAGGGGAGGGTACTTCTTTTTTATCCACATTTTCCGGCACAGCACCTAGCACTAAGCTTTCTTTGTAGAGGTTCACTAATACGCTATTTGGCAGGATGTTTTTAACTTCTTTCATAGGATTTGGATACCGAAAATTAACTGAATTGATTGGATTGAAAAAATAACAATTGTATGTCTTTATTTTTTTGTGTTTCTTTGTGCTTGATTTAGCATCAAAAAACGAATAAAAATGAGTGCACAAAACATCCCATTTATTGAAATACCAAAGGAGCAATTAAGACATTTGGATCCTAAAAATTTCTTCTTTGGAAAAAGTTTCACCAACTATATGTTGGAAGCAGATTACATTGATGGTGAATGGAAGAATGCAGTCATTAAAAAATTCGAACCATTGCAATTAGATCCATCCTCTGCAGTGTTGCATTATGGACAATCTATTTTCGAGGGCATTAAAGCGTATAAAAGTGCAACAGATCAAGTGGTGATTTTTAGACCTCAAGAAAATTTTAAACGTTTTAATATTTCTGCAGAAAGAATGCAAATGCCAACTGTTCCTGAATGGTTATTTTTAGATGGCATGAAACAATTAATTCAAATTGAACAAGGTTGGATTCCAAAAGAAGAAGACCATTCTTTATACATTCGTCCATTTATGATTGCAACAGATCCATTCTTAGGAGTGCGTCCATCTGCAACGTATAAGTTCATGATCATTTTAGGTCCAGCAGGTCCATACCATGCTGAGCCAATGAAAATTTTAATTGAACAAAAATATACAAGAGCCACTCCAGGTGGAGTAGGTTTTGCAAAAAATGGAGGTAATTATGGAGCGAGTTTATATCCTGTTGCATTAGCGCAACAAAAAGGATACGATCAAGTTTTGTGGACCGATGCCTTAGAACATAAATTTGTAGAAGAGGTGGGGATGATGAACGTGATGTTTGTAATAGATGGAAAAGTCATCACGCCGAGCTTAGAAAGAGGAACTGTGCTAAAAGGCATCACAAGAGATAGCGCCATCACTTTATTAAGAGATATGGGCTATACGGTAGAGGAGCGCAACCTTTCTGTAGAAGAAATTGTGGCAGCACATAAGGCTGGAAAGTTGGAAGAGGTATTTGGGGTGGGGACGGCAGCTGTGGTCTCCTATGTCTCCAAATTAGCAGAGGGAGATTATGTGATGGAATTTGACATGAGCAAGTTAAAAGTGGCTCCAAACCTCAAAAAGAAGCTAAATGACATCCGTGTAGGGCTAGAAGTGGATAAACATGGGTGGTTGGTGAAAATTTAGTTAAATAACTGTTAATCAGGCATTTAACTAGCAAAAACAAAGACAATCGTACGGTAAAAGGGGCTAATTGCTTTATTTTTTTAAAAATAGCAAATAAACATTTTGGTAATTCGTTTACAGCCATTACCTTTGCCGTCCGAATTTTTTATAAACCGAAATTGAACTAAACAGGATAATTAATGCCTACTATTCAACAATTAGTGAGAAAAGGCCGTGAGATCATCAGGGCTAAAAGTAAATCAAGAGCTTTGGATGCATGTCCTCAGCGTCGTGGTGTTTGTACAAGAGTATATACAACAACTCCAAAAAAGCCAAACTCTGCGTTACGTAAAGTAGCAAAAGTACGTTTGACTAATAAAATTGAAGTCATTGCCTATATCCCAGGTGAAGGCCACAACTTACAAGAGCACAGTATCGTATTAATCCGTGGTGGTCGTGTAAAAGACTTACCGGGTGTACGTTACCATATTGTTCGTGGTAGTTTGGATACTGCTGGTGTTAAAGACCGTAAGCAGTCTCGTTCTAAGTATGGTACTAAGAAAGAAAAAGCAAAAAAATAATCAAGTAACAACTAATTAATATTCGACATGCGTAAAGCACAACCTAAAAAAATTCCATTAGCACCAGATCCTCGTTTCAACGATGTTCAAGTGACTCGTTTTATCAACAACATCATGTTGGACGGTAAAAAGACAACTGCCTTCAAAATTTTCTACGACTCTTTAGAGAAAGTAGCTAAAATGACAAACGAAGATGGTTATGAAATGTGGAAGAAAGCTGTAGCAAACGTAACTCCAGCGGTTGAAGTTCGTAGCCGTCGTATTGGTGGTGCAACTTTCCAAATCCCTGCTGAAGTTCGTGCAGACAGAAAAATTTCTTTAAGCATGAAGTGGTTGGTACGTTTTAGCCGTGAGCGTAACGGTAAAACAATGGCAGACAAATTAGCGAATGAAATCGTTGCAGCTACAAAAGGCGAAGGCGGTGCATTCAAGAAGAAAGAAGATACACACCGTATGGCTGAGGCGAACAAAGCGTTCTCTCACTTTAAAGTGTAATCTCCTCAAAAGGAATCATTTACCTTACTATATCAAAACCTCAACAGCAATGTTGAGGTTTTTTATTTAAAAAAAGGGGCCGGAATCCGTTTTTCAATCACTTATATGATTAACTTTGCGCCTCGGAAAATTGGATAAATAAAATTAAACAACCCTAATATGGCGGACTTAAGACTACAAAGAAACTTTGGTATTGCTGCGCACATTGATGCGGGTAAGACTACAACCACTGAACGTATCTTGCGTTACACTGGTATGATTCACAAAATTGGTGAAGTACATGATGGTGGTGCTACCACTGACTGGATGGAGCAAGAAAAAGAAAGAGGTATCACAATTACTTCAGCAGCGGTAAGTTGTCAATGGCAATTTCCAACTGTATTAGGTAAGAAAGATGCAAACACTAAAGATTATTATTTCAATATCATTGATACTCCAGGACACGTTGACTTTACTGTAGAGGTAGAGCGTTCTATGCGTGTATTGGATGGTTTGATTGCTTTGTTCTCTGCTGTGGATGGTGTTGAGCCTCAATCAGAGACTGTATGGCGTCAAGCAAACCGTTACAAAGTTCCTCGTATCGGTTTCGTAAATAAAATGGATCGTGCTGGTGCAGATTTCTTAATGGTAGTAAACCAAGTAAGAGAAATGTTAGGTGCGAAAGCGGTGCCATTGCAATTACCAATTGGAGCTGAAGATGGTTTCAAAGGGGTAGTGGATTTGATTAAAATGAAAGGTATTATCTGGGACGATGCAACAGAAGGTATGACGTATGCAGAGATTCCTGTACCAGATGATATGAAAGAAGATGTAGATTATTGGAGAGCTCAATTGATTGAAGCTGTTGCTGAATACGATGACAAGTTAATGGAGAAATTCTTTGAGAACCCAGATTCAATTTCTGAAGATGAAGTTCATGAAGCCATCCGTAAAGCATGTATCGATTTAAGTATCGTACCAATGATGTGTGGTTCTTCTTTCAAAAACAAGGGTGTACAAACTGCATTGGATGCGGTATGTCGTTATTTACCTTCTCCAGTTGATGTAGATGACACAGAAGGTACAGATCCTGATACAGGAGAGAAAATCTACCGTAAGCCGAATGCAAAAGAACCATTTGCTGCATTGGCATTCAAAATCATGACAGATCCATTCGTAGGACGTCTTGCGTTCTTCAGATGTTATTCTGGTCACTTAGATGCGGGTTCTTATGTAAGAAACGTACGTAGTGGTAAGAATGAGCGTATCTCTCGTATCATGAAAATGTTCGCGAACAAACAAAACCCAATCGATTTTATCGAAGCAGGTGATATCGCAGCAGCGGTTGGATTTAAAGAGATCAAAACAGGAGATACATTATGTGATGAGAATCACTTGATTGTATTGGAGAATATGTTTATTCCAGAACCAGTTATCTCGGTTGCTGTTGAGCCTAAAACTCAAGCAGACGTGGATAAAATGGGTATGGCAATTGCTAAATTAGTAGAGGAAGATCCTACATTAAGAGTAAAAACTGACGAAGATACAGGTCAAACGATCTTATCTGGTATGGGTGAATTACACTTAGAGATCATCGTTGACCGTATGCGTCGCGAGTTCAAAGTAGAGATCAACCAAGGTAACCCTCAGGTTGCTTACAAAGAGTCATTTGGAACGACTATCGAACACCGTGAAGTGTTGAAGAAGCAATCAGGTGGTCGTGGTAAGTTCGCAGATATCCAATTCTCTATCGGACCTGCAGATGAGGAGTGGTTAGCAGCAAATCCTGACAAAAAAGCGTTCCAATTCGTGAATGACTTATTTGGTGGATCAATCCCTAAGGAATTTGTTCCTGCAATCACAAAAGGTTTTGAAACTTCAATGACTTCAGGTGTATTAGCTGGTTTCCCAGTGAACAACATGAAAGTTAGAGTATATGATGGTTCTTACCATGATGTGGATTCTGATGCAATGTCATTTGAATTGTGTGCTAAAGCTGGTTTCAGAACTGCTGGTAAGAAAGCGAAGCCTACTTTACTTGAGCCAATCATGAAAGTAGAGGTAGTTACTCCAGATCAGTACATGGGAGATGTAACTGGTGACTTGAACCGTCGTCGTGGTATGTTAGAAGGTATGGACAGCCGCGGTAACTTACAAGTAATCAAGGCTAAAGTACCATTGAGCGAGATGTTCGGATACGTAACTCAATTACGTTCTTTGAGCTCTGGTCGTGCCACATCTACTATGGAATTCAGTCACTACAACCCAGCACCGAACAATATTGCTGAGGAAGTAATGGCTAAGAATAAAGGAAAAGTGAAAGATGACGAATAGGTCCAATTAGGATCAATTCATTGATTTTCAATAAATTAGGAGCCCCCTCCAGTCAAATGGTGGGGGCTTTCTTTTGCCCGAGTAGGGTGTTAGAAATTATTTTGAAAAAAAATTAAAAAAAACACAATATTTCTTGAATGTTAGGTTACAACCCATTACCTTTGCATCCCCAAGATAATTTGGAAAAATAAGCTATGTCTCAAAGAATTAGAATAAAATTACAATCTTACGATCACAACTTAGTTGACAAGTCAGCTGAGAAAATCGTAAAAACAGTACGCAGTACAGGTGCAGTAGTTACAGGTCCTATTCCTTTGCCTACACACAAACGCATTTTCACTGTGTTACGTTCACCGCACGTTAACAAGAAAAGTCGTGAGCAGTTTCAATTAGCAACGCACAAGCGTTTATTGGACATCTACACGTCTTCTTCTAAAACAGTAGACGCCCTAAGTAAGTTAGACTTACCTTCAGGTGTTGAGGTAGAAATTAAAGCATAAGTACTTTATAATTACCATCTCCCAATCGCTGCCCATTATGCAGTAGTCGAGAAAGGAGCGCTGGTTTGATCAAAGTAAAATATAAACAGGCCCTTCGAGGTTTGTTTACTTCCGGTACTTCCCCTCTCATTAGTGAGAAACAAAGGAAAAGGTCGGCAGCAAACAGGGATTGAATCCGAGCTACTACTAAAAGGTAGCATCATCATCGGATGTCCTCAGAACCAAGAGCGGGGCATAAACCGCAAAATAGATGAAAGGTATTATTGGAAAAAAAATTGGCATGACCAGCATCTTCGCCGAAGATGGAAAGCAAATCGCTTGCACCATTATCGAAGCTGGCCCTTGTACAGTCACTCAGGTTAAAACTCCTGAAGTAGACGGTTACAGCGCAGTGCAATTAGCATTGGGCGACAAGAAAGAAAAGCATTCTACAAAGTCTGAAATTAATCACTACGCAAAAGCGCAGACTGCTCCCAAAAAATTCGTAAAAGAGTTCCGCAACTATGATCTTGAAGCTGCACTAGGAACAACACTTACCTTAGACTTGTTCTCTGAAGGAGATACTGTTGAAGTTGTTGGTACAACAAAGGGTAAAGGTTTCCAAGGTGTTGTTAAGCGTCATGGATTTAGTGGTGTGGGTGAAGCTACGCACGGACAACACGACCGTTCTCGTGCTCCAGGTTCTATTGGTGGATCATCTTATCCAGCAAGAGTATTCAAGGGCATGCGCATGGCTGGTCGTATGGGTAACGATCGCGTTAAAACAAAAGGTTTAAAAGTATTAAAATTATTCCCAGAGAAGAACTACTTATTAGTAAGTGGATCAGTTCCTGGCCATAATGGTTCAATCGTTTTAATCCAAAAGTAATCACCACTTAATCGACAACAATGCAATTAGAAGTAATAGATATAAAAGGCAAAAAAACAGGCAGACAGGTAGAATTACCTGCTGAGATTTTTGGTGCTACACCAAATGATCACGTTATTTATTTAGCCGTTAAACAATATTTGGCTGCACGCCGTTCAGGTACGCATAAAGTGAAAACTCGTGCGGAAGTACAAGGTGCTAGCAGAAAATTACACAAACAAAAAGGTACAGGTGGAGCTCGTAAGGGTAATATCCGTAACCCTTTGTACAAGGGTGGTGGTACCATCTTTGGACCAAAGCCTCACTCTTACGATTTCAAATTGAACCGTAAAGTGAAAGACTTGGCTAAAATCTCTGCTTTATCTCATAAGGCGATTGATCAAGCGATCTTAGTTTTAGAAGACATCAAAATGTCTACTCCTAAAACAAAGGAAATCACTGCTATCATGAACCAATTGAAATTAGAGAACAAAAAGACTTTAGTAATCTTACCTGAGTACGATGAAAACATCTACTTAAGTACACGTAATATTCCTAATGTAGCAAGTTCTTTATTATCTGATATCAACACATACGACATCATGAATGCTGACGTATTAGTGATCACAGAAGGTGCTGCTAAAATCTTTAACGAAGAGGAAAAAGCAATTGCTTAATCCTTATAAGGTATAAAACTTATTATTATGAAGTTGACTGAAATATTAATCAAACCAATCCTTACGGAGAAAGCAAATGCGCAGCAAGAGAAATTGAGCCGTTATGCATTCAAAGTAAATCGTCGTGCGAACAAATTAGAAATCAAAACTGCGGTTGAGCAATTTTATGGTGTAAACGTTGTAGACGTAAACACATTGGTTGTTCCAGGTAAAAGCAAGACTCGTTCAACTAAGTCTGGTATTATCTCTGGTGTTAAATCTGGATATAAGAAAGCATTAGTTACAGTAGCGGAAGGTGAATCCATTGACCTTTACGCAAGTATATAACAATAGCCCGCGAAGCTGAAAAATTCGTAAGACCTAAAAGTCTTTAAAAGAAAAAACAAAACAAAATGGCATTAAGAAAGTACAAACCGATTACAGCAGGTACCCGTTGGAGAATAGGTAACGCTTACGCTGAAATCACAACTAACAAACCTGAAAAGAGTTTGTTAGAACCGCAAAAGAAAACTGCAGGACGTAACTTCCAAGGTCGTCGTGCAATGCGTTACATGGGTGGTGGTCACAGACAACACTATCGTCTTATCGATTTCAAAAGAAATAAGAAAGACATGGAAGCTAAAGTTGTTTCTGTTGAGTATGATCCAAACAGAACTGCATTTATCGCATTGGTTCAATATACTGATGGAGAGAAAAGATACATTATCTGTCCAAATGGTTTACAAGTAGGTGCTACTGTAATGTCTGGTGACAACGTTGTTCCAGAAGTTGGTAACGCATTACCTATGAAGAGCATTCCATTGGGTACAATGATTCACAATATCGAAATGCAACCTGGTCAAGGTGGTAAATTGGTAAGAAGTGCTGGTACATCTGCTCAGTTAGCGAATAAGGAAACTGACTATGCGGTACTTAAAATGCCTTCTGGTGAATTAAGAAAAGTATTGATTAACTGTTTTGCTACTGTAGGTGTGGTTTCAAATAGCGACCATAACTTAGAAACAGCTGGTAAAGCAGGTAGAAACCGTTGGAAAGGCGTACGTCCTCGTGTAAGAGGTGTGGCTATGAACCCAGTGGATCACCCGATGGGTGGTGGTGAAGGTAGAGCGTCTGGTGGACATCCAAGAAGCAGAACTGGTAAGTATGCTAAAGGAGAGAAAACTAGAACAAGAGGAAAGGGTAGCGACAAGTTGATTATTCAACGTCGTGATGGCAAAAAATTGACAAAATAATTTAACAATCAAATTAACTCGTTACTATGGGTCGTTCGATTAAAAAAGGTCCTTATATAGATCATAACCTTGAAGGAAAAGTAGAGGATATGAACGGAGGCAAAACTAAGAAAGGTGTAATTAAAACATGGAGTCGTAGAAGTACAATCTCTCCAGATTTTGTAGGACATACTTTCGCAGTACACAATGGAAATAAATTTATCCCAGTTTATGTTACCGAGTTCATGGTAGGTCATAAATTAGGTGAATTCTCTCCAACTAGAAACTTCAGAGGACACGCAGGATCAAAAAAGTAAATCAACATTAAGGTTTGATCGTTAAGTTCAAACACTAAACAATAAAGAAATGGAAGCAGTAGCTAAACTAAACAATTATCCCACAGGTCCACGTAAGATGCGTTTGATCGCAGACGTTATTCGTGGTATGGAAGTGGAAAAAGCATTGGCAATTTTGGATTTCCATCCACAACACAATGCAGTTCCATTAGCAAAGTTGTTAAAAAGTGCAATCAGTAACTGGGAGCAAAAAAACAATGGAGCTAGTGCAGCAGATAGCAACTTAGTAGTTAAAACAGTTTTTGTAGACGGTGGTCGTACGTTAAAGCGTATGCGCCCAGCTCCACAAGGACGTGGCTACAGAGTTAGAAAGCGCAGCAATCACGTAACATTGATTGTAGATACTAAATCAGATTCAAAAAACTAAATATTCTAAACCATCACTATGGGTCAGAAAGCAAATCCAATTGGGAACAGATTAGGTATCATCCGCGGATGGGAAAGTAACTGGTATGGTAATAAAAAAGATTACGCTACTAAGTTAATAGAAGACCATAAAATCCGTACTTACTTAACTGCACGTATTAACAAGGGCGGTATCGCTCGTATCGTTATCGAACGCACATTAGGTAAGTTAATCGTAACGATTCACACGTCTAAACCAGGTATCATCATCGGTAAAGGTGGTGGCGAGGTAGATCGTATCAAAGAAGAGTTAAAGAAATTAACTGGAAAAGACGATGTTCAAATCAACATCCTTGAAATCCGTCGTCCAGAATTAGATGCAACAATTGTTGGAGAAACAATTGCACGTCAAATTGAAAATCGTATTAACTACAAGCGTGCTATTAAAATGGCGATTGCTTCTACCTTGAGAATGGGTGCAGAAGGAATCAAAATTAAAGTAGGTGGTCGTATCGGAGGAGCAGAGATTGCTCGTTCTGAAGAGATCAAGCAAGGTAGAGTACCTTTACATACTTTCAGAATGGACATCGACTATGCTAACGTGTTTGCGTTAACTGTGTACGGTAAAATTGGTATCAAAGTATGGATCTGTAAAGGTGAAGTTCTTGGTAAGCGTGATTTAAACCCGAACATCATTGGTGGTAAAGAAGGTGGCGAAAGAGCTGACTTCCGTGGTGGAGATCGTCGTGACGACCGTCGTGATGATAGAAACAACGACCGTCGTGGTCCAGGAGCAGGTGGTCCAAGAAAAAGATAATTAATTAATTAAGAGATAACAATATAATAAGATGTTACAGCCAAAAAGAAGTAAACACAGAAAACAACAGAAAGGACGTATTCGCGAAGTAGCGAAGCGTGGAACTTCTATTGCTTTTGGTTCTTTTGCACTAAAATCACTAGATCCAATTTGGTTGACAAACAGACAAATTGAGTCTGCTCGTCAAGCAATGACACGTGCAATGAAGAGAGAAGGTAATGTATGGATTCGTGTTTTCCCAGATAAAATTATTACTCGTAAGCCTGCAGAGGTGAGAATGGGTAAAGGTAAAGGTAACCCTGAATTCTGGGCTGCTGTGGTAGAACCAGGTCGTATCATTTTTGAAATTGATGGTGTTACACCAGAAGTTGCAAAAGAGGCGATGGGCTTAGCTGCACAGAAATTACCAATCAACACTAAGTTTGTTACAAGAAGAGATTTATAATCACTGATTCGTAATTAATAAGGATAACAAAAAAAAAGTATTTGCTATGGCAAACAAGACATATGATTTTAATAAGGAATTAAAAGGTTTAAGCGCTGCGGACTTGACTGCTCGTATCAGCGAAGATCAATTAAGACTTAAGAAATTAGAGTTCGCTCACGCTATTTCTCCATTAGAGAATCCAATGAGCATCCGCGGACTTCGTAAAGATATTGCCCGTTTAAAAACGGAATTAAAGAAAAAAGAGTTAGGTATCTAACCATAAATCAAAAACAATGGTAGTAAGAAATTTACGTAAAACGAGAATTGGTGTTGTAACTAGTAACAAAATGAATAAAACCATTACTGTTGCTGTTGAAAGAAAAGTAAAACACCCTATCTACGGTAAGTTCGTGAAAAAAACAACAAAGTTCCACGCACATGACGAGAAAGACGAGTGTACAATGGGAGATATTGTTAAGATCATGGAAACTCGCCCGTTGAGTAAAACAAAACGTTGGAGATTGGTAGAAGTAGTGGAGAAAGCTAAATAAGCTGAACCCTAGCAAACCAAAAGAACTAAGTAATAAATCGTATTAACCCGAGTTCAAAAGAACAAGGAATAAAAGCTAAAAGCTAAATAAAATGATTCAGCAAGAAAGTAGGCTCAATGTAGCTGATAATAGCGGCGCAAAAGAAGTACTTTGTATCAAGGTACTTGGTAATAGCGGACAAGACTTTGCAAAGATTGGTGATACAATCGTTGTAACTGTTAAGGATGCCATTCCTGCAGGCGGTATTAAGAAAGGTACTGTTTCAAAAGCAGTTATCGTTCGCACAAAAAACAAGTTGCGCAGAAAAGACGGATCTTATATCCGTTTCGATGACAACGCTGTTGTATTGTTAAACAATTCAGAAGAGCCAAGAGGTACACGTATCTTTGGACCAGTTGCTCGTGAATTGCGTGACAAAGGATACATGAAAATTGTTTCATTAGCACCAGAGGTGTTATAAAATATACATAATTATGAATAACAGATTCAAACCCAAATACAGCATCAAGAAAGGTGATAGCGTAGTCGTTATTGCTGGAGATGATAAGGACTTGAAAAAACCTCGCACAGTATTGGAAGTGAATGTAGAAAAAGGTCGTGTAATTGTTGAAGGTGTAGCCATCGCAACAAAGCACACTAAGCCTTCTGCTTCAAATACAAAAGGTGGTATCGTTAAAGTAGAAGCTTCTATTAACATTAGTAATGTAATGTTATGGGATGCTAAAACAAGCGCACCAACCAAAGTGAAGCGTTCAAGAGAGACAGGTAAATTAGTAAGAATTTCAAAAAAATCAGGGGAGGTAATTAAATAATGAGTACCGTAAAATACACTCCAAGATTAGCAGACAAGTACACTAAAGAAGTGATCCCTGCTTTATCTAAAAAGTTTGGTTACAAGTCTGTAATGCAAACTCCTAAGTTAGAAAAAATTTGCATCAACCGTGGTGTGAATGGCGCAGTAAATGACAAGAAATTGGTAGACATCGCTATCGATGAGCTAACAATGATCACTGGTCAAAAAGCTGTACCAACACTTTCTAAGAAAGATATCTCAAACTTTAAATTACGTAAGGGTATGCCAATCGGCGCTCGTGTAACTTTAAGAGGTGAGAAGATGTATGAATTCTTAGACCGTTTAGTTGCAGTTTCTTTACCACGTGTACGTGATTTCAAAGGTATTAGCGACAAGGCTTTTGATGGCCGCGGTAATTATACTTTAGGTATCACTGAGCAGATCATCTTCCCAGAAATCGATATCGATAAAGTAAATAAAATTACTGGTTTAGATATCACTTTTGTGACTTCTGCGAACACGAATGAAGAAGCATACGAATTATTAAAAGAATTAGGTATGCCTTTCAAAAACATTAAAAAAGATAACAACTAATTAAAATAGAATTATGGCAAGAGAATCAGTCAAAGCTAGACAAAGAAAGCGCGAAGCAACTGTTAAGCAATTCGCTGAAAAGCGTGCTGCATTAAAAGCTGCTAATGATTATGCAGGATTAGATAAATTACCTAAGAATGCATCTCCAGTTCGTTTAAAGAACCGTTGTCAATTAACAGGTCGTCCAAAAGGATATATGAGATACTTCGGTATTTCAAGAAATATGTTCCGCGATATGGCTTTGAACGGAATGATTCCAGGTGTGAAAAAAGCAAGCTGGTAAGATTTTTCGATTGATTTAAGTTCATTTATTTGAATACTGAAACAAACAACATTTAGAACTGATTTAAAATACTAATAATGGTAACAGATCCAATAGCAGACTACTTAACAAGAATACGTAACGCCCAAATGGCTGGTCACCGTATCGTTGAGATCCCTGCATCTAATTTAAAAAAGCGTATCACTGAAATTTTATACAACCAAGGTTATATCTTGAAGTACAAATTTGAAGATGATACAAAACAAGGTTTGATTAAGATCGCCTTAAAGTACGATGTAAACTCAAAACAACCAGCTATCCGTTCTTTAGAGCGTATCAGCCGTCCAGGTTTACGTCACTACGCAAAGCCTGCTGATATCAAAAGAGTAAGCAATGGTTTAGGTATCGCTATCTTGTCTACTTCTAAAGGAGTAATGACAGATAAAGAAGCTAAAGCAAACAACGTAGGTGGTGAGGTGTTATGCGCAATCGCTTAATAGCTCAAAACAAATAAAAATAATTTCATTGCTTAGTGCGCATTTAAGCCTTTTAGTCGGGGCTGAAAACAACTAAGTTTCACAAAAATAAAAAATCGACTATGTCACGTATAGGAAAAAAACCAATCACAATCCCAGCTGGGGTTACTGTATCGGTTAAAGATTCAGTAGTAACTGTTAAAGGCCCTAAAGGCACTTTGACTCAAGAAGTTGATCGCGATATTATCGTTGAAGTTGTAGCTGAAGAAGTAATCGTTAAGCGTCCAACAGAACAAATTCGCCACAGAGCGATGCACGGTTTATACCGTTCTTTAATTGCTAACTTAGTTAAAGGTGTTACTGAAGGATACAAAAAAGAATTAGAATTAGTGGGTGTGGGTTTTAAAGCTGCTAATACAGGTAATGTGTTAGACTTAGCTTTAGGATACTCTCACAATATCATATTTGACGTACCAAAAGAATTGACTGTAACTACAACTACAGAAAAAGGTCAAAACCCTAAGATTTTCTTAGAGAGTGCTGACAAACAATTGATTGGTCAAGTTGCTGCTAAAATCAGAGGATTACGTAAGCCAGAACCATACAAAGGAAAAGGTGTAAGATATTCTGATGAGGTTGTAAGAAGAAAAGCAGGTAAAGCAGCAGGTAAATAATCATTAAAAATCACGACGAGCGGCAGCATCGCTCGACCAAAAAATAATCAATATGAGTAAATTAGCTCAAAGACAAAAGATCAGATATAGAATTCGTAAGAAAGTACAAGGTACAGCAGCGAAACCTCGTTTATCTGTTTTCAGAAGTAACGCAGATATTTATTGTCAATTGATTGATGATGTGAACGGGGTAACCTTAGCAGCATCTTCTTCAAGAGAAAAAGATATCGAAGCACAAAAAGTTCCAAAGATTGATAAAGCTAAATTAGCTGGACAATCAGTAGCAAAAAAAGCTTTAGCACTTAACATTACTACTTGTGTATTTGACAGAGGTGGTAATTTATACCACGGAAGAATTAAGGCCGTAGCTGATGGTGCTAGAGAGGGTGGACTTCAATTTTAATTCGATAAAAATACTAATAGTAAATCATGTCTAAAGTAAACGTAAATAAGGTTAAAGCAGCAGTTGATGTTGAACTAAAAGAAAAAGTAGTTTCAATCAACCGCGTAGTTAAAACAACAAAGGGTGGCCGTACTTTTAGCTTCTCCGCTTTAGTGGTAGTAGGTAATGAAAATGGTGTTGTTGGTCAAGGTTTAGGTAAAGCTAAAGAAGTTCAAGAAGCCATCACAAAAGGGATCGAAGATGCTAAGAAGAATTTAGTGAAAGTGCCTATTATGCACGGAACAATTCCTCACGAGCAATTGGCTAAAGAAGGTGCTGCTAAAGTAATGATTAAGCCAGCTGCACACGGAGCGGGTGTAATTGCGGGTGGTAGCATGCGTGCTGTATTAGAGAGCGCAGGTATCACGGATATCTTAGCTAAGAGCTTAGGTTCTGCTAACCCACACAACGTGGTAAAAGCAACCATCAAAGCTTTAGGTTTATTACGTGAGCCAGTGCAAGTTGCAAAAACAAGAAACATTAAGTTATCAAAAGTATTTACTGGTCAGTAATTCATACCAACCACAAATACCTACACAAATAATTAAAGATGAAAAAGATTAAAATAACTCAAGTTAAAAGCGGTATCGATAGATCAGAGCGTCAAAAGCAAACTTTGATTGCATTAGGTCTTAGAAAAATTAACGCTACTAAAGAAGTTGAGGCTACTCCTCAAATCTTAGGTATGGTAAACAAAGTAAGCCATTTAATTAAAGTAGAAGAAATCGCTTAATTAGCGGTGCTTCTTCATTCATAAAGCGAGGGGAGATTCCCCGAAAGTAAAAATCAATAAAAATGAAATTACACAATTTAAAACCTGCAGAAGGTTCAGTACACAAAGCAATTAGAATCGGTAGAGGTGAAGCATCTGGTAAAGGTGGTACATCTACTAAAGGTAATAAAGGTGGTCAGTCTCGTGCTGGTTACAAGAGCAAAATGGCACACGAAGGTGGTCAGATGCCAATCCAACGTAGAGTTCCTAAGCGTGGATTCAAGAACATCAACCGTGTTGAGTATGTAGTATTCAACTTAGGTCAATTAGATCAATTGATCGAGAAATACGGTTTCACAGAAATTACTCCAGAAAACTTATACATGAATAGCTTGATCAGTCGTACTGATTTAGTAAAAGTGTTAGCAAATGGCGAATTAAAAACGAAGATCAATTTCAGAGTAAACGCAGCAAGTAAGAAAGCACAAGACGCGATCGTAGCAGCTGGCGGAACCATCGAAATAATCTAAATTTTTTTAGTATATTGCAAGACGCATTAACAGTGCGTCTTTTTAATTTAAAGGAGCAAGCACATAATTAAACACTGATGAAAAAACTAATTGATACATTAAAAAATATCTGGGCAATCGACGAACTAAAATCTAAGATTATAGTGACTTTGTTGTTCGTATTAACTTATAGAATTGGTGCACAAATCACTTTGCCTGGTATTAACCCATTGGCGATCGAAGCTGCTCAAAAAGCAGGCGGTAACAATGGTTTATTAGGCATTTTTGATATGTTCGCTGGTGGTGCGTTCTCTCAAGCTTCCATTTTAGCTTTGGGAATCATGCCTTATATCTCTGCTTCTATCTTTATGCAATTGATGACTATTTTAGTTCCTCAGTTACAAAAGATTCAAAAAGAAGGAGAGAGCGGAAGAAACAAAATCAATCAATGGACACGTTATTTGACAGTGATTGTAACTTTGTTCCAAGCCGGTGCATATGTAGCTTATTTAAATAGCCCAGGTTATGCAGACGCATTGATTCCTGCTTACAAAGATTTTTTCTGGTTCTCTACTGTCATCACATTAACAGCTGGTACTTTGTTTGTAATGTGGTTGGGTGAGAAAATTCAAGATAAAGGTTTAGGTAATGGTACTTCAATCATCATCATGGTGGGTATCTTAGCTCGTTTACCACAATCAATCATCATGGAATTTGGTTCTAAGAGCCAAAAAGGTGGTGGTGGTTTGTTGATCTTTTTAATTGAAGTTGCTATTTTAGTAACCATCATCATGGGCTTGATTTTATTGGTACAAGGTGTTCGTAAGATCCCTGTAACTTATGCAAAGCAAGTGATTGGTGGGGCACAAGTAGGTGGCGCACGTCAGTTCTTACCTGTAAAGGTGAACAGTGCTGGTGTAATGCCAATCATTTTCGCACAAGCGATCATGTTCTTGCCAACTTTAGTGTCATTTACAAATATCGATTCAGCTCAAGGTATTGTTAGAATCTTCAATGACCACAGCAATGTTTGGTATATGTTGATCTATTCTGTGATGGTAATAGGGTTCACTTTCTTATACACTGCATTGATCTTTAATCCTAAGCAGATTTCTGAAGACCTTAAGCGTAACAATGGATTCATTCCTGGTGTGAAGCCGGGTCAACCAACTACAGACTATATTGGTGCTGTAATGGATAGAATTACTTTACCTGGTGCAATTTTATTGGCATTGGTAGGTATCCTTCCTGGCTTTGCTCAAAAATTGGGTGTAACTCAAGGTTTCAGCACTTTCTTTGGAGGTACATCTCTATTGATTATGGTGGGTGTTATTTTGGACACTTTACAACAAATTGAAACTTATTTATTGATGCGTCAATATGATGGTTTAATGAGTACAGGTCGTGTTCAAGGTAGATCACCAATTACAGGTATGTAATTCTTTATAAAATAATTATCTTTACAAACCTGTCCTTTAAAAGACAGGTTTGTTTTTTTTAGCAACGAATCAATTTTCTATGGTATATACTAAAACAGAAGAACAAGTTGGCCTTATGAAAGAGGCTGCTTTATTAGTGAGTAAGACATTGACCGAGGTTGCGAAAGTGATCAAGCCAGGAATGACGACGCTTGATATAGATCAATTTTGTATGGAGTTTGTAAAAGACCATAAAGCCACATTGTCTTTTTACAATTACCATGGCTATCCGCACAATATATGTGCATCTGTTAATGATGTAGTGGTGCACGGGTTTCCCAATAAAACAGCATTACAAGAAGGGGATATCGTATCCATCGATTTAGGCGTAATTTTAGATGGTTGGCATGGAGACCATGCTTATACTTTCATATTAGGAGAAGTAGCACCAGAACTCTTGCAATTGGTAAAAGTAACCAAGGAATCTTTGTATAAGGGAATCGAAAAAGCAATTGTCAATAATAGAGTGGGTGATATTGGTTTTGCCATACAAGAACACACAGAAAAAAAACATGGATACGGAGTAGTGCGTGAATTGGTAGGGCATGGTTTAGGGAAACACTTGCATGAAGACCCACAAGTGCCTAACTATGGCAAAAGAGGTACGGGTATGAAATTGGTGGAGAATTTAGTTTTGGCAATAGAGCCCATGATTAATTTGGGTACACATAAAGTGTTTACAGATGAAGATGGATGGACAGTAAAAACACAGGATGGAAAAGCTTCGGTTCACTTTGAACATGATGTATGTATTAAGAAAAATGAAGCCTTGATTCTCTCTGACTTTTCAATTATTGAAGCAGCAGAAAAAGCAAATATTAATTTAAATTCGTCTTACTATTAATTTATTGTGATTACTTCTTTCCTTTTTTCAAGAAACAGGTGAGTCATAAATTTTAAATCTTGTCAAATCGAATTATGGAAAAGAAAAACGTGGTAGTAGTGGGTGGAGGAGCTGCAGGTTTTTTCTGTGCCATACAAATTGCTGAACTGCATCCCGACTGGCAAATTACCATTGTTGAAAAAACATCTAAATTACTTTCTAAAGTGCGCGTAAGTGGCGGCGGACGTTGCAATGTAACGCATGCGTGCCCGGACGTAGAAAAATTAATTCAAAAATATCCAAGAGGACAACGTTTTTTAAAGAAATCATTTTATCAATTTGCTACACAAAATACAATAGACTGGTTTGCGAAAAACGAAGTCAAATTACATACTGAGAAAGACGGCCGTATGTTTCCCATCACCAATGATTCAGAAACGATTGTAGCCTGTTTTATGAAAAAAGTAAATCAATATCAAATTGAGATCCTTTTGAATCATGAAGTGGTAAGTGTCATCCCAAAAGGGAGTCCAGAAAAGCCTTCTTTCGAATTGGTTTGTGGAAATCAAAAAACAATTCAAGCAGATCAAATTTGTTTCGCAGTGGGTGGAATAGTGAAAGCAGATAATTTTAAATGGATTGAATCCTTAGGGCATCATTTTATTCCTTCTGTCCCATCTTTATTTACATTCAATGTAGTCGATAAAAAAATTACCACTTTAATGGGCTTAGCTGTAGAGCAAGCAAGCATTCAATGGCAGGGCGAAAAGTTTTTAGAACAAGGCCCATTGTTGATTACGCATTGGGGTATTAGCGGACCTGCTGCAATTAAATTATCTGCATGGTGTGCAAGGGCAATGGCGGATGCCAATTATGAAGGGAATATTTTAATCAATTGGGTACCTATCTATAATGAAAATTCATTGCGATTAGAATGGATGAATTTTAGACAAGATTTTGGAAGAAGAGAAATGGGTTCAAAAAATCCCTTCGATTTGCCTCAAAGACTTTGGCATTATTTATTAACGGAGTCTGGAATTGCGCATCAAACTAAATGGGCAGATTTAAAGAATGCCCAACAACAAATACTGATTCAATTACTCACAAGAATGTCTTTAGCAATCAAAGGAAAAACCACATTCAAAGAAGAATTTGTTACCTGTGGTGGAGTAGACCTTGCAGAAATTGATGCCAATACGATGGAAAGTAAATTAGTTCCAGGCCTGCATTTTGCAGGTGAAATGATGGACGTGGATGGCATCACTGGGGGTTTTAACTTCCAACATGCATGGACTTCGGGCTGGATTGCAGCCCAGCATATGAGTCAATAGGAATTTTATATTGAAAATCAATTAGTTATCCTTTTGCATAGCCTCAATTTTTGGGGCTTTTTTATGCTATTTTCTGCCATTTATCCTACCTTTGCCGTCCGGTTCAAAAACACCGGATTTTTATATGAAACTATTTTCAAAAAACCTAAACGCAGACGCACAGGAATTCGGTGGCGCTACAGCTACTGAAGCAACTGCGACAACAAAAGCACCTGAAGTGGTAGTTGAAACTGCACACGACGATTTCGACTGGAGCGTAGACAAACGTAATGTGAGTCATTATGCTGAAGCTGAAAGAGTAAAGTATGACAAAGTGTATGATGACACTTTCGTACAAATCAATGACGGCGAGATCATGAATGGTCTAGTGGTTGCTTTAACAAAAACTGATGTGGTTGTAAACATCGGATTTAAAAGTGATGGCTTGGTATCATTGAATGAATTCCGTGACACCAATGGTGTTAAAACTGGTGATACAGTTGAGGTAATGGTAGTAGAGAAAGAAGACCGTGATGGTAATCTTCACTTAAGCCGTAAGTCTGCTCGTATCTACCGTGCTTGGGAGCGTATTATGGAAGTACATAAGACTGGTGAAGTTGTTACTGGTTTAGTTACAAGCAAAACAAAAGGTGGATTGATCGTTGATGTATTTGGTATGGAAACTTTCTTGCCAGGTTCTCAAATTGACGTGAAGCCAGTTACAGATTACGATCAATTCGTAGGAAAAACAATGGAGTTCAAAGTTGTTAAGATTAACGAAACAATTAAGAATGCCGTTGTATCACATAAAGCATTAATTGAAAGCGATATCGAAGCACAACGTGCAGAAATCATGAGTAAATTAGAGAAAGGTCAAGTATTAGAAGGTGTTGTTAAAAACATCACTGATTTCGGTGCCTTCATGGACTTAGGTGGATTAGATGGTTTATTGTATATCACGGATATCTCTTGGGGTAGAATTTCTCATCCAAGTGAAGTGGTTAAGATGGATCAGAAGATTCAAGTGGTTGTATTAGACTTTGATGATGACAAAAAACGTATCAGCTTAGGTTTAAAACAATTGACTCCACACCCTTGGGATGTATTACCAGCTGACTTATCAGAAGGTAGTGTAGTGAAAGGTAAAGTAGTGAACATCGAAGATTACGGTGCGTTCTTAGAAATTCAACCAGGTGTTGAAGGTTTAGTACACGTATCTGAAATCACTTGGGCTAACACACCAATCAACGCTAAAGAATTCTTCAAATTAGGAGATGAGCATGAAGCGAAGGTGGTTACATTAGACAAAGATGCACGTAAGATGAGCTTGAGCATTAAACAAATGACACAAGATCCTTGGAATGCAATCGATAATAAATTCCCTGAGAATAGCAAGCACAAAGGTCTAGTTAAAAACATCACTCCTTACGGTGTGTTTGTTGAATTAGAATCTGGAATTGGTGGCATGATTCACATCAGCGACTTAAGCTGGTTGAAGCGTTTCAATCACCCTTCTGAGTATGTGAAAGTAGGAGAGTCTATCGACATCATTATCTTGAACATCGACAAAGAAAACAGAAAATTACAATTAGGACATAAGCAATTAGAAGAAGATCCTTGGAATGCATTAGAAGAAACTTTTGTAATCGGATCTATTCATGAAGGTACCATCGTTCGTAAGGACGACAAAGGTGCTATTGTTCAAATGCCTTATGGTTTAGAAGGTTTCGCACCTAACCGTCACTTAGCTAAGGAAGATGGCAAGCAAGTACAAGCAGAAGAAACTGCACAATTCATGGTGATCGAATTCGATCGTAATGAAAAGCGCATCGTAGTTTCTCATGCAAGAATTTGGGAGCAAAACATCCAAGAAGAGAAAGAAGTAGCTAAGAAAGAAGCGAAGGATGAAACTGAGAAAACTAAAAAAGCAGTAAAAACGATTCAAAGCAAAGTTGAGAAATCTACTTTAGGTGATTTAGGCGCATTAGCTGAAATCAAAGCTAAATTAGACGAGAACAACGGATAGTTATTTTCTCGCCATTTATAGCAATATAAGGGCTCGAAAAGTACAACGCTGATGATTTAGAAAAGGCCCGCAATTGCGGGCCTTTTGTTTTGCCTGAACCTCCCTTTTGGCACAATTGCCTGGCTATCAGGCAGGTTTTAGCTATTTCTTAACGTCAAAGCCTTTATTCGCAATCTTTTTCGGCCTAAATTGAGGATTATTAGTTAATTTTGCCACCCTGTATGAATAGAATCATCTTATTAATTTGCCTGGTTTTGAGCTTGAGTGCTTGTACTTCAAAGTTCCAGAAAGTATTGAAGAACAAGGATACGGACTATAAAGTTAAAATGGCAGAACAATACTATGCCGAAAAGAAGTACAGTAATGCACAACAGCTCTTTGAATCAGTGATTCAATTCGTTAAAGGTACTCCACGTTACGAGGAATTGTATTTGATGTATGCGAACTCTTATTATTATGATAAGGATTACGATAATGCAGAAAATATTTATAAAACCTTCTTGGAGTATTTCCCTAATTCTGCAAAAGCAGAAGAGGTGGAATTCATGAGAGCTTATACTTACTTTAAGCGTTCTCCAAAAGCTGAACTAGACCAAACTACGACGAATAGAGCGATGCAATTAATGCAATCATTTATAGATGCACATCCTACTAGTACAAAAGTAAAAGAGGCGACAGAAGTGATAGATGCATGTAGAGAAAAGCTAGAATTAAAAGATTACAAAACAGCTACATTGTACTATGAGCTTGCTTTGTACAGAGCTGCTGCAATTTCATATGGTTTATTGTCTGACTATTTCCCGGACTCAAAACAAGCAGATAAATACAAATTGTTGACTTTGAAATCTTATTTCAAATTTGCAGAGAATAGTTTCGTTGATAAACAAAAAGAGCGTTTTGAAAAAGTGATTGCGGAGTACAATGATTTCGTAGACAGATATAGCGACAGTCCATTAATGACAGAAGCTAAAAAAATAAAGAAACAAACTGATCAATATTTAAATAATATAAAATGAGTAAATTAAGAAGACATATGGGTGCTAACACACCTGCTGTTGTTGAAACAAAAAGTTTGAAAGCATTAAAAGCTAAAACAGGCAATTTGTACGAATCCATTTCTATCATTGCTAAAAGAGCAAACCAAATCAATATCTCTATCAGAGAAGAATTGCATTCTAAGTTAGAGGAGTTTGCAAGTCATACAGATAGCTTGGAAGAAATTCATGAGAACAAAGAGCAAATCGAAATCTCTAAGGCTTATGAGCGTATGCCAAATCCTGCTATTTTAGCAACTGCAGAATTCATTGATGACAAGATCTATCATCGTAAGAACGAGGAAGCAGATTTATTCCGTTAATCTCGAACAAGTAATTATATAAAACGTCCCGAAGATTCGGGACGTTTTTGTATTTTAGGGTATAAAACAAACCGGCATGTTTTTAAGAAAATTGGCTTTCATTTTATTCTGTTGTATTGCCTTTCAAAATTTGAATGGACAAGAGCTTGCCGCTGTAGTAAGCTTACAGACCAATAAAGTGGACAATCAGGTAGATCCTAAAATTTTCGTCCAACTTCAGACCCAATTAAAAGATTTTATCAATCAACGTAAATGGACTTCAGAGCTCTTTACACAAGAAGAAAAAATTGATTGTAGTTTTTACATCACCATTGAATCAGTGGTATCTCCAGGGGTGTATAATGCCAAGCTAAGTATTGTTGCTAATAGGCCAGTATATCGTTCCAACTATACAACACAGTTGCTCAATATGCAAGATGCTAGTTTCACTTTTAAATACCAATTAGGTCAGCCCATTGAATTCAATGAAAACAATGTTGCAAGAACAGATGCATTGGAAGCAAACTTGACAGCTACATTAGCCTATTATGTATATATTATTTTGGGCTTGGACTACGACTCTTTTTCAAAAAACGGAGGCGCGCCCTATTTTAGTAAAGCACTGAATATTGTGTACAATGCACCCGATGGTTCTGGAATTAGTGGATGGAAATCCTATGATGGTCAACGCAACCGTTTTGTATTAATTGACAACCTTACCAAGAGCGGATTCGATAAATTACACGAGATAAGTTATAACTATTTCCGAAAAGGGATCGATCAAATGTCAGAGCAACCTGATCAAGCAAAAGTTGCGATCATCAATGCCCTAATGAGTTTACAAGAACTAAATGAGGACAATGTGAATTCAATGGCGATCTCTATTTTTATGCAGGGTAGGGTAACTGAATTAATTGGATTATTTTCGGAAGCAGACAGGGCAACTAAAAAGCAATTGATGACCACACTTTCAGCCATCGATATTGCAAATATTAATAAGTATAAAGCATATTTCGAATGAAAAATGTATTCATAATTGGTATGTTATTTTTTGCAGCATGTGCTTCAGAAAAATCGCAGAATGGTAAACTATTGCCAATTGGAACAATGCAAAAAACGGTATGGCAACTAATGCAGGTAGATGAATACCTGTCTAGGCAAACGCAAGCCGACACCACCATTCAGCCAGCTTTAGAAAAAGCCAAATATTATCAGCGTGTGTTTAACTTGAATAAAGTGGACAGAGCAGATTTTTATGCCACTATGAGTTATTTAGATAAACACCCAGTGGAAATGAAAGAATTGATGGATTCTGTAGAAGCATTGTCGAAAAGAGAAAAATTAGAACTTATAAAACATTAATTCCAACTAAAAAAACGGATCTATCATTAAACACTTTTACTTTTGATTTGTTAAATTATTAAAATATATATTATGCCAATTACAATCGGACAAAACGCCCCAGATTTTACTTTATTTGATACAGATAAAAATGCAGTTCATTTAGCGGATGCTAAAGGAAAGAACGTAGTGCTTTTATTCTTCCCACTTGCATTTACAGGTGTTTGTACAGCAGAGCTTTGTAGTGTAAGAGACAATATTGCAGCATACAATTCCACCAATGCACAAGTGTATGGTATCTCTGTTGATTCTTTATTTGCGTTAGGCAAATTCAAAGAAGAACAAAAATTAAACTTCCCATTATTAAGCGATTTTAATAAGGCTGCAGCAACTGCATTTGATGTATTGTATGAAACATTTCCAGCATTCGAAATGCAAGGTGTAAGCAAGAGAGCTGCATTTGTGGTTGATGCGAACGGCGTTGTGCAATACGCAGAAGTATGTCCTACTCCTGGAGACTTGCCTAATTTTGAAGCGATTCAAGAGACATTAAACAAGTTGAACTGAAACTTATCTTCTTGCTAGTTTTTTTATAGAATATAAAAAACGCAAGAAGATCTCTAATGATTTTAAAAGGGCCCATCGGGCCCTTTTTGGATCTTGTTAATACATGATTGAATTCATAAAAAAAGCCTCCAATTTTCGGAGGCATTTTTTATTGTAATAAGTATTGGATTTTAGGGCTATCTATCACAAACTTCTACAATCAAGAACTTCAAATAATGGGTATTCTCCATGCCCCATATAATAGGGTGGTCACTTGATTGTGTTTGGTAGGTAACTTGTCTAATTCTTTTCTTGGCGTCTTTTGCAGCCATATAAATGGTATCTAAGAATAACTCTGGGCTTACTAGGTTGGTACAACTAGAAGTCACTAAGAAGCCTCCATTGTTGATCATTTTCATCCCCCTTAAATTAATCTCTTTGTATCCCGTTACTGCTTTTTCAATACTGCTTCTGCTTTTTGTAAAAGCAGGTGGATCCAACATCACTACATCATATTTTCTGCCTTCCTTGCCCCAGTTTTTCAATACATCAAAGGCATTCATGGCTTCAAACTTAACAATATGATCTAGCTGATTCAACGCGGCATTTTTGTTTGCCTGCGCTACTGCATTTTCGGAGATATCAATGCCTAAAACTGACTTTGCACCATAATGTGCTGCATGAATTTCAAAAGTTCCAGTATATGTAAATGCACCTAATACATCAGCTCCCTTCACAATGTTTTGGATCGCACGGCGATTGTCTTGTTGGTCTAAAAAATAGCCAGTTTTTTGTCCATGCTCAATGTCTACATAAAATTGTAATCCATTTTCTTTGATGACAATTTCGGTAGGAAATGGATCAGATAAAAAATCCTTTTTTTGTTCTAGTCCTTCTAATTCTCTAACAGGTACATCGTTTCTTTCATAGATCCCCTTTGGTTTAAAGATGGTATTAATTGCATCTACAATGGCCGTTTTCCATTGTTCAATCCCCAATGATAAAGTTTGTAAAACAAAATAATCGTTGAACTTATCAATGATCAAAGCGGGTAGTCCATCTGCTTCTCCAAAGACCAATCTGCAGTTTTCTGTATAGCCTAATTGTTGTCTGTAGGCCCATGCTTCACTAATTTTTTGATGGAAAAATCCTGCATCAATATTTTCTCTTTTTCGAGTTAGTAAACGGATGATGATTTGAGATCCTGGGTTGATATACCCACGTCCTGCCAATTGGCCATCAAAGTAGTAGACTTCAACAATATCTCCTGGGGAAACCGTGCCAGCAATACGATCCACTTCGTTATTATAAATCCATGGGTGCCCCATAGCAATTCTAGGGGTAATGCGCTTATTTAGGTAAACCTTTGTCATTTGGCAAAGATAGGGACAGATTGAGTGACAACTTGTTCATTTTAAGCGTCATTTATGTCAATTTTGCTCTTTTATTGCTTTGGCAATATATTTGCGTGCAATAGAGTACAATTAGTCAATTATGGAAGAAAAAGAACAATTAGGTCAAGAACCAATCGTAGATACAGAAAACGGGGCTCAAGTGGCGCCAGAAACCGAAGAAACACCCTTGAGTGAGTTAGATCAGTTAAAGGCGGATTTGGCAGACCAAAAGGACAAATACCTGCGTTTAATGGCAGAATTTGAAAACTTTAAAAGAAGAACGGCTAAAGAGCGTGTGGATTTGATCCAAACTGCAGGAAAAGACGTGATTGTTTCCTTGTTGGATGTGATGGATGATTGTGATCGTGCAGAGAAGCAATTGAACGGGTCGGATGATATTGCGGTTCAAAAAGAAGGGATCCAATTGGTATTCAATAAAATTAGAACTGTACTTCATGGAAAAGGGTTAAAAGCCATGGAAAGTATTGATCAAACATTTGATGTGGAATTGCATGAAGCAATCACAGAAGTGCCGGTACCAGATGCTGCTAAACAAGGCAAGGTGATTGACGAGGTAACAAAAGGATATTATTTGAACGATAAGATTATTCGTTTTGCAAAAGTGGTGGTAGGTAAATAAACAAAGCATTATGTCAAAAAGAGATTTTTACGAAATACTAGGAGTGAGCAAATCTGCTTCTGCAGACGAAATAAAAAAAGCCTACCGTAAAGTTGCTATGCAATTTCATCCGGATAGAAATCCAGGTGATAAAGCCGCCGAAGAAAAATTTAAAGAAGCCGCAGAAGCCTACGAGATATTGAGTGACACGGATAAGAAAGCAAAATATGATCGCTTTGGTCATCAAGCTTTTGGTCCAGGAACAGGTGGTGGCAATGGTGGATATGGCGGTGGTATGGATATGAACGATATCTTTAGCCAATTTGGTGATGTGTTTGGTGATGATATGTTTGGCGGATTTTTTGGCGGCGGACAAAGTCGTTCAAGAGGTGGTGCTAAAGCAAGAGGACAAAGAGGTAGCAATCTAAGAATCAAATTAAAATTGAATTTCGAAGAGATTGCCAATGGCGTAAATAAGCAAGTGAAAGTAAAGAAGCATGTGTTATGTACCACTTGTGGAGGGAATGGAGCGAAGGACAAATCAAGTATTCAAACTTGCGGCACTTGTAAAGGTTCTGGACAAGTAAGAAAAGTAACCAATACCTTCTTAGGGCAAATGCAAACCGTGAATACCTGTCCTACTTGTAATGGAGAAGGAAGTACGGTGACTGCAAAATGTACTGCGTGTAAGGGCGAAGGAAGAGTATATGGAGAGGAAACAATTTCAATTGATATTCCAGCGGGCGTGCAAGATGGAATGCAATTGAGCATGTCTGGTAAAGGCAATGCGGGTGAGCGTGGAGGATCTGCAGGGGACTTGATCATTATGATTGAGGAAGAACCACATGAGTTCTTGCATAGAGATGGATTGAATGTCGCTTTTGATTTATACATTACGATTCCGGATGCTATTTTTGGAACCAGTGTAGAAGTACCTACTATCGATGGTCGTGCAAAAATTAAAATACCTGCTGGCACTCAAAGTGGTAAAATATTTAGATTAAAAGGAAAAGGATTCCCAGAAGTACAAGGTTATGCAAAAGGAGATCAATTGATCCATGTGAACATTTGGACACCACAAGAAGTGAGTGAAGAAGAAAAAATAGCTTTGGAGAAAATGCAGGCTAGTGACAACTTTAAACCTAAGCCAGTCAAAGGGGATAAGAGTTTTTATGATAAAGTAAAAGAAGCATTTAAGTAAGCCTAAAAATACGAACATAAAAAAGGGACAAATTTATTTGTCCCTTTTTTATGTCAATGATTTATAATTTGATCTATACAACTTGAATAAATGAATAGGATTGCAAAGCAATTAAGCTTGAAGCTGATAAATGTCTTTGCTATTTCTACCTAATCCATCATAGTCTAAGCCATAGCCTACTACAAATTTATTCGGAATCTCAAAACAGGAGTAATCGATATTCACTGGGTATTGCAATGCTTCTTTTTTATCTAACAATACGGCAATTTTTACAGACGCAGGCTGCATGCTATCCAATTGAGGAAGATAATGATGTAATGTTTTACCAGTGTCAATAATATCTTCTAAGATAATGATATGTCTGTCTTTTACATTTGTATCTAAACCAATTGCAGTTATTACATTGCCTGTAGAGCTGGTTCCTTTGTAAGAAGCCAATTTAATAAAACTCACTTCGGCTTCGATGGTGATTTGTTTGAATAAATCTGCCGTAAATAAGAATGAGCCATTTAGGATTGAAAGAAATAAAGGACGCTTACCTGCATAGTCTTTATTTAATTGCGCAGCTAGTTCACTGATTTTTGTTTGAATTACGGCTTCTTCTAAGTAGGGTACAAATGTTTTATCTAGTACTTGAATGGTAGACATATAGCTTGATTTGGATGAAGTTATTTCAATTTTTTATTAAACAATAATGAATTATCTTTTTTGATGCTTGGACTTATTTCTTTTGATTTAAATAAAAGTACTTGTGTGCCTTCTTTTACTTCCTCGTTTAATTTGGGGTTGTATAATTTCAACTGGCTTAATTGAACACCCTCAAGTTGACTAATCTCATGTAATGTAGTATTGTACTTTACAGTATGAAATGAGGTAGCACCTTCTTTCTTTTTAGGAGCAAGGAAAATCAATTGATCTCTATCTAATAGAATTGCTTCTTTGATTTCGTTGTATTCAAATAATTTGTATAAAGGCAAATTGAATTGAATCGCAATTTCAACAAATGACATGTCTTTCTTTCCAAGTAGTACAGGCACTTGATTGATTCTAAATCTGCCTTCTGGATAATTGTAAACTGGCGCAAAAGATTCAATTGGTTTTTCTTCAGGAGCAGGTATTTCCTTTTTGACTGATTTGACTGTATCAGCAATAGCGATGCTTGCAGGTGCTAATTGCTTAATAGGTAATGGAGTAGTATAGCTGTTCGCATTAGTTTGCGCAATACCGGATGGTTTATTCAAGCTTTTTGATTCTAGAACGACAGCTTTAGCAATCGTATCTGTACTTAAAGCTTTTACAGAGTCAACCAGCGGTTGACTGATGACCGTATCAGAAGCTGTCTTATTTAGTGGCGTATCGGAAGCTGTCTTATTTACGGGCGCATCAGCAAGCGTCTTATTTAGTGGCGCATCGGAAGCTGTCTTATTTACGGGCGCATCAGCAAGCACTTTGGTGCTTGCTTCTTCTTCCTCAATTTCGTTTGCGAGTTCTGGGAAATTGTATTGTGCTAGTTCGTAGTCATCAATAATTTTCAATAATTTTTTAGGGTAGTCAGTAGCTGTTGCATAACCTGCTTTTTTTAATCCATAAGCCCATGCGGTGTCATCTACAGGATCTAATAAAAATAGACTAACATAATTTGGTCTGTTTTTTAAAAAATTGGAGTGGTCTTTAAAAGATTGTTCTGCAGCATCATAAGCTCTAAAACATTCTTGTTTTGTATCATCATCCTGATACGCTTTGGCGCCTGTCCAATCGGATTTGCACTTAATGCCAAAATGATTGTTATGGTTTTTCGCCAAATTGCTTTCTCCGCTATTGGATTCAACAATGGCTTGTGCGAGTGTAATAGAAGCGGGTACACCTGTGCGCTTCATTTCCTTCATTGCAATTGCTTTGTATTGCTCAATATAGGAAAGGGTTGTTTTATTGTTCTGAGCCCATCCTGTAACGGTAGTCAATAAAATAAAAAAAGGAATCAATATTTTTTGCTTCATATTATTTTTTTCTAATCAAGGTTAATCCGTCTCTTACTGTCAACATTATTTTTTCTAATCCATTATGCTGTAGGATAAATTCATTGAATGCATGAATCGCTATAGCATTCTTGCCAGTTATTTTTTTGTCAAACACCTGTCCATGAAATAAAACATTGTCTGCAATAATTACGCCCTTGTCTGAAAGTAGGGGTAATACTAAATTGACATAGTCAATGTAGCCAGTTTTATCGGCATCAATAAATACAAGGTCCCATTGCTTTGTTAAAGTAGGAAGGATTGTTTTGGCGTCGCCAACATGTGAAAAAATTTGATGCCCTTTTACACTAGCATCAAAATGCGTTCTTGCAGTAGCTGCATCTTCTGCTCTGAGTTCGATGGTATGTAATTCGCCGGTGGTGCTTAAGCCTTCTGCTAAGCATAAAGTACTGAAGCCAGTAAATGTACCAATCTCTAAAATATGACTAGGGGCTAGGAGCTTGCTAAAAAAGCTTAGAAAGCCTCCTTGGTTCCAATTGCTTTGCAAATGAGCATGGGGGTGGCTCAGTTTAGTTTGTTCATACATGGGCCTTAAATAGGCCGGTGTGGCGTCACTAAATTGCTCTACATAGTCATTCGCAGCAGGTTGAATAAAATCCATGCTGCAAATGTCTAATTTTTTTCGCTATTAGCGCTTGAAATGAGCCATAATCCTATAAAAGTAATCATACCATTAATAATCAAAAGCTCTTGGCCAATTCTAAAATCCCCCAATAATTGAGCTTGGAAATAGTCTAAGGCCAAACAAAGGATTGGGGCTAAGAAACAAATGACAGGGACTAAGGTATTGTTTAGGCTTCTTTTCGTTAAAATACCAAATGCAAATAAGCCTAAAAGTGGACCATAGGTATAAGAGGCAATCTTTAACAATAAGTCAATAGTACTCTTGTTGTCTATCCATTTAAAGACCATGACCATGATTAAAAATATCAATGCAAAACTCAAATGGGTTCTTTGTCTAATTTTCTTTTGTTGTGCTTCTGACCAATTTTTATTTCTCTGTAGTCCTAGTATGTCGATACAGAAACTAGAAGTCAATGCAGTAATGGCGCCATCTGCACTAGGGAATAGGGCAGAGATCAATGCAAGAATGAAAATGATAGATAAATAAGGAGGCATATGGTTTAATGCCAATGTGGGAAATAAATCATCGCCTGTTGCGGTGATATTGTTTTGTGCAGCATATAAATGTAATAAACCACCTAAATAAAGGAATAAGCTAATGGCAATTAACATGGTAAAACCAATCGTGACCATATTTTTTTGTGCGTCTTTTAGGTTTTTAACCGAGATATTTTTTTGCATCATTTCTTGATCCAAGCCAGTCATGGTTAAAGTCACAAATGCGCCACCAATAATCTGTTTCAAGAAAAAAGACTTGCTATTGACGTCCATGCTAAAAACATCCGCCAAATGCATGGAAGGATTGTTTGCCAATGCTTGGTTTTGCATAGCTGTTAAACCTTGCATCACAGATAAGTCAAGTTTAGATAATATATAGATACTACAAATGATCAGGCCCATCAACATGCCTGATGTCTGAAGGGTGTCGGTCCATACAATTGTTTTCACGCCACCTTCATAAGTGTATAAAAGAATCATCACTAAAATCACCAAAGTGGTTGCCCAGAATGGAACATGAAGATTGTCAAGGATAAAGTATTGTAAAATTTTCACCACTAAATACAATCTAGCAGTGGCTCCTAGGGTCCTTGAAAGAATAAAAAAGGACGCACCTGTTTTATAGGCACTAAATCCAAGTCTACCTTCTAGGTAATTATAAATAGAAGTCAGGTTTAATTTATAATAGATAGGCAAAAGCACATAAGCAATGGCTAGATACCCAATTAAATAACCCAATGTGATTTGTAAATATTGAAATGCATCTTTGCCCACGGCACCAGGTACACTCACAAAAGTGACCCCACTTAAAGAGGTTCCAATCATACCAAAAGCAACCAACATCCAATTGCTGTTTTTGTTCCCAATAAAAAAGGACATGTTATTACTATTCTTACCAGTGATTTTAGCTACTCCTAACAATACTAAAAAGTAAAGAATTACGAAGATGAAAAGGGTCGTTGCGCTCATAGTTTAGTTTTGTGTCTTTTTGATGTGGCAAAGTAGTGAGAATCTTTGACTTTTTTGACTATTTTGTGATGGATCTTAATTAATTCTAAGCAATGAAAATACAATCTGTAACCGTTTTTTGTGGTTCAAAATCTGGGAATCAACCAGGCTTCACCCATCAAGCAATTGAATTAGGTAATGCATTAGGTGAAAATGGAATCCAATTGGTATATGGCGGAGGAGGCAAGGGGATTATGGGTGCCATAGCGGATGCTGTTTTAGCAAAAAATGGAAAGGTATTGGGCATCATTCCCAAGCTGCTTCTAGAATGGGAGGCACAACATGAGGGGCTAACAGAATTGATTGTAACAGAAACCATGCATGATCGTAAGAAGATTTTATACGACAGAGCAGACGTCGCAATTATATTGCCTGGTGGTATGGGGACAATGGATGAATTATTTGAAATGTTGACTTGGAATAATTTAAACATCCACCAAAAGAAAGTGATTGTATTAAATTGGGAAGGCTTTTACACCCCATTGATTGCATTAATGGATCATATGCATGCAGAAGGATTCATGTATGATGATTGGAAAAATAGGATCCATGTTGCAAAAGATGCAAAAGCTGTGATGGAAACAATTAATGCTTGGAGCGAATAGGTAAAGCAAATCCTGCTTTTACAAATGGGTCGGCACGATTGTATCCATCTCTATAAGGAGAGTTTGGATTTTTTAATAGATCTATCATTAAGGTAAAATAGGTCATGCCATGTTCAGACCTACTGCCATATCCAATACCTGCTAATATACTTTCTGCACCGTAACGAATTTTCCTAGAAGCACCCGAGGTTTCACTATTCGTGCTCATGTCTTTCATATTGGTCCAATTCCAATTGTATTCCGGTTGTACTTGTAAGAAGAACCTTTCTGCAGGCCAGATTCTTGTAAAGCCGCCCACACCAAATTGGAAACTTCTTGTTCTTGTACTTGAAAGAAAATTAGGATTAGAAGCTGAATACAATAGATTCACAGCCCCGCCAATATCTACCCATTGATTCATCCTTTTGGATAGTTCTGGATTTAATCCTAACTGAAACCAACCAGAACCTCCACCTATAACAATATTGCCTCCAATAAAGAGTGGACGCTCAATCAATGCTGGTGTGGTTTTTACAATGTCTTGTGCTTTTGCAAACTGCATGCTGAAGAGCAAAACTAGACAAGTGAGTAGTTGTTTTTTAAGCATTAGGATAGGTCAAATATTTTACCCGCGTTTAAGATATTGTTTGGATCGAAGGTTTTTTTGATTCCACGCATAATCTCTAAAGACGCGTTATTAAATACAACTTGCATATAAGGTTTTTGGATCAATCCAATTCCATGCTCCCCGCTGATTGTGCCACCTAAACTATGCACTAGCACAAATAATTCTTTTAAGATGGTTGTCATCTCTTCATTGCCATGACTATTTTTGATAGTAGGGTGGTTGATTCTAATATGCAAATTGCCATCTCCAGCATGGCCATAACAAACTACTTTGAAACCGTTCTTAGCGCCTAAGTCTTTGGCTCCTTTAATTAATTTAGGCAACTCTGCTCTTGGTACCACCGTGTCTTCCTCAATGGTATAACCTGCCATCACTGCTGCCTCATTGGCTTTGCGTCTTATTTTCCAAAGCTCATTTTTTTGTTGGGCATCATCTGCAAAAAACAATTCTCCTGCTTCAAATTGGGAAAGCACATCTGCAATGGCTTCCATTTCTCCCATCAATACATCCATATTATTGCCATCCACTTCTATGATTAAATGTGCAGCTAAATTTTCGGTCAATGGGATTGCAGTACTGTCTAATATTTTGGATGCAAGCGTAATCGCATCAATTTCCATTAACTCCATGGCACTAGGTGTAATACCCGCTCTAAAGATAGCGCTCACTGCTTCACTCGCTTTTTCTAAACTATTAAATGGGGCAAGCATCAATAAATCAAACTTTGGATGCGGAATCAATCTTAATACTATTTTAGTGACAATACCTAAGGTACCTTCACTGCCTACAATAAGTTGAGTAATATTATAGCCAGTGGCATTTTTTAAAATATTCGAACCTGTCCAAATGATTTCACCATTTGGAAGTACCACTTCTAGGTTTAACACATAATCTTTTACAACACCATATTTAACTGCCTTAGGGCCGCCTGAATTTTCTGAAATATTTCCTCCAATAAAACAACTTCCTTTACTTGCAGGGTCCGGAGGATAAAACAATCCTTTTTCTTTCACTGCATCTTGTAGCATTTCTGTAATCACACCAGGCTCAGTAGTGACTTGTAAGTTTCTTTCGTCTATTTCTAATATCGAATTAAAACGTTCCATTGCAATCACCAATCCGCCTAAATGGGGTAGCGCACCACCACTTAAACCAGTACCTGCACCTCTTGGTGTTACTGGAATTAAATGCGTATTGGCTAATTTCATCAATGCACTTATTTCTTCCGGATTTTTTGGCTTGACAACTACCGCTGGATTAAAATGCAAACGTTCAGTATGGTCTTTGCCGTATTTTTCAAAACTTTCAGCGTCCGTGAAAACATATTCAGCGCCAACTATGGATTTTATTTGCTCCAGTATTTCGGGTGTTATTTGTTGCATCTTTCAAGCGTTAAAATTGAATAATCAAAATCTTCCTTTAAAACAAACCGTATAAAGTACTATCCACTTTACTAATGATATGGCCTAGATCTTCTTCAGATTCGCCAAATTTAATTTTATCACAGTCAATCACTAATAAAGGACCTTCTGTATAATTGTCAATCCATTTATTGTAATAATCGTTCAGTCTTTTTAAATAATCCAAACGGATATTCTCTTCGTATTCTCTACCTCTTTTTTGAATTTGAGAAACCAAAGTAGGAACAGACGCTTTTAAATAGATCAATAAATCTGGCGGTTGTACCATGGATTTAATGGTATTGAAAAAGCCATAATAATTATCAAAATCACGCTTACTCATTAAGCCCATCTCGTGTAAGTTAGGTGCAAAGATATTGGCATCTTCATAGATGGTTCTATCCTGAATAATGGTTTCAGTTCCTTTTTGAATTTCTAAGATTTGGTTCAATCTGCCATGTAGGAAATAAATTTGCAAATTGAAACTCCATCTTGGCATATCATCATAGAAGTCCATTAAATAGGGATTATGGTCAACATCCTCGAATTGAGGGATCCAACGGTAATGCTTGCTTAATAACTCGGTTAATGTTGTTTTACCAACGCCAATATTGCCAGCGATTGCTACGTGCTTTGGTTTTTTACTTGCTGCTTTTGCCATAATCTTATTTGTGTAATTGTAATTTGTCAGATCTGTTTTATAAGTATTCCATACCTACTGCTTTTCTTACAGTAGTCAAAGTAGCCGAAGCACTTGCTCTTGCTTTGTCGGCACCTTGGTGTATGATTTTTAACAATAAATCTTTGTTGTTTTGTAAGTCGGCCGCTTTTGTACGAATAGGGTTGATGAACTGAACCATGTCTTCTGCTAGCTGTTTTTTCATATCCCCATAACGAATGATACAATGGCCTTCTGAGCTATTGTTAAAATCATCTTCAAATTTTTTCACCGTATCTGCAGTGCTCACCAAGCCCATTAAAGTAAATAGGTTTTGAATGTAATCTGGTTTTTCAGCATTGGGCGTTAATGGGCCTTGATCTGTTTTAGCCTTCATTACTTTTTTACGAATCAAATCGTCTTCATCTGCTAAAAATAAAGTGGTCATTTGGTTTTCGCTCTTGCTCATTTTTCCATTGCCGTCTAAGCCCATGATTTTAACTAACTCACTATTATAGTTGAATGCATAAGGTAATGGGAAAGTCTCCCCATAACGGTGGTTGAATCTTTCGGCAAAGTTGCGAGCCATCTCTAGGTTTTGTTCCTGGTCTTTTCCAACAGGTACTTTTACAGCACGGTGGATTAAGATATCTGCGGCTTGTAAAACTGGGTAAGTTAATAAACCAGCATTTACATTCTCTGGTTGCATTCTTACTTTATCTTTAAAAGTGGTGGTCTTTTCAAGCTCGCCTTTATAAGCCAACATATTTAAGTATAAATACAATTCTGCAATTTCTGGCACATCACTCTGCACATACAAAGACACTTTCTCGGGATCTAATCCACAAGCAATATTTTCCGCCACCACACGTAACACACTTTCTTGTAAAGTTTTGGTGTCAGGGTGGGTAGTCAAACTATGCCAATTGGCAACAAAAAAATAGCAATTGTATTCATCCTGCATGCGCACATAATTACGCATTGCGCCAAAATAATTTCCTAAATGTAAGAACCCTGTGGGCCTTATTCCACTCAATACGATTTCCTTTTCCATAGCTGTGCGAAGATAATGAATCGCAATCCCATTTTTTGCCATCTTTTTGGGATATTTGCCCTGAATCTAAAAAAAATCGCTTGAGCCTTGCTTCTCTTTTATCCAGTCCTATTGAATACCTGAAGGGTGTAGGCCCTTTGAGGGCAGAATTGCTTAAAAAAGAGCTTAGTATCTATACTTTTGGCGAGTTATTACAGCATTTTCCACATAGGCATGTCGATAAGACCAAAGTCACACCCATTAGCCAGTTGACGCCAGAAATGGATTTTATCCAGGTCAAAGGGGTTTTATTGGGCTTCCATACCATTGGGGAGAAGCGTTCAAAAAGGATGGTGGCCCAATTAAGGGATGAATCGGGTAACTTGGAATTGGCTTGGTTTCAGGGGATTCAGTATGTTCAGAAGAATTTAGTAGAGGGTCAAACTTATTTAGTCTTTGGTCGACTAGGCTTTTTCAATGGTAAACCACAGGTCGTACATCCTGAAATTGAACCTTATGTGGCCCAAGCCATGGCCAACAAATCCTTGTTGGAGCCAGTATATGGTTCAACTGAGAAATTAAAAGCAAGGGGATTAAATGGAAAACAAATAGGCAAATTAACCCAGGTGTTGTTTCAACAAATTAGTGAAAGGGATTTGCCAGAAAACTTGCCTGCGCATTTATTGGTGGATAGAATGGGGAGATGGGAGGCATTTAGACAAATCCATTTTCCTTCAAGCCAAGTGCATTATAAACAAGCCCTATCACGCCTGATTTTTGAAGAATTATTTATTGCACAAATAAGATTGAATCTAATAAAGATAGATCGACATAAAAATAGCAAGGGCCAGGTATTTGAAAAAGTGGGAACTTATTTTAATGATTTCTACAATCATTATCTTCCATTTGAATTAACAGGTGCACAAAAAAGAGTGATTAAAGAAATTAGATTGGACGTAGCCAAGGGCTATCAAATGAATCGTTTGTTACAAGGGGATGTGGGCAGCGGTAAAACAATGATTGCATTAATGGCCATGCTGATAGCGGCTGACAATGGATTTCAGAGTTGTTTGATGGCGCCCACTGAAATTTTAGCACAACAACACTATACTAGTTTGACGGAACTTTTAAGTGCAATGCCAGTGGAAGTGGCCATACTTACAGGAAGTACAAAAGCAGCGGAACGTAGAAGGATATTAAAAGGATTGGCAGAAGATACGATTCATTTTGTAGTGGGTACACATGCATTGATTGAAGACCCAGTGCAATTTAAAAAATTAGGATTGGCTGTAATAGATGAACAGCATCGATTCGGAGTGGAGCAAAGATCCAAGCTATGGAAAAAAGCATCTATCCCGCCACACGTGTTAGTGATGACAGCAACACCTATTCCAAGAACCTTAGCCATGACGGCTTATGGAGATTTGGATTATAGTATCATGGACGAATTGCCTCCAGGAAGACAGCCTATTAAAACCGTTCATCGCTATGAGACTTCAAGGGCATCTGTCATGGATTTTGTAAAATCAGAAATTCAAAAAGGACGTCAAGCTTATTATGTCTATCCGTTGATTGAAGAGAGTGAAAAGATGAGTTATGAGGATTTAATGCAAGGCTACGAACAAGTAAAAAGTTTTTTCCCAGAACCTACTTATAAAATAAGTATGGTGCATGGTAAGATGCCCAATGATTTAAAATCGGAGAATATGAATCGATTTAAATCAGGGGATACGCAAATATTGGTGGGTACAACGGTAATAGAAGTAGGAGTAAATGTACCCAATGCATCGGTGATGGTCATTGAGAGTGCAGAGAAATTTGGACTATCTCAATTGCATCAGCTAAGAGGTAGGGTGGGTAGAGGTTCCGAGCAGAGTTATTGTATTTTATTGAGTAGTGTAAAAGCAAGTAGAGAAGCTAGGGAGCGATTAAAAATCATGTGCAATACCAACGACGGATTTGTGATAGCGGAAAAAGATTTAGAAATTAGGGGGCCAGGGGATATTGATGGTACAAGACAAAGTGGGGCGCTCAATTTTAAGTTGGCTAGTTTGATCAATGACAGAGCTACCATGGAAATTGCCAAAGAAGCAGCAGCAGCAATATGTGAGAAGGATCCCAATTTAACCCTGCCTGAACATTTGGCTATTCGTAGCTTTTTACAAACCCAAAAAACCAAAATAGGCTGGGGTAAGATTGCCTAAGCCCAACCTTTTTAAGTATCTTGCTACCCATATGCTTTAACTGGCATTCATTAAAATAAAGTCAAATTTTTATATGAAATACGATCCATTAGATCCAACCATATTTATACAAAACAGAAAGCGTTTTGTAAGTCAAATGCAAAAAAACAGCATTGCAGTTTTTGTAAGCAATGACGAATTTCCAAGTAATGGTGATGCCTTACATGGCTTTGTGCAAAATTCAGATTTATTCTGGTTATCAGGTATCGAACAAGAAGGTACTATGTTGGTATTATTCCCAGACAATCCAGATCCAAAATATAGAGAAGTATTGGTGCTAGTGCGACCACAAGAGTTAAAAGAAATTTGGGATGGAAAAAGATTGAGAGCAAATGAAGCGACCGCTATTTCTGGCATGAAAACCATTGTTTGGGTGGACAGTATAGACGCCATGTTACAAGGTTGGATTCATTTGGCAGACGCCATTTATTTAGACTCCAATGAGAATGATCGTAAAAATAATTTAGTAAGATCAAATGAATATCGCTTTATAGATGAGATGCAGTCTCGTTATCCTTTGCACCAGTATTTGCGTGCAGCAAAAATCATGAAAGCTTTAAGGGCGGTGAAAACCAAGCAAGAAGTGGTGGTGATTCAAAAAGCGATTGACATTACAGAAAACGCATTTAGAAGATTGTTGAAATTCATTCAGCCAGGCGTGTATGAATATGAAATTGAAGCGGAGATTTACCATTCTTTTTTAAGTCAAAAAGCAACTGGTGCTGCTTATCATAGTATTTTAGCAAGTGGAGATAACGCAAGAACTTTGCATTATACAAGTAATAACAATCAATGTAAGGATGGAGAATTGATCTTGATGGATTTTGGTGCAGCATATGGAGGATACAATGCAGATTTAACAAGAACGGTCCCTGTAAATGGCAAGTTTAGCAAGCGTCAAAAAGAAGTGTACAATGCCTGTTTGCATTTGCATGATTATGCAAAATCTATTTTAAAGCCAGGCATTAGTATTTTAAATTACACCGATAAAGTAGGAGATGAAGCCACAAAACAATTTCTTAAAATAGGGTTATTGTCAAAGGCAGATCTTAAAAACGAAGACGCAGAGAACAAAGCGTATCGTAAATATTTATACCATGGCATCTCGCATCATTTAGGAATAGACGTGCATGACTTAGGAACAAGAACTGCGCCAATACAAGCCGGCATGGTGTTTACAGTGGAGCCTGGTATTTATATTAAGGAAGAGCAGATGGGTGTTCGAATTGAAAATAATGTTTGGGTTACCGCAAAAGGAAATCAAGATTTATTCAAGAACATTCCAATCAAGGCAGAAGAGATTGAAAATTTAATGAAGAAAAAGAAATAATACCATTCCTACATGCGTCAACAAATTCCCAATATCATTACATTACTTAATTTGCTTTTTGGTTGCTTAGCCATAGTGAGTTGCTTTCAATTTGGCACGGTCGCATCTATTTCAGATACAGGGGATATGTTAATTGAAATCCCCGAAAAATTGTTCATGGCCAGTTTGTTCATTGGCATTGCAGCAGTAGTTGATTTTTTTGATGGGTTTGTTGCAAGATTATTAAAAGTATCTTCTGAGATGGGTAAGCAATTAGATTCTTTAGCAGATGTGGTGAGTTTTGGGGTTGCACCTGCATGTATTGTCTATCAATTTTTAAGGTTATCGTTGGCAAGTGATGTGAATGCACTTTCAACAAGTAGCATCTTATTTGTGCCAGCATTTATCATCCCTATGGCGGGAGCTTATCGTTTGGCTAGATTTAATTTAGATCAAAACCAGTCTACTTATTTTAAAGGGGTGCCTATTCCCATGATTGGCATTTTAACGGCTGTATTTCCATTAATCTATTGGCAACCTTCTTATAGTCCCATTTCAAAGCTATTATTAAGCCCCCTATTTTGGTACGCCTACATTGTTATTGTCAGCTATTTAATGGTGATGACAAGACCCATGTTAGCGCTTAAAAGCTTATCTGGCAAGAAAAAATTACTGCTGCCGCTGGGTATTGTAGTTGTGGAAGTAGTTGTATCAGCCATCTTTTTTAAATGGTATGCGATTCCATTTGGCTTTATTGGCTATTGCATAGTATCTTTGATGTATCCAAAAACAATCACACAATAATTCAATATGTTATTTCAAGTACAAATTAAAGTAATGCCATTAAAGGATTTATTAGATCCTCAAGGTAAGGCAGTTTTAGGCGGATTACATAATTTAGGTTTGTCCGGTATTCAAGATGTTCGTGTTGGAAAGAATATCAACTTGCAAATTGAAGCTGCTGATGAAGCTGCTGCTGTAGCCATTGCAACAGAAGCAAGTAAGCAATTATTAGCGAACGCTGTGATGGAATATTTTGAAGTAGTCGTGTTATAATCGATTGCGCTAATTTATCCCTATGTTATATCTAGTCCCTACGCCCATTGGTAATTTAAAAGATTTTACTTTTAGAGCAGTAGAGACACTACAATCTGTGGATTTCATTTTATGTGAGGATACCAGAACTTCCTCCAAGCTATTACAGCATTATCAAATCCAGAAGCCCTTAACACCTTTCCATCAGCACAATGAACATAAAATTGTGGAGCACTTAGTGCAGCAATTGATGGCAGGTAAAAATATCGCACTCATAACAGACGCAGGTACACCAGGTATTTCAGATCCTGCATTTTTATTGGTTAGAGCATGTAAAGCAGCAGGTGTTCCTGTAACAAGCCTGCCAGGAGCTACTGCATTTGTGCCAGCCCTTGTCAATAGCGGGTTGCCTACCAATCGTTTTATATTTGAAGGATTTATCCCTTTAAAAAAAGGCAGAAAAACTTTAATGGACGCTTTGGCGAACGAAGAACGTACTATGATTTTCTATGAGAGTCCTATGCGACTTGTGAAAACCTTAGAACTTTTCAAAGCCACTTTCGGCGCCGAACGTAAAGCGGCTGTGAGTAGGGAACTCACCAAAATGTTTGAAGAAAATATCACCGATACCCTTGAAAATCTAATCCTTCATTTTACATCCAAACAAGTGAAAGGGGAGATTGTGATTGTAGTGGAAGGGAAGGATTAATTTAAATTCAAAGTCCTTATCTTTAAAGCATGTTTCAAATTATCTTTTTGTGTAGTTTATTGTGTGCCTTATTAACTATCTATATTTTAGTAGGAAAAAAAGATGCTTTAAAATCTTATGCAGACTACTTATTGTCTTTTTATGTTTTATTCATGTCATGGAATGTAGTGATGTATTTATTGCTATATTATGCATGGATTATTGAAGTACCTTATTTATTCAAAACTGCAGCACCACTTGCTTTTTTGGTTCCACCGTTTGGTTATTTTTATACAAGAGCAGTCTTGTATAATGAAAGAAAATTCACTATAAATGATGTATGGCATTTTATCCCGTTTATTATTGTAACGATAAATTATGTACCTTTTTTTTTCATGCCAGATAATGAGAAAAAACAGATAGTTCAAGCAGTAATAAACAATTTAGATTTATCCTATCAATACAATGTTGGGCCTATTTCGGAGGCAAATCTTTTCATAATGCGAATGGTACAGATATGTTTATATACTTTTTTTCAATGGAAGTTGATTATAAAGTATAAAAAACAAAACGAGGTACCGGTTATTGAAAATCAAATAAAATTGGTGATTGATTGGTTGAAAATATTTGCATGGACTTGTTCTGCATATATTTTTGCATTTATAGTACTGTTTACATTGGTAATCTTTAAAATATCGGTATTTAATAATGGGGGCTTTGTTAATTTAATCCCATTGATCTTTATCGTAAGCAGCTTCTTTTTAATTAGTACTTATTTGTTAACCCATCCAGAGGTATTAAATGGACTGCCATTTGTGAAATACAAAGCATTTGATTCTAAACTAATGGAGGATGAATTTAATCAAGTGCCATTTATAGAAGAGAATTATTCGGTTCAGATAGCCCAAATACAGGCCTATTTTGATGATTCAAAACCTTATTTAAATAAAAACTTGTCTTTAAATCAAGTTGCTGTTGCCTTAAATATGTCTCCTAGAGAACTCTCATATATTTTGAACAATTACTTAGAATGTAGGTTTACAGAATATGTCAATCAATACCGAATTCAATACATTATTGATAATTATAATACATCAAAGTTCGAGAATTATACGATAGAATCCATTGCTTTTGAAGCCGGTTTCTTAAGTAAAAGTGGTTTTTACAAGTCATTTAAAAAGCAACATCAAATGACACCTCTAGAGTATTTTGATAAACTTGTCAGCTAGTCATTCAGCAAAATCAGTTTTTACCTATTTTTTTGTATCCAATTAGGTAAATGGATACATGTATTTCTCTCCATTTGAACTTCTTTGAGTGTCATTTAGATAGTTTAGCTAACATTTAGTAACAAAGCTAAATGTAGCTTAAAACTAAACCATGAGAAGAGGATTCATTCCATTAGTTTACATACTATTTATTTTTAATGTAAGTAAGAACGTAAATGCTCAAAATATTACGCCATTCACGTTGAACCATGGGGGTGGTTCAAATGGTGCAATTGAATGGAGTATGGGTGAATCTGCTTCCATTGGTTATTTTAGTGCAAACAACCTGCTTTTAACCACCGGGGTTTTACAGCCCCTATCCAATGTTGTGACATCTATTAACGAATTTGGACCATCAGTTTTTGGAAATCAAATTGTAATGGGCCCCAATCCAGTTTTAACAACGCTAAATTTTAAGGCACAATTCACCCAAATTGGGCAACTTTCGATTCAATTATTGGATGCAAAATCAAAAGTAGTTTTTGTAAAGCAAGCGGGTTCAATTTGGAATCAATTTCAAACATTTATTCCAATGGAAAATTATGTTTCTGGTTTATACTATGTCAAAGTAGATTATAAACTGATTAACGGAACGGTACAAACAGGTGTATATAAAATCATCAAATTATAATATTTAGCACAGAATATAAATTCAAAAATCAAATTATGCGTTTTAATTTCAAAAATTGTTTATTGTCTTTATCCATTTTAATAAGCTTTGTAGCAAAAGCTCAAAATGGATTAAATTTTCAAGGGGTAGCAAGAAATAGTAATAATGTAATTCTTGCTTCACAACCAATTAGTTTAAGATTAAGTATTGTACAAGGAACAACAAATGCAGTTACTGAATATACGGAGGTCAGAAAAGTAACAACGAATGCACAAGGATTATTTAACGTTGTCATTGGTGATACTGGAACCATAAGTGTGATAGGAAGCTTTAGTACAATAGACTGGAAATTAACGCCTAAGTTTTTGAAAATTGAAATGGATGTGGCTGCTGGCAATAATTTTAGTTTAATTGGTACTACACAATTTCAATCGGTAGCTTATGCGCAATTTGCGATTCAGGTAGACGCAGAAAAGATAATCGGGGTTGTTCCTGTAGCAAAGGGTGGTACAGGTGTAGCAAGTATCACGGCATTAAAAGCTTCATTGGATTTAGATACAAAAGTGGATAAGGTAACGGGTAAGGATTTATCTACGAATGATTACACCACTGCAGAAAAAACAAAACTTGCAGCAATTACAGGTACTAATACAGGAGATCAAGATTTAAGTGCTTATGCCACCACTGCATATGTAGATGGACAAGTTAATGCTGTTAGAGTTCAAGATGGGGCAATCACAACATCGAAAATTGCAAATAATGCAGTTGATTTAACTACAAAAGTAAGTTCCTTATTGCCAACTACGAATGGTGGTACAGGAACGGCAACTTCTACGGCTAATACTTTTTTCGCAGCTCCAGATGGAATAGCAGGTGCGCCAATTTTTAGAACAATAGTTGCATCTGATATTCCTACAGATATTAGTGGGTATATACAAAACGCCCCTAGTTCTACTCAAACAGCATCGATTAATATAAATGGTTCAATTATTGCAGGAAGTATTCAAAATACAGCCATTGGTAACACAACTGCAAGTTCTGGTTCTTTTACCACTTTAAGAAGCACCGATAAATTAAATGTTGGTGTTAGTGGTAATGAGGAAGAATCGGCATTATTAGAAATTAGCTCATCTTCTAAAGGTTTTCTACCACCAAGGATGAATGCATATCAAAGAGATGCTATTTCGTCACCAACTGCTGGTTTGGTTGTTTGGTGTACCAATTGTGGAGCATCAGGAGAGTTGCAAGCATTTAATGGCGCAATATGGGCAAATATGAGTGGCACTGCAGGATCGGCAGTTCCAACATTATCAATAGGCACGGATTATCAAGGCGGAAAAGTTGCTTATCTATTAGTTTCAGGAGATGAGGGATACGATGCAAATACACAACACGGTATCATCGTTGCACCAGATAATTTGAGTACTAGTACTACTCTTGATAATGCTATAACTTTAGCAAATAATTATACAGGTGGTGGGTATACTAACTGGTTTTTACCGAATATAGCACAATTAGAAAAAGTCTTTTTAAATAGAAATGCGATTGGGTACACATTTGGACCAACCAATAGTTATTTCTGGAGTTCTAGTGTAAAAACCGATGGCAGTGGTAATAATTATTGGTTTACTATATTTTATACCCCAAATACAAATACAACAATTTATAGTAACTATTCTAGTAGAAGTAGCACCTATTATGCTAGGGCGATCAGATTATTCTAAAAAATAAAAATTACGAAACTATTATACGTAGTTAATTGTAGTAATGAATCAATTGCCCTCCACCCAAATAATAAGTCATAAATAGCGACTTCATTAAAAATAAAATTATGCGTTTTAATTTCAGAAACAGTTTATTGGCTTTGTTTGTTTTCATTGGATTTTCGACACAAGCACAAAATGGTTTGAACTTCCAAGGAGTTGCAAGAAATAGTAATAATGTAATTCTTGCATCACAGCCAATCAGTTTAAGATTAAGTATCCTTCAAGGAACTGCTTCTGGCAATGCGGAGTATACAGAAATAAGAAAAGTTACAACGAATGCGCAAGGATTATTCAACGTGGTCATTGGTGACACAGGTGCTATAAGTGTATTAGGAAGCTTTAGTACAATAGACTGGAAATTAACGCCTAAGTTTTTGAAAATTGAAATGGATGTGGCTGCTGGCAATAATTTTAGTTTAATTGGTACTACACAATTTCAATCGGTAGCTTATGCGCAATTTGCGATTCAGGTAGACGCAGAAAAGATAATCGGGGTTGTTCCTGTAGCAAAGGGTGGTACAGGTGTAGCAAGTATCACGGCATTAAAAGCTTCATTGGATTTAGATACAAAAGTGGATAAGGTAACGGGTAAGGATTTATCTACGAATGATTACACCACTGCAGAAAAAACAAAACTTGCAGCAATTACAGGTACTAATACAGGAGATCAAGATTTAAGTGCTTATGCGACTACTACGGCACTTACTTTAAAAGAAAATGCAGCTAATAAATCTGCTGCAACAGATTTGGGCGCAAGTGCAACAAGTGATATTTTATTCCCGACACAAAAAGCGGTAAAGACTTATGTAGATGGACAAGTAAGTTCAGGTGGGGTATCTGATGGTAGTATATTAACCAGACATCTAGCAGATGGAGCAATAACAACAGTGAAAATTGCGAATAGTGCGGTGGATTTAACTACAAAAGTAATAGGATTATTGCCAACGTCAAATGGGGGAACTGGTACAATAACTGCTACAGCAAATACCTTTTTTGCTACACCTGATGGAACAAGTGGTGCTCCTTCATTTAGAGGAATACTAGCATCTGATATTCCATCGGATTTGAGTAGTTATATCCAAAGTTCACCAATGTCACCTCAATCAGCTAGTATTGATATTGGTGGCGGAGCAAGAATTGGGGGTAGGGGAATTATAGGGAATGATTTATATGTAAATAATATTTATATGGGTATTGGAGGCACTGGTCAAAATAATACCAATACAGCGATAGGTAATAGTTCTTTACAAGGGCAAGATGATGGTTATGGTAATACAACACTTGGAACATGGACCATGAAAGTTAATAATGGTGGATACAATAACACTTCTATTGGAGCCAATGCACTGCAAAATATAAATACTGGGAATGATAATACAGCAATAGGTAATTATGCTATGTTAAATAGTACAACTGGCAACTTTAACACTGCAACAGGAGCACTTGCATTGTCCGCAAACACAAGTACTGCCAATACAGGTTCTTACAATGTTGCAAATGGATATAAGGCAATGCCTTTTAATCAAACTGGTTCTTATAATGTAGGTGTTGGTTATATGGCTTTAAACAGCAATACTGTAGGATCCAATAATACTGCAATCGGTAATCAAGCAAATGTCGCATTAGGATCGTTAACAAATGCAACTGCAATAGGAAATGGAGCTATAGTTTCTGGTTCTAATCAAATCCAACTCGGGAATTCATCAGTGACTTTGGTTCAAACAAGTGGGGGTATAACAGCTGGTGGAACATTAACAGCCAATGAAGGTGTGTTTACAAGCACTACTATTTCTGGTAATGCATCATTTGGTGGAACATTAACAGCCAATGCAGGTGTGTTTACAAGCACTACGATTTCTGGAAATGAATCAATAAGGGGAACATTAACAGCCAATGCTGGTGTGTTTACAAGCACTACGATTTCTGGTAATGCTTCAATAGGTGGAACACTTAGTGTCACTGGTTCTGCTACTTTCACTAATGACAATACAATCAATGGAAAAAGAATTGGTCGAGGTGCAGGGGGGATATTATCAAATACAGTATTTGGTGCGGATGCGCTTCTTTCAAATACAACTGGTGGAGGAAATGTGGCAATAGGTAATGAAGCACTTTTAAGTAATACGATTGGAAATTATAATATAGCAATTGGGAATATTTCTTTAAGGCAAAATACAAGTGGTATTGGAAATATGGCCTTAGGATTTAAAACTTTACACAGTAATATAACAGGCTCTGGAAATATAGCTCTTGGTGTAGAAAGTTTATTTGCTAATACAATTGGGGAAGATAATTTTGCTTCAGGTATGTATAGTTTGAAAAATAATACATCAGGTTCAAGTAATTTTGCTACTGGATATAACAGTTTACTAAATAATACTACAGGCTCAAATAATATTGCAATTGGATACGAAAGTTTATATAGTAACACAATCGGTTCAAATAATTTTGCCACAGGCAATGCAAGTTTATATAGTAACACAATCGGTTCAAATAATTTTGCCACAGGCAATGCAAGTTTATATAGTAACACAATCGGTTCAAATAATTTTGCCACAGGCAATGGAAGTTTAACAAATAACACAACCGGTTCAGATAATTTTGCCACAGGCAGTGGAAGTTTATCAGATAACACAACCGGTTCAGATAATTTTGCATCAGGATATCAAAGTTTATCAAATAACACAACCGGTTCATATAATTTTGCATCAGGATTTCAAAGTTTAAATGGAAATACAATAGGATATAGCAATATTGCTATTGGAGCTAGCTCTTTAGCTAGAAATACCTCTGGTTCAAATAATATTGCACTTGGATTTGAAACTTTACCATTTAACACAACTGGCGCTAATAATTTTGCTACAGGTGTAGGAGGTTTATATAATAACACAACAGGTAATAACAATTTTGCATCAGGATATCAAAGTATGAATAATAACACAACTGGTAGTAATAATTTTGCATTTGGAAATGAAAGTCTAAATAGTAACACAACTGGTAATCATAATGTTGCTCTTGGATATGTAAGTTTATATGCTAATGTTGATGGATCTGACAATATAGCATTTGGCGAATACGCTTTACATACCTTGAATAGTGGTAATTTTAATATTGCAATTGGAGCAAGTGCAGGATATTTTACATCTTCAGGATCAAACAATATTTTAATTGGTAAGGATGCATTTACTTCAACAAGTACTACAAGCAACCAGATAGTTTTAGGTAATTCAAATATTAGTTCTTTACGTGCTCAAGTGACATCTATTACTGCATTGTCGGACAGACGTGATAAAACTGATATCGTGACCATTGCCGAAGGCATAGATTTCATAAAGCAATTAAAGCCTGTGACTTTTACTTGGAATACGAGAGATAAAGCAAAAGTGGGTATCAAATCAGCTGGATTTATTGCTCAAGATTTGTTGTCTTTACAAAAATCATCCTCGATAGGAGAAAATTTAGATTTAGTAAGTGAGGATAATCCAGAAAAATTAGAAGCTCGATACAATAATTTATTACCTGTCATGGTGAAGGCAATTCAAGATCAACAAAATATCATTGAAGACCAGAAAAAGCGTTTAGATGCGTTGGAAAAGTTGGTTAATGAATTGTTGAAAAAGCAATAAAGCCCTTTATTTCAGGTTCAATAACGGTTTGTATCCGATAAATAGGACAGTTTTCTGTTTTTTAGTTAAATTAGCTTCTCAATTTAAGCATATGAAGAAGCAATTTGGACTTATTGTATTATTAGTATTCGCTACTAGTGTTGTGTTTGCGCAACCTGAGCGTTGGCAACAACAGATCAATTACAAAATTGATGCTGCTCTAGACGTTCAAAAAAATACCATCAAGGGTACAGAAGAAATTGTTTATACCAACAATTCAACAGACACCTTACACAAAGTGTATTTTCATATGTATTGGAACGCTTTTCAGCCCAATTCCAATATGGATGCCAGAAGCCGTGAATTGGGTAAAACAACTTTCACCAATAGAAGAGGTGACGAGGTAAAAGACTGGGATATGCGTGTAAGAGATCGCATCCAAAATTTGAAGCCTGAAGAATATGGTATTCAAAAAGTAAATGCTTTAACCATTAATGGTAAAGCCCAAAAATTAGTGGAACATGAAACGATTTTAGAAGTAGTATTGACGCAGCCAATTTTGCCTAAGTCTGCTGTTAAAATGAATTTGAATTTCCAGGCACAAGTGCCTTTGCAAGTAAGAAGATCTGGAAGAGACAATGCTGAAGGTGTACGTTATTCAATGAGTCAGTGGTATCCAAAGATGGTAGAATATGATTATCAAGGCTGGAATACCAACCCCTATATTGCTAGGGAGTTTTATGGTGTTTGGGGTAATTATGATGTGACTTTGAGAGTGGATAAAAACTATATGGTGGGTGGCACAGGGGTATTACAGAATCCAACTGCGCCCTTGGATAAAGACGGCAATAAGGTTTGGAATTTCAAAGGCAATACTATTCATGATTTTGTATGGTTTGCAGACAATAATTTTAAACATTTATCTAAAGAAGTTCGCAAGGGTTTAACACTGCATGTCTATTATAAAGCTAAAGATGCAAAAGCGGATAGCGCTTGGTCCAATGTATTATGGGCCGCTGAAAAAGTGTTACCTTATATGGAGAAAAAGTTTGGTGCTTATCCTTATCCACAGTATTCTTTTATTCAAGGAGGTGATGGCGGTATGGAATATGCGATGGCTACCTTATTAAAAGGTCCAGGTTTAGGTACCGTTTTTCACGAGTGGATTCATAGCTGGTATCAACATATTTTAGGTTCGAATGAAAGCTTGTATGCATGGATGGATGAAGGATTTACAAGTTATGGAGAGGAAGATGTGAGTCATTATTATGAAGTCAATCACGCTGCACAATCACCTTATATTAGTGAGGCTGCAAAAAAACAAATCCCAATCAATATAGAAAAGCAAGCTAAATTATTGCCAGCTATACAAAATGGGAACTATAGTGGTTACTTGGCTTTAGCTAAAAGTGGACTAGAAGAACCAATGACAACGCATGCGGATCATTTCAATACCAATTATGCATACAGTAGTGCTGCTTACAGTAAAGGAGGGACTTTCTTGGGTGTATTAGGGTATGTGATGGGTGAAGCAAAACGTGATCAATTAATGCTTAATTATTATAACACTTGGAAGTTCAAACATCCGAATGCCAATGATTTTATTCGAGTTGCTGAAAAAACAAGTGGCTTACAATTACAGTGGTTAAAAGAATATTGGGTGAATAGTACCAAGACAATTGACTATGGTTTAAATGATATTCAAGTAAGTGGCAATGCAGCTTTAATTAGTATTCAAAGAGTAGGGAAGTTACCCATGCCAATAGAAGTAGTGGTTACTTATAAAGATGGCACGAATGAATTACACTATATCCCATTGGATTTAATGCTTGGTGGTAAAACACAAGAGGGTGCAATCAAACAAATAAACCATTCTGAGTGGAAATGGGCACAACCAAATTATACTTTTGAAACGACACAGCCATTGAGTGCAATTAAGTCGATCGAGATTGATCCTAGCCAACGTATGCCAGATATCAATAGAAGTAATAATAAAATCGAAATCCCGAATTAATTTTAGGAATTTGTTTTAGATAGTTTTGAAATCTGCGTTCTCGAGCGTATTGCTGCGAGCTAAGAGCGAGGAATAGAAGTCTTTTCAAAAGTTTAAGCTTACAAAAAAAGCGTCCAATTGGACGCTTTTTTTATTTCTTCACTTGAATGATATATTTCTCTTTGAAATAATCTTCTTTAAAAATATCATAGATCGGCATCATCTTAGGTCTTGTGCCACTCTCAAAAATTTCTTGGTGTAAATCGCCGCCTTTTAAGCAGATTAAACCATTGGGTTGATTTGGTTTTTTAACAAGCACAGGGCCTGCCCATCTCCATAAATCCTTCAATGGCGCAACGGCTCTACTTACCGCGTAATCGAACTTTTTATTTTTTATATCTTCTACACGGGTATGTTTGGTCTCTACATTTTTGATGCCCACCATTTCACAAACAGCATCCACTACTTTTAATTTCTTAGCAATACTATCTACAGCATAGAATTTGACTTCTGGAAAAAAGATCGCTAAAGGAACAGTAGGAAATCCACCACCACAGCCAATATCAATGACCTGTGTACCTGGTTCCCATTCGGCAATTGCTGCAATGCTAAGTGAATGCAATACATGGTGTAAGTATATTTGATCAATGTCTTTTCTAGAAACTACATTGATTTTTGCATTCCATTCTTGATAAGCAGCATCTAGCCCAGACAATTGTGCCAATTGTTCAGGTGTAAAATCCGCAAAGTAGCGGGTAATTAATTCCAATTTTTCTGTGGTCTTTTCCATACGCTAGGCAAGGTAAACAAATAATAGAATATAGTCCATATGTCTAACAAAATGAACCAAGGCCAAAGGTCTAATTCATTCAGCTTCTTCATAGCTCCACGCAAAATAAGCCCTTGTAATAGCGCCCTGAATGCCCATAGGCCAATAATAATTAAATAGGCTTTAGTAAACACAAGAGCAAGAATTAAAGCTGGATAAACTAAAAACTGACTCATAGAAAAAAGCCCCAATAAAATAACATGTTTTGTCTTATAGAACTTACTAGTGGTATAATGACGATATTTCTGCGTCATCCAATCTTTAAAAGTAGACTTAGGTTCACTTAAGGTATGCGCGTCATGATCAATCACGATGGCTGTATTGCGCTTATTGGCCACTTGGTTAATGAATAAATCATCATCCCCACTTGGAATCTGGTTAATAGAAGAGAAGCCTTTGTTTTTAATAAATAATTCACGCTTATAGGAAAGGTTACGACCAACGCCCATATAGGGCAATCCAGCTAGGGCATAAGAGAAATATTGTAATGCGGTATTGAAAGTCTCAAAGCGAATCAATTTATTCAAAAGGCCTGGTTTCTTTTTGTAGGCACCATATCCTAAAACAATTTCTTTTCCTTCGTCATAACCATCCTGCATCAAACGCATCCAATGTTCACTTGCAGGTAAACAATCTGCATCGGTCAATAATAAGGTTTCGTTTTTTGCAGATTTAATGCCCATTGAAAGCGGGAATTTTTTTCCGGCAATCATTTTGGCTTCCTGTGTCAAATGAACGGGGTTCAGGTTTTTAAAAGACTTTTTGAATTCATCTAATAAATATTTTGTTTCATCTTCTGAATTGTCATTCACCAAAACCACTTCATGTGTGGTGCTATAATCTTGCACTAAAACACCAGGTAAAGTATTGGCTAAATTATGTGCTTCATCACGCGCGCAAATGACTACAGAAATAGGGTGCTCTACATGCACTGTTTTTTTAGGATTCTTGTAAATGGCCAATCTTAAAAAAAAGAAGAGGTAGTAAAAAACCTGGATCGCAATGACTGCTGCAAAAAAGCCTATAATCAGTTCCGAAAGGAGTATGGATGAAATGGGTAAGTTGATTGTCATAGCGCAAAAGTAAAGATTTTTGACCTTACCTTTGTCCCATGGCGGCATTACAATTTGAATTAGCAGCAGAGAGTCAACAAGGTGCTTCAAGAGCAGGAACCATTACAACCGATCATGGGGTCATTCAGACACCCATTTTTATGCCTGTGGGTACCATTGGCTCAGTGAAAGCAGTGACCCAGCAGCAATTAAAGCAGGACATTGATGCTAAAATAATATTAGGCAATACCTATCATTTATACTTAAGGCCAGGTACCGAAGTATTAGAAGCGGCAGGTGGTCTGCACAAATTTATGGGATGGGATCGCCCCATTTTAACGGACAGTGGGGGCTATCAAGTTTTCTCATTAGCCTCCAATAGAAAGATCAAGCCAGAAGGGGTGGTGTTTCAGTCGCATATTGATGGAAGCAAACACCTTTTTAGTCCTGAAAATGTGATGGATATTCAAAGAAGTATTGGCGCAGATATTATCATGGCATTTGATGAATGTCCTCCAATACCAAGTACCTATGATTATGTACGCAAAAGTATGGACCTAACCCACACATGGTTGGATAGGTGTATTAATCGTCTGGATGAAACACCCGATTTATATGGGCATACGCAGAATTTATTTCCGATCGTACAAGGTGGTTTGTATAAAGATTTAAGAAAAGCATCCTGTGAATATATTGCTTCTAAAAATGCAGTAGGGAATGCCATTGGTGGTTTAAGTGTAGGTGAAACAGAAGCCGAAATGTATGAGTTCACTGCATTGTGTTGTGAAAATTTACCAAAGGATAAACCTCGTTATTTAATGGGGGTTGGAACGCCTTGGAATATTTTAGAAGCGATCGACCTAGGAGTGGATATGTTTGATTGTGTGATGCCCACCAGAAATGGGCGCAATGGCATGATCTTTACTTCGCAGGGGGTGATCAATATCAAAAACAAAAAATGGTATAAGGACTTTAGTCCAATCGATCCAGGTATCCCGAATGAAATGAGTCAGTATTATACCAAGGGGTATATCAGGCATTTATTTGCAGCAGATGAGATTTTAGGGATGCAGTTAGCGAGCATACAAAACCTCTCTTTTTACCTTTGGTTGGTTGAACAAGCAAGAATACATATTATTGCCGGGGATTATAGCGCATGGAAAAAAGAGATGCTCCCTCAAATAAGTAAAAGATTATAAGCATTGAAAAAACTGGATTGGTACATACTAAAAAAATTTCTGGCAGTGTTTTTCTTTGCCATCTTCTTCTTTGCGGTCATTGCAATTGTGATTGATGTAAGTGAGAAAACAGATGATTTTGTACGTTCTGGTTTAACAAGTTCAGAAATCATCAAAAACTATTATGTAGGTTTTATACCGCATATCATTGCGCTATTATTTCCTTTATTTGTATTCATTGCAGTGATCTTTTTTACTTCTAAAATGGCCGGGCAAACAGAGATTGTGGCCATTTTAGCAAGTGGCACATCCTATAACAGATGGTTAAGACCTTATTGGATAGGCGGTTTATTTTTAGGTTTTGTATTATGGGTATCCAATCAATGGATCGTGCCAAAAGCCAACAATATTCGTGGAGATTTTGAAGCCACTTATATAGATGCAAATTCTTCCTACAACGCTTTATTAAGGGGATCTAACGATTATTATTTCAGAATTGATTCCTTTACCTATGCGGGTATTTATGCTTATGATACTGCTAGTAAAAGAGGAAATAATTTTTTTGCATATACCGTAAGTGGAGAGAAAGTAGTGTACAATATCCGAGCTGAATCTATTCTTTGGGATACGGCAAAAAAGGATTGGGTATTGTCCGAAGTCTTGGAACGAAAGATCACTGATCAAAAAGAGCTGGTGACTTATCTGCCCAATTTGCATAAAAAATATCCTTTCAAACCAGTTGATTTAGAAAAGGACAAATATGCCAAAGATAAATTGACAACCTTGCAGTTGATTAAGCAAATCAAGATGGAAGCACTAAGGGGTTCTGAGGGGCTTAATGAGCTAAAAATTGAACGCTATAGAAGAGACGCAACGCCTATTACGGTATTGCTTTTAACCCTAATTGGGGCAGTCATTGCAGGCCGAAAAGTGAGGGGCGGAAGTGGATCTCATTTGGCCATGGGCTTTACCATTGCGGCTTTGTTTATCATTACAGACAGATTCTCCACTATCTTCTCCACTAAGGGCAATTTGCCCCCCTTTATAGCCGCCTGGATACCCAACATTATTTTTATGTTCGTGGTCTATTATTTATATAAAAAAGCCCCTAAATAACCATTTCTTAAGTAACTTCGTGTCCAATTTTAAACCGTTTTTTAACAACAATCATTGGGCATATGGAAGAGATCAAAGACCTATTTGGAGAAAAAGCAACTGCGGCTGCTTTAGAGATCAAAGAAATGCTTAAACAGCATGGTGATAAGAAGATTGGAGAAATCACTTTAGCGCAAGTGTATCAAGGTATGAGAGGAATGACAGGTCTTGTAACAGAGACTAGTTTATTAGATGCGCAAGAAGGAATCCGTTTCAGAGGATTTTCAATTCCAGAATTACAAGCACAATTACCCAAAGTAGAAGGTGGAGATGAGCCATTGCCAGAAGGATTGTTTTATCTGATGATGATTGGTGAATTACCAACAGATAGAGATGTTAAAAAATTAACGAGCAACTGGCAAAGAAGAAGTCATGTACCATCACATGTTTTTGATGTGATAGATGCATTTCCTTTGAATGCGCATCCAATGACCATGTATGTTGCTGCTGTCATGGCATTGCAAACTGAAAGCAAATTTGCACAAGAGTATGCTAAGGGCATGAACAAGAAAGATTACTGGCAGTATACTTATGATGATTCAATGGATTTGATCGCAAGATTACCAAGAATCGCTGCTTATATCTACAGAAGAAAATACAAGAACAACGAACATATTCATCCAAACGGATTGTTAGACTGGGCAGGTAACTTAGCTTATATGATGGGCTTTGAAGACGAGAGCACAAAAGAATTAATGCGTTTGTACATGACGATACACGCAGACCATGAAGGTGGTAACGTGTCAGCACATACGACACATTTAGTGGGTTCAGCATTGAGTGACCCCTATTTAAGTTATGCGGCAGGTATGAATGGTTTAGCAGGTCCTTTACATGGATTGGCGAATCAAGAAGTGATTAAATGGATTTTTGAAATGCAAGAAGCAATTGGTACAGATAGCCCTTCTAAGGAGCAAATTGTGGACTATGTTCAAAAAACATTAGGTGCTGGTAAAGTAGTACCTGGATACGGTCATGCGGTATTGAGAAAAACAGATCCTCGTTTTACTGCACAAATGGAGTTTGGTAAAAAACATTTGCCAGATGACAAATTAGTGAACACGGTTTGGAATATTTATGAAACAGTGCCTCCAATTTTAGAGTCTTTAGGTAAAGTAAAAAATCCTTGGCCAAATGTGGATGCACACAGCGGTGCTTTATTAGTACACTATGGTATTGTGGAATATGAATTCTACACTGTCTTGTTTGCTGTAAGCCGTGCATTAGGTGTATTGGCTAGCTTAACATGGGATCGAGCTTTAGGCTTCCCATTAGAGCGTCCAAAATCTGTAACTACAGCAGCAGTGAAAGATTGGATCGACGGTAAAGGAGAAATTTAAACCTTACGAATATTTAATAAAAGAGCAACGATCTTCGTTGCTCTTTTATATTTTGGGAAGATAGTTGAATAGGGGAATTAGCTCAGTTGGTAGAGCGCTTGCATGGCATGCAAGAGGTCAGCGGTTCGAACCCGCTATTCTCCACAAGCCAGTCTAGATTTAGACTGGCTTTTTTATGCCTTTTAACAAATAAGCTAGGGTACTTATTTCAACAGTGCTTACTTTTGCCCTTCTATGATGCAAAAAAGTAAAAGGTTCCTTCAATTTATACTAGTCCTTCAATTAGGAATGATGCAAGTCGCTGCATTTGGTCAATATAAGCCACTACGATTGACTGTAGTAGATGCAAAAAAGCAGCCCATTTCATTTGCGAATATGGCCATCCAAAAATTGGATAGTCCTTATCAACGCAATCAAGTGACCGATAGCAATGGAATTGCAATTGTACTCTTGAATCCAGGCGCTATCTATCAATTTAAAACAGTTGCCATTGGGTATCAAGCCGATACCAGAACGATCAAATTTGAACAGTTAAGTCAAGTACAAATTGTGCTCAAGGAAACTACAAATCAATTAAAGGAAGTAGTGGTGACTTCGACAAAACCATTGATTAAACAAGAGGATGATAAAACGGTGGTAGACCCTGAGCCTTTAGCAGCAAGTTCTACCAACGCATATGAAACGATGGAAAAGATCCCTGGTATTTTTATAGACCAGGATGGGAATATTTATTTGAATGGTTTGTCTCCAGCAGGAGTGCAGATCAATGGTAGGGAATTAAAAATGAGTGCATCAGATATGGCCACTATTTTAAAAAGTTTGCCACCTAGCTCCATTCAAAAAATTGAATTAGTAAGAACTCCCTCTGCAAAATATGATGCATCTGGTGGTGGGGGTGTGGTGAATATTATTTTAAAGAAAGGGGTTAAGATTGGCTTGAATGGTTCAGTCAACTTGGGTAATAACCAAGGAGTATATGGGAATCAATTTATAGGACTTACATTAAACAATACAACAGATAAGTACAATGTGTATTTAAACACCCAGTACAATCAAAATGACGGCTATAGTATTGTTAACACAGATAGATACCTGTCCATGGATACGGTTTTGAAACAAACAGCAAAAACATTAAGCCCTAATAAATCAGCCTATATTGGATTTGGACTGGGTAGCAATTGGACCGACCGTTTTGAATTAAACTATGATGCTCGAATGAGTGGTCAGTCTTTTGTGAACACAACGAATAATCAATCCTTGCTTCAAAACATTGCTGCGCAGCAAAATCTAAGTGCAATTGCTTCATTGGTTAAAAATGACGGATCTAGTTTAAATATCAATCAGTCGGTGAGGTCTAAATTGAAATTGGATTCTTTGGGAGGAGAGTGGACTGTCGATGTTTCTTATAACTTAATTAGAGCCAATACAGAACAGGATTACAACAATACTTTACTTGCAGGAGGGTTGGTATCTAAAGGTGCTGGCGATTTCTCCAATGATCGAGATTTTTATACCTATCAAACGGATTATAAAAAGAAGCAATTTGGCATCACAATGGAAGCTGGACTTAAATCAAGTATTTTGACATTCCGTAACAACGCCAATTACCAAAAGGATATGAATGGGATTGCAGTAAAAGACGCTTTTAGAACAAGTGCATATAATTTTAAAGAACAGATTAATGCGGCTTATCTACAGGGGTCAAAAACCTGGGGTGCAGTGATTTTAAAATTCGGAACAAGGATAGAGCAAACAATCATGCAAGGTAAGCAGCGCATTCCTTCTGACACTTCCTTTTCTTTGAATCGTACAGACGCTTTTCCTTATGTTTTTTTAAGTAGAAAACTATTTACAATTTCTGGGTATGAAATGAGGGGTTATTTGGTTTATCGAAAAACCATCAGCAGACCGAGTTATGAATTTTTGAATCCTTTCCCTAAATACATAGATCCATTCTTGTACGAGTCTGGTAACCCAAGTTTAAAGCCACAGTTTACCTCTAACTACGAAGCCAATATTAGTGTGGATGATAAACCCATTTTTGCATTTGGTGTGAATGAAACCAAAGACATATTTACAAATGTGGTCTATCAATCACCCAACAATAAACAGATCGCTTATCGTACTTATGACAATCTAGGAAAAAGTAAGGAGACTTATTTTAGGGGGATCGCTGTGATTCCACCAGGCAAAGCTTTCTTCGCAGTGTTAGGTGCTCAATACAATCATAATGTTTACAATGGGATATATGAACAAAAGCCTATTGTTTTTGATAAAGCTACATGGACATTTTTTACGTTCCAGTCTCTGAAATTAGGGAAGCTATCTACATTTACAATCAATGGATTTTGGAGAACCAATGGACAACAACAATTTTATGAATTGGATAATTTTGGACAATTAAATAGTTCATTGAATAGACAATTTTTGAACAAGAAGTTGACTGTAACCTTATCCATGAATGATATTTTTTTTACAAATAAAAATACTTTCGCTTTAAGGCAAGGCAGTATTTATGCAGTTGGTTTAAGAGAAAGTGATTCGCGAAGATGGGGGATCAATATCCGTTATAATTTTGGCATAAAACCAAAAGAACAAAAGATGGATATGTTCAATTCAGAAATGAAAGTAAATTAGGTTTATTTCAAGAAAGTATCCACCAGTGCATAAACGCTCATAGAGCCCATTAACAAAACGACCAACCAGCCAGCGGCCTCAATCCACAAGGGATATTTATACTGTTTAAGTACAGGAATTTTTCTACTAGCAATTAACATAATCGCTAAGGCAAATGGCAGTATAAAGCCATTGATTAGGCCTGCATAAAGTAAAAGCTCTTTTGGTTTGCCGATCCAAACAAATAAACAAGTTGAAATCAATATGAATCCACTAATGGCATAGCGTTCATGGTGTAAAAAAGGGATGTCTAATTTCTTGATAAATGAATAAGAGGTATAGGATGCGCCAATGACAGAGGAGATGGCTGCACTCCATAATACAATACCAAAAACAAATAAGCCCCATCTACCACCAGCGGTTTCAAAAACGGTGGCTGCTGGATTATTTTTATCCAAATGCACCCCTTGAGATACCACCCCTACAACCGCTAAGAATAAAATAAAGCGCATAAAGGAGGAGATAAGAATCCCCCTGCTTGCACTTTTAGTAACAAATGGAATATGTTCAGGACCCACCATGCCAGCGTCCACCAATCTATGTGCTCCAGAGAAAGTAATGTAGCCTCCAACGGTGCCACCCACAATCGTGACAATAGCAAGTAGGGAAATCTGTTCAGGCACAAAACTATGCTGCACTGCAGAGAGGATGGGAGGGTTGGCTGCATATACAATCAATAAGGTTAAACTTATTTTTACAATCCCTAAAATCTTTGTGAGCCTATCTAACATCTTTCCAATCTCATCTATCCAGAAAATGAGAATTGCTATCACACCACTTAGCATTGCTCCTTTTGCAAAGCTGATACCTGTCAATAGATTAAGTGCCAAGCCACAGCCTGCAATATTGCCAATATTAAAAGCAAATCCACCTAATACGACAGACAAAGAAAGGATATGACCGAGCCCTGGTAAAAGTTGATTTGCAATTTCTTGGGCACGCATACCACTTAATGTAATTGCCCTCCAAATATTAATCTGTGCGCCAAAGTCAAGTAGGATGGAAATTAAAATTACAAAACCAAAACTAGTGAGTAATTGCTCTGTGTAAACAGAGGTCTGCGTTAAAAATCCTGGTCCAATAGAGGAGTTGGCCATGAGGAAGGCAGCACCTAAACTAATCCCCGTTAGAGAGGGTAAAGCTTTTGTTTTAAGGTTGTTTGATTTCAATCTGATATTGTTGTAATGTGTGGTATAAATGTTTGGCTATATTGAGCGCTTCAGGATGATCCCCGTGAATGCATATTGTTTCTGCTAGGATTTCAATCCTGCTTCCTTCGGCTGTTTTTATTTCCTGATCTAATATCATAGCTACCACCTGTTTACTAGCTTCCATTGGGTCGGTGATCAATGCATGATCCATATGTCTTGGTGTAAGTTGTCCGTTTGCTTGATAGGATCTATCTGCAAAAGCTTCTTGTACACATTTTAAACCTACTTTTTTTGCTTCTTTGATGGTATGACTACCACTTAGTCCATAAAGTAGGATGGAAGGATCAATTGCTTGTAAAGTTTGTGCTACAATTTTGCTAGACAAAGGGTCTTTTGCGCAATCATTGTACAAAGCACCATGCAATTTTACATGATGTATTCTGCAACCCATTTGGGTCGTTATTTTTTCAAATAAACTAAGTTGATCACTGATTAGTTCTGCAAGCTCAATTAAAGAAATGGATTGCGATAGTCTCCCAAAATTTTCTTTATCCTGGTAACTAGGATGTGCGCCAATAGCAACATTGTGCTCCATTGCTAATTCGATGGTTCTTTTAATGGTGGCTTCATCTCCTGCATGATAGCCACATGCAATATTTGCACTACTTATATAGGGCATCAATGCTGCATCGTTGTGCATGCCTTCGCCCATATCGCAGTTGATATCAATGCTTAAAGCAGGATTGCTTTGTTCGATAGAGTTCATGTGCTGTTTGAACATTGGCGATGTTGAACTTAAAATGACTGTGGTTATTTAATTGTGCAAATTTGGGTAAATCTACCAAAATAATTTGACCCAAATTGGCATAACCTCCAATGGTTTGATGGTCAGCCATTAAGACAATGATATGTCCATTGGGTAATAATTGCATCGTGCCTCTTGTCACTGCACTTGATAGATATTGTTTTGGTTCGGATAAGTGGATTGCAGGGCCATCCAATAGAAAGCCCATTCTGTTCGATTTTGCATCTATAGAGAATGAATTTTCCATTAAAAGCTGAATGGATGCTGCTGCTAAATCATTCCATGCAGGTCCTGGGATAAAACGGATAGCATGCGCATCAAAGAGTTCAGTTTGGACTGCTTGAATTAAATGAAGTTTTGTAGGATCTAAAATAATTTCATTGCAATGGTCTGTAACAATGTCAAATACATCCCCCTTATTTAAAGTCTTTTGAAAACTACAATAACTTTTGAGCCATTGTTGATTTCTATCTAGTGTCCCTTTAAAAGCCAAGTAAGCTGTTCGACCTTCAAGTGGTTGTAAAAAGCTGAGTTGATCCTTAGGATATACTTTTATAGGGGTATTCAATGCAACACTTTTTTCGTTGATCACAGGTACAAAATTGGCACCACTGATACAGATATACATTGCTCGTTCAAATTCAAATATAGATGCCGGAAAATGCAATTCAAAAACAGGGTTGTTGATGTCATTCTCTAAAATGGCATTGGCGAGTTGTGCAGATAAAAAGTCCATTGGACCACTAGGTTGGATACCAAGTGCTTGGTATCCATATCTGCCCAGATCTTCGATCCGATCAGAAAGCCCTTTTTTTACAATTTTAATCGACATCTTCGTGTTTGTTTAATTGATGAAACAATGCCAAGGAGATGGGATTAAATTTAATTTGATCACCCGCTTTAAAAAGGGTGAGTTCATTGCTATTTGGGTCAAATATTTTGAATGGGGTACGACCAATGATTTGCCAACCACCAGGTGAATCTATTGGGTAGATGCCTGTTTGTTTTCCGGCTATTCCCACACTGCCTCCTGCTACTTTCGCTCTTGGTGTGGCATGCCTTGGAACTTGAATCGCTTTGGGTACATCACCCATATACGCAAAGCCTGGTAAGAACCCCAAGCAGTAAACTGTATAAATTTTTTCACTGTGCGTTTGAATCAATGTTTCGGTGCTGCAATTTAAACTGATCGCTGCTGTTTGCAGATCGATACCCAAGCTTGGATCATAACATACAGGAATCTCCATTAATTTTGGGGTAGTGATAATTGGAATAGAATGGGGTACTGCATTGATAAATGCTTCTAGGATATTGCTTGCAGATAAATAAGGATTGGAATCAAAAACAAGGATATCATACACCAAGGTCAATGTGTCATAAGCCAAAATAATATCTTTAATGCCAGCCATTTTCTGTGCAGTAACAAACTGTGTAAATGCGAGTAAGTCTTGATCTATGCCTTCATTTTGTCCTGTAGTTAATTTAAATAAAATAGCGTGGTCTCCAAGTAATTGTATATGAAATTTAGTACGGAGGTTTTGCATACCTAAACTTACCATTTTTTAGGACATTTCATTGTATATTTATTTGGAATAAATGATTGCAAATGAAAGGATTTATACTCATATCGACTTTTGTCATGCTTTTTCTGTTCCATGCCAATGGACAATTTACCCAGATTGTAACTTCTGCTGATAGAAGCTTTCTATTAAAGCAAATAGAAAAGCCTTTATTGTCTTCTACAGTTACTAAGAATGGGGTGCCAATGGATGCTATTTTCATCAACGAAAAGATACAATACCAAAAGATGGATGGTTTTGGATATACATTAACAGGGGGTAGTGCAGCATTATTATATCAGCTTCCGCTTCAAAAAAGAAAAGCGATTTTAAATGAGCTCTTTGGTCAAGGGCCAAATGATTTGCAGATCAACTTTTTAAGAATAAGTATGGGTGCTTCCGATTTAGACGCAACTGTTTTTAGTTATGATGATTTGCCAGTTGGGGAGGAGGATATGCAATTAACAAAAATGTCCCTAGCAAATGACCAGCAATTTTTAATTCCTCTTTTAAAAGAAATACAAAAGATACAACCACGATTAAAATTAATTGCAACACCATGGAGTCCGCCAGTTTGGATGAAGGACAACGGCAAAACGATGGGAGGGCATTTGTTGCCTAAGTTCTATGATACCTATGCACGCTATTTTGTAAAGTATATTCAGCTGATGCAAAAAGAGGGACTTGATATAAACGCGGTGACAATCCAAAATGAACCAGAACATGGAGGGAATAATCCGAGTATGTTAATGTCCGCAATAGAACAAACTAATTTTATTAAAAACCATTTAGGCCCTGCATTTAAAAAGGAAGCTATTGCTACAGAGATTGTGATTTGGGATCACAATGCAGACCATCCAAATTACCCCATTGAAATTTTAAATGATCCAATTGCTAAATCATTTATCAGTGCATCTGCTTTTCATTTATACTTAGGAGATGAAACTGCTTTGTCGAAAGTCCATCAAGCACATCCTGATAAAAAAATATATTTTACTGAACAGTGGACAGGGGCTAAGGGTAATTTCGCTGGAGATTTGATGTGGCATATGGAACACATCGTCATTGGTACAATGGCCAATTGGAGCAGTATGGTATTAGAGTGGAACCTAGCGAATGATCCGCAATATGGGCCACATACGCCTGGTGGCTGTACTGAATGTTTAGGTGCGCTAACGGTTTCGGGAACAAATATTCAACGAAACATAAGTTATTATATCATCGGGCAAGTGTCTAAGTTTATTCCTGCAGGTTCAACACGTATTAGTGCGCAATCTGCAAACCCACAAATTCATGCGATTGCCTTTACTACACTAGCAAATAAAAAAGTGTTACTTGTATTAAATCAGTCAAAGGAATTGGTTGTAACAATCAATTTTGAGCAGAAAAAATATAACTTTACCTTACCCGAAAAATCAGTTTCAACGATTGTTTGGTAAAAGCATTCTCGAATTCAAAAATATGTACATGAAAAAAATTAGCTTAAGCATTGTAGGGATATTTTTAGTTTTAGTTGGATATAGTCAGTCAAGTAAGGACCTAAAAATGCAACTCTTTGTCAAAACTTTAATGTCTAAAATGACATTGGAAGAAAAGTTGGGGCAGTTGAATTTGCCAGCCTCAAGTGATTTTGTCACTGGTGCAGTGAGTAGCTCTGATATTGCAGAAAAAGTCAAAGCTGGAAAAGTTGGGGGTGTTTTTAATATTCGTTCTGTGACAAAGATTAAGGAATTGCAACAATTTGCAGTGAACAGTTCTAGGCTTCATATTCCATTGCTTTTTGGAATGGATGTGATTCATGGTTACAAAACTATTTTCCCAATCCCATTAGGGATGTCCGCAACCTGGGATATGGAATTGGTGAAACGTTCGGCAAGCATTGCAGCGAGTGAAGCAAGCGCGGATGGCATACAATGGACTTTTTCTCCAATGGTTGATTTAACAAGAGATCCAAGATGGGGAAGGGTTTCTGAGGGCAACGGGGAAGATGCATTTTTAAGTTCAGCAATTGCTAAAGCAATGGTGCAAGGGTATCAAGGAAATGATTTATCTGCGCCCAATACTATTTTATCTTGTGTGAAGCATTATGCTTTATATGGAGCAGCTGAAGGTGGTAGAGATTACAACACCACGGACATGAGTCGTGTTAGAATGTACAATGAATATTTCCCTCCTTATAAAGCAGCTGTTGACGCAGGTGTTGCATCGGTGATGGTTTCATTCAATGAAGTAGATGGTGTGCCAGCATCAGGCAATAAATGGTTGGTGGATGACGTGTTAAGAAAACAATGGAATTTCAACGGTTTTGTAGTTTCTGATTATACCGGTATCCCAGAAATGATGAATCATGGAGTGGGTGATGCACAAACAGTGAATGCATTGTCTATGAATGCAGGAGTCGATATGGATATGGTGGGGGAAGGATTTTTAAATACCTTGAAAAAATCAATACAAGAAGGGAAAGTGAGTCTAGCTCAGATCAATAAAGCATGTGAGCGTATATTGATTGCAAAATATCAACTAGGATTGTTTGATGATCCATACCGTTATTGCAATGAACAAAGATCAGCGACTGAAGTTTTTACTGCAGCAAATAGGGCAGAAGCTAGAAGGATTGCCACACAAAGTTTTGTATTATTAAAAAACAACCATGTTTTACCTATTGCGACTGGTAAAAAAATTGCATTGGTTGGACCATTGGCAGATGCAAAAGAAAATATGACGGGTACTTGGAGTGTGGGCGCAGACAATTCAAAATCTATCAGTTTGTTAAAAGGGCTTACAGATGCGGTGGGCATTAATGGCAAAGTGGTTTACGCAAAAGGGTCAAACTTGGAAGATGATCTAGAAATGCAAAAACGCCAGACCATGTTTGGTAAAGATATTGTCCGTGACGATCGTTCAGCAGAAGCAATGATTCAGGAAGCTTTAGCGATAAGTGCAGATGCGGATGTAATTGTAGCTGCATTAGGAGAAGGAGCAGAGAGTAGTGGTGAGAGTGCATCTAAATCAAATATAGATATACCAGAAGCGCAAAAGCGTTTATTAAAAGCATTGGTAGCAACTGGCAAGCCAGTTGCGTTGGTCTTGTTCAATGGACGTCCTTTGACATTGAATTGGGAACATGAAAATGTACCTGCCATTTTAGATGTTTGGTTTGCCGGTTCTGAAGCAGGGGATGCGATTGCGGATGCTTTGTTGGGTAAAGTAAATCCTTCAGGTAAATTGAGTATGAGTTTTCCTCAAAACGTAGGACAAATACCATTGTATTACAATCATAAAAATACAGGCCGTCCATTAACAGGAAAATGGTTCTCAAAATTTCAGTCAAATTACATTGACGTAAGTAATGAGCCTTTGTATCCATTTGGTTACGGATTGAGTTACACACAATTTGAATACGGGGATATTCAATTGTCTTCAACCAAACTAAAAGGGAATCAAAAATTAACGGTAACAGTCAATGTTAAAAATACTGGAACAGTAGCAGGTAAGGAAGTGGTTCAGCTTTATATTCGCGACCTTGTGGGCAGCATTACTAGACCTGTGCAAGAATTAAAAGGGTTCGATAAAATTGAACTTGCTGCTGGAGAAAGTAAAAATGTCCATTTTGAAATCACGCCTGAAACATTGAAATTCTACAATAGTGCATTGAAATTGGATTGGGAATCAGGTGATTTCGAGATCATGGTAGGTTCCAATTCAAGAGATGTAAAATCAAAATTAATCAATTGGGTGAAGTAGAGTTAGTTACCAACTACCATACAATCCATCCTTAAGGGCTTTTTGGTATTTCTTCTCATTGAATGAATACAGGTAGGCTGCTTTGTGTGCGCCTCCTTTTTTAGTCTCTGTTAATCTATTTAGAATGCCGAAGCTTAAGAGTTTGCGTTGAAAATTACGACGGTCTAATTGTTGATTTAAAATAGTCTCATACAATTTTTGTAATTCAGGCATCGTGAATTTCTTAGGCAATAAGTTTTTGCCAATAGGGAGGTAAGCCAACTGCGTTCTCAGTGTTTCCAATGCTTTTTGAACAATCTCCGCATGATCCATCATCAACCCATTTAAGTGTTCAATGTCCATCCATTGCCACTGCGCTTCTTGTTCGGATGGTTGAATCTTCACTTCGTTAAAATCAACCAATGCATAAAATCCAACGGTGATGAATCTTTGAATCAGCCAATTGTCTTTTGGAATTTTAACCCCAAAGCTTTGATATCTTTTTTGATGAATGCTTGCATCTGCTCTATTGGGTGCACCAAAGACATGGAATTGTTGTAAGAAGATGTCTTTAACGCCTGTTCTTTCTTGTAACACTCTATAAGCGGCTTCCTCAATGGGTTCAGTTTTTTTGATGAATCCACCTGGGAGCGCCCATTTATGCACTGTGTCTACTTTAAGCAGCAAAATTTTAAGTTGTTGCTCATGGAATCCAAAGATGACACAATCCACTGAAATGCCAGATTGGAATTGAGTTTCACCTTTTTCAAGTAAAAGTTTTAGTGCTGAGGGAAGGGCATTTTTTTTAGGCATAATGGGCAATCACCAAAGATTAATTAATAGTTTGTTCTGTTATTTTACCAGTGGTCTTATGCTTTAGAATTAACTTCTTTGCACCATAATGGGTCATTTCTTCTTTCACTAAATAATGGTCTGCATCGTACTCCACTAAATGACTTTCCTTGGTTAAGCCTGTTTTGCCTCTCCAAATATCTAGTTGAACGGGCTCCCATAATTTTGTTTTAGCAGATTTGTAAGCGGCATCTAAAATGCAATTCACTACATAGCCATCATAGAAAGTTTCTTTAGGAGCTTCGCCTTTTTCAATGGAGTTGAACATATCCATGAACATGTGGTTGTATCCTAGTTCATTTAATTCATCACCCACAGGGAATAACCAGCCTCTATCACTTTCAGCTTTCTCTGCAATATAATCGCCCCCTTTTCCAGTGGTAAACATTTCAAAACCAGTTCTTAAAAAACTATTGATCCAAATAGTACCTTCTGTGCCCATCACTTCGTCTCTTAGATCTAGTCCACCTCTGAAAGTCCAACTCACTTCAAATTGTCCAATCGCTCCGTTTTCATATTTCACTAACCCAATGGCATGGTCTTCGGCATCGATCGGTTTCACCTGTGTATCTGCCCAACACATGACTTCCACAGGCAAAATATCTTTCCCAATATAACTTCTAGAAATTTCTACACAATGACAACCTAAATCCAAAATACATCCGCCACCTGCTTGATTGATATCCCAAAACCATTCACTATGCGGGCCAGGGTGGGTCTCACGAGATTTAGCCCATAATACACGACCTAATGCGCCTTCTTTAACACTTTGATTGGCTTTAATAAATTTAGGCGTATACACCAAGTCTTCTAAGTAACCGTTAAATATGCCTGCTTCTTCCACAGCAATCAGCATACGTTTTGCTTCTTCTCCATTTCGGCCAAGTGGCTTAGTGGTCATGACCGCTTTCTTATGTTTGCAGCACATCATGACTGCTGCTTCATGTAGATGATTAGGCAGAGAAATACAAACAATGTCTACATCTGGATGCGCAATGGCTTCCTCCATTTCGGTTGTCCAATGGGCACAATTATAATCTGATGCAAATTGCTTAGCCGCTTCTTCGCGTCTTGCATAGATACTCACTACTTTGTCTTTACTTCTATAGCCTTGTAATGCATCAGCATAAAAACGACCAATGAATCCGGCACCTAACATTGCGATTCTCATAATAAAAGGATGAAATGTGAAAAAAATAGAATGTATAAAAAAGCCTATCCAAAGGGGATAGGCTTTAGAAAAATATTGTCTTAAGCAGCTGCTATTTCTTTCTTCTCTTTAAACGTAAAGATGAAAGCAATTAGCACTGCCCCTGCAATCGCTGCAGGTGTTAACCAGATGTTTAACCAGTTATGACCACCAGTAGCATCCGCTAATTTATTTTGCTCTACTACGAATCCGCTATAATTGGTTCCAATAAACATACCAACACCGTAAGTGGCAAAAGTGAATAAGCCCTGTGCTGCGTTTTTAATGTTTTCTCCAGCTTTCTTTTCGGTATACATATAGCCAGTTACAAAGAAGAAGTCATAACAAACGCCATGTAAAATAATACCTGCATACAACATCCAGCTTGCATCCATATTGCCGTATGCAAAACATACATAACGAAGCACCCATGCTGCGATACCAAAAATCAACATATTTTTTACGCCAATCTTATTGAATAAAAAAGGAATCGCTAAGATGAAAATAGCTTCAGACATTTGACCCATGGTCATTTTACCAGCTACATTATCCAAACCAATTTCATTTAAGAATGAGTTTGCAAATCCATAATAAAATGAAAGTGGGATACAAATTGCAATAGCAGAAATAAAGAATACCAAGAATGATTTATTCTTTAATAAAACAAATGCATCTTTTCCTAAAATTGCACCCATAGAAGAGGGTGTACCAGCAGCTTTAGGTGGTGTATTAGGTAAAGCAAAGCTTAATAAGCCTAAAGCTGCAGAGATGCCAGCGGCAACAACGAAAGTGCCTTCTGTTTTTTCAATGCCCAATTGACTAATTACTAAACCAGCTGCAATCCAGCCTAAGGTGCCAAATACACGAATCCATGGAAATTGTTTTCCTGGATCTGTCATTTGAGCAAATGCAACACTATTGCTCAAAGCAATGGTTGGCATGTATAATAAAGAGTATACTAAGATGACCCAATAGAAGTTGGTATTATCCACTTTGGTTGCGAAGAATAAAAGTGCTGCTCCAACAAGATGCAAAACACCCATAATTTTTTGTGCAGAAAAGAAACGGTCAGCAATCATACCTACAAAAAATGGAGAGATAATTGTTGCAATTGCACCAGCGCCATAAGCAGCACCAATGTCCACACCAGTTGATCCTAATTTTTCGCCCATATAAGTTCCCATAGTTACATACCATGCGCCCCAAATATAATATTGAAGAAACATCATGGCAGATAATAATACGCCTGTTTTTAATTTCATAGGTTGGTTTTTAATCGTTAGCATTTTTAAGCGTTTTCAATATACAAACTAAATTGTAAAAATGACACAATGAGGGTCCAAAATTAGGCTTCTAATGCCTGAAGGATATCGTTTAAGATGTCTTCCTCGTGCTCCAATCCCACTGAGATGCGGATTAAACCAGGCGTGATGCCAACTGCTTGTCTTTCTGCTTCTGAAAGTTTAGCATGGGTCGTACTTGCAGGGTGAGATGCTATGCTTCTGCTGTCTCCAAGGTTTGCAGTTAAAGAGAGCATTTTTAAATGATTTAAAAATTGACGTCCCGCTTCCAATCCGCCTTTTAATTCAAAACAAACAATACCCCCTCCATTTTTCATTTGCTTTACAGCAATGGCATGGTGCGGATGAGACGCTAAGAAAGGATATTTCACAAAATTAATTTTTGCATGGCCTTCTAGTTTTTGACCAATTGAAAATGCAGATTTACTATGTCGCTCCATACGCACTTCTAAGGTCTCCAAACTCTTACTCAATACCCAAGCATTGAAAGGAGAGAGGGATGGGCCAGTGCTTCTACAGAATAAATAAATTTCATGAATCAATTCTTTTCTGCCAACAATTGCTCCTCCTAAAACTCTACCTTGACCATCAATCCACTTGGTTGCGGAGTGCACCACAAGGTCTGCTCCAAGGTCAATGGGTGTTTGTCCAATAGGTGTGGCAAAACAATTATCTACATTCAAAATGATATTGTGTTTTTTAGCAATGGCACTGATCATGGCTATGTCTAACACTTCCAATCCAGGATTGGTAGGTGTTTCTAAATAAATCATTTTTGTATTAGGCTGAATCGCGGCTTCCCATTCTGCTGCAGTAGCATTCGCCGAAACATAACTGTATTCCATGCCATATTTAGGAAGGTATTTAGACACCACCGTATGAGTACTTCCAAAAATTGAATTACAAGACAAGAGGTGATCTCCTTTTTTTAATAAAGCCATAAAAGAGCCAAATACAGCACTCATTCCACTTGCTGTAGCAAAGCCTGCTTCTGCATGTTCTAATACCGCTAAACGATCTACAAATTCTTGCACATTCGGGTTAGAGAAACGACTGTAAATATTGTCATCTGATTCATCTGCAAATGCGGCACGCATGCTCTCTGCTTCATCAAAACAAAAACTACTGGTTAAAAATAAAGGACTTGAATGTTCGCCCTCTGCAGTTCTTTCTATTTGTGTACGAATTAATTTAGACTGATCGTGTTTCATGAATGCGCTATAAAAAATTATAAAATTTCAACCTCCCAAGTAATCACTGCGCCAGCTGCTCTTAATGTAGCTGCTACAGAACAATATTTATCAATAGACAAAGCACAAGCTTTCTCTGCTTTTTCTTTGGTCATGGAGCCCTTAAGTTTGAAAACAATATGAACTGTTTCCCATAAAGCAGGTTCTTTCCCAACAGCTCTTTCTCCAGTAATCACCATCTCGTAATGGTCCAATGTTTCCTTTTGCTTTTTCAAAATCATCACTACATCCACGCCGCTGCATCCACCTAATGCACTCAATAAAGCTTGCATAGGTCTAACCCCTTTACCATGACCACCTTGATCTTCGGGGATATCCATATTCATGATTTGTCCTGCTTCGTCAATGGTTTCAAACTGATAATCATTGTCGATTCGTTTTAGTGTAATGGTTGCCATAGGATTTAATTGGTTCGTGTATAGGAATTATAAATATTGTACCTTTGCAAAGGTAATTCAAATAGCCACTTAGTTGGCACAAGAAAGCGATAAAATGGACCCAGTCATCTATAAATACCATCAACCTTTTACCCTTGAATGTGGTATTAGTTTGCCCAAGCTCAAAATAGCCTACCATTATTATGGGGAATATACGCCAGGTAAAAAAGTAGCCTGGGTTTGTCATGCGCTAACGGCTAATTCAGATGTGGCTGATTGGTGGAAGGGCTTTGTGGGGGAGGATGCAATAGTTAACCCCAATGATTATTTCATCGTTTGTGCGAACATCATTGGTTCATGTTATGGATCAACGGGCCCTTTGAGTGTAGCCGATCTAGATGCATCCATCCGTTTTGATCAATTTCCAACCATCACGATTCGTGATATGGTGAATGCCCATATTTTATTAAGACAACATTTAGGCATCGAAAAAATAGACCTTTTATTAGGAGGAAGTATGGGAGGATACCAGGCTTTAGAATGGGCTGTGATGGAACCCACTGTGATTCAAAAAATGTTTTTGATTGCCACATCTCCTTCTGAAAGTGCATGGGGTGTAGCCGTTCATACTGCACAAAGATTGGCGATAGAAGCGGATTGTACTTGGAAGGAAGCAAAACCCAATGCAGGAGCCAAAGGATTGAAAGCAGCAAGGGCGATAGGGATGTTGACGTATCGCAACTATGGTATCTACCAAGAAAAACAAACCGATGCCGATCCAGAAAAAATAGACGATTTTAAAGCATCTTCTTATATCAATTATCAAGGCGATAAATTAGTTAAAAGATTTAACGCTTATAGTTATTGGTTGTTAACTAAATCAATGGACAGTCACCACCTTGCCCGCAAACGTGGGGGAGATTTGATGGCCACTTTGGCATCCATTCAAATACCTACATTAATTATTGGGATCAATAGTGATATTCTATGTCCTTTGGATGAACAAAAATTCATGAAAGCGCATATGCCTCAAGCCACTTTGGTAGCCATAGATTCTATGTATGGACACGATGGATTCATTATTGAAACGGCACAAATTACAGCACATTTAAAAGATTGGTTACATAGCCAAGCATAAATATTTACAACATCTATTTACAATCTAATTTTTACACTATGGGTATTTTAAGACAATTTGGAGAGTACTTATTTATTAAGAAAAGGGATCCAAATCAACCAAGGACACAGTGGATGAAATACATGCATGGTATGAACCGCATTTCATTGTTGGTTTTTATTTTCGCGATATTATTTACTTTGTTCAGGGTATTTATTCTGCCTTTGTTAAAGTAAAATAATTTGAATAAAGACGGGGGGATTTATTTTTGATTCAATTCTTCTTGAATTATACCAGCAGCAACTTCGGTGGCTTTTTCCCCAGTAGTGAGTGCTTGTTTTAATGCTGCGTAATCTGCTTTGATTGCAGCTTGCCTTGTAGGATCTTGCAATAGTTTCTTTAACTCAATGGAAAGATTTTTGGTGGTTAAATCTTCTTGAATCAATTCTTTTACCACTTCTTTATCCATGATTAAATTCACCAAAGCAATAAATTTAATCTTCACAAATCGTTTTGCTAAGGCTAGTGTAATAGCGTTGCCTTTGTAACAAACAATCTCTGGTACATTCAATAAAGCGGTTTCTAAAGTAGCAGTACCACTGGTGACCAATGCCGCTTTACTATGTTGTAAAATTGCGTAGGTGTTTGCAGCAACCACATGCACATTCGGTATGTTCGGAATCAGAGTATTAAACCAAACTGCATCAATGCCTGGTGCTTGTGCGACCACAAAATGTTCCATTGGAAATTCTTTTGCAACAGACAGCATGATGGGTAATTTTTTTTGAATCTCTTGTTGTCTACTGCCTGGTAAAAGGGCAATCACTTGCTGATTTTGTAAATGTTGCAGGGGATGGGGTAAGGTTTCCAAAGCATCCATCACTTCCATCAAAGGATGTCCTACATAATCTACTTCCCAATCCCATCTATCTTTAAAATAGGCTTTTTCAAAAGGGAGGATGCACATCAAACGATCTATAGAAGCACGCATAGCGGGCACCCTATTTTCTTTCCATGCCCATACTTGAGGTGCAATAAAATAAACCACTTTCATGCCTTTTGCTTTAGCCCATTTAGCAATGCGTAAATTGAATCCAGGATAATCGATGCAGATTAAAATATCCGGTTCAAATGTTGTGATGTCTTTTTTACAAAAACTAATATTCGAAAGGATTGTACGCAAATTTAAAAGCACTTCAACAAAACCCATAAAGGCAAGACTGCGATAATGTTTCACCAACTTGCCTCCCGCGGCTTGCATGAGTTCGCCACCCCAACATTGAATTTGTGCAGCAGGATCGTTCTTTAAGATGGCTTTAATCAAATTAGAACCGTGTAAGTCGCCGCTAGCTTCGCCAGCAATGATGTAATATTTCATTTATAAAAACCATTTTGCTGCAATAGCGGCTATTGCATAAATACAGGTGGTAAAAAAGATGCCCTTGGCTGTCTTGTCAATTTGTTTTTGGAAAAAGAAAGTCAACGCAGCCGCATTCAATAAAAGTGACACACTGATCATGGCGGATAGAATGGATTTTTGACTTGCCAATAAATCTAAAAAGGTTTGTAGGGGCAACATGCTAAATTTCCATTGGTAGAATCCTGCGAATCCTAAAAAGGGGAGTGCAAGTCCTATGAATACACCTAGTATATAATTGTCTTTCTCTAATTGCATTGGTTTACCATTTCCATTTTTTGCTTAATTGCGCTTTCAAAGCATGGTTGGTCAGATCGAATTGAACTGGAACCACGCTCACGTAATTATTTTTTAGTGCCCATACATCCGTGTCTTTAGACTTGTCAAAGTTCACGAATTCACCTGTAAGCCAGTAATATTTTTTACCATGAGGGTCTGTGCGCTCAACAAATTTTTCATCATATTTAGCATAAGCTTGTTTACACATCTTTATGCCTTTAATCATCTTGGTCTCCACTTTTGGAATATTCACATTCAAACATAAGTGCTTATCCAATTTCTTGTCTGCTAATACATGTTCAACAATGATGCGCGCAAAATGGGCTGCTGCAGAAAAGTCTGCCTCAATACTCAAGTCTAATAAACTAAAGCCAATACTTGGGATGCTTTCGATAGAAGCCTCCAAAGCCGCAGACATGGTCCCTGAATAAATGACATTAATAGAGTGGTTGGCTCCGTGGTTGATACCACTTAAACAGATGGTTGGTTTGCGGTGCAACACCTTGTCAACTGCCAATTTCACACAATCAACAGGTGTGCCGCTACAAGAATAAGCTTCCACAGTGGGGTCGTCAGCCCAATGAAATTTGGTCAATCTGAGGTGTTGGCCAAGCGTAATGGCATGACCCATACCACTTTGTGGTTTATCTGGTGCGACCACCACCACTTTACCTAATCCCTTAACTGATTTCACAAGCGCGTGGATACCCGGTGCAGTGATACTGTCGTCGTTTGTTATTAAAATTACCGGTTGCTCCTTTTTAGTGGAGGCTTTTTTTGTTGCAACTATTTTAGCCATACTGCAAGTTACCAAGAAGGCATAATCTGTTCAAAAAAAAGAAATTGCTAAAATAATTTGGAAAAACTAAAATAATTAGTAAATTGCACTAAAATAATTAGTTATGTCATACGCAGGAAAGAATTTAAAATTCATCAGAAAGCAACGTGATTGGACTCAGGAGGAGTTAGCCAACCAACTTCAAATCAAGCGTTCTTTAGTGGGGGCTTATGAGGAAGGCAGGGCTGAACCAAGATTAGAAGTACAGGAAGCCATTTGTGCTTTGTTTAATATTAGCCTAGAAGTGTTCTTATTCCAAGACTTGTCTCAGATGGAAGAATTTGACTTGAACCAGGGATACAATATGGGGGGATCTTATTTAGAGCGCCGTCGTTCACTTAAAACGGATAGTTCGAATAGTGCAGCGATTGTTTCATTTGTTCCGGTGAAAGCAGCTGCAGGTTATTTGGCTGGATATGCTGACCCAGAATTTATTGACGAACTTAATACGTTCACCCTGCCTATGTTGGCGCCAGGTGAATACCGCGCATTTGAGATCGTGGGAGATAGTATGTTGCCAACTCCAAGTGGTAGTGTGATTGTGGGTGAGCGTGTGGCAAGCCTTAAAGACGTAAAAAGTAGCAATACCTATATTGTAATATCCAATACGGATGGGGTGGTCTATAAGCGTATTATTACCAATGATGACCGTTCAAGTGATACCATTGGAGAAAGACTTACTTTATTGAGTGACAATCCTTTATATGAGCCATATCAAGTAAATACGAAAGATATTGTGGAGGTTTGGAAGGCTGTTTATATTATTCACAAAGCAGGTGCTCAGCCTATGTGGAATGTAGATCAATTGGCAGGTGTAGTCAATACTTTGCAGGATCAAATCACTTCTATACAGAAGAAACTGAACTAGCAATAGTCGCTTAAAGTAAAATGGGTTAATTCATTGATATATAATGAATTAACCCATTTTTATTAATATTAAATTAGAGGTAATTTATCCCCAAATTTTTGGCTTATTCCCACTCAATGGTAGCAGGAGGTTTACTGCTAATATCATAAACCACTCTGTTGATACCTCTTACTTGGTTAATGATAGAATTACTCATATGCGCTAAGAACTCATAGGGTAAGTGTGCCCAATCTGCTGTCATGCCGTCTACCGAAGTAACAGCCCTAAGTGCTACTGTGAACTCATAAGTTCGTTCGTCACCCATCACGCCAACGCTTTTAACAGGTAAAAGGATGGTTCCAGCCTGCCAAACCTTGTCATATAATCCAAATTCCTTCAATCCATTGATATAAATAGCGTCTGCTCTTTGTAATAAGTCTACTTTTTCAGGTGTAATATCCCCTAATATTCTGATTGCTAGTCCTGGTCCAGGGAAAGGGTGTCTTTGGATCATATCTGCCGGTATCCCAAGTTCAAGTCCTACTTTACGTACTTCGTCTTTAAATAAACTACGCAATGGTTCCACTAGTTTAAGGTGTAAAGTGTCTGGTAGGCCACCCACATTATGGTGTGATTTAATGGTCTGTGAAGGTCCATGAACACTCACACTTTCAATCACATCTGGATAAATCGTTCCTTGACCTAAAAACTTGGCTTCCAACATGTTAGAAGCTTCTATTTGAAATACATCTATAAATAGTTTTCCTATTATTTTACGCTTTTCTTCGGGGTCTGATTTACCTGCTAAGGCATCATAGAACATGTCCTTTGCGTCAATGCCTTTGACGTTCAATCCTATCTTATTGTACATGTCAAGTACCTGTTGGAACTCGTCTTTTCTTAAAACCCCATTGTCTACAAAAATGCCATGAAGGCGATTGCCGATGGCTTTATGAATTAAAGTTGCTGCAACGGTACTATCTACACCGCCACTTAAAGCCATGATTACATGACCTTCTCCAATCTGTTCTTTTAACTGAGCGACTGTCTCATTCACAAAAGAGGCAGGGGTCCAGTTTTGGCTACATCCACAAATCTCCACCAAGAAATTGCGGATCATGGTCTTGCCTTCTGTAGAGTGGTAAACTTCTGGATGGAATTGGAAACCGTGGAGGCTATGACCTTGGTCGGCCTTTTTCCTAAATCCTGCAACTGGGATACTATCGGTATCGGCCAATAATTCAAAATTTTCAGGTAAAACCGTAATGGAATCGCTATGGCTCATCCAAACCTGACTATTGTCTGCAATATTTTTAAATATGATATCGTCTTTCTGAATACGCAATTGGGCACGGCCGTATTCGCGTTTATTCGACTTTTCTACTTTACCGCCAAAGTTCTTAGCACTCAATTGAGCACCATAGCAGATCGTTAACAACGGTAATTTGGCTAAAATAGCTGCAATATCCACATTAGGCGCTTCATCTTCGTTCACACTGGCTGGGGAACCACTTAAAATGACCCCTTTTAGGCTTTCATCAAACTCAATTGCTGTGTGAAAGGGTTGAATCTCGCAATATACATTGGCTTCTCTAACTGCACGAGCAATTAACTGTGTATACTGGCTACCAAAATCTAGGATGATAATTTTTTCAGTCATAGCGCGAAGATACAAGGAAAATGTATCTCTATGAAAGCGAGTATTTCACATAGGGGTGGGGACAAAAAAAATCCCGCCCCTAAAGGCAGGATTTAAATATAAGTTCTTGACGCTCGATGAGCGTAAACAATTACTTCTTCTTAACCACTTGCTTAACAGCAACGTGCTTAGCTAGCTTGCTCTTTAAATTAGCAGCTTTGTTTTTGTGGATGATTCCACGCTTTGCTAATTTATCAATTTGAGAAACGATTGTTGGTAATTTCTCGTCGTAAGCTTTTTGTTCTTCTATTGTCTTTAAATCACGAATAGCGTTACGTGTAGTTTTACCATAATAACGGTTTCTATCGCGACGTTTAGTTGCTTGTCTTACATCTTTTTTGGTAGCCGAATGATTTGCCATGTACTAATTAATTTTCAGGAGGGCAAAGGTAAGGGACTTGCGCAAATATTTAAAATTAAAATGAAAAAAAATAAAAATTCAATATAATAAGCTGATAATCAATCAGTTAAAATGTGCTTAAAATGGCTTTTTTTGATTATTTGAGCATAAATACCCGAATCTACTTTAAAACACACAAATTTTGATCTGCGAAGAACAAAATTAAACAGAGATTTTTAGCGCATTTTACTTTATTAATCAATCATTTAAACCGATATTTGCAAACCTTGTTTCGACAAATAAACGAAAGGATATACAATGAAGGATTTCACCTACATCACCAACTCCCATCCAGCCTTTATAGAAGGTTTGTACCAACAATTTTTAACTGATCCAGCATCAGTAGACCCAGATATCATTAAATTTTTTGAGGGTTTCGATTTTGCCATGCAAAATGGAACAGTAGCACCTGCACAAGGTACTGCAACCACCGTATCTAATGTAAGTGCGGATTGGGCCAACGAAATAAAAGTGTATCGTTTGATATTGGGTTATAGAAACAAAGGGCATTTGATTGCAACGACCAATCCAATTCGTACGCGTAAAGACAGAGGGGCTAATTTAGATTTAGCATTCTTTGGTTTGTCAGACGCTGATTTAACAAAGACATTTCAAGTAGGCTCAATCATTGGATTAGGCGCAACGACTTTAAAAAATATTCTAGCGCATTTACAAAAAACATACGCACACAATGTGGGTGTCGAGTTTAAGTATATCTCTGATCAACAAAGAGTAGATTGGTTAACCAACGAGTTGGAAAATAAATTCAGTCAACCTATTTCATTAGATCAGAAAAAACATATCCTTGAAAAACTAAATCAAGGAGTCATTTTTGAAAAATTCTTACACACAAAATATATTGGTCAAAAGCGTTTCTCTTTAGAAGGGGGTGAGTCTACGATTGCAGCATTAGATGCGATTGTGAACACAGCAGGTGAACATGGTGTAGAAGAAGTAGTGATTGGTATGGCGCACCGTGGAAGATTGAATGTGCTTGCAAATATCATGGGCAAAACCTATGAGCAAATATTTAGTGAATTTGAAGGTACTGCAGTGTTGGATCAAACCATGGGTAGTGGAGACGTCAAATACCATATGGGTTATTCATCTGAAGTCAATACGTTTAACAATAAAAAAGTGCATCTTAAATTGATGCCTAATCCATCTCACTTAGAAGCAGTAGATCCGGTTGTTTTAGGATTTGCGCGCGCTAAAGCAGATGTATTGTACAATTCTGATTTATCTAAAATCTTGCCGATCCTCATTCATGGAGATGCTTCTGTAGCAGGGCAAGGTATTGTATATGAAGTTTTACAAATGTGCCAATTGAATGGGTACAAAACAGGAGGAACCATTCACTTTGTAATCAATAATCAAATTGGATTCACGACAGATTTTGATGATGCTCGAAGTGCGAACTATTGTACATCTATTGCAGCAATGGTGCAAGCGCCTGTATTGCATGTGAATGGTGACGATGCAGAAGCGGTAGTCAAAGCAGTTCAAATTGCAACAACTTACAGACAACTCTATAAGAGTGATATTTTCATTGACATGGTATGTTATAGAAAACATGGCCACAACGAAGGAGATGATCCAAAGTATACACAACCACAATTGTATAGTTTAATTGAAAAACATAAGAATCCAAGAGAAGCTTATGTTGAATGTCTATTACAAAATGGAGAAGCGAGTGCACAGGAATTGGCAAAGGAAATGGAGAAGAAGTTCTGGTCCGATTTGCAAGCTAGATTAGACGAGGTAAAACAACATCCATTGCCTTACAAATACCAAGCACCAGAATTGGCTTGGCAAGCAATGCGCAAAGCAACCAACGAAGATTTCCAAAGCTCACCATCCACTGCGATCCCTGCAGAAAAAGCAAAATCAATTTTTGATGCTTTAATGAAATGGCCTTCAAGTTTTACGCCGTTGAAAAAAGTAGATAAATTAATTCAAGAGAAATTAAAATTATACGAAGCAGAACAAAAGATAGATTGGGCGACTGGTGAATTGATGGCTTATGCCTCTTTATTAGCAGATGGCAAGACGGTTCGTATGAGTGGTCAAGATGTAAAGCGTGGTACATTTAGTCATCGTCATGCAGTGTTAGTAGATGAAAATACCAATGAGCAATTCAACCGTTTGAATCAAGTGGCGGAAGGACAACAACCATTTAGAATTTACAACTCATTATTGAGTGAATATGGTGTGCTTGGTTTTGAATATGGCTATGCATTAGCGAACGCAGATGCATTGGTGGTTTGGGAAGCACAGTTTGGAGATTTTTCCAATGGTGCACAAACCATCATCGATCAATTTATTGCAGCGGGTGAACAAAAATGGCAACGTCAAAATGGGGTGGTGATGTTACTACCACACGGATATGAAGGTCAAGGTCCAGAACATAGTAGTGCCCGTTTAGAGCGTTACTTACAATTGTGTGCGGAAAACAATATGATCATTACGAATGTAACCACTGCTGCCAATTTATTCCATGCATTGAGAAGACAATTGACATGGTCGTTCAGAAAACCAATGATCAACTTCTCTCCTAAAGCAAATTTAAGAAGCCCGGCCACATTCAGTCCTATTGCTGATCTTACAAAAGGTGGATTCCAAGAAGTGATTGACGATACATTTGTACAAAAAGTAGAAGACGTTAAGAAAGTATTGTTCTGCTCTGGTAAGATCTATTACGAAATGGCAGAAAGACAAAAGACAGAACAAAGAAATGATATCGCAATTGTACGTTTAGAACAATTGTATCCATTGCCTACACAGCAAATTACTGCACTCTATCAAAAATATGGTAAAGCAATTTGGTTCTGGGTACAAGAAGAACCTTTGAATATGGGTGCTGCAAGTTTCTTGCAAATGAATTTAAAGGCGATTAAGTACGGTGTAATTAGTAGACAAGCAAGTGCTGCAACAGCAACTGGTTACGCTAAAGTACATGCGAAAGAACAAAATGAAATAATAACAACTGCGTTTTCTATCTAAAATATTAAAACATGATTTCGATTAAAGTACCTACAGTAGGAGAATCTATCACAGAAGTAACTTTGTTAAAGTGGACTAAGCCAGAAGGTGCTTGGGTAGATCGCGATGAAGTAATTGCGGAGTTAGAAAGTGAAAAAGCAACATTCGAGGTGAACGCTGAACAAGCGGGTACTTTGCATCATAAAGCAACAGAGGGAGATAGTATTTTAATCGGTGATATCTTAGCGGATATTGATGAAACAGCAGCTAAGCCAGCTGGTGAAGCACCAAAGGCAGAGCCAGTTCCAGCCCCAGCAGCACCTGCGGCTTCAACGACTTCTTCTGCTCCTGTAACGAGTGTGCCAAATAATGTGAAAGCAACGCCTGTTGCTGCAGCGATAATCGCAGACAAGAAAGTAGATACCAATCAAATTAAAGCAAGTGGTTTTGCTGGAAAGATTACTAAAGTAGATGTATTAGATGCTTTAAACAATCCAGGTAAGATTCAGTTTGCTGGTCAAGAATTATTCTCTCGCAATGTACGTCCAGAGAAAATGTCTAACCTTAGAAAAACTATTAGCCGTCGTTTAGTAGAGGCAAAAAATACAACTGCTATGTTAACTACTTTCAACGAAGTAGACATGACAGGCATTATGCAAATAAGAAAGCAATACAAGGATAAGTTTAAGGAAGCACATGGCGTGAATCTAGGTTTTATGAGTTTCTTTACTAAGGCTTGTGCAATCGCTTTAACAGAATGGCCTACGGTAAATGCATTTATTGATGGCGATCAATTATTGTACCATGACTATGCTGATATCAGTATTGCTGTGAGTACCCCAAGAGGTTTAACAGTGCCTGTAATCAGAAACGTGGAAAGCTTAAGCATGGCAGGTATTGAGAAAAAAGTAATTGAATTGGCTGGTAAAGCAAGAGATAGCAAATTAACTGCTGATGAATTAACGGGTGGTACATTCACCATCACCAATGGTGGTGTATTTGGAAGTTTGATGAGTACACCTATTATCAATATTCCTCAATCTGCTATTTTAGGAATGCACAAAATTCAAGATCGTCCAATGGCAGTGAATGGGGAAGTTAAAATTTTACCAATGATGTATTTAGCTTTAAGCTATGATCACAGAATCATCGATGGACGAGAGAGTGTAGGATTCTTAGTACGCGTAAAAGAGTTGTTAGAAAATCCAGCACTTTTATTGATTGCTAAAGATCCAGTAGCAAGTTTATTAGAATTATAATTTTTAGAAAAATAAGTAAAAGGAAGTCATGCAAAACATGACTTCCTTTTTTATAGTATGACGCATCAAAATCAACATCAAGAAATTGCTCAAAAGTTAATCGCTGCTTATCAAGGCCCTGAGCCTTTGGCTGCCTATTTAAAAAAGTATTTTGCTGCGAATAAAAAACATGGGAGTAGGGATCGCAAAAGTATTAGTGCATTTTGTTATGCGCATTTTAGAACCATGCATGCTCATTTCCCATTACAAGAAGCTATTTCAAAGGAAATTGACATCCTTGAATTTATCCAATCACATACGATACAACCTTTATTATTCATACGTATCAGACCTTGGCAAAAAGAAAAAGTGGTTGCGGCTTTACAGGCAGCAGCTATTGAATATACCGAGGTCAATGAAGATTGCTTTGCCTTTTCCAATACCACTTCCTTACAAAATGTATTGGCACTGAATAAAGAAGCAGTGATACAAGATTTAAATTCGCAGGCTTTAGCTGAATTATTAAGCCATGTTCCAACCAGTATGGAAACACCTATTCAGGTTTGGGATGCTTGTGCAGCAAGTGGTGGTAAAACAATTTTGATGTTTGATACCATGGAAAATATTCGAATGCATGTATCGGATGTAAGAGAAAGTATACTGTTCAATGCAGACAAGCGTTTGCAAGAAGCAGGCATTCGTCCAGCTAGTGTGCAAGTGATAGACTTAACGCATCCCTTTGAAATCAAGAAACCTTTTGATTTTGTATTTGCAGATTTGCCATGTTCTGGTTCAGGCACATGGGGTAGGACACCGGAGCAAATTGCTTTTTTCAAAAAAGAAAATCTAAATAGCTACACGCAATTACAATCTAAGATCATTGAAAATATTTTACCTACTGTAAAATTAGAGGGGCATCTTTTAATCGCAACCTGTTCTGTGTATGCAGCAGAAAATGAAGCACATGTGGAAGCCATTCTTGCACAAGGTCAATTCGAATTAATTGAACAACGTTATTTTAAAGGTTATACACAACAAGCGGATACGCTATTTGGTGCTATATTAAAACGCCGCTCTGTATAATACCACCAGCAACAACATCGTCACCTTCGTAGAATACAGCACTTTGTCCTGGCGCAATACTTTTTACATTTTCGTAAAATCTTGCTTGCACGCCATTGTCAGTATGGGATAGTTGACACAAAGCACCACTGTCTTTATAACGGATCTTAGCCATCAATTCCATGCTCTCTGGTAAATGATCGTACTTGATCCAATTCATTTTAGCGACTAGCATATCGTTCTTGTCTAAATCTGATTCTTCACCAATCACTACCACATTGTTGATAGGATCAATGTTTGTAACGTAGACAGGATGGCCCATGGCTAATTCCAAACCTTTTCTTTGACCGATAGTATAAAATGGATAGCCTTTATGTTTTCCTAATCTTTTTCCTTTGGTATCTACAAACCATCCGCCATTTACTTTTTCTTCTAAACCATCTACACGACGTTTTAGGAACCCTCTATAATCATTATCAGGTACAAAGCAAATTTCATAGCTCTCGCTTTTTTTAGCGAGTTCTGGATAGCCCATATCAATGGCCATTTGCTTGATATCTTTTTTATGCATCCCGCCTAGTGGAAGGATGGTGCGCTTTAATAAGTCTTGATCCACACCCCATAGCACATAGCTTTGGTCCTTGGTTTCATCCAATCCTTTTGAAATGACATAACGCCCGTTGGTATGTTGACGCACTTTCGCATAATGGCCTGTGGCAATAAAATCACATCCCAATGCATCTGCTCTTTTTAATAAGGCACGCCATTTAATATGCGTATTGCACATCACACATGGGTTGGGAGTTCTACCTGCTAAATATTCCTCCACAAAATTTTCGATGACAAAGTCACCAAACTCGTCTCTAATATCTAATATATAATGTGGGAATCCGTTGTTTACGGCCGCCATCCTAGCGTCGTTAAATGAATCGATATTGCAACACCCAGTTTCTTTGCCATTGGCATTGCTGGTGGAGTAATCCCATGTTTTCATGGTAATACCTACTACTTCATATCCTTCGTTGTGTAAGAGTAATGCAGCGACTGTGCTGTCTATTCCGCCGCTCATAGCGACCAATACTTTTCCTTTTTTGCTCATATTTCGGTGGCCAGTTAAAAGTTGGCTTGGCACAAAAGTAACAAAAAATTACTACCTTCATTGTCTTAGAAAGTTAAAATATACGAATATGATAAAGTTACAAGTCATCGGAAATTTAGGCAAGGACGCTGTAGTGAATAACGTCAACGGTAAGTCCGTGATCAATTTCAACGTCGCGCATACAGAGAAATATAAGGATGCGCAAGGGGTACAAAAAGACAGAACTACTTGGGTGGACTGTTCTTATTGGACAGATCGTACAGCAGTAGCACCTTATTTAAAGAAGGGTACACAAGTATATGTAGAAGGAACACCAGATGTTAGATCTTATACTACTGCAGATGGTCGCCAAGGGGCTTCTTTAACATTAAGAATAGTTTCTGTACAATTATTAGGTGCCAAGCCTTCAGGAGGAGCCGGTGGAGAACAACCAAGTTATGGCGGAGAATCAAGTCCAGCTCCAAGCTACAATCCACAACCAACAGCGGGTGGAGAAGCAATGGACGACTTACCATTCTAAAAAATGATTTTTAGCGATAGATCAAAGGGTGTACTGAACAGTACACCCTTTTTATTTGTAAATTTGTGCCATGCAATCAAATAATCATTATACCTACCAAGAACTTGCTGCATTTGCTGAAGCTGTTTTTTTAAAGATGGGTTGTTCCGAATCAGACGCTGCTTTAGCGACTAAAGTTTTATTGTCTGCCGATTTAAGAGGCATTGATAGTCATGGTATCGCTAGGTTGGTGGGTTATGTAAGATTATGGGAAGTGGGCAGGATCAATGCTACCCCGAATATCAAAATAGTGCATGAAACGCCCTCTACTGCTGTGATTGACGGTGACAGAGGACTGGGATTGATTGTTGCGCCTAGAGCAATGGAAATAGCGATGGAGAAAGCGAAGCAGGTGGGAACGGGTTGGGTGAGTGTAAAAAATAGCAATCATTTTGGTATAGCAGGCTATCATGCAATGATGGCATTAGATCAAGAGATGATTGGTATGGCCATGACCAATGCAAGTGCATTAGTTGCGCCTACTTATTCAGCGGAGAAATTATTAGGAACCAATCCCATCGCAGTAGCGATACCTGCGGGAAAAGAGGCTCCATTTGTTGCAGACTTTGCAACCACCACAGCTGCGAATGGTAAATTAGAAATAGCACAAAGAAACAATACAGACATCCCATTGGGATGGGCGCAGGATGCTTCTGGGAAAGCGACAAAGGATGCTAGTATCTTAAAAAAAGGTGGCGCATTATTGCCATTGGGATCCGAGAAAGAACAGGGCAGTCATAAAGGATATGCTTTAGGATCTATAGTAGATATTTTTTCTGCGGTTTTAAGTGGAGCTAGTTTTGGTCCATGGGCACCCCCTTTTCCAGCCTATGTTCCCATGCCAGAAAATATGCCGGGGGAAGGGCTAGGGCATTTTATTGGAGCCATGCGTATTGATGCATTTAGACCAGCAGCAGATTTTAAATCCAATATGGATCTTTGGTTGAATCGATTCCGAAATGCAACACCTGCAGAGGGACATGATCAAGTCTATGTTGCAGGGGATATAGAACGTTCAATGGAAACAATGCGCATGCAAAATGGCATCCCATTGGTGCTGGCGGTGCAAACAGATTTAGCAGCATTGGCAAAAAAAATGGATTTGTCTTTTGAAGCGAAGAGCTAACAGCTGTTCATCGGTTTTCTAATTACCTTTGATTGATACAATAATAAAGTGATCCTTTAAATAGAGATGGTATGAAAGTAATGAAGTTCGGCGGAACCAGTGTTGGTAAGCCAGAGAGAATGCGTCAGATTGCAGCATTGATTACTGCAGGTGATGAGCCAGTGATGGTGGTATTGAGCGCATTGAGTGGAACAACCAATGCTTTAGTAGAAATAAGCAATCGTTTAGCAGCAGCAGATAAACAGGGCGCAAGTGAAAAAATAGCAACCCTAGAAAATCATTATCAAAATTTTGTAAACGATCTATTACAAGATGCCGCACTGAATGCAAGAGCAAAAGAAATGATCAATGAACATTTTGAATTCTTAAGAATCACACAAAAAATTTCTTTGAGTGATGCATTGAATAAAGATATTTTAGCACAAGGAGAGTTGATGAGCACCAAATTGTTTTCTTTATTTTTAGAACAAGCTAAAATTGAACATGCTTTATTACCTGCTTTGGATTTTATGCGATTGGATCAAAATGAAGAACCAGATTTAGCGTTGATTCAAGAAAAACTAAAAACGGTGTTGGCGAATCATCCAACTAAAAAGATTTTTGTTACCCAAGGATATATTTGTCGTAACGCAAAAGGGGAAGTAGATAATCTAAAAAGAGGAGGAAGTGATTATACCGCTTCATTAATTGCAGCAGCTACACATGCATCCGTTTGTGAAATCTGGACAGATATTGATGGCATGCACAATAACGATCCAAGAGTTGTAGAAAAAACAGTAGCGATTGAACAATTGAGTTTTGATGAAGCCGCTGAGTTAGCCTATTTCGGTGCAAAAATTTTACATCCAACTTGTATTTGGCCAGCACAGCAAGAGAATATTCCTGTGAAGTTGTTAAATACCATGGAGCCCACTGCAGCTGGAACTGTCATTAAGAAAGAGGCAGGCACTGTTGGGGTGAAAGCTGTTGCTGCAAAAGATGATATCATTGCTGTGAAAATAAAAAGCACAAGAATGTTATTGGCTTATGGATTTTTAAGAAAAATATTCGAAGTATTTGAAAAATACAAGACACCCATTGACATGATTACCACTTCTGAAGTAGCGGTATCTGTCACTATTGATAGTGATACACATTTAGATGAAATCATTGCAGAGTTAAGCAATATTGCTTCTGTAGAAATTGAAAGAGGTCAAACGATTGTATCTATTGTCGGAAATGAGATTGCTAAAACCGATTCTATTTTGAAAAAATTATTCAATGCGATTGATGAGGTTCCTGTAACCATGGTAAGTTATGGGGGTAGTGCACACAATATTAGTTTGTTATTACCAAGTGCTTACAAGACCAAGACTTTGCAATTGATCAACAAAGGCTTGTTCAATTTATAGTGAACTATATTGGACGAATTGCTTGAAAAAGTGGTTCAATAAAAAAAGGTCAGATAAATTATCTGACCTTTTTAAGTTCTACTAAAATTAATTAGATCAACACCCAAAAAATCATACTGAGTATTATTTATTTAATTTTTAGTTCTACTAAAATTAAATAAATAATAACGCATCTCCATAAGAGAAGAATCTGTACTTATCTTTAATTGCTTTTTTATACGCTTCCAT
>JAGOAO010000004.1:131581-137666 GCA_017983845.1 Sediminibacterium sp.
GTACTTATCTTTAATTGCTTTTTTATACGCTTCCATTGCCAATTCATAACCAGCGAATGCGCAAGACATAATCAATAAACTTGTTTTAGGCAAGTGAAAATTGGTTACTAAACTATCTGCGATATTAAAATTGTAAGGAGGGTGAATGAAATGGTTTGTCCATCCTTCTGCAGGCTTTAACAAACGCTGAGCAGTGACACTGCTTTCCATTGCACGCATTGCTGTTGTACCAATAGAGCAAACACGACGACCGTTTTCTTTTGCAGTATTGATGATCTTACAAGCTTCTTCGTCAATTTTAAAGTATTCAGCATCCATTTTATGTTTGCTCAAGTCTTCCACTTCGATTGGACGGAAAGTACTTAAACCTGTATGTAAGGTTACTTCTGCAAAACGAATACCTAAAATTTCTGAACGCTTAATCAATTCTTTACTAAAGTGTAATCCAGCAGTTGGAGCAGCAACAGCACCTTCATGCTTTGCATAAACTGTTTGGTATCTTTCTTTATCATCTTCATCAGGCTTACGCTTAATGTATTTTGGTAATGGTGTCTCACCTAAGAATTCTAACATCTTTTTAAACCCTTCGTCGTCACCTTCCCATAAAAAACGGATGGTACGACCACGGCTTGTTGTGTTGTCAATTACCTCAGCTACTAATTCTTCGTTTTCTCCAAAATACAATTTGTTACCCACACGAATTTTTCTTGCGGGATCAACTATTACATCCCATAAACGGTTGGGTTTGTTCAATTCTCTTAATAAGAATACTTCGATTTTTGCACCTGTTTTTTCCTTGCGACCATACATTCTAGCAGGGAACACTTTTGTGTTATTCACTACAAATACGTCCTTGTCATCATAATACTCCAATAAATCAGAGAAATTACGGTTTTCCATGTGACCGTTCTTACGGTTTACCACCATCAATCTACTGTCTTCTCTACGTTTTGTGGGGTACTGGGCAATCAGGTTTAAAGGTAGGTCATACCTAAATTGGGAGAGTTTCATTTGTGTCTATTTTAAAATGATAGCCACATTAAGTTTACTACAGCCTTACGGGGCAGTTCGCTTCATGTTACGGCATGAAAATTATGGACGCAAATGTACAAAATCGCCGTAAATTTGCCAATATAAGATTTGCTCAAAAATTAGGCTAGGAATCTAAAAGCTGTAATTTTGCCAAACAGCCGTTAGTTTTAGAGCTAATCGATTAAATATTAAGAAGCTATGCTGCATAAAAATTGGTGGAAGGTTTTGTCTTTTATTTTGCTTTTGTACACTTGTACCTATGGCTTCTTGGTGAAAGTTCCTAAGTTGGATGACCGTATGCAGGAGTCTATTCGAAACTTCTTTTTTCATGTGCCTATGTGGTTTGGCATGATGATCCTACTATTTGTATCCTTGGTGTATGCTATAAAATATTTGAGGTCTTCTAATTTAGTACATGATGTGTATGCACAAGCCTACGCAGCTATGGGATTGATCTTTGGTGTCTTAGGCATCATTACTGGAGCGTTATGGGCCAACTATCAATGGGGAAGTCCTTGGGTTGGAGATCCAAAACAGAATGGAGCTGCAATCGCTTTACTCATCTATTTTGCTTATTTCGTTTTAAGAGGCAGTTTAGTAGATGCAGAAAAAAAAGCAAGACTTTCTGCAGTGTACAATGTATTTTCTTTTTTCATGTTATTTCCAACACTTTGGATTTTACCAAGATTGACTGAATCCTTACATCCTGGAGGACAGGGTAGTGATGGCAATCCAGGCATCAATGGAAAGGATATGTCAGCGAATATGCGAACAGTGTTTTATCCAGCAGTGATTGGTTGGACATTATTAGGGGTTTGGATTACGACCTTGAAAATTCGCGTGCAAATGATTCAATTAAAAAAAGAAGGACTTTTATAATTCAGCAATTACAAACATTAATATATGTTCACCTTATTACAAACACAAGAAGCAGCAAAACAAAGTATCCTATTGCAGAATGGTAAAATCTACTTAGTAATGGCAGTAGTATGTATCGTTCTGATTGGTCTTTTTATTTATGTAGCTTCAATAGACAAAAAAATTAAACAACTAGAAAAATAAAAGTATATGTCAACAACACCAGAGTACAGTTTTTTTCAGAGTGTAGAAAAAAGTTTCGACAAAGCATCTAAATTCACTCAATGGGAAAATGGTTTATTAGAGCAAATCAAAGCATGTAATAGTATTTACAGCATGCGTTTTCCAGTAAAGATGGATGACGGCAGAATCGAAGTAATTGAAGCCTATAGAGTGCAACACTCTCAGCATAAATCTCCATGTAAAGGCGGTATTCGTTTTAGCATGGCTGTAAATCAGGATGAGGTAATGGCATTGGCTGCATTAATGACCTACAAATGTGCCATTGTGAATGTGCCGTTTGGTGGTGGTAAGGGTGGTATTAAAATTAGCCCTAGAACTTTAAGCCCGTATGAATTAGAAAAAATCACAAGAAGATATACTGCAGAGTTGGTGAAGAAAAATTTCATTGGCCCTGGTATTGATGTACCAGCTCCAGATTACGGAACAGGAGAGCGTGAAATGGCATGGATCGTAGATACTTATCAATCTTTGAAGCCAGGAGAAATTGATGCAGCAGGTTGTGTAACTGGTAAGCCAGTATCATTAGGTGGAGTAAGAGGTCGTAAAGAAGCGACAGGCTTGGGTGTGTTCTATGGTGTAAGAGAAGTGTGTTTAATGGAAGATGTAATGAAGAAATTAGGCCTTACTGTAGGAATTGAAAACAAGCGTGTGATTGTGCAAGGCTTGGGTAATGTGGGTTATTTCTCTGCCAAATTCTTTAGATCACATGGAGCAAAAGTGATTGCAATTGCTGAATACGAAGGGGCTATTTATTGTGCAGATGGATTGGATGAAGAAGCAGTATTCCAACACAGAAAAGCGACAGGAAGTATCTTGAATTTCCCTGGTGCAACCAATATTGAAAAGAGTTCGGATGCATTGGAAATGGATTGTGATATTTTAATTCCAGCTGCATTGGAAAATGTAATTGATAAGAACAACGCGCCTAAGATTAAAGCGAAGATTATTGGAGAAGCTGCGAATGGTCCTTTGACTCCAGAAGCAGATGATATTTTAGCAAAGAATGGGGTGTTGGTTATTCCGGATATGTACTTGAATGCGGGTGGTGTAACGGTATCTTATTTTGAGTGGTTGAAAAACTTAAGTCACGTAAGATACGGTCGTTTGGAAAAGCGTTTTACTGAAAATGCAAATATCAATATCATCCATCAGATTGAAGAATTGACTGGTAAAAAAGTAAGTGCGACCGAAAGAGCAGTGATTGCGCATGGTCCAGACGAAATTGATTTAGTACATAGTGGCTTGGAAGAAACAATGATCACTGCAACTAGAGAGATCATGGATATTTGGAATGCAAATCCATCTATTCCAGATATGAGAACTGCAGCTTATGTATGTGCGATCAACAAAGTAGCGACCTCTTATACTGAATTAGGAATTTTCCCTTAGTCTTTTAAAGATTCGGGTGATCATAATTGGGGAAGTGATGCAACATGTGCAGCTTCCCCAATTTTATTTCAGCCCCAATTGTTTCATGTCCATTCGAAGCAATTAAATAAGTTGCATCTAGTACTTGTTGGTACTGCAACAATTGAAGGATTGTTTTTTCTGAGAGGGGTGTGTTTGCTTCTTTGCATTCTAGAATCATCCATGGAGTTCCTCCCTGGTAAACCAGGATATCAAATCGTTTATTTAAACTACCTAATTGAATCGTTTTTTCAATTGCAATGAGTTCGGCAGGGTATTTGCAAACCTGAATCAGGTATTGTAATAAGTGCTGTCTTACCCATTCTTCTGGGGTGAGCACGACCCATTTTTTCCTACATGGATCAAAGATTTGGTCTTTACCTTTTATAGATTGGACTTTAAAGTCATAAGCAGGGTAATCAACTAAAATCATGGATTGAGAAAAAAATGGTATTTTTACAAAATTATTAGATCAAAGATAGGCTTATGAAAACAAAAGAAGAAATTGTAGAAAACTGGTTACCTAGATATACTGGGGCAAGTTTAGACCAGTTTGGTAAATATATCCTATTGACCAATTTTAGTAATTATGTTAAAATGTTTGCTGATAGACACAATGTAGAAGTCATTGGTAAAGATCGACCTATGCAATGTGCTACAGCTGAAGGCATCACGATCATTAATTTTGGTATGGGAAGTCCAGGTGCTGCAACAATCATGGATTTATTAACTGCAATACAACCAGAAGCAGTTTTGTTTTTAGGAAAATGTGGAGGATTGAAAAGAAGAAATAAAGTAGGCGATTTAATATTACCAATAGCGGCCTTAAGAGGTGAGGGAACGTCAAATGATTATTTTCCACCAGAAGTTCCTGCATTGCCAGCCTTCGCTTTACAAAAAGCAATATCCACTACTATTAGAGACAATAATGTGGACTATTGGACAGGTACTGTTTACACGACGAACAGAAGGGTATGGGAGCATGATGAAGATTTTAAAGCCTACTTAACTAAAGTAAGAGCTTATGCAATTGATATGGAAACAGCTACTATTTTTACAGTAGGGTTTTACAATAAAATACCAACAGGTGCATTGTTATTGGTGAGTGATTCTCCAATGGTTCCAGAAGGGGTTAAAACAGAAGCAAGTGATAGCAAAGTGACTGCAGAATTTGTGGAGCGTCATTTGTCATTCGGTATTGAATCCTTGAAACAATTGATCAATGATGGCATGACGGTAAGACACTTGAAGTTCTAATCCTTCCAGAGGAAGGGGAAAAGGATATAGGCGAGTGCCACGATCATGAGGTCGAAACCAACTAGTAATCCAACCAGTTGAGGTAATCCGTTTTGAACGATATCAGAGAATGCGATATTCGCAATCTTCATTAATAACAGTAGTTGTGGAATAATTAATGGAAAGCCAAGAATAGCCATAATCGCAGAAGGTTGTTGTGCCTTGGCAGCGATGGCTGCTAGAAAGCTAAATACCAAACTTAAACTTATTCCACCTAGGCAACTCAATCCAAAAAACAGAAGGATATGTGTTAATGGATTTCCTAGAAGCACCATGAATAGCATTAAGCTCAATGCACTCATCGCACACATTAACAAACTATTAAAAATCAGTTTCGAGAAAATAAAATGTACGGGGCTTACAATAGAGTAAAAATAAAGCATGCGCCCTCTTCCTTCTTGTAAGAAACTTCTTGCCACTGCATTAATACAAATAAATAAGAGTGTAATCCAATACAAGCCATTCCATACTTTATCTTCTGGTAAGCCCATTGTCAAGTAAATGACAAAAGTAGTGGATGCTAAGTAAATCAGTATGCCAAAAAAAGTATACTGCTGTCTCCATTCAAGAAGCAGGTCTTTTTTTAAAAGCGTGGTGATATTTTTAATGGATGTATTCATTCAACGTATGACTTATTTTGCTGCACAAATTCTACATCTTGGTTCATAATTATTTTTCTCGCCCAACACAACAGTGCCTTCTTCGTCACTAGTTCTATGAGATATATTGGCTAAATGTCCGCATTGTACACAAATTGCATGCAGTTTTGTAATAAAATCTGCAATCGCTAAAAGTTGAGGCATGGAACCAAATGGTTTGCCCATATAATCCATGTCCAATCCAGCAACAATGACACGTTTTCCTTGCATGATTAGGGTTTCGCAAACACGGACAATTTCATCATCAAAAAACTGTGCTTCGTCAATACCCACCACATCTGCATGTTCGGCAAGTAATAAGATATTTTTTGCGTGGTCAATGGGTACAGATGGAATAGAGTTCGCATCATGACTGACTACTTTTACCGTATCGTATCTTGTGTCTGTAGCAGGTTTATAAATTTCAACTTTTAAATTCGCTATTCTAGCTCTTTTAAGTCTTCTAATTAACTCTTCGGTTTTACCGCTAAACATACTACCGCAAACCACTTCTAACCAGCCTCTTTTTTCTTTTGAAAAGTTTTGTTCAATAAACATAGACAATAATGCAATTTCTTTTTCGTTCTTAAATAAATCCTATTTCTTTAATT